>JBGSSA010000032.1:0-8932 GCA_041737295.1 Bacteroidales bacterium | reverse complement strand
CCATACAGTACCGGACTTGTCATGGATGTCAAAGCATCATAGTGATAACGGTTTTTTCTGCATGGGGCAACGCTTAAAATTAGCGCTTTTCCAGTTATTCGTTATGGGGCCATATTGTTAAATGCTGAGGGACTTGTCACTAGTTTTTTCGCAAGCACATCCGGGGCCGGCACCTTGCTTTCATAAGTTGAGATCAATGTGCCGTCCTTCGCATGCAGCGCAACATAAGGGAACTGAACAACATCATAGAAATATCTTACTACGAAAGTAGTTCCCTCGGTTCCTACTTTAATCCCCGGTTGTTTGCCTAATTCCGAACCTGCAATGTAGGTTTTTACCTGGCTGAGCGGAACATAGGTGATCATCACTATCTGAACATCCTTAAATAGACTTATATTTTTCAGCAGTTCATTGCTGAATTCATGACAATGATCGCAGTCCGGATCAAAATATACAATCATAAGGGGTTGATCCTTTTTTAAATCGGTGGATTTAAATTGCTGACCGCTAACCAACTGTATATTAAAAGGAGGTATGCCTTTTTTGGCAGGTTTCACCGACTGTGCCTGCATGTTTATATGAGCCACCAGGCTGATTGCCAGGATAAGGATATATTTCATTTGTCCGGATTGGAATTTGATTACATGTCAAAATTAGTAAAGTTAAGGCAGAACCCAAAACGGCTCAGGTGTTTGTATATAAGTGACCGGAACATCGCTGAGGAATGTTTTTAACCACCTCGCGCATTCCTCCATTCCTGCCTCCTCAGACGGCACGTGGCCAAGGATGATCATTGCCTTCTGCCTGCCCTGTTCCGTTGCATCACGGGCATATTCAATGGTTTCCCATTCCCTTGATTCACCGATAAGCACTACCTCAACGTCTTCACGTGCGAGAGCAGCCATCTGCATTTCAGAACCCGGAGCACCCGGGACGAAAGCAATTTTAGAGACCTTCATATCCGGATCACCGATTACCCTCAGCATAGAAATTTCAAGACTTTTTTTCACTTCGCGGGCCAGGTCCCTGATACTGGTTTCGGGCATAATAAAATAACTAATTCCGGGTTTGACCTGGTACTTTTCCCAGCCCAGCCTGTGGACCACACCGGCTATGATTGCATCGGGCTTCATCATATGGATATGATCATGAAATCGCCAGATGATAAGATTGTGATCTTCAATAAATTTTCTTTTATCCGCATATATGGGATCATGGGCGCGTACCAGGGCAGCCGTATCATCAAGGTGATTGTAAAAAGTGGGTTCATGTGTGATAATCAGATTGCAGCCTTTATCTACTGCCTGTTTGAGAATGTCCATCGTGGCAAACATGGTGGTAATAATTCCGGTGACAGGAGTTTCCGGATCACCAGTTTTGAATTTATCCACAGTCTGACCTGCCCATGACACACCGGTTTTTTTCCGGATCTGTTCTATGATCTGTTCCGCGGTGAGTGAGGTCTGTTGGGAATGAAGGGTCGTGCTTATCAGCAGGAGGATCAGGGGAAGGAGGTTTCGTTTTTTCATGGTTAGTTTTTTAGTAATCAGTAATTTGTTAAAGAAAAACGTTGTAGAGACAAGGCATTGCCTTGTCTGTACGATTTCCAACATATGAAATGAAAGCAGTCTTGCAGTCTTGCAGTCATGCAGTCAGCCGCGTCAGCAAATCAATAAATCTACAAATCAACAAATCAACAAATATCTTTTCTCTCGTCCCTCGTCACTTGTCACTCGTCACTATGTCAATATACACCGGCAAATGATCCGAAAATCCGCCCTGGTATTTATATCCGTTATATGTACGAAAGGGTTTGAACCCGTTGTATTGTTCATCAGCCTCAAGCAAAAAGGATTCGCTAAAAATGTGGAAATCCCCTGGCCCGACATGCAATCCTTCCAATGATCCGATCAGGCTGCCTGAGACAATTACCTGGTCGAACAGGGTCCATTCCCCCCTGAATTTAACGGTTCCTTTTATTTTTCCGCTCCCGGGTGCGTTGCTCAGATTGTAAAGACAGGCTGATTGTGTGTTTCGTGTATCCGTTTTCACTTTAAGCGTTTGCGACAGGCTCTTATCCCATGGCTCATCATTTAGATCGCCCATGATCACTATTTTCGCCTTGCCGTCATCCTGAAAAAGCGAATCTGCAATTGATCTAACCCGCAAAGCAGCAGCCAGTCGATATGGTTCCGTTTCAAGTTGTCCGCCTGACCGTGAAGGCCAGTGATTCACAAGAAAATGGCAGGTGTCGTTACCCAGTCTTGCTTTGCAATAAAGAATATCACGGGTGAACAGTCCTTCCCTGTCAACTCCGAAATACCGGCTATGAATGATGCGGACACGTTCGCCGTTGTAAAGGATTGCCACATCAATGCCTCTTTTATCGGGGGAATTGGCATGAATGATCCTGTAATTGAATTTTGAAAGGGGAGTCTTATTCACCAGGTCCAACAGCACCTGTTTGTTTTCTACTTCACAAATGCCGATCAGATCGGGTGGATTCCAGTTTCCCAGGGCAATGAGGGTCTTATAAAGGTTGTTCAGCTTGGTATTGAATTTTGAGTAATTCCAATGCCTTCCCCCTTCCGGCGTGAATTCATCATCGGCAGTCAGGCTGTCATTCCGGGTATCAAAGAAATTTTCCGCATTATAGAATACAATCCTGTACCCGGGTGACTGCGACTTCAGGTCATATGCCGGGATGCATGACATGATGATTGCCAGAACTATGGCTATGGCATGGCAGGATGCCCGTATGTTCATTTTGTGTGCGGTAAGTTTTACTCTTCTTTTCTTTCGTAGGCCCCAAGATCCGGCTTGCCATCTGACAACCTCGACAATCCGGTTATGTCATTTTCCAGGAAAGGGAATGTAACAGGAAGTTGTGGGTCTCCTGAATCCTTGGCAGGGGAGAGGGTATCCAGACTAAAATCAAGGTGATACCGGTCAGAGTCATTGGCAAATTCAGGATCTTTATTAAAGATCAGGGCATTATAATGGGCCACATCGGTCAGATCAACAGAATCCTCGCTCGCTTTTACAAGGCAATGGTCAAACTTGTAGTTGAACAGGTTGGTTTGATTGTTAACCAGCTGGAATTCATGGGTGGTATTGCCATACAGTATGCAATTGGAAAAAGTAGCTTCTGTGAGATCACCGGTTCGGATCACATACACATAATCATTTATGGATTCATCGAATTCGGGATTGTTGAAGAAGTTTGTCAGCACGATCGAAGGATTGCTGCGGTCTGCGCCGAGGACCCCGTTATTGGATACCGTGCAATGCATGAAACGGTAACTTCCGCCCCGCAGAAGTGCAGTGGCAGCGCCGGCACAATCTGCAATGACCGTATTGTAGCAGGTGATATTGGCGCCAAAGGCATATATTCCTGCAAAGGAGGCATTCTGAATTATGCTGTTGGTCAGCTCGAGTTCAGGAATGTTGTAATCCGACGGATATCCGATCTGTATTCCTGCAATTGAATTCCTGATAACAGCATGATTGATTATATTTCCGGTACTGATCGGATCAATATAAATTGTGCCCCACTGACCTGCGATGATCTGGTAAAATTCCTCGAGACGGTCATTCTGAAATATTACCGGGTCTTCGGCCGTACCATTGACGAGAAGCTTTCCCCAGATGATCATGCTTGAGTTTTTGTGGAAGTAAATCCGTGTTCCGGCTTCAATGGTGAGTGTGCTTGCCGTATCCACAGCCATCGAATTATAAACCAGGTAAGGTTTATTTCGTGTCCATGTTATAGATCCGAAAATTTCTCCGTTAATGAGATTGACATCCTGACCATAGGCAATCAGCTTCACATCGCTGATGCTTCCATTAATGTTAAACAATACAGAATCCTTTATAACAAGGGGATTGTCTGAATTCAGCGGATCGATGGTTACGGCAACAAAAATGAACAGGCTGTCATCAGGCGGTACATCCACATTCTCCACCGAACGGACCGGTTCGCCGTCAATGTTTAACCGGAAAAATGAACGTTCGGCACCTGCCAGCGAAATGGAACGTATGCGCAGCGTGGAAGAACCACGGTTATAAATCTTGAAACTAAGCGTGGCTGAACCGATGGTTGTAAAAACAGTATCAAAAGTAACCGTATCACTCGAGAAACCCAGTTCGCCGTCCTCTGTAACGACATTATCTTTTTTGCATCCTGATGAGCAGGCCAGAATGATAAGGAAAATATAAAGCACGAAACCGCAGCGGTTCATCAGGACAGAAAGTTTTGTTTATATTCGGAAGAAAGAAGGGCAGAAACAGCTATATTACACATGAATAAATTTTTCGTGTTAAAGTAACTACTATTTATTTCCCGACAAAAATAGTGGAATTATTGGTGTGATTGTTGCAGGTGTTTTTCATTTGTTCTTTATTTGTTATATTTGAACCCGAGGTTTAAATCCATTACTTGAGATACCATAATCAATGGAAATTATTCAGGCTAAATCCACTGACCTTGTAGAGATCCTTTATTTATTAAAGGTTTGTTCCCGTGATATGAATTCAAAAGGATTAAGGCATTGGAACAGTGCCTTTCCTCCTGCAGAACAGATCAACAAGGACGTTCTTGATGGTCACATATACCTGGTGAAAGACAAGGGTGTGTGTAAAGGTATGGTAACTCTGAATAGCACTGAACCCGAAGAATACCGTCAGATGAATCTTTCCTCGGACAATTCAAAACCGCTCTTCGTATATTGCATGGCTGTTCATCCCACGTGGCAGGGAAAAGGAATTGCCGGGATGATGATCGACTATGCCCAGGAAATGGCTAAAAAAAACGGATTCACCTGTATCCGTCTGGATATATATCAAACAAGTGAAGATGCAAGACAACTTTGCGAAAAACTAAGTTTTAAGGAAATTGGCAGTTTTCAGGCCAATTATCAACGCATTCCTTACGTTTGTTATGAAAAGCAACTTTAACATGGCAAATTGCCTGATTGTGGAAAATTTTCCGCATTAGAAGCACCCCTGTTCCACCCCTGTTAATATCTTTTTCCGGTTCACCGGCAGTCATTCTTATTCTCATTCTAAATGTCTCTATTATAGCATATTAAGAAGGAGAAAAATGAACAATATAATTAGTTATTAACAATGATAAGAAATGCTTTCATTTTTTATCATACATCATTAATCTTGTATAAAAATAATTTTCCAAACGTTAGAATAAAATTGAAAATATCTGATGAAGCAAAACGGAAATAATGGTTCCCGGCCAAAGAAAAATGGTCAGGCCCCAAATGGATCATTAGGACCAGTTGAAAACCTGGAGCATTATCTGCAGCCCGATTGGTGGCGAAGGATATTTAATTCCATGTATCTGAAAACGGACGCAGATGTGGTTGAGGATTTACAGATTACACGGAAAGAGGTGGATCTGTTCACTGATATCCTGGGTCTTGAAAAGAATATGGTAATACTGGATCTCGCCTGCGGACAGGGGAGGCATTCCCTTGAACTGGCACGCCGTGGTTTTAAGAATGTGAATGGACTCGACCGTTCACATTATCTTATCAGGAAGGCAAAAAATATAAGTTCGACAGAACAACTTAATACAAGCTTCAGGGAAGGAGATGCACGCAAATTGCCATATCCTGCCGACACATTTGATGTAGTCATGATCCTTGGAAATAGTTTCGGTTATTTTGAAAGTACCGAGGATGATATTAAAATCCTGAAAGAAGTCCGCAGGGTGCTGAAGCCTTTTGGGAAATTTCTGATTGATGTGGCCGATGGCCATTATTTACGGGATAATTTCAATCCGAGAAGCTGGGAATGGATTGATAATAAGCATTTTGTATGTCGTGAGCGTTCCCTGGCTTCCGACAATCAGCGGCTTATTTCGCGTGAGGTTATTTCAAACATCAATAAGGGTGTCATACTCGACCAGTTTTATGCCGAAAGGTTATACAACAAGGAGAGCCTCACCGATATGTTTGACCGCACAGGCTATAGCCAGGTCACTTTTCAGGGCAACCTGGAAACAGATTCCAAGAGGAACCAGGATCTTGGGATGATGGAAAGAAGGATTATTGTTACTGCGCAGGTAGCCAAGGAATGGACGCCCGTAAAAGTAAAAAAGGCCGAACTGAAGAATGTTGTGGTATTGTTGGGAGATCCTGAAAAGCCGGATATTGTGAAACCGGGCGGATTTTTTGCAGATGCAGATTTTGATACGATCCGCCATCTGAAGATAGCACTCAGCCAGTTGAAGGAATACAGGTTTATTTATATAAATAACCATAATTCCATGCTCAACGACCTGATCAAGTTGAAGCCCCGTATTGATTTTGCGCTGAATCTTTGTGATGAGGGTTTCACGAATGAGCCCAGGAAGGAATTGCATGTCCCGGCATTGCTTGAAATGCTGGGAATTCCCTATACCGGTGCCAACCCCCAGGGTCTGGCCTATTGCTATGACAAGTCACTTGTACGGGGCATTGCCCGTGAATTGGGTATTCCGGTTGCCGATGCTATTTTTATCAAAGCAGAGGACAATGTTTTTGAAATGAACATCGATTTTCCGGTTATTGCAAAACCCAATTATGGCGACAGCAGCATTGCCATTACAGCCAATAATGTCGCCAACAATATTGAGGAATTGAACGATGCCATAATCCGGATCAGGGAAACCCTGGGATATGACAAGCCCATCCTGGTGGAAGAATTTTTGCCCGGCAAGGAAATCACTGTAGGCATTATCGGGAATCCGCCAGAGTCCTATAATTTTCTCCCTTTTGCCGAAGAAGATTATTCCAGATTGCCATCTGACCTGCCTAAGATCTGCGGTTATGAAGCCAAATGGATCGAAAGCTCACCCTATTTCAAGCTGTTAAGGTCAATTCCCGTGAATTTACCGGAAGAGACTGAGAAAATGATCACAGAGCAGTGCTTAAAGCTTTTTGAACGGCTCGATTGTCATGATTACGCCCGTTTCGACTGGCGGTTTGATCTCCAGGGCGTTCCCAAGCTGCTTGAAGTAAACCCGAATCCGGGCTGGTGCTGGGATGGCCACATGGCAAAGATGGCAAATCTGAAAGGAATGGACTATGCTGAAATGCTGCAATTGATCCTGCAGACTGCCGAGCAACGGTTTGGTGGTAACGGCAACGGCAATGGAAATGGAAATGGAAACGGCAATGGTCACACCAAGGAAGAAAACGGCACTATTGATGCGACTGTAGAACTGGACCAGATGATGAATTAGGGATTTAGGGGCTTAGGGACTTAGGGGTTTAGGCAATTAGGAAGAACGACATAAGAAAGTCCAACAGGACTTACTTATGTCGTTCTTTTTTCAGTTCCTAATCTTTTGGGATTATATTTCCACAAAAAAAAGCAATGGAAAAGATCTTTATTTACCGAACATCTAAAGCCGGAGTCGTTAAGCTAAGCCCCTAAGCCCCTAAGCCCCTACACCTTCACAGCCTGCTTTTCAAACAATTTGTTCCACTGCTTCGCTTCCCTCTTTTCCCAGGCGCGGCTGTGATAAGCGTAGCTTACAATCAGCGGCACCACGGTAGTGGCTTCTGCGTATACCATCTGTTCGTATTTGGTATCCACCTTACCCCATGAAGAAGCTTCCTGTAAGGTGGATGCAGAGCATCCTCCATCGCGTACATCCGCAACAGTGATTTGTACCGCGTATTTATGCATGGGAACGGATTTTCCAAGTATCTCTGCACATACAACTGTGTCCTGGGCAAAATTCTTGGGAACACCCCCGCCAATCATAAACAGCCCTGAGGTTTCTGCCTCCATCTTTATCATTGTCAATTCCCTGAAATCACGCACCGAATCTATGGAGACGTGTTTGTCAGGATTTTCCCACTGGTGTTTAACCAGTCCAAAACCGGCACTGCTGTCGGAAAAAGCAGGACAGAAAATGGGGACATTATTTTCATAGGCAACCTGTACAAGGGAATCTTTCTTTACGGAATGATCAACCAGGTATCTTCCCAGTTCGTGAATAAATTCACGCGATGAATAGGGCCGGCGTTCAAGTTTATCGGCAATGAGTTTAATGGTGCTGTCACACATCTGAAGATCTTCTTCATCTATGAAAGTATCATAGATTCGGTCAATATATAAATCACGCAATTTGTTATCATTAATATCCGTGCGGCCTATGTAATGCTTGTAACCAATGGCTTCGAAAAAATCCATATCGATTATGCTGGCGCCTGTAGCCACAATTACATCGATCATATTGTGCTTTATCATATCCACATACACCTGCATACATCCGCCGGCACTTGTACTCCCGGCAAGCGTCAGTATATTTGTACATTCCTTGTCGCGGATCATCCTCATCAGAATGTCTGCGGCATTGGCTGTATCACGTGATGAAAAAGACATTTTCTTCATCGATTCAATGATCGGAGTAGAGTCAAACGACTTAATGTCTATATGCTCAACTGTGTCACGTAATAATTCTTTTTTTGTCGTCATTTTATAAGTTTATACAGTTATATTACAAGTAGTGAAAATAATTGTTCAGCCGGACAAATATAACTGTTAAAAGACAATAGATAAAAGTTATAAGTTAAAAGTTTAGGGATAAAAGTTTCAAGTGTACCCGAAGGGATGCATTCGTGAGAGAATTGGCACGAAACAGGCTGGAACAGGGCATCAGGTATTATAGCTGCATAAAATTTGGTAAGATGTTCTAAAACAATTACTTTTGCAAACGACTAATTCGACCCAGTATTATGAATAAGTGCAAGTGTATCAAGAAGTTCAGGGATCCCAAGGTGGACTTCGCTGAAAATCTCTTCTATGATTTCGAGTATACCCCTACCATGGCAGAATATCCCGCTTCATATCGTGTTTATCATAATTTGAGTTGTTACAGAAGTTTCAGCCTGATTGAATTTAAGCAATATTTTCAGAAGTATTA
>JBGSSA010000031.1:0-27222 GCA_041737295.1 Bacteroidales bacterium | reverse complement strand
CCATACAGTACCGGACTTGTCATGGATGTCAAAGCATCATAGTGATAACGGTTTTTTCTGCATGGGGCAACGCTTAAAATTAGCGCTTTTCCAGTTATTCGTTATGGGGCCATATTGTTAAATGCTGAGGGACTTGTCACTGCTAAAGTCCCAGCGCTTCCAAACCCTGTTCAAAAACGATATCCACCGGAATATCCTTTTCTTCGATCCGCTTCAGGGCAGCTGCCAGGTCTTCACCCATAATGCCATATTGCTGAATCATCTTCACGGCCTTTTCATAATCACCGTCTCCCTGGATGGTTAGGATAATGTTGGACAGTGATGCAATGGCTTCTTTCATTTTATTCATATCCACATGATATTTACCCGTGGAATCCACCGCAAAAGCACCTTTTTCCTTAAAATAATTGAAACGGATAAGATTTGCCTTTCCATGTGCACTGGAAGCACCGAACCGGATTGACCTGAAAATACCGGCCAGGAAAGTTGTATATTCATTTGTAAGGTCAATATCAAGCTCACCCATTTCCTTCAGACTGGCTTCGAGATATAATCCCAGGATATCGGCTTTCCCTTCTTCAAGTGTTGTATATTGTTCCCTGAGCGCCGATTGGACGGAACCTTTACCGTTTATTGTATTCATGCATCCCAATCCGTGAGCGACTTCATGAAACATCGTATTTGAGAAAAAAGCATCAAATGTTACATGTTCAAGCTGATCGGCAGGAATCAGTTCTGAAGCGATCGGCAAAAGGATTTTATCAAATTTAGCCTTCATGGCATTTTTTAACTGAAGCCGGCGGCTGCCCCTGGCAAGATTAACCCGGGTATCATTGGGCAGATTGATGGCTATGGTCTTGCTGCCTGCATTGCAATCCCCGGCGTAATAAATTACATCATAAGCTCCCAGGTCGGAATTGCTGCCGGGCATTTCTGTCTTATATTTTGCGTCAACAGGCAATCCTTTCTGTAATTTCGGCAGCAGTGAGCTGTAATGACTTAATTTCCTGCTCCATTCAATGTCCTTAACAAGGATATACGCTTCATGCGAAGTCTTATAGCCATAAAGCTGGTCTTCGTATGACTCTATCGGGCCGACTACAAAGTCCAGTAAATTATCTTTCATATCCATCCAGGCTATGTCGCTGGGGTAGTAATTATCATCCAGAAATGCACGGGAGCGCAATTCAAGATATTTTTTAAGTCCAGGATCATCTGCATACCGGGAGGCTTCCATTAGCAGGTCAGAAACCTTTTTTACCTGGTCTGCAAAAGCAATATGATAAGGAACTACTGTCAGCTTTCCTTTGTCATCCCTCCTGATCAATGAATAGAGTCCGGTTTTAGTTGTATCCGCCAATAAGTTAAATTCCGCTTCGGTCATATCCACCGGGTAAAAATTGGCACCTGCCGGTTTGGGTCCCTTTCCGGCTATGAATGGTTCATTATTGTTCAGTCTTTCCCATGGACCATAGTTGATCATCGCCAATTGTTTTTCGGTTTCTGATGTAAGGCTGTCCAACAAGGATTGTTTATCGCCATAGGCTTCATACCAAAAAATATCATCCATTATTTTCGCTACATCAATAAGCAGGGGAATCATCTTTTTTTCATTTTCTGACAAGATGCTCAGGTCAGTTGTCAGCTTGAAAGATGCAAAATCGTTAAGTTTTATCATAGCAAAATCAGGTGTTGGAACTGTTGCGGTTTGATGCTTCCTGCAGGAAGTAGTAAATAAAGCCACACCCATTACCATGGAAAGAAAAACAACAGTTTTCATAAATTTAATTTTAATAAGTGTCGGAAATGAATAACAAAATGATTATATTCTAAGAATACTATTTGACATGTATCTAATCAAGTTCATAGGATCATTTCCTGATGAAGCCTCATGCAGGCTCAAATTTAAGGAATTTCGAGATGCGCAGTGTATCTTAAAGATATTTATTTAATTCACCGAACAGGATCTTTTTTTCTACTGGTTTGGACATGATGCTATCACAACCTGCTTCAGTAGCCTTGGTCTTATCTGCCGAAAGTGCATAAGCAGTTATTGCAATAACAGGGATGCCAGGATTCTTTAATTTTACTATTCGAGTAGCCACGTAACCGTCCATTATTGGCATATTTAAGTCCATCAGTATGGCATCAGGGTTTGTATTAAGCTTCTCAATAACCTCTTTTCCATTGACTGCTTCTATTAATTTCACCCCGGTATTTGCGAGATATTTCTTAATTAAGACAGTACTTGCAGGATCGTCTTCAGCAAGTATTATTGTCTTACCTTGAAATTTAGGAATGATGATTTCTTTATGATAATCATCCAATTGAATATCTTCAAAATTTGACATTACTATAGGAATTTTGAAGCAGAACCTACTACCTTTTTTTGGTATTGATTCAAGACTTAATGAGCCATTCATTACTTCAGCTATCTTTTTTGAAATGGCCAGTCCAATTCCGACTCCGCCATAATCCCTTGTCTGGCTGTCATCAGCCTGTCTGAAGAACTCAAAGATTATTTCATGTTTATTCTCCGGGATGCCTATCCCGGTATCCTCCACATAAAAAGCCAACCATCCTGGTTCCTCCATTTTCAGACCAAATTCGATTTTACCTGATTTCGTGAATTTCACAGCATTTTTAAAAAGATTAATCAGCACCTGATTTATCTTATTCTTATCGGTAGTGATATTTTGAAGAAGCAGTTCTTTATCAGCATTGAAAACCAATTCTATTTGATCTTTCTTTCCGGAAATTTCAAGTATCTCATTCAGAACAGATTTATTACTCAAGAAAAGATCCAGGCATTTAAAGGTTTGAAGCCGCAACTTAATTTCAGATTGTTCGGCAAGTGCCAATTCAAAAATACTTTCAATGATCTCAAGCAGATTTTGACTGCTTTTGTGTATTATGTCGGCGTAATCAACTATATTCTCCAGAATTGCACCAGAACGCATCAGATCACTGAATCCCAGAATATGATTTAACGGAGTGCGCAATTCATGATTCATGGTTGCCAGGAAGGCCGATTTTAACCGATTGCTTTCTTCGGCCTTTTCTTTAGCTTTTAGCAGTTCTTCTTCGGCTTTCTTGCGTTCAGTAATATCGGACATGATTCCCGTCAGACCTACCAGCTTCCCCTCTTCCATCAGCTGTCGACTCGATGTGTGCACGTGACGAACAGTGCCATCAGAACTTAACAACCGGAATTCGTAAGACTCCAGTTGACCGTTCAAGGAGCGCTCGAAGCTGGATACCAGACCAGCCAGATCATCGGGATGGATGAAGTGTGCGAAAGGCATACCAATGATCTGGTTCGTGAGAAACCCGGTATGTTGTTTAATGACCGGGCTGATATAGGTAAAGTGACCATGCAAATCCACGGTGAATATCACATCACTCAGGTTTTCCACAAGTGCGCGATATTTCTCTTCGGAGCGGTGAAGGGCTTCTTCAGCCCTTTTACGTTCGATGACCATAGTGACCTGTGTAGAGACGAACTCCAAAATATTCTCATGAGTCTTATCCAGGCGGGTGTCTTCTGTATAGGTCTGAACGGCCATCACGCCGAGCGTTTCGCCAATCTGGGTTTTGAGTGGCACTCCCAACCAGTCTACAGAGGGGGCCCCAACATTTTCCACATAACCCGACTTAACAAGTTGTTCAAACACCTGTGTTGTCGCCAATAATGGTTTGCCTGTAAGTAAGACATAGTCCGTCAGGCCCCGGCCTATCTTTCGCGGTGGCGGCGTTGTATCATGTTCGTCTGTAAAGTAAGGAAAGTGGATCTCCTGGCTGGTTGAATTGTACATCGCGATGTAGAAATTTCTTACCGGCATCAATTCAGCAATAATGGTATGGATCGATCCGAAGAGCTTGTCTAAGCTGGGAGCAGTTTGGGCAGCATCAGACAACCTATGGATCGCGGTTTGCATTCTCTCAGCCCGCTTTCGCTCAGTAATATCCCTTGCAACAGTGATTATCCCAACCGGTTTTAAATAGCGGTCCCTTAAGAAGGACATCATAACCTCAACCCAGATAGTAGAACCATCACTACAATATTCCTCAAGCTCAACTAAGAAAGTTCTTGACGGGTCAGGGTTTCCGGTTGCCTCATTTGCCATCTCTTCAGCAAACAGACGTTTTGTTTTTATCAGTGATTCTGGTACCAGAATTTGATCCAACGCCTGAGTCATTGCTTCCTGAACTGAATATCCACGTAACTTAAGCACTGAAGGACTTACGTATGTCGGGTTAAGATTCAAATCAAATATGGCTATTGTATCCGCCGTGTTTTCGGCTATCAGACGGTATCGCCCTTCGCTCTCACGCAGAGCCTCTTCAGCGTTTTTACGTTTTGAAATATCGCGAAATACTCCCTGGACGCCTCCGATCTTACCCATTTCATTGAAAACAAAGCTTGTGCTGACAGCTACATAGACGGTTGTGCCATCTTTTTTCTTCAATTCAACTTCATAATCATCCACAAGGCCATCCTTATCGATTCGATCCAGCATATCGTGTCTCTTTCCCGGATACTTCCATAGCTTTGTCATCGGATGTCCAATGATTTCATCCAGTGTGTCATATCCAAGAAGAGGCAGAATAGAGGGGCTTGCCATTAGCATTATACCCTGTTCATCTGTCCGGTAGAAGACATCCTGGATTGTGTTGATAATTGTGCGATAGAGTGTTTCGCTCTTCTGAAGAGCCTTTTCTGTTTTATCCCGATTAGTCCGTGCACGTAAAGCGATGATCCCGAAGGCCAGATCATCCGCCAGTTCTGTCAGGATTTCGATTTCCCCTTCATCAAATACATCCTTCTCACCGGCAAAGATGTTGAGCACTCCAACCGTTTGGCCTTCACCTATCAACGGTAAAGAAACAAATGATTTGGTCCCGAGTTTTGTGGTAATTTCCCGCCAGGGAGCAAAAAACGAATCTGATAAGATATCCGGTACGATGCTTGGTTTCCCTGTACAGATTGCCCTGGCGACCGGATTGTGTCGATTTTTACAATCAATCCATATTTCCTTTACCGGCTTAATATATTGCAAATCTATGCCTGCCTGAGCTACCATATTAACAACCCCGGCTTCAGTATTTTCTATAAATCCTACCCAGGCCAGATGAAACCCTCCTGTTTCAACGGAAACCCTGCAAACTTCATTCAACAATATCGCTTCATCCGTGATATGAATCAGCGCTTGATGAGAGTCACTGAGCATCCGTAGCGAACGGTTCACACGTCTAATCTCCATCTCCGCCCACTTGCTTTTAGTGATATCCTCAAACGTCCCCAATACTCCTATAATATCACCATTAACGTTCTTCAGGGGGACCTTGCTGGTTCGCACCCATGTATCCCGGCCATTCTCTGTATGTTGTGTTTCTTCGTAGTTGAGCTTTGGAATACCGGTTTCCATAACCGCTATATCATCATCCCTATAGTTTTCCGCCTCGGTATGTTTCCAGGGCAAATCAAGATCAGTCCTGCCGATGATTTCTTCAGGGGAAGGAATTCCTGCATTTGCGGCAAACAAAATGTTACATCCCAGATATACGCTGTTGCGATCCTTCCAAAACATAAATGCCGGCATGTTGTTTAAAACCAGTCTAAGCATTTCTGATGTTTCCCACAATGCCTCTTCAGCATGCTTACGCTCGGTGATGCCTTGTTGCAATTGCTCATTAATAGCAATCAACTCAGTCGTGCGCTGTTGTACCCGTACTTCAAGTTCATCGTGGTCTTGTTGTATTTGTTCATACAAACGGGCATTCTCAATGGCAATGGCTGCCTGGCTTGCCAGCATGTTTAGGACATGGATATGCTCCTCGTTGAAGGCCTGGCGATTTGTTTTGCTGTGTATATCCAGTGTCCCTATAATCTTTCCCCCCACCATCAGTGGCACGCTGGCACAAGCCAGCAAACCTTCATTTTCGGCAGAAGGATTGTAGAATCGCTGATCATTTGGCAAATCATTGGCGATAATCGGCAGGCCCGTCTGTACAACCCGTCCGGCAATGCTTTCTCCAACCCGATCACGGGTTCCATTCACCATTTCTTTTCTTAATCCATAGGCGCCCCTAATCGTCAGGAAATCACCGGCTTCGTCTAAAAGCAATATCACTCCTGAGTCTGCGCCCAACAACTGGGCAGTGCTTCGGGAGATCACATCAAGGACCACCTTTAAATCGAGTGGTGCGGTGATAGTCTGTCCAACCTTGTAGAGCGCTGCTAACAGCTTAATGGCTTTCTTTAACTCCGCGGTAGGTCGTTCAACATGCTCAGCCAGCTTATGGTTCTTTTTCATAGCTCATTTTTTAACACCACATGAACAGCAATTATTATCCAAGGGCTATTGAGATATCAGCAAAAACCAGGAACAAATATTAAAAGGCAATAATTGGTGTTAAGCTAAATAAAGGCTTACTGGTTTGGTTCAGGTTTGAGGTATATAATACGAAAACTGAATTATCTACTACAAGATAATAAAAAAAAGTACTTTTTGCTGCTTCCATGAGAAAAATTGATAATGGTATGGGTGAAAACAAGGTACAATTTTCGTGACCGTTGACATAAAACAACGAGGTCCGGCCATTACATGACCGGACCTCTAAAAAATAAACGAAGTCCGGCCAAAACCTGCCGGACCTCAGTAACACTTACCGGTTTACAATCTTTATAACCTGTGTTGTTGAATTAGCCTGAACATGAGCAAAGTATATTCCTTTGCGTGAGAGCTGAACTGTAAATTGCTGTATCCCTGCAGGACGCTTTTCATTGACAAGTGTCTGAACGAGCGAACCGGTCACATCATATATTTTAACAGAAAGCATTGATGCGGCTGTCAGATCAACTTGCAACGAAGCAGATTCGCTGAAAGGATTCGGATATACAGATGCGATTTCAATCTTTTCAATTGTGTTATCAACTGCACTGGGAATTCCTTCATACCATGATGATGCCGTAAGAACGGGTGAACCTTCTGCCGGCATGAAATCCGGGGCATCCAGGTTGAACGGATCGGTCAGTTGAAGTTCATCGTTGGAAACCAGCAATTGGTTCTCCAATGCAGCATCAGGGAAATAAGTGCTGTCGAATCCCCCGGCAAAGGCTGTATTATTGCCTGAAAGAAAAACATTCATTACCTTGAGGTCACCATTGGTGGCATTAGCCTGGGCGGCAGTACCATCAATGAACAAACCTGTTGGCCAGCCGGCGGAAATTGTGTTATATACCTGAATGCTGGTGTTTCTTCTCAGGTGCATAGCTCTTTTATAATTGGAATTTATTACGGTTTCTGTTGTTGCCTTGGGGCCAAAGCTGCTTACGTTGCTAAACAGGGCATTGGTCAGGGGTGCATCTGTTGAACCGGTGGCATCATTGTCGGATTCAAAACCGTTGGATCCCGATCCCGGGTCTGCAATTGCAGGGTCACGCAAAGAAACAGCGTACTGAACCATTCCACGATATCCGTAATCCGTATCAAAATCATCATCCCATCCGCGCAATGCTATGATGTGCTTGGCATTCACCGTACCGCCGAAGAATTCATATGAATCATCTCCGCAATAGGAAACCTGGATATTGTCAATTGTCGTTCCGTTTCCAACAGCGCCAAGGGTCAACCCATTGATTTCTTTGTCGGGCTGGAAAGCAATACCGGGGAATTCAATTCTAACATATTTTAAGATGCCTGAATTATCAGCATCATCAGTTCCTCCGTAAGTTGATGTAGGACCTCCTTCAATAATAGGATCAACCTTGTTTACAGTAGCCTTTCCAAGAACAATAACTCCGCCCCAGTCGCCATATGAGCGGCTTCCGGCATCCTGGTTGGATGTAAACACGATCGGGCTGTCCATGGTTCCTTCAGCCATGATTTTGGCTCCTTTTTCTATGATGAGGGCACCTTTGTTAGCCTTGCTGCCACGGATCACAGTACCGGGTTCAATTGTAAGCGTTGCACCATCTTTCACATAAACCCATCCGTCAAGAAGATATGTTTTAGCCTCCGGAAGAAAACCGGGGGCGCCAAGATTGAATGGATCATTGAGTCCAAGTTCATCATTGGAAGCCAATTTCATATTATTTCTTGAAGCATCCATAAAATAGAGGCTGTCAAAACCATCTGCAAAATAATCCTTGCTACCGGCCAGAATAGTATTCCGGACATTCAGATCACCGTTGGTTGCATTGGCCTGAGCGGAAGTGCCATCGATAAAGAGGCCAACTGCATAACCGGCAAGAATGGAATTAAATATACTCAGGTTTGTGTTACGGCGCAGGTGCATTCCCCTTTTGTAATTTGAATTAATGGTTGTTGAAAGGGAAGCCAGTGGGCCGAAACAACTGATATTCGAAAACACAGGTGCTGTCAAAGGAGCATCAGTTGAACCGGTGGCATCATTATCAGATTCAAAACCGTTTGATCCCGATCCCGGGTCAGCAATTGACGGGTCACGCAGAGTAACCGCGAACTGAACCATTCCACGATACCCGTAGTCCGTATCAAAATCATCATCCCATCCGCGGAATGCTATAAGGTGCTTTGCATTCACCGTACCACCGAAGAATTCATATGAATCATCTCCGCTATTGGAAACCTGTATATAGTCAACCATTGTGCCATTTCCGACAGCACCGAAAGTCAGACCGTTGATTTCCTTGTCGGGTTGGAATGCAATACCAGGAAATTCTATACGGATAAATTTCAACACACCGGAATTGTCGGAATCATCTGATCCGCCGTAGGTGGAGGTCGGACCTCCTTCAATAATCGGATCTACTTTATTTACAGTGGCATTTCCCAGTACAACTAAACCTCCCCAGTCGCCATAGGAACGTGAACCTGCATCCTGGTTGGAAGTAAATACGATCGGATCTTCCATCGTACCTTCAGCAATGATAGTGGCTCCTTTTTCAATAATCAGCGCACCTTTGTTGGCCTTGCTGCCGCGAATTATGGTCCCGGCCTCAATTGTCAACGTGGCCCCGGATTTCACATATACCCAGCCATCGAGGTAATATACCTTATCGGCCGTCAATGTCATGTCACTGGTTATATCGCCTGCGGCAATGACATCGGTATAAGCCGGATAGACTGTGTTTTGAGGGTCCCAATTGGCCCAACCGGCTGTCCAGTCAGTGGTACCAAATGCCCCAACGTAATCTACCTGCTCAAAAAATGCATTGCTTACTTTAGCATGCATAAAGTCGGCGGTTCCAAAAATGACGGAATTATTTGAGCTCCACGTTGTATTGGAGGTAATATCCCCGGCAGCAATGGTTTCTGTAACTGCAGGATATACTGTTACCTGAGGTGTCCAGTTGGCCCAACCCTCCGTCCAGTCAGCGTCTCCAAAGGCGCCGATATAATCCACCTGGTCAAAAAACTCATTATCAATGGTTGGTTGCGCGTAAATGGCCGTGATATTCAACCCTACTATCAGGCTTACTGCACATAACAGTCTGTAAAATTTGTTTTTCATAAATTTTATTATTGGTTATTAATTATGGATCAGGAATGCATTAAACTCCATGGGAGAATTACAGGATTAGTGTGAATCCTATTGTGAAAGCTCTTGATGGTTTATAGACCTGGTTTTTCTGAACCCGGTTCTCCGTATGTTCAGGATCATTTGGCAACAATTGAACGATCTCATTCTGCCTCAGTTCATAAGGCTGATTAAAGATGTCCCTTACGCCGCCTTTCAGCACAAAATTCTTTCCTATTTTTTTAGTGATAGTCAGATCAAGCAGGTTCCGGGGGATCTGGTACATATGTGGATTGGATGTATTGCCGACAAACGCTATCCTTTCACCGATCACATTATACATGGCGCTGATCATAAGACCAATTTTGGGATTGTCGTAGTATAAACCCGTATTGATAATATAGGGCGCCTGACCCTGCATGGTCCGTGTAGAATCCCGTTCGTTTGGGTTATCTGTCTTTAACTGGCTCCGGATAAGGGATCCGTTGAAAATCAGGACAAAATCCCTGAACATTCTCAGGAAATTATTGCTGCCTTCAAGGGACCGAAGTGATTTCCGCATATCGAGTTCAATTCCGAAACTTTGTGCTGACAGGGCATTGTCATAATTATAATTCAGTCCTGATCCGGCATTGATGAGATGCGCTTCGATCGGAGTTTCAAAATGCTTATAAAATCCTCCCAGGGTAACCATATCCCCGGCTGACGGAAATATTTCATACCGGATGTCAAAATTGTTGATATAGCTGTTTACAAGTTCCGGATTTCCGTAATATGTGGCTTTTTCCTCAAAATTGTAGAAAACAAAAGGGGCAATTTCCCTGAATTCCGGCCGGTTGACAGTGCGTCCGTAGGCAAGCCTTACAAGGCTTTTGGAGGTTAAGTCATAACTCATGTTGACAGAAGGAAAGAGATCCAGGTAGTCGTTATCTACAACCAGCGGTGTTCCATCATCATTAAAGCTGTTAATCACCTGGCGGTTCTTCTCAACCCGGAGGCCACCGTAAATCTTGAATTTGTTAACAGGGATACTGATTCCCAGGTATCCTGCAAGCAGTTTATTGCTTGCATCGTAGGAATCCTGCAGATTGGTGGCTTCATCGACTTTAATGCCGTCAGTATAATTGATATTCTGATCAAGGAACAACGTATCAATAGGCACATAGGGCAGGTCCCAGTTGAACCGGCTTGAATTGCTCATGGCAAAGCCAATATTTCTTGCGGAAAAAGACCGGTCCTTATTTTCAATCAAAAGTCCGGATTTGATCTCGGGTAGTATATTTCCAATGGCAAGTTTTTGGGTATAATTAAGTCCGCCCGAATAAACGTTTTCATACATATTCAGATTCAGGCGACCCAGTAATTTCGGATCCGCATTGAAGTTTATCGAAGTGGTATAGGGTGCATTCGGACCATTATCTTCATTCCTGTTTTGTTCAATCCTTCTGATATCAGGCATTAGCTTATTTGTATATGCATAGCCGAGCGTCCAGTTGAAATTTGTGCGGCCTTCATTAAAACCAAGATCGCTGCTGAGCTGCCCTGAATAAATGCTTCTTGACTGGAACCCCAATTCCGTACCCCTTTTATAACTGCCGCCATAAAAATCGCGGCCATCACGCAGCAGAGCTGTTTTATCGCTGATCTGGTTAAAGAAATTCCTGAATTCGATCTTCTGGTTATTCCCGAAAATTACCAGCCAGTTAAACAGTCCGTTCAGCTTGGTTTTGGTGGAATAATTGTCATCGTGAAAGTAATAAGAAGTATCCGGGTGGTCCTCAACAGTATTATAATCCTCGTATCCTGCACGGAAAATATTCCGATACTGGTTCCCTACACTATAACCAACTGAAGTTACGTTTCCAAGAGACACTTTTCCGATAAGGAATTTGCGCATCACGTTAAGCTGAAATGACTGATCGGGCATTGCCTTGTCTTCCTTTGGAGTCCAGGTTTTGTTAAATGCTCTCCCAAGCTCGGTAATCTTTTGTCTGTCTGCATCCGTCGGCTGGTCCGACATGTTTTTGAATTCTTCTGTTGACGGAAAGCCGGCCGGAAGATTGCGGGTTCCATCGTCAAACCCGAGCCAGTCTGTCTTTCCACCCTGGTACGTGTAGAATTTGTCAAAAGTGGTATACTGTCGGTAACCGGCTGAATAGGAAAGCTCCACCGAATTTGCATCCACAGTATTTTTGGTCTGGATGTGTACAACAGCTCCGGCAAAATCAGCCGGTATTTCCGGGGCCGGGGTCTTATATAATACTATATTGTCAATCAATGAACTGGGTAGAATGTCAAATGAAAAGGCCCTGCGGTCGGATTCGGAAGAAGGTGTGCTGATCCCGTTCAGCCATACTACATTGTACCGTTCATCGAGCCCGCGTACATTGATGAATTTGCCGTCCCTTACAGTTACTCCGGGAACACGGGCGATCACTTCTGATGCATCACGGTCCTGTGAACGTGAGATCTGTTGTTTTGATATCCCGCTAACTACCTGGCTTCCGCTTCTCAGGGAATTTATGATGGCAAGTTCCGTATCCGTCCTTCTTTGTGCCACGACTTTTACTTCTCCGACCGAAATGGCGGAAGGCTGCAGTTTTATATCCAGCGAAACCAATTCATCCTTTTTCAAATCAACCCGTTGGATCAACTGCTCATAAGATACATAACTGATCACCAGGTTATAGGATGACTTTTCGAGTCCTTCCAGTGAATAATTGCCGTTTACATCGGTAGTGGTTCCTTTGGTCGTTCCCTGTATAAGAACATTGGCACCGATTAATTCTTCGCCGGTAGTTGCATCGGTAATTTTTCCTTTAACAGAACCGGTTTGTGAAAGTCCGTTAAAGGAAAACAGGAATAACAGTACTATAATAGGGAGTGATAACTGCGGGTGACTTTTAAGTTTCAGAGGTTGATTTTTATTCATTTTCGGCCAGATTGTTTGATTACTTTCCGGCTACAAAATTAGACCTCCAGTTTTACCCGTATGTTATGCTTTTGGTAAGTTTGTGTTAAGTTAATGTTAAGCCAATGTTTCAGAGCCAGGTAATTCATGAAAATATCCTGAACCTGAAAAGTCCTGTTTTCTGCAGTGCATATGAAAGGGATACTCCCAACACACCAATTCCATAGCGGATGCTTCGGGAAATATTGATGGAGGAGGCTTCATCAAAATAGCGAGTGGGACAAGTAATTTCTGCTATTTCGTAACCTGAAAAGAATATTTGGGCCAGCATCTGGTTATCAAAAATGAAATCGTCGGAGTTCAGGCTGTAATTTACTTTTTCAAGTACATTACGCGAGAATGCCCTGTATCCGGTATGATATTCAGAAAGTTTCTGATTCATTAAAATATTCTGGAATAATGTCAGGAACCGGTTTGCAATATACTTGTAAACGGGCATACCTCCTTTCAGGGCACCTTTACCCAAAATCCTCGAACCCAGCACTACCTCATACACCCCATTGGCGATCAGGTAACACATCGAATGGATCAGCATGGGCGAATACTGGTAATCGGGATGAAGCATCACTACTATATCTGAGTCAATTTCAATTGCCTTATCATAGCAGGTTTTCTGGTTTCCGCCGTATCCCCTGTTCTCGGCATGGACGATAATATCCCTGATCCCAAGTTCTTTAGCTACCTCCGGGGTTCTGTCCCTGCTCCGGTCATCCACCAGGATCACATGATCAACAATATCAAAAGGAATTTCCCTGTATGTTTTTTCAAGGGTTTTCTCCGCATTATACGCGGGTAATACTACTGTAATCGTTTTATTGTTAATCATGGAATACTTGGTATACGTTTGAAAAAAGCAAAACCATTTTTTTCATAAAGTAATTGCAAATCAGGGTATTTCTCCTTGTAATGCGCTGTTTTATAGGCTTTGGCGGAGATATAAACAGGCTTATCCAAATTCCCTTTCAGCAACCAATCTTCATCTTTTGAATTGATATTGTGATGGTCTTTGGATTTTCCGTAATAGAGATGAGCATAACTCTTATAACCCAGGGTCATCAGATAGGCATCTTCATCGCTTACCGATTTGAAGAATTCTATCGCCGTGCGTTGTGAATATATTTCAATTCGCGGGGTGATCAGGAACATGGATAAAAAGATAAAAGCAGCCACCATTCCGGTGAGGAGATATACCGCCTTTTGTCTTTGGGTTGACCATAACCGGGAAAAAATAACAATACCGGCAATGAGCACAAGGGATACAATAAATTCATACCCCTGCCAACCGGCATTCGCATTCAGGCAAGCCACGGCAAACGGATCCTGAATTTTCTCAACCAGGATATCCTTATAAAACTCAATAAACGTTAATATGGCGATGATCAGGGCTACCAGAATTCCAATGATCACGATAAGTGCCCTGAGCAGTTTTTGGGTGAATAAGGACGCTGCGTCCGAATAATACACCCACCATGCGCCGGCGAAGGTAAGTGGAAAATAACACAATGAGGAGTAATGGACTATTTTGGTCTTAACAATGGTAAACAGGATAAGAACGACCCAGAATAAAATAAGCATCCAGATAAATAATTCTTTTTTATTTCCTTGTCCCTGTTTTGATCCGAACAATGCAGGAAGGGCCAGCACCGACGCGGGAAAAGCACCAAACAGCAAAACAACAAAATGATAGAATAAAAATCCCCGGTGTCCCGCGCCATGCGTCCGGAACAGCCGGATCTGGTATTCAATAAAATCTGCTATAATTCCCAGATTTCCTTTCATGATTTGCAGAATAAACCAGAATCCACCTACGAGGGATAGCACTGCCAGGTATATCAGGAAATCGGTAACCCTGATCCTTACTTTGAATTTTTTTATAATAATGTAAATGCCGGCGCTCAGCAGAAAAATAAGCAGTGCGGCCGGACCTTTGGTGAGAATGGCCAGCCCTATAAACATGGCTGATCCGGCAAGGTATAATGTCCTGTTTTTATCTGATACAACAAAAAGATGACATTGATAAATTCCAAGGAAAATAAACAAGTTAAACCAGGGATCAATGATACCTGATTTAAAATAGAGGAATGGCAGGATCGATCCGCCATACAATACAACCCATGTAATGGCGAATTTTTTGTCGGCAATCTTTATGCCTGTCCGGAAAAGTACCAACAGCGTTATGATGCCGCAAAGGGCATTCGGAAAACGGGCTGCAAATTCATTGATGCCAAATATTTTCATCGAAAGAACCTGCATCCAGATGAACAGGGGTGGTTTTTCCCAGAAAGGAATAAAGTTTATTTTAACTGTCAGGTAATCCTGGCTTGCAATCATTTCCCTGGCGGATTCAGCAAAATTGATCTCATCCCAGTCGAACAAATGCACCTGTCCAAGAAATGGAATAAACAACAGGGACGAAATAACGATTATTCCTGCATAGTAAAGGAAAAGACTGCTATCGGCGGCTTTACGCATTGGTTCCGGATTTTAGAATCGACCATTGATGCCATTTCAGGTTCCTGTTGTAAAATACCGGATATAAGGCAAGTGTTCCGGCAACACCGATCAGCGATCCCGCAAGTATGTCAACAAGGAAATGCTGGGACAGGTAAACTCTGGAATAGGCAATGGCAAGCGCGAGGATGAAGCAAAAAAGCTTGACTAACCGGTTTTGGCTGAATATGGCCAGACTTAAAAAAAGAGCAAATGCGCTGGCCGAATGGCCCGATGGAAAACTGTGCCCATACATGAGACGGACGCCATCAACAAGGTGTAACTGAAGAGTTTCATAAAAATACTTTACCGGGCGCGGGTAATCCGAAAAAACGATCCTTTTAAGGATTTGCACAATGAGCCCGGTGGACAGGTATGCAGTTAACAGGAAAACGGATGAACGCAGGGAGTAAAAAAGAAGAAGTACAGCAATACAAATAACGAAAAGACCGTCGCCCAGCAGGGTGATTCGACTGAACATCCAATCAAAAAAAACTGAATGGTAACCGTTCAGCCATATATGAATATCGGGTTTCGAATATATAACCAGTATCATACTTGCAGCCAACAAGATGATCACGTAGGGAACCAGGAAGAAGAGGTTATTTTTCAGTACTTTGTTAAACATAAGGCTGTTTAAGAGCGGCAAAAATAATAAAAATAGTGACAAGTGACGAGTGACGAGTGACAAGGAAGAAGGCAGTTTTGAGTTTTGCAGTTTTGAGGATTTTACCGCTGAGATCGGGAAGTTTTGTTTACCAGGCTATATGAGGTCTCAGAGAAATCTCATTGCATTCGATTGAACGTTTCCAGCATCCATCCAGCATCCAACAACAATCAACCATCAACCATCAACTACTCATCCCTACTTAACAATTCCCGAAAACCCCATGAATGCCAGCGAAAGCAATCCTGCCGTGACGAGTGAAAGTGCAAAGCCTTTCATACCCTTCGGTATATCTGAAAGGGCCATCTGTTCACGTATGCCGGCCATCAGCACCATGGCAAGGGTAAAGCCTGCAGCTATACTGGCAGCGTATACCACACTCATGACCAGGGAGAAATCCTTTTGAACGGCAAGTATGGCAATTCCCAGCACAGCGCAATTTGTAGTGATCAGCGGAAGGTAAATGCCCAGGGCCTGGTAAAGCGCGGGTGCAGATTTTTTCAGTATTATTTCCACTACCTGTACAAGAAAGGCAATGACAAATATAAAGGTTATGGTCTGCATGAATTCGATATGAAGCGGCACCAATACGTAATTCTGAATAAGATAGGTGACCAGGTTGGCCAGCGACATGACGAAAATTACAGCCATTCCCATGCCAAGCGATGTTTCCGTCTTATTGGAAACACCAAGAAAAGGACAGATCCCCAGAAACTGCACCAATACAACATTGTTGACCAGTACTGCAGAAATGATCAGTAGAATATATTCCATGTGCTGTGATTATAGATTGAATTTAGATTTGAACCTGTTCATAATGGCAATCAGAAAGCCATAGGTAACAAAGGCACCCGGAGGAAGTACGAAAATGAGGATCATGGTCGCATTTTCGTTCAACAGCCTGAAATCAAAGATTGTACCATTCCCCAGGATTTCCCTGATTGATGCGATCAGGGTGATAGCCAGTGTAAATCCCAGGCCCATTCCAAGTCCGTCGAGCACGGATGGCAGCACCTCATTTTTTTGTGCAAAAGCTTCTGCGCGTCCCAGGATAATGCAATTTACTACGATCAATGGTATAAAAATTCCAAGCGCGCTGTAAAGATCTGGGGTGTAGGCCTTCATTACCAGGTCGACAATAGTTACAAAAGTGGCTATAATAACGATGAAGGCGGCGATCCTTACCTTATTTGGAATATAATTCTTTAACAGTGCGATAAGCAGGTTGGAAAATACCAGCACAAAAGTTGTTGCCGCCCCCATACCAAGTCCGTTAACAGCTGCTGTAGTAACGGCAAGGGTGGGGCAGGTACCCAGCACAAGTACGAAAGTCGGATTTTCCCTGAGCAGGCCGTTTGTAAAGAAATTCAGTTTTCCCATTGAATAAGGATGTTATTTTTGTACCAAACTGGAATCAGCAATTGATTTGATTTTGTCATAAGCCCGCTGGATTGCATCGCAATAAGCCCGGGAGCTGATGGTTGCAGCGGTGATTGCATCCACCTGGCCCCCGTCTTTTTTGACTTTAATAGTAAATGAATCCGGATTCTTTCCCAGAAACTGGCTGCTGAATTTAGGATCAGTCATTTTTGTTCCAAGGCCCGGGGTTTCTTTATGTTGAAGCACGATAACATTATGAATTGAACCATCCGGAAGGAAGCCCGCCATGATTTCGATATGACCGCCGAAACCTTTGTCAGTAAATGTCTTCACAGCATATCCGGTCAGCTTGTTCTTATTTGTAAGCGTATAGATCACAACGCCATCTTTTTCCGTTATTGCCATTGCCGGGTAGTTATCAAATTCCGGTGTTACCTGTTTGATGGCATTAATTTCTTTTTGTTTCGCTGCCGTTTCAATCGGTCCTTTAGTCTTTTCATAAACGAAAGCAAGCGTGGCTGACATTACCATGGATATTATCACCAGTGAAAGCACCATATTGAGGAGCGTGGATTCGAGTTTTTTAGACATGTTTTACCTCCTTTCCAAATCGTGCCGGCTTAATATATTTATTTATCAGCGGCACAAATGCATTCATGATCAGGATGGCAAAGGAAACACCTTCAGGATATGCCCCAAAAACCCTGATCACCACGGTGATGATTCCAATACCAATGGCAAATACAAGCATTCCCGGTTTTGTCATTGGAGAAGTAACCAGGTCGGTTGCCATATAAATTGCTCCCAGTAATAAGCCACCCGTAAGAATATGAAACATGGGGGATGCATTTTTTGCAGGATCGATCATCCATAAAATTCCGGTGAAAATAAACACCGTTCCTACCAAAAATACCGGGATATGCCAGGTGATGATCTTTTTATACAATAGCCATCCAAACCCAAGCAGCAGGGCAACAGCGGAAACCTCGCCGAGCGAACCGCCCATCTGACCCAAAAATAGCTGCATGTGATCGGGCAATTGTTTCATAACTTCGGGAACTGCCTCGCCGTTTCTCACGGCTTCCTTTAGAAACCCCAGCGGGGTGGCTCCGGTCACTGCATCGGTGAATTGTAAACGTGAAACCAATGGTGATGGCCAGCTGGTCATTTGCACGGGAAAGGAGATCAACAGGAATACCCTTCCCACTAAAGCCGGATTGAACGGGTTATTTCCAAGGCCGCCATAGGTCATCTTGCCGACCCCTATCGCGAACAAGGCACCTGTAATAATCATCCACCACGGAAGGTTGGAGGGCAGGTTAAAGGCCAGGAGCATTCCGGTCACAAGGGCAGAGCCGTCACGGATCCGAATGTCTGTTTTAAGAATATATTTCTGAATTACTGCTTCGAAGAGGACACAGGATGCAATGGAAACCAAGGTAACCACAAGGGCTCCTGTTCCGAAAAGATAAACTGAAACCAGAAATGCAGGTACCAGCGATAAAACCACACCGTACATCAGTTTATTTACTGACTGGGTGGTGCTGACATGCGGAGAGGGTGAAACGGTTAATAAATTGTCCATTATAGTTTTCTTGATCTGATGATTTTTCCAACCTGCATTTTACCCAGCCTGATGTAATCAAGGAGCGGACGGTGAGCCGGACAAATGTAACTGCAGGAACCGCATTCCATGCAATCCATAATGCGTTCCATTTCAAGCCTGTCATAATTTTTCTGATCGCTTAAGGGCATGAGAAGATAGGGTTCAAGTCCCATAGGACAGGCTGAGACACATTTAGCGCATCGAACGCAGGGTTCAATAGTTTTTCTGGCAGACTCTTCAACAGGGAGGATCAGGATTCCGGATGAACCTTTTGCAACAGGAACATCGCTGTTAATAAGCGTTTTTCCCATCATGGGTCCTCCATAGACAATCTTGCCTGTACCGTCGGGTAACCCGCCCGCACTCTGAATCAGCAGGGATATGGGTGTACCGATCCTTACCCTGTAGTTTGCCGGTTGCCTGATTGATTTACCGGTTATGGTTACTATTCTTTCAAAAAGGGGTTTGTTCTTTTGAATCGCTTCATATACCGCATATACGGTGCCTACATTGAATACAACCGCACCCACATCAACAGGCAGGCCACCGGAAGGTACTTCCCTGTTGAGTATGGCCTTGATCAACTGTTTTTCCGCACCCTGGGGATATTTTATCTTCAGGGCGTGAACTTCAATACCCTTATGTGAAAGGGCCAGTTTGCGAAGCAACTGGATAGCATCGGGCTTGTTTTTTTCAATGCCGATATGGGCCACGTTTACATTCAGGGCCTTTTTTAGAAGCTCAATACCAACCAGTATCTCGGCACCCTTTTCAATCATCAGCCGATGATCGGATGTTAAATAAGGTTCACATTCAACGCCGTTGATTATCAGGATATCTGCTTTTTTACCCCGTGGCATTGTTAATTTTACCTGGGTGGGAAAAGTCGCCCCTCCCAATCCTACAATCCCGGATTCTGCTATTTTTGATAATATCTCTTCGCCGGTAAGTTTAATTTTCTTATCGAGCGTTTCATCACGAATTATCGATTCAAGCCACTCATCGCCGGAGACCTCAATAAACACTGCGGGTTTACGATATCCGCTTACATCGGTCACCTCATCAACTTTCAACACTTTTCCAGAGACAGATGAGTGTATATTTGCCGAAACAAATCCGTCTCCCCGTGCTATAACCTGCCCGGTTTTCACTATATCTCCCTTATTCACAGTAATTTTTGCCGGCGCCCCAAGATGCTGGGAAACGGGAATGACTACGGTGGCGGGTAAAGGCAGGGTTTGGATGGAGGTATGAGCTGAAAGCTTTTCTTCAGGAGGATGTATTCCTCCGCGTGTGAATGTTTTAAGCACGTTATTCCTCTTTTTTAATTAGATTGAGATGTAAGGACAGATTCTTCACTGCTTACTTTTTTTATTGGAAAACCAAATTCAATTATCGAATTCGTGGGACATTCGGTAACGCATTTTCTGCAAAGCCTGCATTTTTCCGAATCAATAAAAGCAAGGTAATTGTTCACTGTAATGGCCTCATACGGACATACCTTGAAACATTTTCCGCATCCGATACAGGCTACCTTGCAGTTCTTTCCTGCCACGGCGCCCCTGTCCCTGTTCATGCAGGCTACATATATTTTCTTTTCGCCCTTCCATCTCTTTCTTAATTCGAACAGATTCTTCGGACAGGCTTTTATACAATTTCCGCAGGCGGTACATTTTTTATCATCCACAACCGGCAATCCGGTCAGCGGATCCATGTGCAACGCATCAAAACTGCAGGCAGCAACGCAGTCGCCGCATCCCAGGCAACCATAACTGCAGCCTGTTTCTCCTCCATATAAAGCAGATACAACAGCACAGGAAGAAACGCCGTCATAATGGCTTGTATGAGGCCTTAATTCGCAGGTTCCGTTACATCTCAGCACGGCAACACGGGCTTCCAGGGTTATGGCATCCCTGCCCAGAATAGTTGCTATCCTGGCCATCGCATCATTACCTCCGACCGGACAAAACAAACCGTCAAGGTTATCAGCTTTTACCATTGTCTCAGCCAGATTCCGGCAACCGGCATATCCGCAGGCACCACAATTGGCACCAGGCAACTCCGCTTCAACAAGGTCAATACGCGGATCTTCAAATACTTTGAATTTCTGCGCTACAAAATAAAGTACCACAGCCGATACAGCACCCAACAGGCTTAATGAAATAATCGTGAATAATATGCTCATGCTGTTTTATGAATTGAAAATGTAAAAGTTGTCCTTAATCGTTCCCGGAAAATATGCAGCATACTGAAATATGGAACCAGGATCAGAATCGAAACCATGCCCGCTATCCAATCTGAAAGTCCGAAAGCCGATACTATCAGCAACGTTGAAATCAGTAAGACAAAAGGGATGAAGTAACCAAGCAATATGGCTTTGTTACCCATGCTTCTCGACATAGAAACCCGAACCTCTTCACCGGCCGAAAATGATTCTCCGAAGTTATCAATCTCAACAATTCGATCTGTAGAACCGCCAATGTTGCATAATCCCTGGGCACCGCAATGACCACATGCCGATCCGCGTTCAATCCTTACGGTTATCCGGTTATCCTTAAAAGATTCTATGATCCCCCGCTGTTCAAAGCAGACAGAAGTATTCATTCGTGCCATCCCTGTCTTTCAGTATGCATAAAAATAATCATGATCCTATAACTTAACATAATGATAATGTCATTTTTCTATAATTTAGGATCATTTTAAATAAGCGTGATGATATCTTATGTGTTGTGGATAACATTTTCGAACTTTTATCAGTTTATTCTGGGTACTTCTTTATTTTAGCATCGTCTAGTGAAAAATATTTATGGCCAAAAAGAACAACACAGAAGAGAAAAACAACGGTAAAGCAAAAACCGGTTCATTTTTAAGAGATGAGCGTTTTAAGGTAACCCTGGGTATACTCATCTCTGCATTTGGTATTTTACTTTTTATTTCATTTGTTTCGTACCTTTTTACGTGGAAAACCGATCAAAGTTTTGCATGGTCGCGGGTTTTATCAGAACCTGATTATCATGTGGATAACTGGTCGGGAAAGATAGGGGCATATTTCTCAAACCTGTTTATCAATCGATGGTTTGGTATTGCATCGTTTGTCGTCCCTTTTTTGCTGTTCCTCATCGGATTAAGCCTGATGCGTATAAAAATCCACCGGCTGGCCCGAACCATTCGCATTTCAGTTATCGGCTTTTTGCTTTTGTCCATCTGGTTTGGATTTGTAATGCGCGATCTTCATGGTATGCTCGGAAGCGGACTTGGCGGTAAACATGGACTTTATGTTAGCGACTGGCTGAAAGCATTTGCAGGTCTCCTGGGAGCTTTGCTTATACTCCTGGCAGTCACCCTGATTTATATGGTTTTTTCCTTTAAAAGTACGCTGACCTGGCTCGAAAAGATATTTTCAATCAGATTTAAACTTCCTTCCAGGCCCGCTGAAACGAATAGCAGGGTTGACCAACCTGTCATGAAAGAAGCCATTGTGAATACCGACGGGTATAATGACCTTGTTTTTGAAACTGAGTTTAACCGGCATGAACGGCAGGGTAAGCCGGTAATTGTTTCCGGCACGGTACCCTCAGATGATGAGGTTGAACTGGTTGTTGAAACTCCCAATGACAATGTCGAGCCCATTGAAGTTGTTTCGGAAAAATATGAACCACTCGAAGATTATGATCCAACGCTTGATCTTCCGCATTACAAGATGCCTACAATTGAATTGCTTGAAAAGCATGATAATGAAAATTCAACGGTAACAAACGAGGAACTTGTAAGCAATAAGAACAAAATTGTTGAAACACTTGCCCATTATAAGATCCAAATTGATAAAATTAAGGCTACAATCGGGCCGACTGTTACGCTCTATGAAATTGTTCCGGCCCCCGGGGTGAGGATTTCAAAGATTAAGAGTCTGGAGGATGATATAGCTCTCAGCCTGGCAGCGTTGGGCATCCGTATAATTGCCCCGATGCCGGGTAAAGGCACTATCGGGATCGAAGTTCCGAATCAGAATCCTGAAATAGTTTCCATGCGTTCCGTGCTAAGTTCAAGGAAGTTTCTTGATAACACGTATGAGTTGCCGGTGGCTATGGGGAAGACTATTTCAAATGAGACATATGTTTTTGACCTGGCCAGGATGCCTCACCTTTTGCTGGCAGGGGCGACCGGACAGGGTAAATCAGTGGGTCTGAATTGTATCATTTCATCCCTTTTGTACAAGAAGCATCCATCCCAACTTAAGTTTGTTCTCATCGATCCGAAACGTGTGGAACTCACAGCTTATGCATCCCTTGAGAAGCATTACCTGGCCAAAATTCCGGATGCGGAAGAATCAATTATTACCGATACAAAAAAGGTTATCTATACGCTGAATTCACTTACAATTGAAATGGATCAGCGTTACCAGCTCCTGGAAAAGGCAGCTGTCAGAAATATCAAGGAATACAACAATAAATTCATCAAGCGTCATTTGAATCCGGAAAAAGGTCACCGATTCCTGCCCTATATAGTGGTAATTGTAGATGAGTTTGCTGACCTGATCATGACAGCCGGTAAAGAAGTGGAAACGCCGCTGGCCCGTCTTGCGCAGTTATCCAGGGCGATTGGTATACATCTTGTCATAGCAACGCAGCGACCTACGACCAATATAATTACCGGGGTGATAAAGGCCAATTTCCCTGCCCGAATTGCTTTCAGGGTAACCTCAATGATCGATTCCCGCACAATATTGGATTCTCCGGGTGCAAACCAGCTGGTGGGCCGCGGTGATATGCTTTTCGCACCCGGAAGCGATATGATCCGCATCCAGTGTGCCTTTATCGATGTTCCGGAAACAGATGCCATTACTAAATTTATTTCCACACAACGTGGATTTTCAACCGCATTATATCTTCCGGAATTTGTGGAAGAGAACGGAAATGCGGATATCGGCGACATAGACCTGTCCAAAAAAGACAACCTGTTTAATGATGCTGCACGCCTTGTAGTTATTCACCAGCAGGGATCCACCTCCCTTGTGCAGCGGAAGTTCTCGATAGGGTATAACCGGGCCGGACGGATCATGGACCAGCTGGAAGCTGCAGGAATCGTAGGCCCTCCGGATGGAAGCAAACCCCGGCAGGTTTATTACTCGGATGAATACAGTCTGGAACAGTTTTTGAGTACATTAAACAAGTAAAACATGGCCATGAAGAGAATTTTTCTGAACAGCATATTCCTTCTTTTTTCCTTTTTGCCCCTTTATGCCCAACAGGATCAGGTCACACAGGATCCTGAAGCAAAGGTCATACTCGACCGTATAGCGGCAAAAGCAAAACAGATGAAATCAATCCAGGCCGATTTTTCGGTTATGGTGGAAGACAAAAAAGAAAATACAAAGAACACCTCCACGGGTAATCTCCTGATGAAAAAAGAAAAATATAAAATTTCCACCACGGGAAGTGTGGTTTATTTTAATGGTAAAACCATGTGGACACATACTGTTGAAGAGAATGAGGTGATCATCACCGAACCCGGCATTGATGAGGAAGATCTTATGAGCAATCCTGCCAATATATTTACACTTTATGACAGGGAATTTAAGTACAGGTATATTCGGGAGACCACACGAAACGGACTGAAATTTGATGAGATTGACCTGTATCCCATGAACCTGGATCAACCTTATTCAAGGATCAGGCTGCTTGTAAACCGAACCAATAATATGCCTGAGGTCATTACTTCATCAGGTAAAGACGGAATAAATTACACAATAACCCTTACTAATTTTCAACCTGACCGTGAGATCAGCGATACCCAGTTTGCATTCGATCCGGTAAAGAATAAAAAGGTTGAAGTGGTGGATATGCGCGGCACTAAGTAGGGACAAGGGACGAGAGACGAGGGACGAGGAGAAGAGTTTTGCAGTCAAGGAGTAGCTCAGGTTTTAATTTATTGTTGTCATTAAAGAAATAGCCATAAAACAATGGATAATGAGTGTACACTTTGTACTATGAGCGTTTGTTGTGTGTTGAAATTATTTACCAGTATTTTTTTTATAAACTCATTTTTAGTCAATTCAAACTCATTCTGCTTTACCTTCATAATCTTTAGCTTTTCAAAACTTTATTATCTTGTTTTTCAATTAAGGCAGTTAAAAATTTCTCGTTTTCTTTCATTCGAATGCAAAATTCCCAATAATTATCTGTCAGCTGTGGAATAGTGAGAACCCAGATGTAAACTTCTCCGCCATAACCATTTAATTGACCAATTTTCATTTCTTTTGCACCATATTCATAACTATCAGATGGAACTATAAAACCACCAATTTCAGCTCTTTTAACATACATATAAGAGATTATTTGGTTCATATCATTTCTATCAACATTTTCCGCTTTTTTATCGGCTAATCGTTTATACTTGGCATCAATTATAAAATTCTCTTTCCAGAAGTCGGGAAATCTTTTACCGATTAAGTTGCTGAATAAATAAATTGCACCTTCAGAACTTTTGTTTTTCGGATGCTTAAAACCACAACTAATCAAAAATGTATTGAGGTATTCTTCCCAAAGCCAAGCACCATCGAATAGCAAACCATATATTTTATTTTTTTCTCTTCCATATTTAAGTCCTTCATAAGTTAAGATTTGCATACAAATCTTTTTAAGTTCTCGATATTCAAAAAAATATGGATGCGAAAATGGCTTTATATTTTTATTTATAATAGCTATACGTTCTCTGTATTCATAACTAGGTGTAGCTTGTATAATTTCATTTATAGAACTCTGAATCTCTGAATCTAAGTCTAAAATTCCTTGTGCAAATTTATGTTGATTAATAAACTCAATGGTGTGCCTTATTAGTTGAGTGATTTTGTTGTCAAAACCATGTTCACGAAATGTATATGCAACATTACCAATAAAAGGCATATTGCATCGAATTTGTTTTCTAAAATCAACAGTCCCCTTAACATTTGAATTATTATATTCCTGTCTATGATACTCTTTATACAAACCTTGCCTTAAAGCCTTCTTAAAATAGAAAGGGAAAAGATATAGTAGAAAATCAAATATTGTTTTATTGTTCATTCCATGTTTTAAATCAAAGAGGTTAATTGAAAAAACTTTTTGAAGCATATAATGCAAAAAGTAGTCTTGATTATTTTTTGCAAAACGTGAATGAATTGTAATTTCACTTTCGTTAACACCAACAAACCCCATTATATTAGCAGTTGTAAGGGTTGAATCTTGCAATGAAAAAATATACTCCTCGCTTATTTTATCACTGTTTTGACTTAAATCGTTTGGAAAAATTAATAAGTTCGGATTATCATCGGAAATCAAACTACCAATTGTCTTATTTGCAATTATTCCAAAATCAGGGAGAAAATGTTTTTCAATCTCCATTCCGCCATTATTATCAGTTGTTCTCAACATCTATTTGGGATTCTACAATATTATTATAGGCTGCATATAATTCTTTAAGTTTTTTTTCTCGTTCTGGTAGTCCACGTAAGTACTCAAACAAAACACATTCAAGATGATTTTCCCAAAGTTGTTCAAAGTTTCCATTGTAGTTTTTAAGCTTCAAGAAATATGCTGGTCCTATGTGAAATGCAGAACCTAAGCCTTGTATTGTTTCAATCTTAGTATTGATTGAACTCATTCTTTTTAGGGATTCATCTTTCCAATCATCAATTACACCATCCCACATTGAAATTCTATCAATTGCTTTTATTTCCTTCCATGCAAAACGTCTACGCATCGCAAAATCAAACGACTCAACACTACGGTCAATATCATTCATTGTACCAATGATATACACATTTTCAGGTACAAAGAAACCGCCAGAAAATACATCCCCAGATTCAATTAAATTCGAATACTGAGTATGAACTTTATTATCTACACCCCTATAACCCGGGTCTAATAAGAAAAATAACTCACCGAAAATTTTTGAAATCTCACCTCTATTTATTTCGTCAATAATGAAAACAAATTTTTTGTTTTCTGATTCATGCAAAATTGCTCCTTCTTGATAATCTTTTAATTGTAATTTAGTTTTCATAAAATCTACCACATCTTCCATATCTCTTTGAAAAGCACCAGATGGTCTTGCTTTTCTGTTCTGATAAGCATCGTAAACGTTTTGCTTTGTTATAGTAAAAGTATATTGAGAAGGAGTATTCAATGATGAATATTTGAGCGAATCCTTTGTTGATAGACCATATTCCCAAGAACTTATTTTTAATAATTTATCATTTGCTAAATTGTTCTTAACCAATTCTATTAATTTTTCCCAAGTTTCGTCAAAATTGTCAACTTCATTAGAAGTATTTTCTTTTAATGCTTTTTTGCAGAAATCTTTAAAAACACCATCTTTCCTTTCAAAACCAATGTTTCCATTTTCATCGGGTGGAGTTGGTCGTAACCCTTCAACCAAATCAGTATAATCATAGGAAGGGTGAAATTGTACAAATCCAATTTCAGCATTTAACCCAACTTGAGCGTGTACGATTATAATATATTGTATATCAAATAAATAAAATTTTATTTTCGGATTTCGGGGAACACAAATCTTCGCCGGTGGAATGGCATCGGTTTATAGCCCATCGCTTCATAAATTTCCTTG
>JBGSSA010000027.1:0-13484 GCA_041737295.1 Bacteroidales bacterium | reverse complement strand
TTGCATTACGACCTGATTTAGAAGCTGGTATATATAATGCTTATTATTATAATCAAATTATTCGAACTTTGAATTTAAAAGAATAAAATGTGTATACCATGTCATTGACCCCTGTATACTTTGTATATAGTCCATTCACCCCGCCAGCGGGGGATATCGTAAACATTTATTTTAACCATGAAAAAAATAATATTTCCCTTTCTAATTCTAACCCTATCATTTGCCAGCAGTTATTCACAAAATTCTGCTGTGCTGACCGATTCTCCCCCGATGGAGCAAATCGCTCCTATGATCGGTGCGGAAATATTCATTGAACCCGGCCAGACAGCAGAAGAAATTGACACATGGTACAGGCTGATGAAAGAACACGGGATGACAATCTGCCGGATCCGTATGTTTGAAACCTATATGCACAAGGCAGATGGCACGTGGGATTTTTCCCTGTTTGACCTGGCATACAAGGCAGCAGAAAAATACAATATAAAGGTTTGGGGGAATCTCTTTCCGGCCACCGCTTTCACAGATGTTGGAGGATTCAAGTTCCCGCATAATGATGAACACCTGAAATCTATTTCGGAATATATCAAAAACCTGGTCACCCATTTTAAACAATTCAAATCATGCTACGGATGGGTTCTGATCAATGAACCGGGTAGTGGAAAATTACCCGATGAAGATTTTACACGAAAGATGTTTTCGGAATGGAAACAAATACAACCGGCTGAAACATATACAAGCAAAGGGTATAACATTTTTACTTTTGATGAAGAGCGGTTCCTCGTCGATTATAATGCATGGTTCCTAAACTGGCTAAAGGAGGAAGTGTATAAATATGATCCCGGAAGCCATTTGCATGTGAATAACCATGCAATTTTTCAAAATGTTGCCGAATATGATTTCCCTGCCTGGAGGAATTTTCTGACCTCACTCGGAGGTTCAGCACATGCCAGCTGGCATTTTGGCTATTTCAAAAGAAGCCAGTATTCAGTGGCTATGTCGGCTAATTGTGAGATCATCCGTTCGGGTGCCGGTCCACTGCCCTGGTTAATGACTGAAATCCAGGGGGGGAATAATACCTACAGCGGGTTTAATGCCATGTGTCCCACTCATGAAGAAATCGACCAGTGGTTATGGAATGTTATCGCAAGCGGGGGAAAGGGTTCCATATTCTGGACTTTCAATCCACGTGCTTCAGGGTTTGAGGCTGGTGAATGGGCCATGATCGATTTTCAGAATAAACCAAGCGACAGGCTGACGGCTGCTGCATCTGTTGCCAGGGTGATCAGTGCAAACAATTCTTTATTTGCCGCTGCCAAACCGGTTGAATCGGGGATCAATATTTTGTACACCCGGGAATCAATGTGGATGGAAAAGAAACAGCAGACCGGGGGAGACCATTACGAAGGACGCGATGCGGGCGGTGTGATGAAATCAGCACTCGGCTACCTGGAAGTCCTGGGGGAAATGGGTATACAGAGTAATCTCAAAGAAATCGGTGAATTTGATTTTACGCGGTTGGACTACAACGGAACAGTCATTATCCTGGCCCACCAGGTTTCCATTCCTTCAAGATATTGGAAAAGTCTGGATGACTTTGTGCTGAAAGGGGGCAAACTGATCGTGGACGGTTTGACTGCCTATTATGATGAGCATGCCCATTGCATCATGAAAACAGGATTTCCGCTTGAGAAGCTTTTTGGGGCGACTATCCTCGAATTCAAACTTGAAGGTAATCTCTTTGATATTTCGCTTACTGATCCGCTCCTGAAAATCCCGGGACATTGCTGGCGGGGAACAATGATCACTACCACAGCCAACCCGATCGGGTTCACTGATCAGGAAATTATTGCAACCCGAAATACCCATGGAAAGGGAGAAGTGCTGTGGATACCCAGCCTGATCGGTCTGGCCGGAAGAATTCAGGGATATTCGCCGCTTTCAGCCCTTCTGAACGATGAGCTAAAAGCCAATATATCTTCGGTTCCTTTCAGATTTAAGGGTTATGAGAAAGGAATGCTGATGAAAACGCTGCAGTCAGGGGATACATATATCACCGTCATAATTAACAAAAGTCCTGACAGCAAGGGAGTTGAACTGATTAATGACAGGGATCTCAAGCCTTCTGTATTGTTTACTGATAAAACAGGCAAAATAGATAAGAACAAAATAACCCTGGCCGCTGAAGAAACCATGGTGATCCAATGGAACCAGGATTGATTCATTCACCTCTACAATTCCTTTTAAAAATGAAGACCCTTCCCTATGTGTTAAGAATTCTGCTTGCGGTGTTTTTGCCGGTGGCTGCAGTTTCCGCGCAGGAATTGAAATACCTTGATCATGTTTATGACTTTATAGAAAATACTTCAGTTTTTGAACTGAACCAGGAGCCCGGTCATGTGCCCATCGTGCCTTATGCCACTGCGCAGGAGGCTTTAGCCATGCGGATGGAAAAATCAGGCAGTTACCTGTCCCTGAACGGAGACTGGAAGTTCTTTTACAGCGAAACTCCTGCAGGTACACCTGCCGGGTTCTACAATGTGAGTTTTATTGACAGTAAATGGAGTTCTATTACCGTACCCGGAAATTGGGAAATGCAGGGATATGGGGATCCTCTGTTCCGGAATGTGACCACACCTTTTACCCCCGTGCCTCCGCGGGTGCCGCATGAATACAATCCTACGGGGTCCTACCGGAAAACATTTGAGTTGCCGTCGAACTGGAAAGGCAAACAGGTATTCCTCCGCCTGGAAAAAGCCGCTTCGGCCTCTTTTATCTGGATTAACGGAAAGGAAGCCGGGTACAATGAGGGAGGACAGGAACCTGCTGAATATAATATTACCCGGTTCCTCAAACCGGGCAAAAATATCCTGGCAGTTAATGTTTATAAATACTCAGATGGGTATTATCTTGAAAACCAGGATTATTGGAGACTGGCGGGCATATTCGACGATGTATGGCTATTTGCGGCCCCTGCAGTACATATCTCTGACTGGTATGCCACTACGGACTTCGATGAGAATTTCAATAATGCCATGCTTGCACTGTCCATCAATGTGAAGAATTATGCCGGTAGGGCGGCGGGAAAACATAAGGTAAAAGCTACTTTGTTCAGGGAAAATAAGGCTGTCGATACCCTGATTTCTGCGCCATTTGAAATTGCCGCCGGCTCCGGGCAGGTTATTCAGCTGTCTGAAGAAATTATCAAACCCGATCAGTGGTCGGCTGAATTCCCGAATCTTTATACACTTGTATTTGAACTGACCGATGAATCCGGTAAAACCAGGGAGTATATTTCAGGCCGGATTGGTTTCAAGGAAACCTCGATACGGAACCAGGTTTTTTACCTGAATGGAAAACCTGTAAAGCTCAATGGAATTAACAGCCACATGCAGCATCCCGACCTGGGGCATGCCATGAACGAGGAAACCATACGGAAGGATTTTAACTTGTTCAGGCAATTTAACATAAACTGTGTGCGTACCTCACATTATCCGCCTGTGATCAGGTATCTCGACCTGGCTGATGAATACGGGATCTATGTGGTTGATGAAACGGGTGATGAAGCCCATGCAACAGAATATGTATCGGAATTGGAGGAGTGGCGTGACATGTATGTGGAACGCGTGCAAAAGATGGTGCTTCGCGACCGGAATCACCCCAGCATCCTGTTTTGGAGTGCGGGAAATGAAAGCGGTGAGGGCAGCAATATTTGCGCTGTGATAGAGGAAGGCAAAAAACTTGATCCCACGAGATACTGGATGTATGGAGGAAATGCCTTTGCGCAACGCTGCGAGGAAATTATCGGTCCCCGGTATTACACGCCTTTTGAAATGGTAACCCTTGTAGGAATGGTGCCCGACAGCATCGATCCGAGGCCTTCCTTTATGGATGAGTATCTCAGTGTGGCCGGCAATGGTGGCGGGGGACTGGATGATTACTGGGAAATGATCCGGGCCTATCCCAGAAGTATGGGAGGCGCTATATGGGATTTTGTTAGTCCGGGATTGCGGGAGAATGTGATTGCCCTGAATGATGGATCAACCCACAAGGTACAGGTAAATGTCATGGGCAGGGCTAAACTGGCGGAGGGTAAGACCGGAAGGGGGATCGATTTAAACGGGCATGACGAGTGGGTGGAAGTCTATCGCGATAAGGCAGTAGAGATCAGCGGAAATCAACTTACCCTGACGATGTGGGTTTTTCCGCGTGCACTCAACGGTTCTTCGGGAACACTTTTAAATAAAGGCAGTTTTCAATTTGGAATCCGGCAGATGGGTGTAGATTCCATGGAATTCTATATTACAACCGGCAGGAAGTATACAGTTCGCAGTCCACTTCCGGCAAACTGGAACAATAGCTGGCACCACATCGTGGCGGTATATGATGGAAGTAAAATGAATCTTTTTATTGATGGCAAAGGCGGGGTTCAGGTCCCGGCAAGCGGAAATATAAAGAACCTCCCATTCCCGGTCAATATTGGCCGGAATGCCGAAATACACGGGCAGGAAACCGCCGATTACCTGTGTGACGCTGTGATGGATATGGTCGGAATTTTTGATGAGGCAATAATGCCTGAACAACTTATTTCACCATCCGATGAATTAAAAAAGAAGTCGGCTTTATGGCTTGATTTCGAGGAAATGAAGCAGGAGGGTGAATTTTTCAGCATTGGCATCGGTGCAAGGACCTATGGGTCGATCTGGCCTGATCGCCGCCCCCAGCCTGAGATGTGGCAGATCAAAAAGTCGGGACAGCCTGTAACCGCAACCCTCATTAATGCAAGCGACGGATCAGTTGAAATATGCAATCATTATCTGTTTACCAATCTAAGCGATCTGCAGACAATCTGGATAATGACAGCCGATGGCGATACGATAGAGAGTGGCGAATTGATGGCTGATATCAATCCAGGCGACACGGCAATCGTAAAAATTCCTTTTCATCAATATGAAGGGGAAGAATTGCATGATTGGAGGCTTTTATTGAGTTTCCGTCAGAAAGAAAATAACCCATGGGCAAAGGCCGGATTTGAAATCGCCTTTGAGCAGTTTGAAATTCCGGCTGCAAAACCGCATCAGGAAAAAAGAATCCCTGAAAATTCCGTTGTCACCACAATGGAAGCAGCCGATTCACTGATCGTGAAAGGAAACAATTTTGAATACACCTTCGACAGAAAATCAGGGGTTTTAAAATCAATGCGTTGCTATGGCAAGGAGGTGATCCGATGTGGTCCTGATTTAAACGTATGGCGCCCCCCCCTGGCGAATGAAACGGATCAGTGGGGCAGTTCTTCTTCCGGCACCACGCATTGGGGTGAGGGGTATGGACACTTTGCAGCGACAGACTGGTATTCAACCGGACTGAATGATCTGCACAGGACCCTGGAGAGTTTCAGGTACCGGAAAATTAACCATGCGGTTGAAATTGTAATAAAAGATATTCAAACCATGGCACGACAGTCGGATGGCTTTCAGAACCATTATATTTACACGATAGATGCGGATGGTGAAATGACGATCAAACACACTGTAATTCCCAGCGGGGACATGCCCGCCTGGCTTCCCCGGGTGGGAACAGAATGGGTACTCGATAAAAGCCTCGACCAGGTTCAGTGGTACGGCCGGGGACCGCAGGAAAACTATCCCGACCGTAAATCAGGGTATAAGATTGGAAGGTATACTTCATCAGTTGAAGATATGATCGAGCCGTATCTTATTCCACAGGATTATGGCCTGCGCACAGACAATACCTGGGTCCGTATGCTGGATCAGGATGGAAACGGCCTCGAATTTTCGGGTGATCAGCTCTTTAATTTCAGTGCATGGCCATATTCAGCCGATAATCTTACAAAGGCCTTGTACACATACCATCTTCAGCCTTTTAACGGGATTACGTTCAATTTCGACTATGCCACAAGCGGTGTGGGTTGTACAGCACGGTCGGTTTTTAACCAGTATCGTGTGATGCCGCGGCGGTATGACTTTGTAATACATGTGAAGCCCTTGAAAAAACAGATCGAATGAAAAAATATTATTTTCTCCTCATCGCAGTTGCCTCTACTTGCATGTGCCTCATTCAGGACGGCTCTGTATTCAAACCCGGCCAGGTTTGGTACGACACGGATGGAAAACCGATCAATGCACACAGTGCCGGTTTGCTTTTCGACAAAGGAACCTATTACTGGTTCGGGGAGATAAAATCCGGGAAAACCTGGCTGGTTGAACGCACCGGGTGGGAATGTTACCGGGTGAATGCCGGCGGAGTATCCTGTTATTCATCCCGCGATCTTTATCACTGGAAGAATGAAGGAGTGGCCCTTTCACCTGTCACAGCCGACAGTTCAAGTGAAATTCACATCAGCAGGGTCATCGAGCGTCCGAAAGTGGTTTACAATGAAAAGACCCGGAAGTATGTCATGTGGATGCATATCGATTCAGAGGATTACACGTATGCACGTGCCGGTGTTGCCACTGCTGACAGACCCCAGGGCCCATATACCTACCTTGGCAGCATAAAGCCTAACGGCCAGATGAGCCGCGATCAGACCCTGTTTAAGGATACAGATGGCAAAGCATATCAAATCTGTTCATCGGAAAACAATGAGACACTGTATATCAATGAATTGTCAGAGGATTATCTCAGGCCTTCGGGTGTGTTTACCCGGGTGTTCATTGGCCTGAGCCGTGAAGCCCCGGCCATAGTGAAGCACAAGGGCAGGTATTTTATTCTTTCCTCGGGATGTACCGGTTGGGATCCGAATCCGGCTGCTTACGGTGTGGCTGATTCTATCCTGGGTGACTATACGATTGTTGAAAATCCCTGCCGGGGTATTGATGCCGATAAAACATTTTATGCGCAGAGTACATATATACTTCCTGTTCAGGGAAAAGAAGATGAATACATTGCATTGTTTGATCGCTGGAACAAGCTTAACCTGGAGGATTCCCGCTATGTATGGCTTCCTATGCATTTTGAAAATGACAGGATGATCATTGAATGGAAGGACGAATGGAAAATAAAATAGTCTGATTAAATTTTAACCCAAATAAACTCAACCTTAACTGAAGCATATGAAAGCAACAACAATTATTTTACTGGCACTGTTCATCGTGGTTTCAGGCTGCAAACCGAAACCGGAAGCCACAAGCCCGATTAGTGAAATCACATGGGGAAATGAAGGGGACAACGTGATAAAGTTATTTACCCTTACGAATAAAAACGGAATGGAAGTAAAAATCACAAACTTTGGTGCGGTAATCAACAGTATTGTGGTGCCTGACAGGAACGGAAAGATGGAAAATGTAGTGCTTGGATTCGACAGCCTGCAACCTTACCAGGGAACGCATCCCTATTTTGGAAGCCTGGTAGGAAGATACGGCAACCGGATTGCCCTGGGAAAATTCAGTCTGGATGGCAATTTATATACCCTGGCTATAAACAATGGTATAAACCATCTCCATGGAGGTATCAAGGGATTCAACAAGCAGGTTTTCAATATTGACACAACCTGGTCCGCGGCGGATTCTTCGGTGATCAGCCTTTCCCATCTGAGTCCCGACATGGATGAAGGGTATCCCGGAAACCTGAAGGTTAATGTGACTTATATACTAACCGGCAACAACGAGATCAAAATCAGGTATGAGGCAGAAACGGATAAACCCACTGTTTTGAATCTCACCAATCATAGTTATTTTAACCTGACCGCCTGCAGGGAGAATATCCTGAATCATGAAATGGCGATCATGGCCGATTCCATAACCCCTACAGATACCACGCTGATCCCGACAGGGATACTTGCACCGGTGGCCGGAACTCCATTTGATTTCACGGTGGCACACAAGATTGGTGAACGAATTGACCAGGTTCCGGGTGGGTATGATCTCAACTACAAGCTCAGAAACAAAACCGGACAGCTGGTTCAGGCTGCAGAAGTTTATGAACCTGTTTCCGGAAGGGTTTTACAAGCCTTTACAACCGAACCGGGCGTACAATTCTATACCGGCAACTTCCTCGATGGAAGCCTGACGGGATTTAACGGGATAAAATACGAGAGGCACTATGGATTTTGCCTGGAGGCACAGCACTTTCCGGATTCACCTAATAAGCCTCAATTTCCAACAGTAGTCCTGAAACCGGGCGAGAAATATACACAGCTGACAGTCTATAAGTTTTCGGTAAAATAACCGGAAGCGAAAAATTCGATTTGATACGGTCTAAAATTTTTGTGACTTTGGTATTAAAAGTAAAAAATACTTTTTATATTTATAGAATAATACACGAGCTCATACAATGCCGGAAAATTCATATATCATTCATGAGAAACATTATGTGGCTGTTGACTGCGTAATATTTGGATATGAAAATGAAGAATTAAAGGTGTTGCTTTACCGGAGGGGATTTGAGCCTTCCGCAGGTAAGTGGTCACTCCTCGGTGGTTTTGTGAGAACCAATGAAACCCTGGGGGATGCTGCAAGGCGGGTACTTTATAATACGACCGGCCTGCAAAACATTTACCAGGAACAGGTGCGTGCCTTTTCCAAACCTGATCGTGATCCGGCAGGACGTGTAATCAGCGTGGCATACTATGCGCTGATCCGGATAAACCAGCAGGATTCCGATCTGGTAAGGGATCATGGGGCAAGTTGGTGGCCGATCTCAAAGCTTCCAAGGCTTATCTTCGATCACCGGGAAATGATTGAAAGCTCATTGCTCAGTTTGCAGGTAAAGGCAGGCACAGAACTCGTAGGCAGGGAATTGCTGGGTGATTTATTTACAATGTCCAATCTCAAGAAATTGTATGAAGCAATTTACCAGAAGAACCTGGATCCCGGTAATTTCAGGAAAAAGATACTTTCCCTTGGTGTTTTAATGCGTACGTCCCTCAAGGACAAGACAGATTCAAAAAAAGGGGCATTTCTCTATCAGTACATGGAGAAAAGCCAGCGTGAACCTATAAATAAACTTATACGCTAAAATCGATGAACTGGAAATCGCAAGAATTTATTTGGCTGGACTGGACAATTATGGCGTTCGGGATTCTGGCCATAGTATGGGCCATATGGCATTCGATAAAAAAACATAAACGTCAACTTCAGGGAGCGGACAGCGAGGATTACCTCTTTGGTAAAGGCGAACCATGGTATATTATAGGTGCTGCTATTTTTGCAGCCAATATAGGCTCTGAACACCTGGTAGGGCTTGCCGGCACCGGTGCAAGGGCGGGTGTTGGTATGGCACACTGGGAAATGCAAGGTTGGATGATCCTTATATTGGGCTGGCTTTTTGTGCCGTTCTATCAATTGATGAACACTAAGTTGGGAAAAATTATCACAATGCCCGACTTCCTGAAAAACCGGTATACACCTCGTACGGGTTCCTGGTTATCTATCATTACACTTATAGCCTATGTGCTGACCAAAGTAAGCGTGACCGCGTTTACCGGTGGTATTTTTATGGAGAGTCTTCTTGGCTTACCTTTCTGGTATGGTGCTATCGGGTTAATAGTGTTAACGGGTGTATTTACTGTTTTGGGCGGTATGAAGGGGGTGATGACATTATCAGCGATTCAGACGCCTATCCTTATCCTTGGTTCATTTCTTGTGCTTTTCCTGGGATTGTCAGCACTCGGCCAAGGTAATATATTTCATGGCTGGACAGCAATGATTGACTTTTCAAAAACACTCAATGTGGGAACTGATGGCATTGCCTATGGAACCAACCACATGTTCCACTTTGAAAAAGGTGATCCCTTCTATGGTGAGTATCCCGGTTTTTGGGTATTTATAGGGGCTTCAATCATTGGTTTTTGGTACTGGGCTACCGACCAGCACATTGTTCAACGTGTGCTTGGACAACGAAAAGACGAATCCAGCGATGAAGTTATGAAGCGTGCACGCAGAGGTACTATAGCTGCTGGTTATTTCAAATTATTACCTGTATTTATGTTCCTGATACCAGGGATGATAGCCGGCGCCCTGGCAGCACGTCCTGAAAGCGGTTTTACATTGGAAAATCCAGACACTGCCTTTGGCTCGATGGTTAAGTTTGTTTTACCTGCCGGTGTGAAAGGTATTGTTACCATCGGATTTATATCTGCATTGGTTGCTTCCCTGGCTGCATTCTTCAACTCCTGCGCAACACTGTATACAGAGGACTTCTATAAGCCAATGTTCAAAGGCAGGTCCGAGGCTAAATATGTTTTGGTAGGACGAATTGCAACTATTGCCGTAGTGTTCCTTGGAATCATCTGGATACCTGTAATGATGAGTCTCGGCAGTCTTTATTCGTATTTGCAGGGCATTCAATCGCTGCTTGCCCCTGCGATGGTAGCCGTATTTGTTTTAGGTATATTTTCCAAAAGAATTACTCCTAAAGCGGGTGAATATGGTTTAATAGTAGGCTTTTTAATTGGTATGGCGCGCCTGCTGACCAACATCTTTACAAATACAGGAAAAGACGTTATGACAGGCTGGTTCTGGGAATCCACCCATTGGTTCTGGCATACCAACTGGCTTATCTTTGAGATATGGTTGCTTGTCTTCATCATGCTGTTTATGGTTGCAGTATCATTCTTTACTTCAAAACCGACCGCAAAACAAATAGAGTTTGTCACTTTCACCTCCGACTATAAAGCACTCATCAGGCAAAGTTGGAACAAGTGGGATGTAATTGGTTCGCTGGGTGTGATACTGTTTTGTGTTGCATTCTATATTTATTTCTGGTAAAAGGATCTTATCCCCCTTTGGAGGGGGCAGGGGGAGGATTGCTGTAATCCACCCCCTACCCCCGCCAGCGGGGGACACCGTCAACTAACAACGATCAACTATCAACTAACAACTAATAATAATGAACTATGTAATCGGTGTTGATTATGGAACGGATTCAGTCCGGTCCCTTATTGTGGATGCATCAAACGGCAGGGAAGTTGCCAGTGATGTTTTTTATTATCCCCGGTGGCAATCGGGTAAGTTCTGCATCCCCGCCAAAAACCAGTTCCGGCAACACCCGCTGGATTACCTTGAAGGGTTGGAAAGGACTGTCAGGAATGCCCTTTCAAGATGTGATGCCGGAGTGGCTAACAATGTAGTGGCTATATCGGTGGACACCACCGGATCCACACCGGTCCCCGTTGACAGGGAAGGAACACCCCTTTCGCTTACTCCTGCCTTCAGCGATAACCCGAATGCCATGTTTGTTTTGTGGAAAGATCACACCGCAACACGGGAGGCCGATGAGATCAACCGGCTGGCAAAAAAATGGGGAGGTATAGATTACACAAAATATGAAGGCGGAATTTATTCGTCTGAATGGTTCTGGGCCAAGGTACTGCATATTCTCAGGACGGATGCCCGGGTAAGGGAAGCTGCCTTTTCGTGGGTAGAGCACTGCGACTGGATACCGGCCATTTTAACCGGAAACACAAATCCGCTCAAAATCCTGCGGAGCCGCTGTGCGGCCGGGCACAAGGCGATGTGGCATACTGATTTTGGCGGACTGCCATCAGAAGAATTTCTCATTACCCTTGATCCGCTGCTGAATGGCATTCGTGACAATTTATTTAGCGAGACCTATACATGTGATGTAAAAGCCGGCACCCTTTGCGCAGAATGGGCTAAAAAGCTCGGGTTACCGGAGTCGGTTGCCATAGGTGCCGGTTCATTCGATGCACACATGGGAGCAATCGGCGGCGAGATAAAGCCATATTTTATGAGCAAGGTGATGGGGACTTCAACTTGCGACATGATGGTAGCGCCAATGGAAGAATCGGGTGAAAAGCTGATCAGGGGTATTTGCGGACAGGTGGATGGCTCTATTTTGCCCGGTATGCTTGGTCTGGAAGCCGGGCAATCAGCTTTCGGCGATATTTATGCCTGGTTCAGGGACCTGCTCCTTTGGCCGGCAAAAGAATTACTTGAGAAATCTTCGGTAATTGACCCGAAAGTGAAAGATAACCTGTTGGCTGAAATGGCCGAAAAAATTATACCGGAATTGTCAAAGCAGGCGGCTGCTATTCCAATCGGGGAATCAGGAATCGTTGCACTCGACTGGATGAACGGACGCCGCACACCCGATGCAAACCAGGAGCTTAAGGGTGCTATACTGGGTCTTAGCCTGGGATCTGATGCCCCCCGCATATTCAGGGCACTTGTCGAGGCCACCGCTTTTGGTGCCAAAAAGATTGTAGACCGGTTTATCAGCGAAGGAGTGAGGATAGACGGCATTGTAGCGTTGGGTGGTGTCGCCAAAAAATCGCCATTTGTAATGCAGGTTGTGGCCGATGTATTGAATATGCCTATCCTGGTTGCCCGCAGCGAGCAGGCCTGTGCGCTGGGTACAGCAATGGCCGCCGCCACGGTGGCAGGATTATATCCTACGGTACTGGAAGCGCAAAAGGCCATGGGTAATGGATATGAAACGGAGTATAAACCGGTTATTGCCAATGCTGCGGCATACGCCGTGTTATATGAAGAATATGGCCGGGCCGGTGAGTTTGTGGAACAAAGTTTAATAAAGTAAAGAACATGGGTGCGTATGATCAAATCAGGCAGTCAGCATATGTAAACAATATGCGCTTGCCTCAGCTGGGGCTGGTCTTATTTACATTCGGGAATGTCAGTATTGCCGACAGAAACCTGGGAGTATTTGCAATTAAACCCAGCGGGGTTCCTTATGAGGAGTTGACTCCCGACAGCATGGTGATTGTCGATTTTGAGGGTAAGACAATAGATGGAAAACTTCGTCCCTCATCTGATACTCCTACACATGCAGTATTGTATAAGAATTATCAGCAAATCGGGGGCATTGTACATACCCATTCATCCTATGCAACAGCCTGGGCCCAGAGTCTGCGTGATATTCCCATTTACGGGACCACCCATGCCGACCACATTTTTGGAGATATTCCCTGTGTTCCGCCGATGGAAGATGATATGATACAGGGAAATTATGAATATGAAACGGGAATTCAGATCCTTCAGTTTATGGAGCAGGCGAATCTCCGGTATGAGGAAGTGGAGATGATCCTGGTAGGAAATCACGGGCCTTTCACCTGGGGAAACACTGCTGAAAAGGCGGTCTACAACAGTGCAGTGCTGGAAGAACTGGCCAAAATGGCATTCCTCACAGAAAAAATCAACCCGGATGTGGAGCGGATGAAAGATTCCCTCATCAGAAAGCATTATGAAAGGAAACATGGACCGGATTCTTATTATGGCCAGAAATAGGGACAAGGGACAGGGGACAAGGGACGAGCAGGAAATTTGTTGATTTGCTGATTTGTTGATCTGTTGATTGGAAGCCCAGAAGCCCAGAAGCCTAGAAGCCCAGAAGCCCAGAAGCCTCATTAACTAACCCATTATAAATAATCTAATATTTACCATATGATTAATCTGAAACAGTTAGAAGTGTGGTTCATCACCGGAAGTCAGCATTTATACGGTGAAGAGACCCTGAAGCAGGTTGCTGCTGATTCACAGCATATTGTA
>JBGSSA010000019.1:0-9947 GCA_041737295.1 Bacteroidales bacterium | reverse complement strand
ACATAACCTTATAATAAACTCCATAAGATGTAAATTGGTGAATAGAGTATTTGCTGTTATTAAAAGACAGTCACCTTATGTGAATATTTATCAGCAAAATTTCAATTAAAAAATTTGCATATATCTTAGAATTCAGAACTTCCTTACTGCAAAACTGTTCTTATTGCAATTTGAAATGGTATGCGATAGTGCCGATCTGGCGTTCAGGGGCATCCCCTTTGACATTGAATGCTGATTCGAGGGCTGCCTTTTTAGCAGCTGCATACAGGGTGTTGTCCACCAGGGTTGAGCCCTTGGCGCCCGGTGTTGCACTAATTACTTTTCCATTGCGGTCAACAGAAATCTCAACTACAACAATTCCGGATTTCTGAATATTAAACTCAGGCTTTTTCAGGTATATCGGACTCCGTCCGTTCAGGTTAAATCCAATTCCGTTTCCGCCAAGTCCCTGGGCGTAATTGTCCGACTCGGGAGTGCCATTTGGATCTCCCATATTGCCCTGTCCCTTGTAAATGCCTTCAGATGTTCCCTTTTCAGTTGTTGACTGTCCCTTATTTGAATACAGGGCTTTTGAATTCACCACGGGCGCTTTTTCCACAGGCTTTTCTACCGGTTTCGCTTTCTTTTCAACGGGCTTTACTTTAGGCTTTTCAGTTTTCTTCTTTTCAGGGGTTTTTGGCAAAGATGCCGCTTTTTCGAAATCCTGCGTCATAATACCTTCCTTCTTCTCAGGTGCAGGCTGTTTTTCAGCTTCCACGGGGGTAGGGGCCGGACTATTATTTAACGCAGGCTCAGCGGGTCCCCCGGCGCTCATAACATCTCCAAAGTTGATCAGCAGGCCTCCGTCGAGCGGTGCCGGGGTTGGCAGGGTCAAAATGCTAAACAGCAATAGAAGTATGAGAATCCCATGGATAAGTATTGTGCCTAATATGCCGTATTGCTTGTCAGTCATAGATGCGTATGAATTATCTTTCCGGACTGGTAGCCAGGATCACTTTATAATGATTTCGCCGGGCAATGTTCATCACCATCACTACCTGTTCAATGGGTACGGAATTGGCGGCATGCAAGGCGATAGTGGGTTCTTTTTCCCCTTTTAGTTTTGCCTGGAGGCTAATTTCAAGACCTTCTGCATTAACCGGCGTTTTTTCTATGAAAAAACGAATATCGGAGGTAATAGAAACCGTTGTAAGCGCTCTTTCACCAGACTGGCTGTTGCTTTGCGGCAACAACAGCTTGATGGCATTTGGAGCGACAAGGGTAGAGGTCAGCATGAAAAAGAGCAGTAACAGGAAGATAATATCTGTCATGCTGGCAACACTATAACTTACGTCAATTCTGTTTCTGGATTTGAGTGCCATATCGTTTTGGGTACCTCTTTTTATTTTTTGATCGGTTCATTGAGCAAATCCATGAATTCCATTGTGCTGGATTCAAGCTGGTTAACCAATTCCGTCACCCTTGTTACAAGGTAATTATATGCAAAAAATGAAGGAATCCCAACCATCAACCCTCCTACGGTTGTGATAAGGGCAATATATATGCCATTCGACAGCAAACCGATATCCAGGCTGCTGCCAGCACTTGACATATCCATAAACGTCTTTACCATTCCAAGCACAGTGCCAAAAAAACCAAGCATGGGAGCTGCTCCTGCACAGGATGCAAGCATGGGCAACCCTTTTTCAAGTTTGTAAATTTCTATCTGCCCGATATTTTCGATGGCTTTGTTGATATCGTTTAGAGGCCGGCCAATCCGGCTGATACCTTTTTCGATCATGCGTGCCAATGGATTGTTCGTTGAATGACAAAGCGCTGTGGCCGAATCAATCTTTCCATCGTGAATGTAATCTTTAATCCGGTTCATGAAGTTCTGATCAATTTTGGCTGCATTTCGTAATGTCATCAGTCTCTCTACAAAAATATAAACAGCAATGACCGAGAGCAGTGCAATGGGAATCATAACCCATCCTCCTTTTACAGCCAGATCGAAATAATTAACCGGTACGGGTTCTGCAGCGGCATTCATAGAAATGCTATCTGCAGTATTTGTCATGCTTTGTAATAGTACGAGCAACATAGTGAAACTTTTAAAGGTTGGCTAAAATTATTAAAACGGATAATATCAAGTATTATTTTTGGAATATAGTTATTAACCGCCTTTTCCGGATTTTTCTTCCGGAACCGGCAGATTTGCTTCTTTTTTCCTGTTACCCGACAGAGCTCTCACGTATCGCCTCCACAGTTCTCCCATTGTATTGAATTCTTCCTTGTAAGTCACACCCAATCCTTGTGTGTAAGGTGTTTCATATAGCATTTCGTTGTTGGCATGATTGAATGTCTTTATCCGGAACTTACCGTTCTTTGTAATTTTATAATCCACATCGAATTCTCCGACTATGTTGTCGGAAGCATTCACTGCGGCATTGGTGGCTACGTCCACACTGCCGTTAATTGTGAGCCTGTCATTAAAAAGCTGTGTTGACAGGGCAACCTGCACTTCATCACTCTTCATCGATGTAGATGACCGGTTGGACCTGTATTTCACTCCTACATCCACATCATTGCTGATCTGTGACAGCCAATGGCTGAGCTGGTTAGACAAGAATTCACTGGCGTTTACACCGGCTGCATTGGAATATGTCGAGCCTGAACCGGAGGACCCCGCTCCCGCAGCCGGAACAAACCGGCTCATGATCAGAAGCGACAGGAATTGCTTGTTGAGTTCATCGCTTGACGAAGTGGCGCTGCTAACTTTTAAACGGGTGTCTTCAGACGCATTCGGCAGGTAAATATCGTATTTGATATCAGGCGACATAAGTTTACCCGTAAGGGTGAGTCTGTCCTCAACAATGACTTTGGAGGATTCTGAGGATGGAGATTGTGATGCGGACTGTGATTCGGACGAAGATGAAGCGGAATACAAATCGGGATAGAGATCACTCATGGATGCTTTGGTGCTGTATATAGCCATAATGTCAATACTGGCGTTGATGGGATCTCCGGTCCATCTGATCATACCTCCCGGTTCAACTGTAAATTTCCGGTTTATTAAATTTTGTGCTGTAAACAGGTAATTGCCTTCTTCAATCATAAAATCCCCGAACATCTGGAAATTCCCGGTTGTATTTATGATCATATTTACATTTCCGGTTCCCCGTCCCTGGATGATATCTCCCAGTTTCGGATCGAAAATAATCTGTACCTCTGCATCCGGGGTTATATTCAGATCAAAATTGATCTGCAATCCGGCCAGGTTTACCTGGTAATTCTTTTCAGTTATCCCGGATTCTTCGGTGGTATCCTCCTGGATTACAGTAATGAAATTATATTCGTTCAATTTGCCATCGTTTGATAGCGGGATCTTAATGCTTGTATTACTCCCTGTAGTGGCTGAAATAGCCATATTCAGGTTCCTGGGAGGGCCACTGATCTTCAACAGCACATCTTTTCCATAGGCTGTACCGTAAAAGGTGCCATTATCTGCAGGACCCGTATTCAGACAAAAGAAATTGTCCGAACGAATATTCATATCAAACTGAAAGTTTTTCAGGTATTTGTTGCGAATTACACCATTCAGATAGGCTGAATTCCCCTTTGTATCAAATACCCTTACCTTGTCGAAATAAATGTTATTATCCTCAATTTTAATTTTCTCTGTGAAATTGTACCTGGTTTTAAGGTAGTTTATGGTGAAGGCCGATTTTTGGAAATTGATCAGTCCGTTTATTACCGGTTTTGAAAGCGAACCACGCAGGGTAGCCTTGCCAGAGGCAATTCCCCTCAAATCATTGAAAATACTACTAACATAGGGGTTGAAAATATTCATCCGCAACTTATCCAGCACCAGGTCAAAATCGAGCTTGCCTTCACCCGAGGGAGTATAATTACCGCTGATCTCGATTGTTTTCAGGTTATCCCGCATAGTATGGGCATCCACCACTACCATTTTACGTTTGTCATCCCATGAGGAATTGATATCCGTACTACCCAGTATTTCCTTGTTGATCATCAGGCTGTCGATATGCATTTTACTGGTAAACAGTGGATTATTGTAAATGTTTGAAAATGATGCACTTCCATTCAGAATTCCGGCTATTTGAAAACGTGATGATCCTGAAATTCCATTCAGGTTACCGAGATTGAAATGATCAAATAGGAGGCTTATTTTTTCATCAGGGACTTCCGATAAAACCCCGCCAAGTTTAAAATACTGGTTGCGGTGATTAACCTGAATGTCGGTAATTTCTATGCGTGTGCTATCAATGGTGATCCGGCCCGGACTGATTGTCCAGAGGGAATCATTAGTTACCATGGTAGCCTGGAACAGATCTATGCCAATATGGGGATACCTGCGTCCTTCGGGTCGGCTGATCTTAGCCATTGCACGAAGATTACCCTTATGCTGCAAATCCTGCCAGTTATTCCACCGGATATGTATATCTGAAGAATCACCGGCTGTCTTAGTGGTAACTGTAAAATTATCAAGGCTCAGTTTTGTTCCCATAGATACGTTTCTGCCACCCGCTTCCACCTTCAATGAATCATTATTGCTGATTACATATAATGCCAATCCGTTCCAGGTAACCCCTTTGGCATAAAGTTGCGGGCTCCAGAAATTCACACTCAGATCGTTGTTAAAGGCATTATAGGTGCATTGCAGGGTGCTTTTGTCCCCAATGGAATAATCCGGCAGAAAGAAACTGAATAATGGTTTTACATTTTTGAAATTGGCGTTAAGTGTAAAGCTGTTGTGCATAGCGTCATAGCCAATTGCACCCGAATCAATCAGGGCAGGGAGGTAATAGTTCAATAAATGCCTGAAGGATTCATTCAAATCCGTAAGCTCAAAATTTCCGGTTATGTCGGCATCAGCAAAGTCCGAGCGCAGTTCCAGATGATTCGAGCCGGTCTGGTTAGTAGCGCTTACCGTAAAATCATAAATCTGCAACTGTTTGTCCTTCTTTGTAAAAAGGGAATTCAACAGTTTGATTTCCCCGTTCAGAGTATTGATCGAATTACCGGTTCCCCGGGCGATAAGATAAAATGAGGTTGTGAAATCAGGATCAGATTTACCAAGATGCAAAGAATACAAATTTGCATCTGTGACATTTGCTGTAAAATCAAAGGCTGCAATTGTATCCGACAAGTCCACATTTCCAAGGAATTCAAGTTCGATGTTGGGGTCCTTTATATTGACGGAACCATTATAGGTTTTGTTTTTAAGATTTCCGGCAACCGAGATATTTGAGTAATTATAATTTTTGAATTCAAGTTTCTGGATGATCCCTTTCAGATTGGCATTGATCGACTTTCCCATTGAATTAGCACCGTTCACTGTTACTGAAAGACTTATCTTTCCAACGTTATCTGAGGCATTGAGCAATTGCCCCAGTTCAAAGTCAGTCGCCCGCAATTTCCCTTCGAAATCAATATAATTAGCTGTATCCGGGCGAAGAAGCAAGTCGGTATGCACCGTGCCAAGGTCCGAAGTGAACTTTCCGTAAGCCACAAAATCGCTTGTAAAACCTGTAAATTGGCCCTTATAAGTTACTTTTCCCAATTTGTCTATCTGTTCAGGGATTTTCAGTTTTCGTTGTCCGGGAAGGTTTAGAGATTGAAGATCATTCGAAGAGGTGATCAATTGTGTTATGTCGGCAATAATAAACGTATTCTGTATATCCGGCAAACCTTCCAGGTTTAATTCGCCTTTTATTAGTGATCCTGCGCCAAAAGCAATTTCAAGATTTTTCCCTTTGAGGTTGCCTACAGGTCCCTTTATTTGTCCGGAAATGGTTACAATTTGTCGGGTTTCTTTTAAACTCTTCGCAAAAAACCCCAGGTCATAAAAATCCAGTTTGGTCTGATTCAGGTTTAGCCTTAATTTAACAAACCGCATAAAGGAATCTGCCTTGAACTGTCCGAAATTTTTAAAACGCAGGGAAATTTCATCTGCATCTATGCTGGAATAAGGGGTTTCCAGACCCATATCGCGCAAGGCGATAAAAGTCTTGCTTTCGCTGAATTTACCACTAAGCTTCTCCAGTCTGAATCCGCTTTGTTCACTAAACTGAAAGGATTTAATATCAAAAGACAGGGAATCAGGAGACGGATTAAAGTGTTTCACAAACGCATTGATACCGGAAAGCTTCAGATCGGAAAAGTTGATCCCGTAATCAACGGGCCCTGAATTATAATTTTTCAGTGCAAAACGGCCATCCCGCATACGCACATTATTAAACCGCACTTTCCATGCTCCACCCTCTCCGGAATTGTCACCTTTCAGTTTATCTATAAAATACTGGATATTCAGATTTTTGGCTGAATCAATCGCAAGGCCGATATATGCCCTGTCGAGATCAATACTGCCGATAGATATTTCGCGGCTGAGGGGATTAACCTGGCGGATGCCGATTGTCAATGAACGGGCATAGATCAGCGTATCTCCCGAAAGATCCTGCAGGTATACATCCGTTAATCTTACCCGGTAAAGGAAGGATATATCAATTTTACCGATTGTAAAGCGTGTTTGAAGATTTTGTGATACAATCTGCATCACTTTATTCACAACCCCGGTCTGTATCTTTGAATTTTGAAGCAATAGAAATGCAGTTGCCGGCATGGCAAGCATCAAAATCAACAGCAGGGCTGTTATTTGTAGGATCTTTTTAATAATTTTACGGCTTCGCATATCGATACGCAAAATTTGCGAAAAAACTTTAATCTATTGCTATTCCGGGGCACAAATGAGTATAACTATTTTAGGAATTGAATCTTCGTGCGATGATACCTCGGCAGCAGTTATTGAAAACGGTATTTTGCTGTCAAATCGTATTGCAAGCCAGAAAGTTCATCAGGAATTCGGGGGAGTAGTGCCTGAACTGGCATCCAGGGCACATCAGCAGAATATTGTACCCGTTGTCGAAACAGCGTTGAGAGATGCCGGCCGTTCAAAAGACGATCTTTCAGCGATTGCCTATACACGCGGGCCCGGACTGATGGGCGCATTGCTTGTGGGATCCTCGTTCGCAAAGGGCCTGGCACTTTCCTTGCAGATTCCGCTGATCGACATTAATCACCTGCACGCTCATATTCTTTCCGTTTTCCTCGCCAAAAGGGATGAAACCCGGCAGTTCCCCCCGTTTCCTTACCTGTGTCTGCTTGTATCCGGCGGACATACCCAGCTCATAATCATGAGAGACTACCTTGAAATGGAGATCATTGGACAAACCATTGATGATGCCGCCGGTGAAGCATTCGACAAATGCGCCAAGGTAATGGGCCTGCCTTACCCTGGCGGACCCATGATTGATAAACTGGCCAGGGAAGGAAATCCCTCTGCTTTCGCTTTCAGCAAAGCTGTAATTAAGGGACTGGATTTTAGTTTTAGCGGTCTGAAAACATCTTTTCTGTATTTCCTGCGCGACAAGGTAAAGAATGATCCGGATTTTGTCCTGAATAATGAAAAGGATCTTTGTGCTTCAATCCAGGCAGCCATCATTGATTCGCTCACCCGGAAACTGATCCTGGCTTCAAAAGAAACAGGGATTCGCGATATTGCCATTGCCGGGGGAGTTTCTGCAAATTCCGGATTGCGGCAGGCTGTTCACGGAATCGCCGGCAAGCAGCATTGGAATGTATATATTCCAGAAATACAATATGCCACTGACAATGCTGCAATGATTGCTATATCAGGATACTTCAAATATCTGAAGGGGGAATTTTCCACCCAGGATCTTACTCCGGCGGCCAGACTGGGCAGATTGTAACAGTTTAACATATGCCATTCGTCAATTATATACTGCCATTGGTCAATTTTAATCGGTTGATATATAAAGGTTAACGGGAAGTCCTTTCGTCCATGGTTCTTTATAGTCCTGAAAATAAAGCAATTAAAAAAAATGACAATCAGAACTTGTCAACATAAGTTTTAATCGCAACCCTTACCACATGTTGAATAATTATTATAAATTTGTTAGACAGGTCATGTTATTAAATTGACATGGTATTGCTTTTTACCAGGTAAACATTTTTTACAGGCATGACAGTTTCTAGTATTTCAATTATGGATAACCTGCTAATCGAGAGTACGAAAAAAACCCCTGAAATCGTCTTCAATACCGATGGAAGGTTCAGGATTAGCGGACGTTCAATACCAGAAGATGCGTCAAAGTTCTATGATGACCTGTTTGAATGGGTATATTCGTATTGTAAAACACCGGCTGAATCAACCACGGTAGACATAGAGCTTGAATATTTCAACAGCGGGTCATCAAAAGCACTGCTCCACATTCTGAGGGCCCTTGCGGAGATAGACAGGAATGGTTTAAAGCTTACAATCAACTGGTATTACGAAGAAGGCGATGATGATATTATGGAACGGGGTGAATATTACGAATCCATCCTTGAAATAAAGTTTAACTTCATAGAGACAAATTAACGGACAGATCTCCTGTTTTTAATTTTTGCAACGAATTCCTTAATACTCTTCAGGGTAAGTTCATGTTTTTTGGTGCCCCTTGTTCCCATAAGGAATGCAACCGCTTGCATGGAGGGTATCCTTTTCAGTACAATTTTAAGCATAGCCAGGAAGGGAATTGTTACAAGCATGCCTGGAATTCCCCAGATCATAGCCCCCATGATCAGGCCGAGAATAATAATGAAGGGATTCATACGGATATTATTTCCGACGATATTGGGAGACAGGATATTATTTTCAACAAAATGAACAACCAGGGTAAAGATCAGAACACGGAGTGCATAAACAGTGGAATCCCCTGTTAACAGGGCAAATGATAATACCACCATTCCCCCGATAATATTTCCGAAGTAAGGAATGAAGCTGAAAAGAGCAGAGATCACCCCCAAAAGGAACGGATATTTTATTCCGATCAAAAGCAACCCTAAGGAATTGAACAGGCATAGGATCAATACAACCGTGGTGACTCCAAGCATATATCGTGTGACTACTCCGGATATCTCGCGAAGAACGGCCACGGCAATGGACCTGTTTTGACGGCCTACGATTTTCAGATAAAAATACGCAAACTTGGTCCTGTAATAGAGGAACAGAAACACATAAACCGGTTGCATTACAAGTGCAAAAAAGGTGCCTGTGGTGGCAGCGAATATTCCTTCGGAATGACTGCCTGTTTCAAATATGTTACTGACAAGGAATTTTTTTAATCGTTCAGCCGGAATGCCAAAGTAGCTTTCAAGCAATTCCTGGAGGGATTCGATGTGATTGATTGTCATATCCCTGAATTTGGGCAATTCATCTATGAACATGTTCACCCGTTTCAAAACAAAGATCGCCATGGCGACGAATAACGCAACGGCGGCCAGTATGGTCAGCAAAATGGATAAAATCCTGGGGAAGCCTTTTTTTTCAAGAAAATTGACAATTGGGTATAAAAGATAAGAAATGAGTATGCCGAATGCAAGCGGATAAAGGAAATCCTTTGCCAGGATCAGCGTATAGATGATACCAAAAAAAGGAATAATAAAATAAGTAAGTTGTTTGCCGATATACCTGGGTTCCATGTAACACGAGTAAGGTTACAGTAAAAGTATAAAATAAAGTTGGTAGTTGATGGTTGATGGTTGATTGTTTAGGCTATTAGGCTGTAGGCTGCAGGATGGAGGCTGACGCGGCTGCGGTATCCCCCGCTGGCGGGGGCCAGGGGGTGGATTTTGTGGCCATTTTCTACAATACCGTATGCGCTCCGCGCAATCGTAAATCGTAAATCGTAAATCGTAAATCGTAAATCGCAAAACTTTATTCTTCCACAATGAGATTACGGATACGCTCAATCTGCATCTGTTTATTCACTTCGCGCAGGTTGCGGGCAGTTTCAGTGAAATACTGGTGCCGTGATATGAATCGCATTTGCAGGCTATTCCAGTCATTCAGGGATTTAATCATGGAACGTTCCTTCAATTCATGA
>JBGSSA010000226.1:0-2704 GCA_041737295.1 Bacteroidales bacterium | reverse complement strand
GGCGATTTCCTCGATTACCTGCCATGACCCGTCATTGCTGCCATCATCCACAAGGATTACTTCATAGGTGAACCGGTTATCGTCCATTACCTGTTTAATCCACTTCAACAGCTCAGGAAGGGATTCAGCTTCATTATACAGGGGAACAACTACAGTGATATTCGGTGTTGTCATAAATGACGATTAACGCTTAGGCAAACGGGTTAGGGTTTTTTTTCAGAAAGGCTGAAGAAATTAGGGAAAAGACAAAGCCAAACAGTGAAAACACAAATACCTGTATGGGCAAGGACCAAACAGCAGTCATAGATTCGCGTGAACGTTCAAGCATTTCATCCATCTGATCAGCGGCTATCAAACGGCTGTTTTGAAAGGATTCTTCCATGACTGCCATATACTTATCAATCAGACCCGGATCAATGTACCGCAACATAATGAAATTGAAAAATACCGTGATGATACCCACGAAAACAGCTATGATAGTGCCAAATAACAGTGCCTTTCCGTATTTAATATATCCTCCAAGGGCTTTGTCGCGATACGCTTTTGTTCCCATGTAAATACCGACAAAAAGAATAATGTATTGAATTATTCCCAGCTTTCTGTTAAATGTTAAACCGGCCAAATATAACAGGACACTATAAACAACCAGGATAAGCCCGACTATTGCGCCATAGGTCATCGCATATTTAGACATGCTGGAACTTTTATCTTCCATATGGGTAGGATTTTGAATGAATTTAGACAAATATAGGGTTTTTCAACACTCAGTGAAATTAAAAAAAACCGGGCAAGCTTATCATATCGCACCGCTACAACCACCTACCCTTGCTTCCTTCCGGACCTGGGGGGATTCAGCAGGAGCTGGCCGTATGAGACTTACCCGGCGGTGCAAAACTATTAACTTTTATGATAATTACAAAGGAAATTATATTCTTTAAGGCTTCTGGGCTTCTGGGCTTCTGGGCTTCTAGGCTTCTGGGCTTCCAGGCTTCTGGGCCGCAAGAACATTTTAAAAACGAAAATCGTACAGACAAGGCAATGCCTTGTCTCTACAATTATCATCGCGCAAAACTCTTCTCCCCTCGTCCCTTGTCACTTGTCCCTCGTCACTATTCTCACCTCCTCCGGGGCCTGCACCAATTCCACCAGCACGCCTTCACTGCACAACGGAAATTCTTCATTGCCTTTGGGATGAATGAAGCATACATCGAATCCGGACGCCCCTTTGCGTATTCCACCCGGTGTAAATCTTACTCCCTGCGCGGTAAGCCATTCAACTGCCTTTGGCAAGTCATCGATCCACAGGCCGATGTGATTCAGTTTGGGATCATGAACCCGTGGTGATTTTTCCGCATTCACCGGTTGCATAATATCGATTTCGACTGCGTGCGGGCCGCTGCCGATGCGCAGGATGTCTTCATCAACATTCTCGCGTTCACTTGTGAATGTACCGGTTTTTTCCAGTCCCATAATATCAACCCAGAATTTCTGAAGCCTCTCCTTAGATTCATTGCCAATGGCAATCTGCTGTATTCCTAATACCTTAAATGGTCTCATGATGGTTATGATTTTTTCGGGCACGAAAATAGCTATAAAAATTCTTACATTTGGCAGCCATTTTTGCATATGAAAAAAATAATCCCACTCTTCATTAACCTTGTACCCCGTCCCTGGCTGATACGAATCAGCATGGTTTTTATGAGGTTTGCAGCAGTTTTTTACAGGGGCAACCGTGTTGAGTGTCCTGTTTGTGGAGGAAGATTCCGGAAATTTTTACCCTACGGCTATAACCAGGTGCGGAAAAATGTACTTTGTCCAAAATGTCTTTCCCTTGAGCGCCACCGCTTGTTGTGGCTTTATCTCAAAAACAGGACAGATTTCTTCAATGCTCCCCTTAAAGTCCTGCATGTGGCTCCTGAGCAGTGTTTTTATAAGCTTTTCAAAAAAATGCCTCACCTGGAATATATTACGGCAGATCTGGAGTCGCCCCTGGCAGATATCAAACTTGATATTCAGGATATGCCGTTTTCTGAAGATGAATTCGACCTGATCATTTGCAATCATGTATTGGAACATGTACCCGATGACCGAAAGGCTATCCGTGAGATATTCAGGGTACTGAAAAAAGGCGGATCCGCAATTCTCCAGGTTCCGACCAATTATTCAATGGAGCATACATATGAAGATCCTTCCATAACAAGTCCTGCAGAACGTGAGAAACATTTCAGGCAAAAAGATCATTACCGGTTATACGGGAAGGATTATTTGCAGAGATTGACCGAGGCCGGGTTTCGTATTCCTGAGAATAATTACCTGGATGATTTAACCCTCACGGAAAAAGAGCGTTACAGGCTGCCGACTTATGAATATATGTATGGGTATCTAAAATGATGAATTATTAATTTTGAATTGTGAATGAGGAAATATGCAGTTGGAATGATTTTTTTTAAATCAGTAGCTTTCAATGAAACAAGTCCGTATCCCTTCGTATATAGGCTATTTAGTTACACGAACAAAATTCATAATTTATAATTCAACATTCATAATTTATTTTTCTTTTTTATTATTCACTTTATTATTTATATTTGCCCAAAATAAAAACATGAGAAATATCATAATTAGCGTGAATCTTTTTATTCTTGTATTGGTGCTTAGCCAGACGAGTTGAGAATGGTTTACTCTATACCCAAGATACCGAGCCATT
>JBGSSA010000171.1:0-9024 GCA_041737295.1 Bacteroidales bacterium | reverse complement strand
TTGAACCATGAGCAATACCAGCATGACCTACACAGAGGCAGTAGCCGCTATTGAAGAGATCCTGCAACAGATCGAAACAGGCGAAATGGATATTGATGAGTTAGCTGAAAAGGTTAAGCAGGCATCCGAACTCTTAAAATTTTGCAAGGGCAAACTGTTTCAAACAGAAAAGGAAATTGAGAAGATTTTGAAGGAAATGGAGAGTAGTGACGAGTGACGAGTGACGAGTGACGAGGAGGAAGTTTTGCAGTTTTGCAGTTTTGCAGTTTTGCAGTTCTTTAGTTCTTTAGTCTTGCAGTCATGCAGTCATGCAGTCTTGCAGTCTTGGAGCTTCCAGCCTTCAGCCTTCAGCCATCAGCCTCCATCCTTCAGCCTCCAGCCTCCAGCCTCCAGCCTTCAGCCTTCATCCTCCAGCCTTCAGCCTTCACTCATCACTCTTCCTGCTGTCGGTATAATTCCGCCACCGGGTCAGGAGTACCTGCATATCGGCCGGAAGATCCGAATCGAATGACATTTCTTTTTTGGTTTCGGGATGCCTGAAGCCAAGGGATTTAGCGTGCAGGGCATGGCGAGGGGTTTCTTTGAAGCAGTTCTCTACAAATTGCCTGTATTTGGCAAACACGGTTCCCCGTACAATTTTGTCACCCCCATACCGTTCATCGTTGAATATCGGGTGCCTTACATATTCCATGTGAGCCCTGATCTGGTGGGTCCGGCCTGTCTCAAGCCTGCATTCGATTAGGCTTACATAGCCCAGTTTTTCAAGTTCGCGGTAGTGTGTTATAGCCGGCTTGCCCTGGTCTCCTTCCGGAAAAACATGCATCTTCAGCCTGTCGCGCAAATTGCGTCCAATATTGCCGGTAATGGTTCCCTCAGGTTCTTCAAATGTACCCCAGACCACAGCCTGGTATGTTCTGTGCGTGGTGCGGTCGAAGAACTGTTTTGCCAGTTTAGCCAGCGCTATTTCGGTTTTTGCAATCACCAGCAACCCAGATGTATCCTTGTCAATTCGATGTACAAGTCCGGGCCGCATTTCGCCGGTCTGGAACAATGGCTGGTCCCTCAGGTGCCAGGCCAGCGCATTCACCAGGGTGCCTGTATAATTGCCGTGTCCCGGATGCACCACCATGCCTGCTTTTTTGTTGACTACAAGGAGTTGTTCATCTTCATAAATGATATCGAGAGGAATTTCTTCAGGAACAAGCTCATATTCAAAATGAGGGTAGGGAAGTACTACAGTAATCAGATCGAGCGGTTTAACCCTGTAATTCGATTTGATCGCGGCCCCGTTGACAAGCACATTTCCGGCTTTAACAGCAAGTTGTATTTTGTTCCGGGAAACCTTTTCCAGCCGGTTGAACAGGAATTTATCGAGTCGCAGTAAGCCCTGTCCCTTATCGGCTACAATGCGGTGATGTTCGTATAATTCGGATTGCTCCGGCAGGGATTGTTCCAAAAGTTCATCGTCCATGTACGGGATATTAATGACGTATCACCACTTTTCTGTTAACCAGACTGCCGTCGCGGTCACTGAGCTGCAGCAGATACATGCCGGCAGGCAGTGATGTCACATCAATATCAGGGTGATTGCTGTCTTCGCTGAGCAACACCCTTCCCTGCAGATCAATTATCCTGATGTGGGTCAGTATAAAACCGGTTGTGCGGATGTGTAAAATGTCGGAGGCCGGATTCGGATAAAGGTCTACCGACTTTTCCATCCCCGGTATTTCCGGATTGCCGGTGACAATATCTTTTTTCCCAAATACGGCCCTGATCATGGGAGAGCCGGGAATGAGACTGTTTCCCGGGTTAAACCAGTCACCCGAGATATTGACAAATACGCGATCAAGGTTGTTGCGGTTGACATCATACCCGAGGTTCATGAATTCTTCTGTGGATTGTTTCCAACCTGCAAAAAAAGAAGTGTCAGTTATTACCAGGTTGGCCTCTTCCGGGAATTCATAAATGTTAAATCCGCCGGATTTCAGTTCGTCACCAGGGGTTAACGTGCCGGGCGACATATACAACAGTTCACCGGGAAGACCTGCTTCATCTTTCCATACGCACAGCTGAAATCCAAGGTCGTCATTCGCATGACCGCGTGTTTTGTTGAACATCATTTGCACTGCGCGAAGGGTATCGGGTTCGTATACTCTGAAACGACATGCCAGCAAAGCCCCCGCAGTTGATTCCCCTGAAATGCCGAAACCATATTCGGGAGATCCGTCATCGTAGGCATAATAGTTTTTGAAATTCAGCACGATCCTGCTCGTATCATTTTCCTTTATCTGACCTGCCGGTGTGATCAGGTAACTCACCACTTCAAGAGCGCCCTCACTTGAATTGTCATTTCGCGTAAATGGGGTGAAAAATGGATCATGCCAGGTTTGGAGCGAATGAGGAGGCGATTTTGAAAAAAGCTGAGGTTCATATTCTTTAGTTCCCGTAAACAGGTCGTGTACAAAATAGCTCCGTCCCACATTAATCGAATCCCCGGTAGTAAGATTCCGGATGAGATACCGCATGTTGTTCCGGGTTATGCTTTGTGCTGAATTGAGATGCGTCCACGGAACAGATTCGTAATAATCGAGCAATTCCCGCGGTATATCCACCTGGGTGATATCGTCGATTGAAAGGTGTTCGGCAGCAGGACGGGTATTCATCGTGATATAGTCAATATTCCAGCAATCTGCATTGCTCAGCGCACCCTCGCCTCCCGTAACCTCATTGGGAGATAGGCTTGTGTAATTGCGGAAACGGAACCTGAAACCGGCCTGGTAAAATGAAAGGGGAATTGTACGGATTGCCTGTTTGAATTCAGAACTTGAATCCGTTATGACAAACCATTCTTGTTGCCAGACGCTATCGGTGGCATTAAAAATTTCCAGGATGAGGGAATCGGTTTTTTCAGGAACTTCTCCTTTCCCTCCCGCCTGGTAAAAAAAACTGATGGTAACAGGTTCCTGGCTTATGGCATATGGCGACAGGTCAAAGGGCAGCGATGTGAGTTCATCGGAAGATATGGGAAGGTTATTGACGGAATATACCTCACCGGCTGCATCGATAGCATCAAGTGTTGCAACACCCACCGAGATTGGTTCAAATCCAAATGAATTATTCACAAAGACATTCTCATCTGCCCATTTGGCGGGATCGGGAACTATACCCGACGTTGAAAAATCTTCAAAAAACGGGAGGCCCAGCATTACCTCCGCGTTGGCCGATTTTAAGATGGCAGGCCGGTGGCGAAGGTATTCCTTGATAACCGGGTTCTCGGTAAGTCCGCGTACCTCCTGACCGGCAACTCCCGCGTATGCCTGCAGGCAGAAAAAGAAAATTACGATATGCCGCCAGGATCTCATATTTATTCGATAGAGTCAGTTGGGTTTATTCCTGACGGCAACTTTGTTGAATCAAGAGTTATCCATACGTCGATTGCGGATCCCTGATGAAGGGTAATTCCGGATCCGGCTTCGGGTTTCTGCCTGAAAATAGTGGCATGCTGTTCATCTTCCCAGGTTAGAACGCTCTGGTCATTAACGGTTGCGCCAACACTCAGGAAGCGGTCAGAAGCGGCGATTTTTGCCTGGTCAAGGGATAACCCTACCAGGTTCGGTACCGTACTCTGTTCATCACTCAATCCTTTTCCCAGCACCAGGTCAATGGCAGTTCCCTTTGCTATTGAATCGCCGGGGGCAAGGGGACCACCGCGCCGTTTCTGCGCCAGCACAAGATTCACGGCAATATTTGGCTCATAGGATATATGACCGAGTTTTAATCCGAAGGATTCGATCTTGGCGCTCGCCTGCTTGAAGGTCAGATCCACCAGGTTGGGCATTGCGATCTTTTCGGGATTGATTGCATTCAGTGTAAGAAAAATCTTCCTGTTCTTTTTGACTTTCAGGCCGGCCTCGGGATGCTGCATGACCACAGATCCTCTTTCCATGTCGGACATGAACACGGAATCAAAAACCTCAACCCGCATATCTTTTTCCTGTGCGGCATGAATGGCATCTGTAAGGGTGAGCCCCGAAAGATCAGGCACAGTCAGGTCATTATTGTGACGTGTATATATCTTCAGGATCTGCAGGATAATGGCGGTTCCGAATAACACGATGAGAAATGCCAGTACCAGGTTTCTTAACACTATTCTCGCTTCAATATACTGAATCAGTTTTTTGAAATTGGTCATACTCTTGTCAGGGTTCATAAAAGCGATTAATTATAGTAAACGGACAGGCAAAGATAAAATTATCCAAGATATAGTTGGTAGTTGATTGTTGATAGTTGATAGTTTGAAATCGGTAATCGGTAATCAGAGAATATGCCGTAAAACGAAAAATACGGCGAGAATGTACATGACAAGAGATATTTGTTTCCATTTTCCGGTAAATAGTTTGATCAATACAAAACTCAGCATGCCAAAAGCAATGCCTTCAGAAATGCTGTATGCCAGCGGCATCATGATCATGGTAAGGAAAACAGGCAGGGATTCAGAATAATCATCGAGGTTTATTTTCTGTATCGGACTGATCATGAACAATCCGACCAGCACCAGGGCCGGGGCAGTTGCCGCGCCGGGTATCATCAGGAACAGGGGTGCAAAGAAAAGCGACAATAAAAAGAATATGCCGACAACCATGCTTGTGAGTCCTGTTTTACCTCCCTCTGCCACTCCGGCCGCACTTTCAATATAGGAAGTCACCGTGCTCGTTCCCAATACGGCACCGGCAGTGGTGCCAACAGCATCGGCAAACAGCGCCTGGCGAACACGTGGAACACGTCCTTTTTCATCGAGGAGGTTTGCCTTGGAGCATACCCCTACAAGTGTTCCCACCGTATCAAAAATATCCACGAAAAGAAATGTAAAAATCACGATCAGCATATCCCAGGTAAAGAGCCTGCTGAAATCAAATTTGAAAAACAACGGGGCCACTGACGGGGGAAGGCTCACAAATCCTTTTTCAGGAAGTTGGGTGATACCCAGGGGTATTCCGATGGCCGCGGTGATTATGATGCCTATAACAAGAGCGCCCCTGATCCTGAATACAAGTAAAGTGCCCATGATAATAATTCCTGCCAGGGCAAGAAGCGCCCGGGGATCCGAAAGGCTTCCCAGCGCGACCAGGGTGGACTCATTTTTGACAATGACACCCGCATTGCTGAGTCCGATCAGGGCAATATACAGTCCTATCCCTACAGATATGGCATGTTTCAGGTTTATAGGGATGCTGTCAATAATCGCTTCTCGTACCCGAAAAAAGGAAAGCAGGATAAACAGGATCCCTTCTATGAAAACAGCTGTCAGGGCCATCTCCCAGCTATAACCCATCTGGGTGACTACCGTGTAGGCAAAAAAGGCATTTAGTCCCATTCCCGGTGCCAGGGCTATCGGCAAATTTGCAAACAGCGCCATGATGGCAATTGCAATGAACGACGACAGGGCGGTGGCTGTAAATACCGCATTACGGTCCATCCCCGTGGAACTGAGAATTAAAGGATTGACAGCCAATATGTAAGCCATTGTCATGAAGGTGGTGATGCCTGCAATGACTTCTGTGCGCACTACGGCGCCATTTTCCTTCAAATGAAAGATCTTTTCAAGCATGGGACAGCGAGGTTGAATGGAATTCAAATTTAACAAATTGCATGTAATACAACGCACTTCGAAAAGATTTACCTGCTTGGGGATTCAGGGATTTACAATATCTTTGAGACCGATAAAAACTGAGACGGCATCGGCATGATTACACTCCGGCATCAGCAGCAAACCGCTGGCAACAAGTTTTCCATTCTGATCCCTACCTGGAATAACCTTCCTTATCTTCAACTTTGCATTCGCAGTATTCTGAAGAATTCCGCGTTCAGCCACCAGATCATTATTCATGTAAATGAGGGTGTGGATGGCAGCCTCGACTGGGTAAAGAAAAGCGGATATTCATATACATACAGCGAACAGAATATCGGCGTATGCTGGTCGATGAATGCCATGCGGAGCCTTGCCCTTGCCGATTACCTAGTGTTCATGAATGATGACATGTATGTTTGTCCGGGTTGGGATACCGCCCTTGTAAACGAGATCAACTCGATCGGCCATCCTTTTTTTTATTTTTCCTCCACGCTGATCCAGCCCCGTGCTTTCTGGTGCAAAAGTGTTATCTCTCCTGTCAATTACGGGGAAAGTACTGAAACATTTGATGAGGAAGCCCTGCTCAAGGGTTTCATGGATCACCCCCATGGCGACTGGAATGGGGCTACATGGCCTCCTTCGGTGGTTCACAAGGATTTGTGGGATCTCATCGGGGGATTCAGCGTAGAATTTTCACCGGGACTTTATTCCGATCCGGATTTTTCCGCCAAGCTTTATATGGCCGGAGTGAGACATTTTAAAGGAATTGACAGCAGCCGTGTTTATCATTTCGAAGCCCGGTCCACCGGAAGGGTTAAAAAGAACAACGGCACCAGGCAGTTCCTGTCGAAATGGGGCCTGACGTCATCATCGTTCATGAAGCATATCCTTCACCGGGGTGAGCCCTTTGGAAATCATTCCATACATGAAGGCAAGATAAAAACCATGCTGTTAAAAAGCCGGATTAAATTGATCTGGGGTTCATTCTCAGGTTCAGGCCGGGTTAAGAATATCTGGGACAGGTAATTTTGCACTCATTTTCTCTGAGTTCCGATTCAACGAGTAGTTATTTTACTCTTTTACTATAATATACGAACTTGTTTCATTTCCTAATTAACGGATTGACAGCCAATATGTAAGCCATTGTAATGAAGGTGGTGATGCCTGCAATAACTTCCGTGCGCACTAAGGTGCCATCGCTTTACGGGTAAAGCTTTTGTGATGGTTGTAATTATTATATATTTGGAAAAATTAATAACGGGTACCCTGTATCTTTTAAAATTCTGTTGATGACAATAAGTGGGTTTACAATGGGTAAAAATGCACGGAAGCTTTATTACCCCATGAAGCAGGCGGTGCAAAGCATCTTGTCTATTGTGGATGAATTCATTGTTGTGCTCGGCGATAGTGATGAAGATGATACCACCCGCGCTGAAATTGAATCGATCGGCAGCGAGAAAATTAAAATCATCAATACCAAATGGAATATTGATAAATATCCCCGCGGAATGGAACACGCACACCAGACCGATATTGCAAAATCATACTGCAAAGGCGACTGGCTCTTTTATTTACAATCAGACGAAATAATACATGAAGATGACCTCCCCGTAATAAAAGCCAGGTGTGAAGAACTTCTGGAGGATAAAAAGGTGGAAGGATTATTGTTTGATTATATTCATTTCTGGGGTGATTATAACCATATTCAAAATAATCATTGCTGGTACAGGCATGAAATAAGGATCATACGAAACGATCCTGATATTCACTCGTGGATTTCAGCACAGTCGTTCCGCAGAATACCCGGCTTTGATGGTATTCATTACAGGCAGAAAGAGAATACGTATAAATTGAGTGCAGCAAAAGTCAAGGCGCGGGTTTTTCATTACGGATGGGTCAGGCCCCCGGCATTGATGAACAGTAAAATCAAAGCCTTTACCGTAAATCACAAAGGCGTAAAAGCAGTGGATGAAATGTTGAAAAAAGACATTTTCAAAGGGAATTTCGACTACGGAAACCTGAGCAAGGTACCAGCTTTCAAGGGAAGTCACCCCAAAGTCATGGATGAGTGGATAAAAAATTTTCACTGGGAAGGGGATTTACGGTTCACAGGAGCCCGGTATAGCCTGAACAGGGAAAAGATGAAGCATGACAAGCTCAGATACGTTATTGTGAGCTGGATTGAAAAAAATCTGCTGTTTGGTGCCAGGCTGGGCGAACCCAACAATTTCATATTGCTCGACCGTTAATTCTTACATTCGAAATGCCTAAAGTAGCTATACTGCTTGATAAAATCATTAAGCCCAACAATGGTTTGTGCCGCGTTTCCATTGATTTTAGCAGGGCATTGGAACAATCCGCTATGGCAAATGATTTGGCATTGAATTATATTGTTTGTGGCAATAAAAACATAGAACATATTAGTGATAAAAAAATTAAAACGCTGAAGTTTTACAACAGGCTTATTCCGGCTTTTTACGGGAAATATGATATTCTCCACAAATTGCATCAGAGCCCGGCATTCGATGTCAGAGGAGCAAAGAGAACCATCCTGACCATTCACGACCTGAATTTTCTTTTTACCAAAACAAGATTCAAAGCAAAAAAATATTTACAGAAAGTTCAGAGAAACGTGGATAAGGCAGATGTATTGGTTTTTGTATCGGGTTTCACCAGGGATATTTGTTTTAAACATCTGCAAATCAATCCCCGCCAAATAACAGCTGTCATATATAATGGCGTAAGTTTACCCGGCATTGAACCCCAACGGCCCGGGTATATCGGGCACGACGAACCATTCCTGTTTTCAATCGGTCAGTTCCTGGCAAAGAAAAATTTTCATGTGCTTATCCCCTTTTTAAGCGCGTTACCCGAAAAAACCAGGCTCATTATTGCCGGAGAGTGCAATACGGCCTACGGATCGTACGTAAGGAAAGTTATTTCGGAATACAAAATGGAGAATTATGTGATATTGCCCGGTCCCGTCAGCGAGGCAGAAAAATTATACCTGTATAAAAATTGCATGGCTTTCGTTTTTCCTTCGCTGGCAGAGGGTTTTGGCCTGCCAGTAGTGGAAGCAATGAGGGCTGGTAAGCCTGTCTTTTGTTCCGATCAGACAAGCCTGAAAGAAATTGCTGACCACCATGCCTATTTCTGGTCATCGTTTGAACCTGATGATATGATGAGGGTATTTGAGAACGGTAAAAAGGATTTTAATGAAGAAAGGAAAAATGAGACTTATAACTACAGCCTGCGGTTTACGTGGGAAAAAAATGCCGGCGAATACCTGAAACTTTACAGGCAGGTGCTTGAATTAGGATGAAAAATGGAAAGATATATATCTTTTGCCCCGGAAACATCATCAGCGGCGGAGTAAATAGCCTGCTAATGCTTGG
>JBGSSA010000183.1:0-3709 GCA_041737295.1 Bacteroidales bacterium | reverse complement strand
TGAATCCTTATACGGGTTTGTCCAGACATGTACTATGTTTTGAATAGAGACAGATTGTACATAGGGGTTTTTATACACGGTGAAATCATCATCCCACCATACGAATTCGTGGCCAATCACCTGGAAGAAAACAACAAAAGTTAGAAGCGCCAGAAGCAGGCTGTAAAAATAACGATTTTTCGTAATAGTCTTATAGCTGGCAAACCTCTGAGAAAATTTCGCACCCACTAAAGCCCCCCCTCTAACTGGTAGTAGATATAGATTACTCAATTTATTACTTTTCGGAGCAAGAAGTGAAAAGTCAAGAAGTTATCATGAATAATTATCCAGGTTGCTGTATTTGTATCGTAAAAATATTATCTGCCGAAAAGACCCTTGGTAATTCGTTTGAAAAATTCTGGAAGGTATAGTGGTAGCAGGTAAGGCCTGGGTATGTCTCTTAATATTCTGAAGAGGCGCATGGGATTAAGAAGCAGTCTCGTATTTGCCTTTCTCTGGAGTTTGAAAAAATCAGAGTCGGAGACAGCAGAGAAATTAATCCGGGCCAGAGAATATTCCATGTTGTCATAATTGACCTGACTGAGTTTTTGAGTGGAAATATTTTCAATGATTCTGTATAATTCGGTATTGCGGAACGGCGTGACGGTGAAAAAAGAAGCAGTATGAAGCTTTGAACTGCAGATTACGTCAATGGTCATCTGCATTTCTTCGGCAGTTTCAGTAGGAAATCCGAGCATGGCGAAACCGTTTGAAAAAACCCCCCGGCTTACAGCGTATAAAACATTCTCACGGTATTTTTCAATATTCAGGTTTTTCCCAATGAATTTCTGAATTCTGGGGGAACCTGACTCAAGAGGGAAACTTGCAAAATAAAGACCGGATTCAATGAGCATATCCAGCTCGTCTTTCCTGAAAATATCAGTCCTTACGCCGTTGGGAAAAGCAAGTTCAAGCCTGAGGTCCTTTTTAAGGGCCAGGGACGCGAAATCAACCAGTCGCTCCCTTTTAAGATTGAAAATATCATCCAGAAATTCAAAATCTGAAATTGAATATTTCTTTTTAATATGTTCAATTTCAGCAATAATTCTCTCGGCTGAATGAAACCTGAAAGTGCCACCGAAAATGTTATGGCAATAAATACAGTTATAAGGACATCCCCGGCTGCTGAAGAGAGAGGCGTAACGACGCCTTGGAACAGGCGTCATGGCCTGTATTTTTCCGTATTTATCAAGGTCGATAAGGTCATACGCCGGGAAGGGCAGTTTGTCAAGGTCTTGTATAAAAGGAACGGCGCCGGGATTATGAACGATCGTGTTGTTATTATCGCGCCAGTAAATGCCGGGAATATCCGAGAACGGAAGCTTGTTTAAATATGCGTTGATGATTTTATCAAACGCAATTTCCCCCTCACCCTGGACGGCAACATCGGCGGAATTGCTCTCCATGGAAAGCGACTCAAATGACGAAACGTGCGGACCGCCAAGAACTATCAATGTACCGGGCAACGCAAGTTTTATGTTTTGAGTTAGATACGGGAGGCTGTGGGCGCCCGTGGACATTACGCTCAATCCGATTATGTCGGCCTCGAAGTCTCTGGCTGCTTTTATTATAGAATCGTTTGAATCATTATCAAGTTTCTGGTTGATGATATGGATGGAAACGTTAAATTTCGAACGTATATATGAAGCCAGATACATGATGCCCAGCGGCGGCGATACAAGAGGATGAAGAGGCTTTCTGAATCCGGTGTTTACGAGTAAAATTCTGAGAGACTTGTTTTTGCCTTTCATGGATATTCTTAATTAGTCCATTCCAATTTTTGTGATGATTTAGCCTTAATTAGATTTTTATGCGCATCTTGAAAACCGGGATTAATTCTTAATGCTTCATTAAAATGATACATAGCTTCATCTACTTTTCCCTGTTGTGCCAAAGCAATACCGAGGTTATTGTGTGCCCATGCGTTGTTAGGCTCGAGAATTATTGTTTTTGAATAATGAGAAATTGCTTCATCATGCTTTCCTTGCTGAGCCAGAGCAAAACCCATATTAAAATGTGCCCCGGCATTATCAGGTTCGAGTTTTAAAGCTTCAGAATATTGATAAATTGCTTCATCATATTTTCTTTGTTGAGCCAAGGCATAACCAAGATTAAAATGTGCACCCGCATAATCAGGTTCGAATCTTATTGCTTTAGAATAATGAGAAATTGCTTCATTAAATTTACCTTGTTGAGCCAAAACATATCCTAAATTTACGAGTGTACCAGCATTATTGGGTTCAATCTTTAATGCTCCAGCAAAATAATAAATAGCCTCATCATATTTTCGTTGTTGTGTTAATACAATACCTGTATTGTTATATACCTCAACATTATCAGGCACGAGCCTTAATCCTTCTTTTAAATGAATAATTGCTTCATCAAAGTTTCCCTGTTGTGCCAAAACAATACCTAAATTTGAATGGAAAAAACCACTATCGGGATTAACTTTTATCGCATGATTATATAAAGTAACGGTATTTTCCCAATTCTGTGCCTGCAGCATGCTGAGAATCCCCCATATGCCAAGAACAACCACGCAAATTCCTATAGCGAGTCGTTTCTTGTACCGGGAAAGAAAGAACGCCAAGGCAATTGCCGGCCCTAACATGGACAAATAGAGGTATCGGTCGGCAACTGTTGAAACTTCTTGAAATTGAAAACGAATTAATCCCATCATTGGCAATATACCGGCAATAAAAATTACTCCTGACGCCAACAACCATAATCGATATTGTTTTAATTTATAGATTACAATCAAATATAGTGCCAGAACTACCAAAGCGATAAAAAATAAATTTTGCGACAATGCCAGTTTTATTGTACGACCGTAATCCGGGCCTAGTGAAATTGGAAAAAATAACTTATATAAATAAAATACAAATGAATCTGAACCTACTAACAATCGTTCTAAAAAAGAAAAATCAGATGTCGTTTCTCTCGAAGCAGGCATTAAATATATTGTTGCTACTATTACCGGCACGGCTACCGCTATCCAGCCACTTATTGATACTACAACATGTTTAAACCGTCGCTTCAATATAAAGTAATCCAGGGTAAACGCTACGATAGGAACAACAACCCTGGTAGGCTTGGCTAGTATTGCCAGAATAAAAGAAAAAATGGCTATGAGATAATGCAGGATCTTCCTTTTTCTGTCCCGGTTTTCCTGGACTCCATCCTGAGCATCCTCATCACCTTCCCTTGATAATTGCGCATACAGGAGATATTGCCAGATTGCAACAAGGGATAAAAATCCACTGAAAACATCTTTTACACCGGTGACCCAGGCGACAGATTCTACCTGAACCGGATGTATTGCAAAAAGGAGCGCACCAAAAAAGGAGGCCAGTTCATCCTTGATTAAGATTCTCAGAATTAAAAATACAAGTATTGCATTTAATATATGAAAAATCAGATTTGAAGTATGGAAAACAGCAGGATTGAATTCTATTGGATTTGAATCTGATGGCGACATTTTAGCAAATATTCCCTCAATTGCCAGGAGGGTCACGGTTAAAGGCATATATGAATCCTTATACGGGTTTGTCCAGACATGTACTATGTTTTGAATAGAGACAGATTGTACATAGGGGTTTTTATACACGGTGAAATCATCATCCCACCATACGAATTCGTGGCCAATCACCTGGAAGAAAACAACAAAAGT
>JBGSSA010000080.1:0-4345 GCA_041737295.1 Bacteroidales bacterium | reverse complement strand
ATTTTGAGGGGGGTAGAAAACGGATTTTCCATGGTACGGACAGCCAGGCTGGGCAGTTTAACCATTAGTGATTGTTATGGAAGGGTTAATTCTGAATCTTCGAGCATACATAAAAAAAATGTCGCACTTGTCGGGGAAGTTTACCTGATGAAAAAAGATACCCTGTATACCCGCTTTGGTGACTGGTTCGGAATTTTAAACCTGGTTGCAGCAATCGGGTTTATTTGGCTGGGTTTGAAAAAAAAACCTCAATAACAGGATAGCCAAAATATAACCGCAGAGTTCGGAAGTTTTGTTTACCAGTCTATATGTGAGGTCGCGAAGAAATCTCATTGCATTCGATTGAGCGTTTTCAGAACTGGGTTTTATCTGCCGTTAACAATTGCCAGAATCTTTTGCGTCCTTGCGTCTCCTATTTAACTCTTTTTAAGGGACTCATTATCAGCGGGTATTTTTTTTCATGTTTATGCACCTCTTTTTATACTGCTTTTTCATGCAAAGTTATCTGTTCTGAGGTTGGAGGGTGCCCCTTAAAATGACTGTTGCGGATATAGAGAAGATCCACAAGGATCACATGTAATGGTTTGAAATAAAAACAGGACGGATATCCAATGAGACCCCCGGTGTGTTGAAAAGCCCGGAGGTCTTCTTTTTCGGGCGTCAATGAGAACTCCCCGGGTCAAGAACCATCAGGGTTTTCCGGTTGCAATTCAAAATAGGAATAATGTGACAGATTACCTATGCGGATATATCTTCGTGAGATCACTTCTCCTGAAGAACCTTCCGGTGTAAATGCAGCGACCAGGAGATATCCCCCTGCCTGGTCAGGAAGATCAAGGGAGACCATAATATCCGAACGCTGTTGGGGCTTAAGCGCTACCTCCATTTTTCTTTCGATTGCCGGATTTCCCTTTGAATCGAGCAGGCTTATCCGGAGGCTTCCTTGTACTTTATCCTGCAAATTATTCACACCTGCAAGGCTAAACAATAATTCGGAACCCGGCTGATGGGGTGCTACATGTTTCGTATACCGCTCATCCGTAAGATTGATAAATAATCCGGCAGGGGAAAAGCAATGTTTAAACCAGGCCAGTGTCAAACCGGGTTTAAGGTCCTTAATATCATCGATAAACCAATCACCGGTATAGCCGTAATTGTTTGCCAGGTAGCAAAATGCAAGTACCCCTGCGATGGAGGAATTGCTCCTGAGCCATTCGGTTTCAAGTTGTACCCAGTATGCCTGTAGTTCCCAATTTTGCAGGGGCGTGCTATTCGGCCCCAGGTAATATTCAAATACCTTGACTGTCAATTTACTCGGTGTCCCATTCCGCCAAAGCCATATCCACCCATACTCATTTACCAACTGGGCACTTGATGACTTTTCTGCTTCCCGGATAATACCAGGGGCAAAGTCAAGATCGCCCAGCGGATACGGATTCCTTTCAAATTCTTTGACGGGCACATTCCATGGGCCCTGGTAGGGATGGGGTTCATCCATTTCGTCTTGCGCCATACTGTTTCCTGTCATGTAACCGGCATCCCAAACCCGGGTAGGGTCGAGTTTTTTCAATTCCGGGATAAGGATGTTGCCGATATAATCATCTTCATTCTCATTGATTGCATCCCATATGGCGATACTGGGATGACAACCATCTGTCCAAACCCAATCCGTATATTCTTTCCGTATCTGGTAATCCCATCCGTGGTTCTGCCAATAGAGCCATTCATTCTGGAACATAATTCCATATTCATCAGCCAGGTCATACCAGAAGTCCGGTACAATTCCCACGCAAATCCGCATCATATTCCAGTCGAGTTTTTTGGGAATATCGATCAGCAATTTTTTTACCCATTCTTTATTCCATACCAGGTCGCGGCTGTCGGGATCTTCGAAAAAACGCTGCAGGGTAATGTTGGTCCCCCGCAGGATATACTGATCTCCATTCAGATAAAAGAATTTTCCTTTCCGTGTAAAGTCGCGCATGCCAAAAGACCGGCTTGTCCTGTCAGTTAATTTGGAGTTGCTGGTCAGTGTAACTTCGACATCATACAGAAATGGCATTTCAGGTGACCATTCCGTGAATACTTTCAATGGAATATCCAGTTGGATTTCGGTAAGATTATCGCGTTTTGTATTGAAATTTTCAGAAACGCGGGTGATTTCCTTCCCTGATTTTTTTTCTTTGAGCACGACGGTCATGGTTACTGAATCATTCATTGCATCACCATAAAAAATCTGCGAAGACCTGAAATTTCGGACAAGTGTCTTCACCTGTACCTTTTTTCCGGCCACATAGGGAAGAACCAGTACCCGGTTCACGCACAGATCACCGGTAAATGACAGGGTCACATCATCCCAGATACCCGGGAGATAGTGTTCCTTTTCTTTATCTGTTCCTCCTGCGGCTTCACTCGGCAACCATACCCGCTCACCCGTACGGATCAATATCTCATTTTCAGCTCCCCATTTGATAACCGGTGTACACCGGAACTCGACAGGAGTATAACAGGCCATTGAGGTACCCATATCAATACCATTGACAAAAACCTGGGTCACATACTGGCTTTTTTTAATATTGATCATGACTTCCCTGCCCTGTAATTCTTTTCCAATAACTATCTTTTTCCTGTACCAGCTGTACCGCGGAATATAATCCAGGTCATACAGGTTATACTGTTCTGCGGCAACAACCTGCCCCGGCCTTTTTACAAATTTGTCGTATTCTTCGATTTTTGGATTGGCCATTGTGATTAATCCCGGTACCGGAATGGTCCGGGTGAATTTTTTAGGAGGAAAGGCATCCAAAGTCTGGTCGAACTCCCAGGTACCATTTAAATTGATTGTTGTACGGGGATCCTGGGCTAGTATGATTTGTCCGGAAAATAATACCGAAATCAGAATCAGCAAGGAGAATTTTTTCATCGGTTCGTTCTTTTATGCAATACCTAAATATAACCATTTTTAGGGATATGGTTATCCGGCTTTTAGAAGCTTTCATTTAAATTATATATTTGTTATTAAATGCTGAACCTGTAATGAAGATTGCTGTAACCGGGGCTTCGGGACATACAGGCACAAATTTGTGCAGGATGCTGATCCAATCAGGGCATCAGGTCAGGGTACTTGCACACCGCGATCTGACAGGTATTGAGCATTTGCCCGTGGAATTTATCCCGGGTGATATTACAAGGGAAGAGGACCTGGTGGCCCTATGTGGGAATTGTGAAGCCGTAATCCACCTCGCTGCCTGCATCAGCCTGTTGAAAAAGGATCCGGATTGCATGAGGATTAATGTCGGGGGCTGTATCAACCTTGTAAGCGCTGCCAGGAAAACCGGGATAAAACGAATCATTCATTTAAGCTCCATCCATGCATTTGAGCAGTACCCTTTGGATGAAACCCTTGATGAAACCCGTAAACTTAACCTCAACAGCCCGATTGCCTATTATCAGTCCAAAGCTATTGGGCAGAAAATAATGATGGAATCTTCAGGCCCCGGTCTTGAAATAGTCATTCTTAATCCCACGGCGATCATTGGTCCCGGGGACTATGCTCCTTCCCATCTGGGTCATGCCCTGATACGGTTTTTCCGCGGTCAGAATCCGGGAATAATTCCCGGTGGGTATAACTGGGTTGATGTGCGGGATGTTTGCCTTGCTGCCATAAATGCGCTGGAATATGGAAACGGTGGATCATCTTACCTGATTTCAGGAAGCTGGCAATCCCTGAGAACGGTGGTGAATGAAATCCGGAACCTGGGCGGTCATGCCCCTCCCCGATTTGAAATGCCCTTTTACCTGGCCCGTTTAGGCATGCCATTTCTTAATCTTCAATCTTATATCAGCAGAAAACCTCCTTTGTTTACCAAGGTTACCCTGGAAACGATAAAAAACAGCCATCATAATATTTCAAACGAAAAAGCCAGGCAGGATCTGAAGTATAACCCCCGTCCGTTTGATGTAACACTGCATGATACAATCAGATGGTTTCAGGATAACAAGTATATATAATGGAAAGAAACCAGTTCGATCTGCTTGTATTTATCTGGATACTCACGGCCTGTGCCGTATTTCTTGTGTTGTTAAAAATTTCCGCTCCTTACGGACGACACACCTCTGAAAAATGGGGAATCACAATCCCAAACCGGTTGGGATGGTTTTTCATGGAACTTGCTGCCCTTGTGCCCTTCATATTCTTTGTTTTCACAGGAAAAGGGGAAAAAAATGCGGTTATATGGACTATCGTTATGCTCTTCAGTATGCATTATGTAAACCGTTCCATGATTTATCCTTTCAGGATCAAAACCAAAAATAAACGGATGCCCCTGGCGATTGTGCTCATGGC
>JBGSSA010000079.1:0-27188 GCA_041737295.1 Bacteroidales bacterium | reverse complement strand
TCTTTAGTTCACCTTAGTTTCCTCCGGTTTTGGTTATTAACAAAAAGCAAAGTTATGAACTCCCCCTAGAACCCCCTTTTTCAACATCATATATTTAAGATAAAAAATATGATTCAAATCTAAAGGCGGTTCTGCAGTCTTCAACCATTGACTCGTCCTGAAATTTGTTTACAGTTTTTTATTTATAATTTCCCTTTTCTTTATTTTTTTCTCTCGCAGATTCCGCAGATTTTCGCAGATTGATGCTCGCTTTGCTCGCATTTTCCGTTTCAGTTATATGTTTTGGGGCCAAATTTCTCATCTCTCCCTCCCTACTCCCTACTCCCTACTCCCTACTCACCTCTCCCCTCTCATCTCTCATCCCTACTTCACCACCTTGGAAAGGGTTGTGCGATTATTCCTATCGGTAAGAGCAACCACATACATCCCCGCCGGAAAACTGTTAAAATTAACTGATAGTATATTCCCCGTAAAGGATTTCGGCTGGTTGCTGTACAACACCCGGCCCGAAAGGTCTGAGACTGTCACCAAGCGTGTACCGTCCGGACAATTAATATGCAGAATATCCTTTACCGGAACCGGGTATACAACCAGGTTATCAGCTGGTATGCCGGTTACCGAAGTAGGAATGTGTTCAAGGATACTGATATTACCCAGGTTGAATCCACCCGAGCCCATTTCAATCCGGAGCAGGGTATCGGTTTCAGCAAGGGTAATTTCCTTAAAGGCAATCGGATAGAACACAGACCAGCTGCCGGACATCGAGGGATATACTGCTATAATTTTTGTCATATTATTCACAAGGATTTTGGCAGGGCCCCGGCTGTTTTCATTAGCGCTGGATGTAAGCATGCTGAAGTAATACGTTCCGGCTGCAGGGACCCTGATCGTATATTCAAGCCATTCTCCGGCGTCGATCCAGCCAACATTTGCTCCTGTTCCTGAAAATTCAGTATCCACAGATTCATTGGCACGGGGGCCGGGACCGGCATTTCCGCCGGTTGCATCATGATAGGCAACACCTTCACCGCCGTAATCATAATTATCCGCGCTGATAATACAGGGAATCGTGTGAGGTTCCTCTGGGTTGGGATAAGCATATTGTCCGTAATGCCGGAGCGTATGGAACAGGTCCCATGTACCGCATGCGTTCTCCAGGTGAAGTTTGACGGTATCTGCACCGGTTCCCCAGTTGAAAACCAGGGTGTCCTTTGCCTGTCCAGTTACAATTGTTGCATCAGCGGGAAGGCTCCAGGTGATATCGGATCCGCCGCTACCGTCCGCGGTAAGCCTGATGCCCTGCTGGTTATCAGTCACAAAATAGGGTCCGCTGATCTCATATTCCTTAGTGGTCACGTCCATGCCGAGGGAGTACTGGTTGCAAGCCGTGGTCATATCGCATTCTATCCTGCCTCCGGTGCAGCCCCAATCGACAAGTATTTCGTTTGTGCCCTGGCCTGATTTGATTTCAGCGCCTTCCGGTACAATCCACTCGTAAGCGCGTCCTTCCTCTTTCAGCACCGAATACCGTGTACCCTTTTCACCGCTGTAAACCCGGGTGGCGCCGTCAATCTGTAAAAAGTCTGCGCTTTTATACACCCGTACATAATCTATATCCATTTTCGCGGGGAAAACGGTATTGTCAACGCCCTGGACGCCTCCCCAATTTCCGCCGACAGCAATATTCATGATAAGGAAAAATCGCTTGTCGAACGGCCACGTTTTGTAGTCGGAAGTGACATTCAGTGTAAAATATTTGGTATCATCAACATAGAAATCCATTTTAGAAGGTGTCCAATCCACCGAGTATACATGGAATGCATCGAATGCGTCCGGAACCTGGATACTCGCACCCTTTCCATTGGCACCATTATACATATTCGTATGGGTATTTGAATGCACGATATAGGGATCGTAACCTACATGTTCCATAATATCGATTTCGCCGCTATTTGGCCATCCCCCGTATTCCCCGTCAGTAGGCATCATCCAGATGGCAGGCCATGTTCCCCTGCCGGAAGGAAGCTTTGCGCTGACTTCGATGCGGCCATACAGCCAGTCACCTTTTTGTTTTGAAACCAGCCGGGCTGATGTATATGATTTTCCGCCAAAGGATTCAAACAGGGCCGTAATTGTAAGCTTGCCATCGGCCACGCTGGCATTTCGAAGCTGTTTATCTGTATAGTACTGGAGTTCATTATTCCCCCACCCGCTGCCGCCTACCTCATATGACCATTTTGTGGAATCAGGCAGACCATCATAGTCAAATTCATCAGCCCAGACCAGTTCAGTGCACTGGCCCGAAACCTGTTGTACTCCATATGTCCATAGGAATACAGGAATACAGAGCAGGAATAATTTTCGGAGTTTTATCATAACCTTTTTGAAGTAAAGGAATAAATAATTGTATTACAAAAGAGAATTAATCCGGAAAAGAGGAAAATATTTTGAGCACATGTTGCTTTTGATAAAAAAACATCTACCTTTGCAAGCCGAATTTAAAGAAAATATACAAAAAAACATACATGCCAACGATACAGCAATTAGTAAGAAAGGGCAGAGCCACGATCGAAGATAAGAGCAAGGCTCCGGCTTTGAATTCTTGTCCGCAAAAACGGGGCGTTTGTACCCGTGTTTACACAACAACGCCCAAGAAACCTAATTCCGCGATGCGTAAAGTGGCGAGGGTAAGGCTGCAGCATGGTATTGAAGTAACGGCTTACATTCCCGGCGAAGGTCATAACCTTCAGGAGCACTCGATAGTGATGATCAGGGGCGGAAGGGTAAAGGATTTACCCGGTGTGCGTTACCACATCATCAGGGGAGCGCTTGACACTTCCGGTGTGGAAGGTCGTAATCAACGCCGCTCGAAATACGGCACAAAGAAACCGAAAAGTAAATAGATTTTTGAACAGGCAATATAATGAGAAAGTCTAAGCCAAAAAAAAGAATTCTGTTACCGGACCCCAAGTACAATGATACGCTGGTAACCCGATTTGTGAATAACATGATGACCAGGGGAAAGAAAAGTACCGCGTATGATGTATTTTACGAGGCACTTGACCTGGTTGCCAAACGTGCAAAAGATACCGAGGCGTTGCCGCTTGATATCTGGAAGAAAGCACTGGAAAATATTACACCTCAGGTTGAGGTGAAGAGTCGCCGGGTAGGCGGAGCCACTTTTCAGGTTCCTACCGAAATACGGCCTGATCGCAAGGTATCCATAAGCATGAAGAACCTGATCCTTTATTCAAAGAAAAGGGCAGGCAACTCAATGAGTGATAAGCTCGCATCGGAAATACTGGCAGCCTTCAAAGAAGAAGGTGCAGCCTTTAAAAAGAAAGAAGATACTCACAAAATGGCAGAAGCTAACAAGGCGTTTGCGCATTTCAGGTTCTAACAGAGATATTTGACATTGCGGATTTAACCTATAGCTACACTAGCTGATAATTAGTGCTTTATGAATTTTGATTTGAATTATACCAGGAATATTGGCATTATGGCCCATATAGACGCCGGAAAGACTACCACTACCGAGCGCATCCTTTTCTATACTGGTATGACTCACCGGATGGGAGAAGTGCACGATGGCACAGCTACTATGGACTGGATGGTGCAGGAACAGGAGAGAGGGATAACAATCACAGCCGCGTCTACAACCACTTTTTGGGATTACCAGGACAAAAGCTACAAAATCAATCTGATCGATACACCGGGACACGTTGACTTCACCGTTGAGGTGGAACGTTCCCTCCGCGTACTGGATGGCGCTATAGCCGTCTTCTGTGCAGTGGGTGGTGTTCAGCCGCAGTCGGAGACTGTATGGCGCCAGGCAGACAAGTATAATGTACCCCGTCTGGCATTCATCAACAAGATGGACCGTACCGGCGCTGATTTCTTTGGCGTTGTTAAACAGATCAAGGATAAGCTGGGTTCCAACCCGGTTCCGATGCAAATCCCGATCGGTTCGGAAGATAATTTTACCGGCCTTGTTGATCTGATCGAACGCCGCGCCATTGTCTGGAAAGAAGATCCAAAGATCGGCATACGTTATGATTATATCGATATCCCCGAAGACATGATTGAACTCGTCGAGGAATGGCGTGAAAAGCTCATTGAAGCGGTTTGCGAACAGGACGACGATTTGCTGGAGCGTTTCTTTGAAGACCGCGCTTCCATTACAGTAGATGAATTTATGGCACATACGCGCAAAGCCTTTATCGATCATAAGATTGTACCGGTATTGTGCGGAGCGGCCTTTAAGAATAAAGGTGTTCAACGGCTGTTGGATGCCATTTGTGCGTTGCTGCCCAGTCCTCTTGACATTGCAGCCACCGAAGGAATAAATCCTGACACCGATAAGACCGAATTTCGTAAGGCGGATGAAAATGAACCCTTATCAGCTCTTGCATTCAAGATTGCCACCGATCCATATGTTGGGCGGCTTACCTATCTGCGTGTTTATTCAGGTGCCATTGATGGTGGAATGCAGGTACTGAACCCTCGTACAGGAAAAAAAGAAAGAATCAACCGGTTATACCAAATGCATGCCAACAAACAGAATGCCCGTGACCGCATCGAGGCCGGGGATATCTGTGGTGTTGTCGGATTAAAAGATGTGGTAACCGGAGATACGTTATGTGATATCAAGCACCCCATCTCCCTCATGTCGATGACATTCCCTGATCCGGTGATTGGTGTTGCCATTGAGCCGAAAACACAGGCCGATGTTGATAAACTGGGCGTTGCATTAAACAAGCTTGCAGAGGAAGATCCCACCTTTAAGGTAAAAATTGACGAAGATTCAGGCCAGACCATTATCAGCGGTATGGGTGAACTTCACCTGGAAATATTACTCGACCGGTTAAAACGTGAATTCAACGTGGAATGTAACCAGGGTGCGCCCCAGGTATCCTATAAGGAATCGTTGAAAACTGTTGTTAAGCACAGGGAGACATTTAAAAAGCAGACCGGTGGCCGCGGTAAATTCGCTGACATTGTGTTTGAACTGGCTCCGGCAGAACAGGGATCGGTAGGATTGACATTTAATAATGAAGTGAAAGGCGGAAATGTTCCGCGTGAATATATTCCTTCTGTTGAAAAAGGATTCAGGGAAGCCATGAAAAATGGTATCCTGGCCGGATTCCCGATGGAGAACCTGCAGGTTACACTCAGGGACGGATCGTTCCACCCTGTGGATTCGGATTCGCTTGCATTTGAAATCGCTGCCAAGCAGGGTTTCAAACACGCTCTCAGGAAGGGAAAAGTTGTTCTCCTGGAACCAGTGATGAAAATAGAAGTCGTTACACCTGAAGAATATATGGGTGATGTGATCGGGGATTTTAACCGCAGGCGCGGACAGATCACGGGAATGGAATCCAGGATGTCAGCAAGGGTTATCCTTGCCAATTGTCCCCTGGCAGAAATGTTCGGTTATGTAACGGTGCTGCGTACCCTTTCATCGGGGCGGGCTACATCCACCATGGAATTTTCACATTTTGAAGAAGTACCTCCGGCTTTGTCGCAGGAGGTTATTGAAAAGATTACCGGAACGAAAGTAATTGTATAATCGACTTTAAGACCAAATACATGAGCCAGAAGATTAGAATAAAGCTTAAATCGTACGATCACAACCTTGTAGACAAATCCGCCGAGAAGATTGTAAAGACGGTTAAGTCTACCGGTGCTGTGGTAAGCGGCCCCATTCCTCTTCCTACACACAAAAGAATTTTTACCGTTCTGCGGTCGCCTTTTGTGAATAAGAAATCAAGAGAACAGTTTCAACTTTCATCCCACAAGCGTTTGCTGGACATTTACAGTTCAACTCCTAAAACGATCGATGCATTGATGAAATTGGAGTTACCCAGTGGTGTTGAAGTTGAAATCAAAGTTTGAAACAATTAATTACATTATAGATGCCCGGATTAATTGGAAAGAAGGTCGGAATGACCTCTATATTTGACGAGAAGGGAAACAATGTTCCCTGTACAATTCTCGAAGTAGGTCCGTGTGTGGTCACACAGATCAAGACCGTGGAGAATGACGGCTACCAGTCAGTGCAGCTTGCATTCGATGATAAAAAAGAGAAGAACACTACCAAGGCCATGAAGGGACACTTCAAGAAGGCCAATACCACCCCGAAACACAGGGTGGTTGAATTGAAAGGTTTTATCAGTCATTGGAGTGTTGGCGATGTGATCACTGTGGATTATTTTACCGATGACCCATGGCTTGATGTGACCGCTGTTTCAAAAGGCAAGGGATTCCAGGGTGTTGTCAAACGCCACAGGTTCAGTGGTATCGGTGATTCAACCCATGGTCAGCATGACCGTTCCAGGGCTCCCGGATCATTGGGTGGTTCATCCTGGCCTTCAAGGGTTTTTAAAGGGATGAGAATGGCTGGACAAACCGGTAATAAAAGCGTAAAAGTGCTTAACCTGAAAGTGGTTAAAATTATTCCCGAGAATAATCTGTTGCTTTTAAAGGGATCAGTTCCCGGTGCCAAGGGATCATATATTGTTATACAAAGCCCTGAAAAGGACGCTTAAATAAACTGCGAACGATGGAATTAACAGTCTTAAATACAGCAGGAAAGGAAACAGGCCGCAAAGTTGAGCTAATGGATACCATTTTTTCCATTGAGCCTAACGACCACGCCATATACCTTGATGTAAAGCAATATCTTGCCAATAACCGTCAGGGAACGCACAAGTCGAAACAGCGTAATGAAATTGCCGGCAGTACCCGCAAGATCAAAAAGCAAAAAGGTACCGGCGGTGCCCGTGCCGGTAGCATCAAGAATCCGTTATTCCATGGCGGCGGACGCGTATTTGGTCCTCAACCCCGTGATTACTGGTTCAAACTGAACAAAAAGGTAAAAGCACTGGCCCGTAAATCAGCGCTGAGCTATAAGGCAAAGAATAATGAGATCGTAGTCCTTGAGGACTTCACGCTCGAAACGGCTAAAACGAAAGATTACATCACGCTTTTGAATAATCTGAACATCGATGACAAAAAGTCACTTGTAGTCCTCAATGAACCGAATAAAAATATATATTTGTCGTCCCGGAATTTAACCGGCACCCGAGTAGTAACTATTTCAGAATTAACGACTTACGATATCATGAATAGTTCTTCTCTTGTGTTTGTTGAGAGTTCACTCGACAATATTCAGAAAAGTCTGTAACCTTCTAATAATTGAATAATGGATATTATTGTAAGGCCCGTTGTAACTGAAAAGATGAATGCCCAGGCTGATAGTCAGAAATATGGCTTCATCGTCAATAAGAAGGCCAATAAAGTGCAGATTAAACAGGCCGTGGAAAATTTGTATGGCGTAACGGTTGAAGAGGTGAACACCATGTTTTATGCCGGAAAACGCAAATCAAGATTCACGAAAACCGGGTATGTATCCGGCAGGCAGAATGCTTTCAAGAAAGCAGTTGTTACCCTGCGAAAAGGCGAGATCATTGATTTTTATAGCAATATCTAATTTACTATTATGGCTGTAAGAAAATTAAAACCTGTAACCCCGGGTCAGCGACACAGAGTAGTTGGCACCTTCGAAGAGATTACAAGCGCAACACCTGAAAAATCGTTGGTAAGACCGTTGCAGAAAAGCGGTGGGCGTAACGGCGATGGAAAGATGACGATGCGGTATATTGGCGGTGGCCATAAACAGATGTACCGGATTATTGATTTTATCAGGAACAAGGACGGAATGCCGGCCAGGGTAAAAACTATTGAATATGATCCAAACCGTTCAGCCCGTATAGCATTACTGGTTTATGACGATGGTGAAAAGAGATATATTATCGCTCCCAACGGATTAAAAGTTGGTCAGGCAGTGATGTCGGGTCAGGGTGTAGCACCGGAAGTCGGTAATTGCCTTGCACTGGGAGAAATTCCTCTTGGAACACTTGTTCATAATATTGAACTGCATCCCGGCAAGGGTGGTGCCCTGGCACGAAGCGCAGGCTCCTATGCACAGCTTACCTCCCGTGACGGAAAGTATGCGATTGTCAAGTTGCCTTCGGGTGAAACGAGGATGATCCTTACTGCCTGCAGGGCAACTGTTGGAACGGTTTCAAACCCCGATCACGCGCTTGAGCGTTCCGGTAAAGCTGGTCGTTCACGGTGGCTGGGTCGCAGGCCGAGAGTTCGTGGTGTTGTCATGAACCCGGTTGATCACCCGATGGGTGGTGGAGAAGGAAGAGCCTCCGGAGGTCATCCGAGATCGCGTAAAGGACTTTATGCAAAAGGCATGAAAACCAGGAGAAAAAAGAATCCGAGTACGAAGTTTATTGTTGAACGCAGGAAAAAGTAATTGACTTAACATTATGAGCAGGTCATTAAAAAAAGGTCCTTTCATCGAATTCAAGCTTGAGAAGCGGGTAAGTGAGATGAATAAATCAGGGAAAAAATCGGTTGTGAAAACCTGGTCAAGGCGTTCAATAATCTCCCCCGAGTTTGTTGGCCATACCATCGCGGTTCACAACGGGAACAAGTTTATCCCGGTATATGTAACCGAGAATATGGTAGGACACCGTTTGGGCGAATTTTCTCCGACCCGGACATTCAGGGGTCATGCAGGAAAATCAAAAGTTTAGATAAATCCATTAACATAAATACCAATGGGTGCACGTAAGCGTATATCAGCTGATAAAAGGAAAGAAGAAAACAAAAGCCGGGCTGTGGCTGAGTTGAACAATTGCCCGACCTCCCCGCGTAAAATGCGGTACGTGGTTGACATGATCAGGGGCATTGAAGTAAACCGGGCATTGGATATTCTCCGGTTCAGCACGAAAGAACCTTCGAAAAGGATTGAAAAGCTTTTGCTTTCAGCCATTGCAAACTGGCAGAAAAAGAATGAAGATGTGCGGATTGAAAAATCGAATCTTTATGTAAAGGAAGTATCCGTTGACGGAGGCCGCATGCTGAAAAGGCTTCGTCCGGCTCCGCAGGGAAGAGGCTACAGGGTTCGGAAACGTTCAAACCATGTGACCATTTTGCTGGACAGCAAAGCAGGTAATCAGGAACAAGTAGCAAGTAAAACAAACTAATATTAATGGGACAGAAAGTCAATCCTATAAGTAATCGCTTGGGAATCATCAAAGGTTGGGATTCCAACTGGTATGGTGGCAGAAACTATTCCGAAAAGCTGGTTGAAGATTACAAGATCCGTGAGTATCTCACTGCACGGTTGGCCAAGGCCAGCATCTCGAAAATTGTGATCGAGCGTACATTGAAACTCATTACCGTAACTGTAAATACAGCCCGTCCCGGTATTATTATCGGCAAAGGCGGACAGGAAGTGGACAAGCTGAAGGAGGAACTGAAAAAGATCACAAGCAAGGAAGTTCAGATCAATATCTTCGAAGTGAAGAGGCCTGAACTGGATGCGATGATCGTTGCCAACAACATTGCCAGGCAGATTGAAGGTAAGGTATCTTACCGCCGGGCGATCAAAATGGCCATTGCTTCCACCATCCGTATGGGTGCAGAAGGGATAAAATGCCAGGTTTCAGGCAGATTGGGCGGAGCTGAAATGGCCCGTACCGAGATCATCAAGGAAGGAAGAATTCCCCTGCATACATTCAGGGCTGACATTGACTACGCACTGGGTGAAGCGCTTACCAAAGTTGGACTCATTGGTGTTAAGGTTTGGATTTGTAAGGGCGAAATTTTTGGTCACCGTGACCTGGCTCCGAATATTGGTGCCAAATCAGCCAAGCCAAAACCGAATTTCAAGAAACGCAGAAAGTAATTATAGCCTGCTATAAACGATAACGATATGTTACAACCGAAGAAAACAAAATTCAGGAGACAGCAAAAGGGCAGAATGAAGGGAAATGCCCAGCGTGGACATGACCTGGCATTCGGATCTTTTGGGATCAAGGCATTGGATAAGTGCTGGATTACCGGAAGGCAGATTGAAGCAGCCCGTCAGGCAGTTACCCGTCACATGAAACGTGAAGGCCAGATTTGGATCCGCATATTTCCCGATAAGCCAATTACCAAAAAACCCGCCGAAGTACGTATGGGTAAAGGTAAGGGCGCACCCGAAGGATTTGTCGCACCGGTTACCCCGGGCCGCATTCTGATCGAAGCAGACGGCGTTCCTTTTGAAGTAGCCAAGGAAGCATTGCGCCTGGCTGCACAAAAACTGCCGATAGCTGTAAAGTTTATTGTGAAAAGGGATTTTGTAGATTTTAATATTTAAGTTCATGAAAACTACCGAGATCAGGGAATTATCCGTGAAAGAGATTGCTGAACGGATTGAAAATGAAAAAGCTCTCAGTTTCAAGCAGAAAATGAACCATGCTATCTCTCCGCTGGATAATCCTCAGAAGATTAAAGAAACACGGAGAAATATTGCCAGGATGGAAACCATACTTCGTCAGAAAAACAATGAAGCCAAGTAAAAGGTTAAAAAGAACCAATAATGGAAGAAAATAGAAATTTAAGAAAAGAAAGGGTCGGGATCGTAGTAAGCAACAAGATGGACAAAACCATTGTGGTAGCTGAAAAAAGAAAGGTGAAGCATGCTATTTATGGCAAGTTCATCAACAGAACTACGAAATTCATGGCGCATGATGACACAAATAACTGTAATATCGGTGACACTGTGAAAATCATGGAAACCCGTCCGATGAGTAAAAATAAGTCCTGGAGAGTAGTTGAAATCATCGAAAGAGCTAAATAACTATGATACAGCAAGAAAGCAGATTATCGGTTGCAGATAACAGCGGAGCAAAAGAAGTTCTTTGTATCCGGGTACTTGGCGGCACAGCCAGGCGGTATGCTTCTGTTGGTGACAAAATTGTTGTGACCGTAAAGAACGCACTTCCTGCCAGCGAAGTAAAGAAAGGAACAGTCAGCAAGGCTGTCATTGTCAGGACCAAGAAGGAAATTCGCCGTGCGGACGGTTCATATATCCGCTTTGACGACAATGCATGCGTGCTGTTGACCAATACGGATGAGATCAGGGGAACCCGTATTTTCGGCCCGGTAGCGAGAGAGTTGCGTGACAAGTATATGAAGATTGTATCACTTGCGCCTGAAGTGCTATAACAGTAAAAACCCAATTCAATGCAGAAGAAATTACATATCAAGAAAGGCGATACGGTTTTCGTGAACTCGGGCGAAAGCAAAGGCCAGCAGGGCCGTGTCCTTGAGGTGATCCGGAAAAAAGACAGGGCCATTGTGGAAGGCATCAACCTGGTAAGCAAATCTACCAAGCCGAATGCAAAAAGTCCACAGGGCGGCATACTCAAAAAAGAGGCACCTGTTCATATTTCAAATCTGATGGTGGTTGATCCTTCTACTGGGAAACCTACCCGAATCGGACGCAAAGCAAACGGTGAAGGCCGTCTTGTAAGATATTCAAAAAAATCAGGAGAGGAGATTAAATAATGAGTTACGTACCTAATCTCAGAAAAAAATACCAGGAGGCGATTATTCCCGCACTCACCACGGAGTTCAGCTATCATACAGTGATGCAGGTTCCCAAACTGGAAAAGATCGTGATCAACCAGGGTGTTGGTGCCGCTGTATCGGACAAGAAAATTGTGGACGTTGCCCTGGAGGAACTCACCATGATCTCCGGTCAGAAATCGGTTCAAACCATGTCGAAAAAGGACATTTCAAATTTCAAGCTCCGTCGGAAGATGCCGATTGGCGTGAAAGTGACCCTTCGGCGGGATACAATGTATGAATTTCTCGACAGGCTTGTCAGTGTCGCCTTACCGCGTATCCGCGATTTCAAGGGAATCAGCACCAAGCTCGATGGCCGTGGAAATTATACTCTCGGAATCACTGAGCAGATTATCTTCCCTGAAGTGGACATTGACAAGATCAGCAAGATCCTGGGAATGGAAATTACCTTCGTCACATCTGCAAATTCAGATGAGGAAGCATTTGCACTCCTGCGTGAATTCGGGTTACCATTTAAAAATACCAAAAAGAACTAGTTCATATGGCTAAAGAATCATTGAAGGCCCGCGAAGCAAAGCGTAAAAAGCTTGTCGATAAATTTGCCGCAAAGAGGGCAAAATTAAAGGCTGAAGGAGATTACCAGGAACTCAGCCGGATCCCCCGGAATTCTAGTCCCATCCGCTTGCACAACCGTTGCAAGCTTACAGGCAGACCCAAGGGATATATGCGTCAGTTTGGCGTAAGCAGGATTGTCTTCAGGGAACTTGCTTCCAAGGGATTAATCCCCGGAGTTAAAAAAGCCAGCTGGTAATTACAGGTGAATCAAGAGAAAAAAATAAAAAAATGACAGATCCGATAGCAGATTACTTAACCAGATTACGGAATGCAATTTCCGCCCGTCATAAAGTGGTAGAAATTCCTTCTTCGAATTTGAAAAAGAACCTAACCAAAATCTTATTTGACAAGGGTTACATTCTGAATTACAAATTCGTGGATGACGATATACAGGGAACAATCAAGATTGCCCTGAAATACCATCCTGAAACCAGGCAACCTGCCATCCGTTCTCTGAAACGGGTTAGTTCACCAGGCTTGCGTAAATACGTAGGTTTTGAAGACCTTCCCAGGGTACTGAACGGACTGGGTATTGCCATCGTATCCACCTCAAAAGGTGTGATGACGGATAAAGAAGCCCGAAACCTGAGTGTAGGCGGCGAAGTATTGTGTTACGTTTATTAACGGAGGATAAGTAAATGTCACGAGTAGGAAAACTACCGATCAAATTGCCACAGGGCGTAAGCCTGTCGGTAAAACCCGATAACACCGTTACGGTGAAAGGTCCCAAAGGCGAGCTTTACCAGGCGGTTGATCCGGATATCAAAGTGGAAATAAATGGCGACGAGATAGTCGTTGTCCGGCCCACCGAACAGAAAAGGCACAAGGCACTGCATGGTCTTTACCGTGCGCTGATCAACAACATGGTGAATGGCGTATCCACAGGATATGTAATTCGGCTTGAAGTAGTGGGTGTCGGTTACAAGGCAGAGGCTAAAGGACAAATTCTCGAATTAAGTCTCGGTTACTCCCATGATATTCATTTCATGGTACCGGTTGAAGTGCAACTGGAAACAAAGACTGAACGACGCAGCAATCCCGTGATTACTCTCACCAGCAGCGATAAGCAGCTGATTGGACAGGTTGCAGCCAAAATCAGGTCATTCCGGGCACCGGAACCTTACAAAGGCAAGGGTATCAAGTTTGTGGGCGAAGTACTGAGAAAGAAAGCTGGTAAATCGGCAACAGCCAAATAATATCAAAAATAACTGAAGTATGGCTTTGACTAAATTAGAACGAAGAAGCAGGATAAAAATGCGTATCCGCAAGGATATTTACGGAACTAAGGATGTTCCGAGATTGTCGGTGTTCAGAAGCAATAAGGGGATTTATGTCCAGATTATTGATGATGACCAAGGTAAAACCCTGTTATCCGTTTCCTCACGCGATAAAGAAATTGCGGAGAAGACAGGGATAAATAAAACAGAACAGGCTAAACTGGTTGGAAAACTGGCTGCCGAAAAATCAAAAAGCAGTGGCATTCTTACAGTGGTTTTCGACCGGAATGGTTATTTATACCACGGTAGGGTTAAGGCTTTGGCTGAAGCGATACGAGAAGGTGGACTTAAATTCTAATAAATTATGTCAAACGTAAGCATTCGAAGAGTAAAAACTACGGACCTTGATCTCAAAGATCGTCTGGTTAGTATACAACGTGTGACCAAGGTTACCAAAGGCGGTCGAACCTTCAGTTTTTCAGCCATTGTTGTGGTTGGCAACGAAGACGGTATTGTCGGATATGGCCTCGGTAAAGCTAATGAGGTTACCACCGCAATTGCCAAGGGTGTTGAAGATGCAAAAAAGAACCTGATCAAGGTACCTGTTTATAAAGGAACTATTCCCCACGAACAGCTGGCTAAATACGGCGGTGCCCAGGTATTTCTCAAACCCGCATCAAGCGGAACAGGAGTAAAAGCAGGCGGTGCTATGCGCGCAGTTCTCGAAAGTGTAGGCATACATGATGTGCTTGCCAAGTCAAAAGGATCATCAAATCCCCATAACCTTGTCAAGGCCACCTTTAATGCTCTGCTTCTGATGCGTGATGCATATACGATTGCCCAACACCGCAATGTGAGCATTTCGAAGGTATTTAATGGTTAATGCTGGATAATTTATTACCAATGGCTACAATTAAAATTACACAGGTAAGAAGCAGGATTCACTGCACCAAGAGACAGAAGCTGAATCTTGACGCACTGGGACTGAGAAAAATGCATGCCACGGTTGAGCACGAAGCCACACCGCAGGTTCTGGGCATGGTAAATAAAGTAAGACATTTACTGGAAGTAACTGAAATTTAACTTTTAAGATACTGAAATTATTATGGATCTGAGCAGTTTAAAACCCGCCAAGGGGTCGATAAAAAAAGAAAAGCGCATCGGCAGGGGCCAGGGCTCCGGCAGAGGCGGAACTTCTACCAAAGGACATAAGGGCGGCCAGTCTAGAGCGGGCTACAAAACCAAGATGGGTTTTGAGGGAGGCCAGATGCCTCTGCAGCGCAGGGTTCCCAAATTTGGATTTACAAATATCAACCGGAAAGAGTACAAGGGTATTAACATTTCCACACTGCAATCGCTGGCTGAATCAAGGAGCCTGACTGTAATCAACATGGATACACTCCTGGAGGCCGGATTGGTAGCGAAAAAGGACCTTGTAAAAATTCTGGGCAACGGTAAACTCACCACCAAGCTGGATATCCAGGCCCATGCATTTTCAAAGTCGGCAAAAGCAGCTATTGAAGCTTTACAAGGAACGGCAACAATAATATGATATTCTCATGAAATCATTCATTCAGACGTTAAAGAATATTTACAAAATCGAGGAACTCCGTTCAAGGATCTTCTTCACCCTGATGATCATTCTCATTTATCGTCTCGGTTCGAAGGTTGTATTGCCCGGTGTTGATCCTGGTGCGCTGGAGGCATTTTCACAGCGTACTTCCGAGGGAGTGCTCGGTTTGCTCGATATGTTCTCAGGGGGGGCTTTTTCACAGGCATCCATATTTGCCCTGGGTATTATGCCTTACATCTCGGCATCCATCATCATCCAGTTGCTTACCATAGCGGTACCTTACTTCCAGCGCATGCAGAAGGAAGGTGAAAGCGGCCGAAGGAAGATGAACCAGATCACACGGTATCTTACGGTGGTGGTGCTTGTTTTGCAGGCTCCGGCTTATCTTACACAAATACCGGCCGAAGCAAAGATCATGGCACCGTCTTTGTTCCTGATCTCGTCTATTATTATTCTGACGGCGGGTACGATTTTTGTGATGTGGCTCGGTGAACGAATTACAGACAAGGGGATTGGAAACGGGATTTCACTGATCATCATGATCGGTATTATTGCCAGACTTCCTTTTGCCCTCTTTACTGAATTGACGCAAAGACTGGAAGGACAAGGCGGACTGGTTGCTTTCCTGATGGAGATTGTGTTTCTTTTCCTTGTATTTGTTGTCAGCATCCTGCTTGTGCAGGGGACACGACGAATACCGGTGCAATATGCAAAACGCATTGTCGGGAATAAACAATACGGCGGAGTGAGGCAGTATATACCGCTGAAAGTAAATGCAGCAGGTGTTATGCCAATTATTTTTGCACAGGCCATTATGTTTTTGCCGTTGTCTTTTGCCCGCTATGGAACGGGTGGAGAGGCCATGTCAAAATTTGTAGCTTCATTCTCGAGGTATACAAGTGTTTGGTATAATGTGACTTTTGCAATTTTGATCATAGTTTTTACGTACTTTTACACCGCCATTATCATGAATCCAACCCAAATGGCTGAGGATATGAAGAAAAACGGCGGTTTTATACCTGGTGTGAAACCCGGTAAAAAGACATCGGAATTTATTGATTCGATCATGTCGAGAATTACCTTGCCCGGATCAATGTTCCTTGCACTGATTGCCATCATGCCTGCATTTGCAAGTTTGCTCGGAATAGAACAGAATTTTGCCCAGTTTTTCGGAGGCACGTCTTTGTTGATTCTGGTAGGTGTGGTGCTCGATACGTTGCAGCAGATAGAAAGTCATTTGCTGATGCGGCATTATGACGGACTGATGAAATCAGGCAGGGTAAAAGGAAGAGCTGGCGGTGTCGCCTCTTCTATATAAAATATTGTTTGACGTTCTTTGATGATAACCTATAAAACAGCGGAAGAAATTGAATTACTCAGGATAAGTAATTTACTTGTCTCCAAGGCCCTGGCCGAGGTAGCAAAGAAGATTGCCCCTGGTGTTTCAACGCTGGAACTCGATGCAATAGCCGAAGAATTTATCCGGGATAACGGTGCCGAACCGGGATTCCTGGGTTACCGGGGATATCCGAAAACACTGTGTACGTCGGTAAATCAACAGGTAGTGCATGGAATTCCTTCTTCCCATGTTTTGAAGGATGGAGACATAGTTTCGGTTGATTGTGGTGTACTGCACCAGGGTTATTTTGGTGACTCAGCCTATACATTTGCTGTGGGACCGATTTCCGAGCGACTGCGGCTACTGTTAACCACCACAAAGGAGGCCCTTTACAAAGGTATTGAACAGGCCACCGAAGGGAAAAGGATCGGAGATATCAGCAATGCGGTTCAGGAACATTGTGAAAAGCAGCGCTTCTCAGTTATCCGGGAGATGGTAGGTCACGGGATCGGAAAAGGGCTTCATGAGGCGCCTGAGGTTCCGAATTACGGTAAAAGAGGGCATGGCGTGAGATTGCAGCAGGGAATGGTTGTCTGCATCGAACCCATGATCAACATGGGCAGGAGGGAGATAATCCAGGACGCTGACGGCTGGACCATTCAAACAGCGGATAAGCTTCCGTCAGCTCATTTTGAGCTTTGTGTGGCGATCGGCAAAAATGGTGCAGATTTGCTTTCGACCTTTGATTATATTGAAGAAATTTATAAATTTTAAAAAATTGAGCAGATCATTATATGTCTAAACAGCCTTCAATTGAACAGGATGGCGTAATACGCGAAGCCCTTTCGAATGCGATGTTCCGGGTGGAACTTCAGAACGGGCACGTGATTACGGCACACATCTCCGGAAAAATGAGGATGCATTATATTAAAATCCTTCCCGGCGATAAAGTGAGGGTTGAGATGTCACCATATGATCTTACAAAAGGTAGAATTACATTCAGATATAAATAATTGAACTGATCAATCATGAAAGTAAAAGCATCCGTTAAGAAGCGTACAGACGACTGTAAAATAGTCCGCAGAAAAGGACGATTATATGTGATTAACAAAAAGAATCCCAAATATAAACAGCGTCAGGGCTGATCATTGAAGTAAAATTATTAAATATAAATACTATTATGGCTAGAATCGTTGGTGTTGATTTACCAAAGAATAAGCGGGGCGAAATAGGCCTGACTTACATTTTCGGGTTAGGCAGGAGCAATGCCCAGAAAATTCTGGAAAAGGCAGGAGTTGACAGGGATGTGAAGGTTAAGGATTGGACTGATGACCAGGTAAGTATGATCAGGAAGATCATTAATGAGAATTTCAAGGTGGAGGGTGAACTGCGTTCCCAGGTACAGCTGAATATCAAGCGCCTGATGGACATAGGATGTTACCGGGGAATCCGGCACAGACTTGGGCTTCCCACAAGGGGGCAGAGTACCAAAAACAATGCCCGTACCCGTAAAGGAAGACGTAAGACAGTTGCAAATAAAAAGAAGGCTACCAAATAAGGTTTAAATTATGGCAAAGAAAGCTGGAGTTACAAAGAAGAAAGTTGTTAAGGTTGATCCTGTCGGTCAGGCTCATGTGCATGCTTCATTCAACAACATCATCATTTCAATCACTAATAGCCAGGGGCAGGTTATATCATGGGCATCAGCCGGCAAAATGGGATTCAAAGGTTCGAAGAAAAATACACCCTATGCAGCTCAGGTTGCTGCTGCCGAATGTGCTAAAACCGCATTTGATCTGGGTCTGCGCAAGGTGAAAGCCTTCGTAAAAGGCCCCGGTGCAGGAAGGGAATCCGCTATCAGAACCATCCATACCGCAGGTATTGAGGTTACAGAGATTGTGGACGTTACACCGCTTCCTCACAATGGATGCCGTGCTCCCGGAAGAAGAAGAGTATAATATACAGTGAATATATAATCGAGATTTAAATTTTAACTATCAGCAATGGCACGATATACTGGACCTAAAACTAGAATAGCCAGAAAGTTCGGTGACGCGATTTACGGACCGGATAAAAATTACGATAAGAAAAATTATCCTCCCGGACAACACGGCGCCAACAAGAAAAGAAGGAAGCTCTCAGAATACGGGGTACAGCTGCGCGAAAAACAGAAAGCCAAGTACACATATGGCATATTGGAAAAACAATTTGCCAACCTGTTTGAAAAGGCTCAACGCAGCAAAGGCGTAACCGGGGAAGTTTTGCTTCAGTTACTGGAATCAAGGCTTGACAATGTAATGTATCGTTTGGGCGTTTCTCCCACACGGTCCGGCGCACGCCAGCTGGTGACCCACCGTCATGTTACGGTAAACGGACAGGTTGTAAACATCCCTTCGTTTTCAGTGAAACCCGGTGATGTTGTAGGCGTTCGCGAAAAATCAAAATCACTTGAAGTAATTCAGAACTCTCTGGGTTCACGCAGGGCTAATGTTTCTTGGTTAGAATGGGATTCCGCTTCAATGAGTGGCAAATTCATCAACCGCCCTGAACGTGATCAGATACCTGAAACAATCAAAGAACAATTGATCGTTGAATTGTACTCTAAATAATTGTAATTTTTAAAATATGGCCATATTAGCTTTTCAGAAGCCCGATAAGGTGATCATGATAGAATCGGACGATAAGTTCGGTAGATTCGAATTTCGTCCGCTTGAGCCTGGTTATGGTATTTCCATTGGGAATGCCCTTCGCAGGATTTTGTTGTCATCACTCGAGGGTCATGCAATCACAGCTATCAAGATCGACGGTGTTGAACATGAATTCGGCACTCTAACCGGCGTAATTGAAGATGTAGTTGAGATTATCCTTAATCTTAAACAGATCCGTTTCAAAAAGTTGGTGGAAGATGTGAATGATGAAAAGATCGTGGTTACACTTTCGGATCAGACCGTTTTCAAAGCTGGAGATCTGAATCGTTTCCTAAGCAGTTTCGAGGTGTTGAATCCCGAACTGGTAATTTGTCACATGGAAAAAGATGTTGAACTCCATTTGGAATTTCATGTCAATAAAGGCAGGGGATATGTTCCCGCCGAGGAAAACAAACCTTTTGATGCGGAATTCGGATTGATTCCGATTGATTCAATTTTCACACCGATCAAGAATGTGAAATTCTCGGTGGAAAACTACCGGGTTGAACAAAAAACAGACTATGAAAAGCTGTTAGTAGAAATTCTGACAGATGGTTCAATTCATCCAAAAGATGCTTTAAAGGAAGCTGCCAAGATCCTGATCTATCATTTTATGCTTTTCTCTGATGAGAAAATCACCCTGGATTCGGAAGAACGGGCTGCCAATGAGGAATTTGATGAAGAAGTACTGCATATGCGTCAGTTGCTCAAGACCAAACTGGTTGATCTCGATCTGTCGGTAAGGGCACTGAATTGCCTTAAGGCTGCGGAAGTTGAATCATTGGGCGACCTCGTGAAATTCAATAAAAATGACTTATTGAAATTCAGGAATTTCGGAAAGAAATCACTTACAGAACTTGATGAACTGCTTGAGACCATGAATCTCTCTTTCGGAATGGATATAGTTAAGTACAAACTCGACAGGGACTAAAAGTCCCGCGGGGAATAATTGTAAAATTTGAATTAATTACTCGGATCACAATGCGACACAACGATAAGAATAATAATTTAGGACGGAAAAGCGCTCACCGAAAATCCATGTTGTCGAATATGGCTGTTTCACTGATAATGAATAAACGCATTAAAACAACAACAGCCAAGGCAAAAGCGTTACGCGGATTTATTGAACCGATTCTCACCACATCAAAAGAGGATACAACTAATTCCCGTCGTCTGGTATTCAATTACCTGCAGGATAAACACGCCGTGACAGAACTTTTCAGGGAAGTTTCCCCCAAGATTGCTGACCGTCCGGGTGGATATACCCGCATACTTAAGCTGGGAACCCGACTGGGAGACGCCGCTGAAATCTGCTATATTGAGCTGGTTGATTTTAACGAAGCCATGCTGGCTACAGCTGGAGGCGCTGAAACAAAAACCGGTAAACGCAGCCGCAGGGGTGCCAAAAAGAAAACCGAAGGCGAAGCTCCAAAGAAGGTAAAAGCAGAAGCAAAAGCAGAAGCAAAAGCAGAAGCAAAAACTCCGGCAAAAGCCAAAAAAGCTGCTGCAAAACCTGAAAACACTGAACCTGAGGCTGCAGCACCCGCTGAACCGGAGACCAAAGAATAACGATATTTTTAGTTCACTGCATATTATCAGGGGATAAGGATTTTCAATATCTTTATCCCTTGTTATTTTAGGGACAATTGTTAATTTGACAATTTGAAAATTTGATAATTTGAAAATTGGGCTGATACGGCGGGTTTTCGGTAAATATTGTCGTTAAACATCTTCAAATCTTCAAATCAAATAATCAACAAATCAACAGATCAACAAATCAACAAATAAATTAAATATTATGGGACAAATTGCACATGTTCATGCACGTGAAATACTCGATTCAAGGGGAAATCCCACTATCGAGGTAGAAGTTACACTTGAAAGCGGTTTTGTTGGCCGTGCTGCGGTTCCCTCGGGAGCATCCACAGGGGAGAATGAAGCCCTTGAATTACGTGACGGCGACAAGAAAAGATACCTTGGAAAAGGTGTACTTAAGGCAGTAGATAATGTAAACAAGATTATTGCCAAGGAAGTCATCGGAATGAGCGCCTTTGATCAGGCGGGCATTGACAAAAAAATGATTGACCTCGACGGAACCAAAACCAAGAGCAAACTTGGTGCGAACGCGATTTTAGGAGTTTCCCTGGCAGTTGCCAAGGCCGCATCCTTATTTCACGATTTGCCGCTTTACCGGTATATCGGCGGAACAAATGCAAAGGTTTTACCTGTCCCCATGATGAATATTATTAACGGCGGATCCCATAGCGATTCCCCTATTGCATTCCAGGAATTTATGATCCGCCCTATCGGTGCCTCCAGTTTCCGCGAAGGATTACGTATGGGTGCTGAAATATTTCATTCCCTCAAAAAAGTATTGAAAGAGCGTGGTCTGAGCACCGCAGTTGGTGATGAAGGCGGTTTTGCACCTACCCTGAAAGGCACTGAAGATGCACTGGAATCCATTATCAAGGCCATCAGTGCAGCTGGTTATAAACCGGGTCGTGCAGCTGAAGGTGGAGATGTTTCCATTGCGCTCGACTGCGCCGCATCCGAGTTTTATGTAAACGGAAAATATGATTATACAAAATTTGAAGGCAAAACCGGAGTCATCAGATCGTCGGCCGAACAGGTGGCCTTCATTGAACAACTGGTGAGCAAATACCCGATCGATTCAGTAGAGGACGGAATGTCGGAAAACGACTGGGATGGCTGGAAATTACTGACTGACAAACTGGGCAGCAAATGCCAGCTGGTTGGTGATGATGTATTTGTTACCAATGTTGATTTTCTGAAAAAGGGAATTGACATGGGTTGTGCCAACTCCATTCTGATCAAGGTAAACCAGATCGGCAGCCTTACCGAGACTCTTGATGCCATCGAAATGGCTCACCGGGCAGGATATACAACGGTTACTTCACACCGGTCAGGTGAAACCGAAGATGCTACTATTGCTGACATAGCTGTAGCTACTAATTCCGGTCAGATCAAAACGGGATCATTAAGCCGTTCCGACCGTATGGCCAAGTACAACCAGCTTCTTCGCATTGAAGAGGAACTCGGCCCCCTCGCAATTTACGGGTACAAAAAGTAAGGAAAATGTTTTCGACCCTTTTAAATGAACCCCCTGGTCAACAGGGGGTTTTTTGTTTTTATAATGTTGCTATTTATACGTAAAAGTTTTACCACAGAGGTCGCAGAGTTTTACACGAAGAGAGCTGATTTTAAAAGCGCTTTGCTTAATTGAGGTCGCAGAGCTTAACGACCATTTATTTATGTCATTGAATCAGAGTTATTAAGCATAGTTACATAAGAGTCCCGCAGTATGTAACAATTTGGACCCAATAAGAATAACCGATCTCATAATTTAGCTGTATCTGTATTATAAAATCGTTAAATCGAATGAAATGAGATTTCTCCGAGACCTCAAAGAACGATTAAACTCAACTCCTGATACTCTGCGGTAAACTTTTGGCCATCTCACTATTAACCTGATTGTTTTGTAACAAATAGCAACATAACTACATAATTGCATAATAGTATACCTGATATTTGGCTGGTAACTTTTTTTTATCTAACTTATTCATCAAAATTGTAAACAAGATTTCTAAAATGCTGTTACCTATTTAAAGAAAGTCCTTAATTCATATTTCATAATTCATAATTCATAATTTCTTTCCTATTTCTCACTCATAATTTTCAATATGCCCGGATTAAAAGAAACACTCTATGAGAAAATTCAGGCCTGGCGGCCAAGGGTTAAAAACCTGCTCGAAGAACATGGAGAAGTGGTAGTTGATACTGTAACAATCAGCAAGCTGATTGGGGGTATGCGCGATCTGAAATGCCTTGTCACTGATATTTCCTATCTTGATCCCAATGAAGGTATTCGCTATCGTGATTATACACTTCCTGAATTATTCAGTAAGCTTCCCAAACCGAAAGGTGCTGAAATGCCCTATGTGGAAGGAGTTATCTATCTGCTGCTGACAGGCGACCTTCCTACAGAAAGCAATATCAATGACGTTCTCGACGAGTTTAAAAAGAGGCATATAGTTCCCAACTATGTGTACGATGTGATTGATGCATTTCCGGGAGGAAGTCATCCGATGACCATTTTTTCCACCGCCATTCTGACGATGCACCGGGAATCTTTCTTTAACAGGAAGTATTTCAGCGGTCTGAACAAACAGGATTACTGGGAACCAACCTATGAGGATGCTATCGGCCTGCTGGCAAAGCTGCCTGAAATCGGAGCCTATATCTACTCAAAAGTATACAAGGGCGGGAAAAAAATTATTTCAGACCCCAACCTCGACATGGGTGCCAATTTTGCACAGATGATGGGTATTGGAAAGCCTTATGATGATGTTTCACGCATGCATTTTATCCTGCACAGCGACCATGAAAGCGGGAATGTAAGTGCCCATACGGGTCACCTGGTGGCCAGTACCCTGTCGGATATTTACCTTTCCATTTCCTCAATGATAAACGGATTGGCGGGTCCCCTGCATGGACTCGCGAACCAGGAAGTTCTGCGCTGGCTCCATGAAATCATGGAAAAGATGGGGGGTAAGGTTCCAACAGAAAGTGAAATGAAGCAGTTTGTTTGGGATATGCTCAATACCGGCCAGGTGATTCCGGGGTTCGGACATGCAGTGTTAAGGATCACTGATCCCCGCTATATGATTCAGCGTGAATTTGCCCTGAAGAATATGTCCGATGACCCGATCTTTAAATATGTGGATATGTTGTACAGGATTGTTCCACCCATACTGCAGGAGCAGGGAAGGGCAAAAAATCCCTGGCCTAACGTGGACGCGCATTCCGGTGTGATCCAGTGGCATTACGGCATAACAGAGTACGACTTCTATACGGTACTATTCGGAATTGGCAGGGCAATCGGTATCTGTGCAAATATTATATGGGACAGGGCTCTTGGATACCCTCTCGAAAGGCCGAAATCAGTTACAACCATAATGTTGGAAAAAATTGCACGTGGTGAAAATCCTGAAGATGATTAATTTATATTTTTATCATCATTTTGTTAGTTCGGATTATGTTGATTAAATTAGATTGTTTTAATCAATGTAATCTGCACTGCGGATGCTGTGTTACCGCTTTTATATCTTAATTTTCATACTGCAGTTAATCAGGCCTTTAGAAGGACAGACTTATCTTCCTCCTGAATTACTCCCGGTTGCGAAAGGATTGCCTTCACGCGAGGTCACTTCCTTGTTATTTGACAATACCGGTTACCTGTGGGCAGCTGTTCAATCTGAGCTGACCCGTTATGACGGATATAATTTTGTGCAGATCCCATTGCTGAAAAACAGTCAGCGGATACCCAATGATCAGAAAATTATAACATTCAGAAAGGACGGACCGGGAAATTTGTGGGTTTTGGCAGGAGAGGGGCTGAATTTCATACATCATAAAACCGGGGAAGTTAGTTATTATCCTTTATACCCGTCGGATCAGGAAACATCACTGAATTTTTTGCCCAGGGACATTTATCCGGGGAATAATGGTGAAGTCTGGGTGCTTTCGGATAGCTTGCTTATCGTTGTCACTCCCGGGCAGTCTAACCAGTATTTTCAGGTTCCAAAGCCTTTACTGGAGCCAGATTTTGTTACAACCTGTCTTTTGCCTGATATCAACGGCAATATATGGATCGGTACTTCGGATGGTATTCTTTTTTTTGACAGGCAGCAGCGTTCATTTACTGAATTTATGCAACAAAGCGCCCAGGGTTTGCTGACTGATAACCGGGTAAATTGCTTGTTCCTTGATTCAAAAAATTTTCTGTGGATAGGCACTGAAAATGGATTGAACCGGTTCGACCAGGTTGATTATGATTTTAAGGGTTACTTTCCCGGTGGCAAATATTCTGAGCCCCGGGCAAATATTGTCACTGCTGTAGGTCAGGCCCCTGATGGTACCCTGGTTATTTCAACGGCTTCCGGGATCTTCCGGTACGATGAAGCTAAGGGGATCTTTACCAGGATAACTCAACCGGATGTTCTGATAATCAGTACTTTCGCTATTGACAATTACGGTGTAATATGGGGGAGTACCCCTGATGGAATTTTAAAAATCAGGAAAGCAAGACTTCCCTTGCAAACTTATTCAAGCCTTAGTAAGGATCTTACCCTGCCTTCCGACCGGATAACTGTCATATCGGAAGGAAATGGGAACGAAATTTTTATAGCCTATGAGGATAATTCCTATGATGTTACAGATCCCGTAAATTTAACCCGGAAGAACTTCAAAACAATGGATAATAGCCGGGTGAAGGGCTTTTACCCTTTCAATCAGACTGAATTTGTTGCACTTTCAGATCATGAGCTTGAAATTGTCAATTCCCGTCAAACGGCCAGGATAAAGCTTTCATCACGGTATCCATTCATAAAAAAGGACCTGCTTGCAGGAGCTTCCCTGAATTGCATGCTTAATGACGGTCCCGTTCTTTGGCTTGGAACTTCCTCGGGACTTCAGAAAGTGCGGTTGGATTCGGCAAGTCATACAGTAATCGGGAGTCTTAATTATAACAGCCAGCGCATTGAAATAGGTCATGTTTTTGATATTGAACAGGATGCAAACCACAAGTTGTGGCTTGCAACCAGCAATGGATTGATTTACTATGACCCCGGGCAGGGAAATTTTTACAGGCTCACTCCTTATGATAAAACCCTTCTGAACACTGAAAACAAAAAGGTTTATACCATTGTACCGGAGTCTCCCATGGTTTTTCTTATTGGTACTTCAGGGGGTGTATACCGGTTTAATGTGCCTGCACGTGAATTTATCCCTGTACTGGATGATCCGGCCATGCTGCGTTCGACCTTTAAAGCATTGACAACAGATCATTCCGGTAATGTATGGATCTGCTCGGGGAACGGACTTTTTGTGGTAACGCAAAACCTGGAGTCCGTTTTGCTTTTCGACGAGGGTGAGGGTCTTTTGAATTCCTCAAATACTTCTATTTGCACTGGTGGTAACGGCAAGATTTACCTTGGAGGCGATAAGGGATTGTCGGAAATAAATCCAGACAGGGTTCTGGCTCCGGCAGGCAACTTCAGGGTAATAATTACTGCACTGAGATTTATTGAAGAAGAACCCCTGAATGATAAGATTTATTATTTCCTGAAAGATACCCTGCTCGTACCCTGGAAGAAAAAGCCCATCCGGATTGACGTGGCTTCTGCCAACATGTCACGGCCCGAAATAAACAAGTACAGGTACAGTCTGGGTAAATCCGGCGATAAACCAGTATGGCACTCAATGGGATCCCAGAATTCCATTACACTTGATCATCTTAATCCGGGAAAATATATATTCCGCGTTACAGGTACAAATGCCCTGACCCTGGGAAACAGCGCAGAAACATCCCTCGTGATTATTGTGGAAGCGCCGAAATGGAGATCAAGAACGGCACTGATAATTTACGTTATTGTAGGTTTCGTATTCATTTTGATCGTTTTCAGGTTGATTACCCGCCGGTTTTTTAACCTGAGCAAGGAAAACCAGGAACGTGAAATGTATGCACGCCAGATCATGCTGCAAAAGGAAGAACTCACACTAAAAAATAAAAGCATAACCGACAGTATTAATTATGCTAAGCGCATACAAACAGCCATGCTACCCCCCTACCGGCTTTTCAAATCGGTTTTTCCTTCGTCTTTTGTTTTATACATGCCAAAGGATATCGTAAGCGGAGATTTTTACTGGATTAACAAACTCGGTGATAAGATATTTGTTGCTGCTGTCGATTGCACGGGACATGGCGTTCCGGGTGCATTTATGTCAATTATCGGGTTCGAATTATTCAGGAAGATCACAAACATTGAAGGACTATCAAGGCCTTCGGATATACTGAACCGTCTGAATGAGGATTTTCACGTGATTTTTAAGGATGTGGACAATGTGGTTTTGCGCGACGGAATGGATGTGGCTTTCTGTTCAATCGACAAAAAGAATATGATCCTCGAATTTGCAGGTGCTTTTAATCCGCTTTACCTGATCAGGGATAACAAAATTACGGAAATAAAAGGGGACAGGTTTGCCATTGGACTCGATGAAACCAATTTTAAGGATCAGACTTTTAAAAATCATTTAATTCCAATCCAGCAGGGAGATATCATCTACATTTTCTCGGATGGATTTGCCGATCAGTTTGGCGGACCCGACGGGAAGAAATACAAATACAGACGTTTCAGGCATCTTTTGCTTAATCTTCACCGACTGCCCATGGATAAACAACACGAGATCCTCGAGAACAATGTAATGGAATGGCGTGGCCAGCAGGAGCAGGTGGATGATAT
>JBGSSA010000025.1:0-20162 GCA_041737295.1 Bacteroidales bacterium | reverse complement strand
TTTTTGCCAAGATATTCCTCCGGTATGCTGACCTCCGCAACTTTAACATCATCGGTTATGTTATAAATACTCCAAACTCCTTCCATGATAAGCTTCTCGGCAAAAACTACCGCCGTGTCATATTCGGGATTTATGGTATTTGAAACACCCAAGGCGTTTAATACAGTTTTATGGATCAACGAACTCTCACGTCCGTATATCTTTTGAACACCCAGTTTTTTAAGCAGCGCAACTGTTTTTACCGATGAACCGAAGTCATCGCCAATGCAAACAACGAGGTGATCACAGTCTTTCAGGGGCAGGGATTTTAAGGCATGAATATCTGTAATATCCATGCTTACCGTGTTTCCAATCTTATCCTTAAAAAATTCAACTTTCTCCATGTCCTTATCAACGCCAATTACATCATGTCCCAACGCAGTGAGTTTTTTCGCCAGGGACGCGCCGAAATTTCCTAAACCAATGATAACAAAGTTCATGTGATCTGTTTTTTAGGTTATTAGAATATTTTCTTTTGGATATCTGTACACTGAGGTTTTTGAACCTCTAAACAAGGCAAACAGCAAGGTTAATATACCCATACGTCCCATAAACATCAGAAAAACCAGGAGTATCTTCGATGAATCCATCAGTGCGGGTGTAATACCCAGCGATAATCCCACAGTGCCGAAAGCAGATACACATTCAAAAAGGATCTTCAGTGGTCCTTTATCAGGTTCCAGCAAATGCATAATCAATGATGCGCATCCTAAAATTACAATAGATAGAATAATGATGGCAAAAGCTCTGTTAACAGACCGCTCGTGAAACTCTTTTCTATAAAATTCAATATGCCTTGTCATCCTGGCAATTCTGAATGCATTCAATATAGCAATCGCAAAAGTACTCGTTTTTATACCACCTCCTGTTGATACGGGAGAGGCCCCAACCCACATCAAAAAAATCGTCAGCACAATAGTTGCAATGGATAAGTTATTCGTAACGATGCTGTTAAAACCAGCTGTACGGGGCGTTACGCTGCCGAAAAAGGAATGGGCAATTTTACCAGCCAAATCCATGCCCTGCAGAGTGTGTTTATTTTCGAAAATGAAAAAGAAAACAGTGCCTATAACTATTAAAAAGAGCGTGGTGAAAATAACCAGTTTAGAGTTTATGCTGATCATCATGGGAATATAAGCTCTGGCATATCCAGTGCGTATCCATGATATACCACTTAGAATTTTATACTTGATGTATGTATAGAGATTTAAAAGGATTGGAAACCCAATCCCACCCAAAATGACCAGGAAACTGATCACATAAAGAATTGAATAGGTAGTTCGTATTCTGTAATCATTCAATCCATCTGTTAAAGTTGAAAAGCCTGCATTACAAAATGCTGATATAGAATGAAATACAGAAAATCTTATTCTGCTGCCGATGCTTGTAAAATAATGGCTGTCAAGGCTAAAATAGAGAAATGCAGCTCCAATCATTTCAAACAAAAAAGTGATAAAGATCACCTTAATTAAAATCTTGCTTATTTCGGATACATTATCCTCACTGAAGAATTCACTCAGCAAAAACTTTTCCGAGAAAGATGTAGAACCTCCCTTGAAAAAAAAGCCAAAAAAGCAGGTAAAGGTCATTATCCCAATACCTCCTGTCTGAATCAGAATTAGAATGATACTCTTGCCCAGAACAGTAAATCGTGTGGCCGTATCAACAACAGTAAGTCCCGTAATACAAATTGCACTGGTGGATGTAAAAAGAGCATCCACAAATGAAATAGGCACAGTGGTGGCGTTTGGAAGCTCTAACAGAGCGGCCCCCAAAAAGATGATAAACGCAAAACTGAACACGAACAGTTGCGCCGGATTTAAGACCAGGGTCAAATTCTTGATATCAAACCTGGAAAACTCAAAAATGCACAGCAGAAATATTAAAATGGAATAGTAATAATGATGGTTCAAAAAGTCAATGTTTCGGTCAACATTCAACGTAAATGAAAGGAATAGCAGCAAACCAATGGATGAAAAAACGAAGAAGTCTGAACGAAAACTTTTAAATCCGATACAGATTATGGCACGGAGGGTATAAAAAATGGCCACAATGGTAAACAGCCAATGTGAATAAGGATAAGCTGCAGGTGTGATTTGGGGATATTTATTGATGCCAACAGTAAAGATGACCCTGATTAACATGAATATAAGCAGTGACAGTAATAAATAATCAAGTATCGGCCTGATATTTTTGTTGACTAATTTGCTTCTGTTTCTGGAACCAAAAAAAGGCCTGTTGGAATGCATCTGATTTATATATCTAAAGCGACGCTTGAAAATTACTCTTAATTTAAGAAAATAAAAACAAATCTTATTGAAGATTATCCGGTAGGCAAAAACAAGCCTCATGCCGGCCGGGATGTAAAATACTGGAAAGTTCAGGTTCACCTTACCAGGTCGTGCAGATATGTATGAATGATACAATTAATATGATGAATTGTGTAATGCTGACACCTGCTGTTTAGACTACCTTTATTCCATATTGGAGGACATGCCTTGTGTTTGGTTGGTTGACATGTTTATGTTAACTAAGGATTCAGTTACCCATGTAATCATTTAATGTGGTTAAGAAATATTGTCATATTATCTGTTATTGTTCTGTTCTTATCGGAATCGGTATTGGGACAGGTAACTCCTTCCAACAAAGATTCAACCAAAATATATAAGGATATTGAATCCTATTCCAAAAAAAACAAGTTCACCAGGTTTATGTACCAGTTTTTTTTCAAACCGGTGACAGTCAATTCCGCAAAGAAGAAAGTTAAAAAGAAGGGATACAGGAAGTTAATACAAACTTCCTATAGTGCCTTTGAAGGGAAGATTATACGTCAAATAAATATAACCACGCTGGATCCGTTTGGCTATTCAATTTCTGATACCAGTATGTCGCCGAAAGGTTCTATGATTAAACACGCGAACCAGATGCATATCAAATCGCGGGAAATCTCTATCCGGAATCTGCTGCTTATTCATAGGAACCAGGAATTTGATTCATTGCTTGTAAAGGAATCCGAGCGATTGGTGCGCAGCAAAGGTTATATTCATGATGTTTCATTTTTCGTGGTTCCCGCTTCAAAAGGTTCAGATTCCGTGGATATTTTTATTCGCGAACTGGATAACTGGAGTCTGGTTCCCAGGTTTTCTGCTTCCACTTCAAACCTGCAGTTCGCATTAAATGATAAGAATTTTGCAGGTATGGGCCATGATTCTCAAAATAGTTATACATGGCATCATGCGAACAGTGCTTCTTCATATAAAATTGGCTATTTGATTCCAAATCTTCGGGGTACTTATATTAACTCAAAACTGCTTATCAGCAAAGACCAGTACAATAATACGATGAAAGGCTTTGCCATAGACCGGCCTTTCTTTTCACCTTTTGCGAAGTGGGCAGCAGGTGTGGAATTTAAATATCAATACCATAAATATTATGTACATACACCCGATTCTCTTTTAATAGAGGAAAGATTCAAATTTAATACACAGGATTATTGGGTTGGAAACGCATTCCGGATATTCAGGGGAAATACTGAAAATGAGCGAACTACCAATTTTATTTCGACCTTCCGTTTTTTACGGATGCGGTACTTCAATCAGCCGGATGAATTAAATGCTCTGCAGAAAATGTATACAAGCGAGAATTTTTACCTGGCAAGTATTGGTATTTCAACCCGAAAATATGTGAAGGATAAATATATTTTCAAATATGGATTAACGGAAGATGTCCCCATCGGGAAAGTCTTCAACCTGACGGGCGGATACCAGATTAAAAATAATGCTGACCGTTATTACTTAAGTGCCCGTGTTTCTTCGGGTAATTATTTTTCCTGGGGATACCTTAGTTCCAGTGTTGAATACGGAACTTTCTTCAATGCAAAAAAGGTAGATCAGGGCTTTTTTAAGGCAGATCTGACTTATTTTTCCGGTCTTATAGAAATTGGCAAATGGAAGTTCAGGGAGTTTGTTAAGCCCCAAATTGCAATAGGATTGAACCGTTATACCCAGGACAGCCTGACCCTTAATAATAATCATGGCCTGGATGGATTTAACAGTTCCCAGCTAACCGGAACCAAACGCCTGATTTTAACGCTGCAGACCCAGTCCTATTCTCCCTGGAATGTGTGGGGATTCCAGTTCGGTCCCTTTCTTGGCCTGGCTTTTGGAATGCTGGGTGATGCCGGAACAGGATTTAAAAACAGCAAACTATTCTCAGGAATTTCCCTGGGTGTGTTAATCAGAAATGATAACCTGGTAATATCTTCCTTTCAATTCTCGGTTTCATATTATCCATCGATTCCGGGAAAGGGGCAGAATATCTTTAAAGCCAATACTCTTAAAACAACGGACTTTGGCTTCAGGGACTTTGAAATTGGAAAGCCGGGTATAATTATTTTTCAATGAATTTCGGTAATGCACCAAAAGGTGTGAATGTTGTAACTCTTGTCGCAATTATGTAACAGTTTCCGGCATATATACTCCTACCTTTAAGTACATTAATAAGATGGGAGAAAGCTATGAAAGCAAAGGTCATTTCAACAAATAGAACAGCCTATTTTATTATAGCCTGTCTGATTATAGTAATAGCTTTCCTCTTATTGGGCGGCGGACCCTGGATCAAAGGGCTGGCTTATGCACACGGATCAACTGATTTGGCAAATTTACACTGGGGACAGATTTTGATTGGCACCGTTATCGGATTCCTCACGGGGTTAATAGTATCCAGAAAAAAGTGATTCCCAAATATTACGCTTTGTTAAACAATGCAGGCATTAAATTTTATCATTCATTTAAAAACCCAATACTATGCCAATTTTAAACGTATTACTTATTCTCATTGCCGCAGGCGTTATACTGTGGCTGGTAAATTCCTATATACCGATGGATAGAAAAATCAAGTCCATTTTAAATGTTGTTGTCGTGATCATTGTTGTCGTCTGGCTTATGAAAGTATTTGGGGTTTTCCATTATCTGAGCGATATACGTGTTTAGAACATGGGTTAATGCAGGTTAGAAATGTTATTGGTAATATTACTGGCGGGACTCATTTTGTTCCGCCAGTGTTACTTATTTAAAGGAACTAACAGTCTAAAATCCTTTTTTTGGTATATTGTTAATCTCTTCGGTGGCCCTGTTTATATGATCCCTGTTTTTACCCGAGGTGAACTGATAGCTGAGTTTGAACCAGCAAAATGGATGCTTTACATTCACGTTCCCTTCGTATTTACTGTAAAAATCAGTTCCGTTTATTTCTGATCCCTGGTAAGTGAAGGACTTAGTAAAGGGTATCGCGCTTACGAATCCAACTTTAATTCTTTGTTTAAAGGTTTTTTCAAGTGACAGAAAGTATAGGGCACTGCTGAAGGAATTGCCCTGAATGGTATTGTTTGGACTGGCATATTGAAATACCATCGAGAGCGAGAGCTCATGCCTGAAAGATATAATGGTTGAAAGTCCCCCGTCAAAAGCCAGGTTATGCCTGTCTGTAATATTATGTTGTTTTGCCAGGGCATTTCCATTCGTGTAAAGACAGAATATTTTAAAATAGGGATTAAACGTTATAATGCCCAATTTGAGGGAACCCAATAGTTGCAGACCATACTGCTGCATATTTCCTAGGTTATTCACCTGGGACTCAAATGCATTTGAATCATTTATAAATGTCAGGTTATCCATTGCATCGCTTACATTTTTATAAAACAGGCGTGAAGTCAGATAATTGCCTTTAAACTGAACAGAATGTTCCAAAAATAGGCTCCTGTGCAATTCGGAATTAAGGAACGGATTGCCTTTTCTAACTGTATAGGGATCGTCAATTGATATATATGGATTTAACTGGTAAATGTCGGGCCGGACAATTGAATGGCTGTATGACAGCTGTATATTCTGCCGGGAGGTAATGATGTGCTTTAAATTGATTTGAGGGAAAAAATGCAAATCTGTATTGTTGAAGTTATTTTCCAGCATCGAAAATGTTTTTTCTATACGCCCACCCATGTTTATATCATATTTTGCCTGTTTATACCCTATAGTTCCGTAGGCTGCAAAGATTTCTTCCGTATAGGCAAAGTCATGGATGTTCCTGTCCTGCAAGAGTCGGTATCTTGCCTTAACTCCGGTGCCAAAATCAACCTTTTTGCTAATTGATGACACATAATCGATTTTTATGCTGACCTCATTCTTTTTGGGTTTGACTGCATTTACCCTTTTTACCTTCACATGATCATTTTCTACCGGGATGTACTCTGTTGAATTTTCACCCTTCATGTTGTAATTACTGATTTCATAAGTAAGTGAACTGCCTTCTCTTTCGAAATCATGTTTGTAGTATAATGAATAAAAAGAGCTTTCGTTCCGGTCAGTATCCTCCTTTTTGGCCTTCCAGTAACTGCCAGGTGCGTCTGACGTTTGTAAATCAGCATTTCCGTCAAGCTCACGGGAAAAAGGATTATAGAATGCATAAAAATTAATCTGATTATGTGTATTCAGAAAATAATCAAATCCATAATTGAACCGGTGTGACCAGTTCTTTTGATTTACATACTGATTTGAGTTGATTTCCAAATCTCGATTACCATATTGTTTCCTGACGGTCTTTTCATGGATGTCAAGGTATGTTAGTTCGCCTTTGTATGAGGTATACAGATTCAGTTTATTATAGCCGTAGTCCAGCGAGTATGCAGGGCCAAGCAGCATTTGTGAACCCGATGTGGGTATTTCAGCATAAACCTGGCCGGATATTCCGGAATTCCGTTCCTTTTTCAGGATTATATTGATTGCCCCGGTTATATCGCCATCTAAGGTTGTAATGGGTTTACTGATGATCTCCACCTTGTCAATCTGGCCCGGGTTTATCTGACTGATGAAACTTCCGTCACGTTCCTTTCCATCCACCAAAATCCGGATGCTTCTATTTCCCTCCACCGATATGTTTTGCATCAGGTCGATCTGAACTCCCGGAATAAGCTTAAGGATATCAGTGCCGGTTAGCGAAGCATCCAGCATTTTTTTTGTTACAAAGAACGTCGTCTTGCCCGTTTCGGATTTTGCTTTTACCCGTTCACCCACAATTATGGTTTCCTTAATAATGATTGCAGTATCCTGCAGGAAAATAATACCCGCATCCAATATATCGGTGCCTGTTATTACTAAATCCTGAATAACCGGTTTATACCCGATTACAGATATATAAAGCCTGAAGTTTCCCATCGGGACAGAACGTATTGTAAACACCCCGTTTTCATCGCTTATGGAGCCGCTGACCGGATTATTGTCAGAAGCCTTTATAAGTGCCACATTTGCGTATGGCACAAACAGGTTGCTTTTTATGTCAATCAATTTGCCTGTTACAGCTTGTTTTTCCTGTGCAGTAATTCCTGAAAAACTCACTGTTAAAATTATAAGTACCAGGAAAATTATCGAGGAAAGACGATGAGCGGATAGGTTAATAAGTCTTTTCATTGCAGTTAAATTTTTGGTTTCCCTGGCAAATGTTAGGCTTATCTGGTTGCTATACAAGTTATTGGTATGTATAGCAACGATTTGTTATGAAGTGAAAGAGCGAGGACGGTTTTTGGGATGAGTTGCAATTTTTTGGGACGAACGGATCACCGGTACTGCTTTACCAGTTGATCAAAATCCCGTGTTTTTTGTCGCGATACCGGAATTAAGGTATCAATTCCATGGATTCTTAACTGGTAACCCAGGGTATTTCCTTTTTGTGAAATGACTTGTTTGACATTAACGATAAAGGCCCTGTGTGTCCTCATAAAAAACGGAATTGCCGAGAACTGTAGCTCGATATTGCCAATTGAATTGCGGATTGTTTTTTTTCGGATCTGGTTATCCACATTTAAATGGAATACTACATAATTGCTATCTGATTCGGCAAAAATGAACTGATGGGGATAAAAGCTTAATTCCTCTTTTTTTAGCTGCGAACTGATCTTTATTAATTTTTCCAATGGAAACAATGCCGTATTGCTTTCGGGTTTAAAATTTTTCTCAATATCCGTAACAAAAAGGTAGCGATAGTTGGTGGCCGCGAAAAACAGGAAGGGAACAATTCCGATCAGGAAACTAACCATACACGAACTGAAGAAAGTAGGAAGATTCCATCTGTCTCCGGAACCCTCCATAATAAAACCAATAAAATATATCGAAATGCCCATTCCGGACAAGATAAAAAGTATGGCCAGAATTTCTTTCAGGATAGTCCATTCAGTTGGATTGGAGAAATACCTGATTTTTTTCAGCAGCCTAATTACGAAAAAAATAGGAACCGACAGAATACCCAGGTAAATTGCCATGGTAATTTCAAAGCTGAAAAAACGGGCTTCATGTGTGTTAAGCGGTCGGTAGAGTATAAGGAACAGGAAACAGAATGCCAGGAATATACCCGTTCCCGCATATGGTTTTTCAATAATGAAATTCTGTGGATAGTACTTATTTAGTAATTTGAAAGTACTGGTCATGTTTGATTCACTTTTTTCTAAAAATAGTTCCCAATTTATTAATTATTCTGGTAAAACCAGTGGGGGTCTTAATTTACCATGGGGACCTTCGGGTGGAAGTCAAAACGTTCTCCCGGATAATAAACCCGTTGAAGGTATAAACCCGATGGGGGAGCTGAAAGCTGGGATGGCCTTTCCGAGTATTGATCCATGAAACCCTGTATTTCATCCACGGTGAGTTTTCCTTTGCCGGCATGAACCAAAACCCCGGTAATTCTGCGAACCATCATCCAAAGAAAATGTGAACCAAGGATATGTATCACGATCTGGTTCCCTGATTCCCTAACATCGAGGTAACCGATATCGACAAGAGTTGATTTTTCTTCCTCCGAAGTTGCTCCAAAGGATGAAAAATCATGAAATCCCCTGAATAAAGCGGCAACTTCCTGCATCCTGCCAACAGAAAGGTCTTCCTTAACCCACCACACATAGCGCTTGCCAAAAGCTGACCGCCTGCGTGAAATAATGTACACGTAACTTCTGGCAACTGCATCATACCTGGCATGGAATCCTGGTTCGCACTTTTCAAGTTTCAATACATTGATATCATAGGGAAGAATTTCATTTAACCGCACTATCATCGTTTTCACGTTCATTTCAGTGGGTACATCGAGATGCGCTACCTGGCCCAGGGCGTGTACACCGGCATCGGTCCGGCCGACTCCGTACAGTTCAATTTTCTTTGAATCGAACAGTTTCTGGCAGGCTTTGATCATTTCACCCTGAATGGTTTGTACCCCGGCATTTTGCTGCCAGCCATGATAATTTGAACCTTCGTATTCAATAAGAAGCCGGAAACGCGACATGTGATAAAGTTATTGATCAAATGTAAGAATAAACCCGTTAGAATTCCGGGCATAAACCACACACGGGGTTTGTAACGGCGCCTTTTTTTTTACACCCCACCCAAAATATACTTTTTCATACCAAAATAATTTGTAATTTGCTTCACAGAACCTGATTTCAAGTAAATATTCCATCTGCTAAAAATTATCCTGTGAAAAGTAAAAGATCATTTTATCGAAACATGACTTTCATGTTCCTCGCCGTGGTATATTTCTTTCTTACAAATAATGGGTGTGCTCTTGCGCAGGAAAGGGATTTGTATTCCGATACCTGGGTGGCAACCGATGCTCTTGGTCGTAATATGCCCGCTTTTGAAATAGTAGGTCCGGTTAAGAAAGACCAGCGCCGTATTGTCGGGATCTTTTATATTACATGGCACACAGATGATAATGCGAACATGAAAAGTCCCTACACTGCTGATGTTACGCGGGTACTTGCAGCCGATCCGGCTGCGCGCCTTGATCCGGATAATCCTGAATGGACCGGTGATTCCTATCATTGGGGTGAACCTGAATTGGGTTATTACCTCACCAGGGATGAATATGTAATTCGCAAGGATATGTCCATGCTGGCAGATGCGGGTGTGGATATGCTCGTGCTGGATGTGACCAATGCCGTGCGGTACTGGGAGGAGTGGGAGGTTCTTTTTAAGGTAATGCAGAAGATGAAAGCTGAGGGTAACAGGGTTCCGGAGTTTTGTTTCTGGGCTTTCAACGGTCCGAGTGCTACTGTAGTGCAGGACCTGTATGAGAAAATCTATAAAACCGGAAAATACAGGGATTTTTGGTTTTATTGGGACGGAAAGCCCCTTTTATTGTACAATAATACTCCGACTGTTGATGCTGTTGGCTTCAATGTGAAAAATCCCAACCCTCATTATGATGCTGCTGCAAAAACGGATAAAAGTCATCCTCACTATGGAGACCTTTATTATACTGAAGAATTTTATGAAGATTATACAAAAGAGGTGAAGGACTATTTCACGCTGCGAACAATGTGGTGGGGTTATTACGAATGGTTAGGCAAACGCTTCATCGGTACGGAGGATAACTGGAGTTTTGGTTACAACATGGCCGATCCGAAGGTGAAAGCACTGAAACCGGAAGAACTGGTTTCAACGCACAACGGGAAACGGGAAGAGGCTGCCGTTACACCGGCACAGCATCCGTTTAACATGACCAAAGTAAATATGGGGGTTGGAAAATCGTGGTCGCGCCAATACGGGGAACCCAACCTGAATGAATTCGATTTACCTGAAGAGGGGTATGTTCCCTGGCTGGGAAAAACGGTAAAAAATCCGGAAGGATACGGCATTTATTTTCAGGAACGATGGGATGACGCCATTGCCGCAAATCCTGAATTTCTCTACATTAATGACTGGAACGAATGGAAGGCAGGTAAGTTTACGACCGGTACTTTCCCTAAAAGTCAGCTGTTGGCCGCCAATCCGGACTGGACGTCCGATCAGTTCCCGGAGGGGGAATACAATACAATCCCATGGATGGGACGCGATAATCCATTGTTTTTTTGCGATCAGTACAATGCCGAATTTAACCGCTGCCTGCAGCCTATGAAAGACGGCTATACCGATAATTATTACATGCAGATGGCCCAGAATATACGCCGGTATAAGGGAGTACGGTCCATTCCCGCATTGAAGGGATTACACAGCATGAAAATTGATGGGATTATGGCGGATTGGAAAACGGTTGAAACTGAATACCGGGATACCCGGGGGGATGTTGTACATCGGGATTACAACGGGTATGGCGGATTGCATTATATAAACACATCGGGCCGTAACGATATTGTTACCTGCAAGGTAAGTATGGACAAGGCTACTGTTTATTTTTTTGCTGAAGCTGACAAAGCCCTCACCACGCATACCGGTGCCAACTGGATGTTGTTGCTGATCGATTCCGACCAGGATCCGAATACCGGATGGTATGGATATGATTATCTGGTCAACGGTAAAATTCTCGATGATAAAACCACAACCCTTATGGCCTATAATCCGGTTAATACCGAAAATCCCTGGATTGAAAAGGCCAGGTTGAATTACAGGTACAATGATAAAGCCATTGAACTGGCAATACCTCTTCATTTGCTTGGATTGGCCGGGAATGCATACACCTTTGATTTCAAATGGGCTGACAACCCGACCGGACTGAAAGATCCCATATCCCTTTGCACGGACGGCGATGCCGCCCCTAACCGGAGGTTCAACTATCGCTGCATCTGGAGCGAATAATCCGGCTAATTATTTCCAATACATCTCAATAAAGGTAAAAATGATACACCGGTCTTTTTCACGAAGAGAATTTACAAGGCTTTTTGCAGGGGGCACAGCTGTGATTCTCATCTCCTTTAATACTGCCTGCAGGAATAAAATCAGCCGGTGGCGCTATCTCGATGAACCCGAGATTACCCTGCTCGATGCCATTGCAGAACAGATCATTCCAACAGACGATTTCGCCGGTGGAAAATGGGCCAATGTGTCGAATTTTATCGACAAGCAGCTGGATTCCTTTTATCGGAAGCATCAGGTTGTTTATCGTGAAGGTCTTTCTGCCTTTGGAAAATCCGTAATCCAGATGAAGGGTAAAAAGTTTGAAGAGCTTCTTTTCGGAGAACAGACAGCCATACTTGAAAAGATGGAGGCTGGAGAATTTCCCGGCGATTATTGGAAGGACCACCCCCCGGCCGGTTTTTTTGACATGGTAAGACAGCATTGTATGCAGGGTTTCTATGGGAGTCCCGTTCACGGGGGAAACCGTGATTACATCAGTTATCAAATGCTCGGACTTGATTATCCAAATGTTATAGGGCAAAACAGGTACAATGATTTAAGCTGGCGCATATACAATCCTAAAACCACCGAAAATGGCAAATAAACATGTTAATGCAGTTGTGATCGGTGCAGGCGCGGGTGGGGGTGTGGTGGCAAAGGAACTCGCCATGGGAGGCCTCACGGTGGTACTCATTGAACGGGGAAGATGGCATACATACGATGAACACGGGGATGACGAGCTGACTTCTCAACGGACGTTTCCTTTGAAATGTGGCTTTGGTCCGGATAATGCACGTAACTGGAGAATGATTTCCGATGGAAAAAATGGGTGGACAAAGGTTTTTCCAAACGATTGGAGTTATGGAAATAATGCCGCCTGTGTTGGCAGCGGTACAGTTACTTATGGAGCTATGGCATGGAGATTTAAGCCTGAAGACTTTCATCTTAAAACAAAATATGGTGCCGTACCCGGAAGTTCTCTTGATGACTGGCCAATAAGCTATGATGAACTGGAACCCTTTTATGAGAAAGCGGAATATGAGCTGGGTGTATCCGGCGATCCTTCAAATGATCCTTACGTTCCACCCAGGAAGAATCCTTATCCCATGCCTGCCTTTTCATATAACAGGGAAGGCATCCTCCTTGAAAAAGCGGCGATAAGACTGGGGTTACATCCCTTTCCGATACCCATGCTGCGAAATTCAGTGCCTTATAACGGCCGGGCCGCATGCATCCGCATGCGGACATGTGTGGGTTATGCTTGTCCGGTAGGCGCCAAGGCCGGCACACAAAATACTGTGATTCCTGTTGCATTAAAAACCGGAAATTGCGAACTGCGGATAAACTGCATGGTAAGTGAAATTATTGTAGATGACAGGGGCAAAGCAAAAGGAATTAAATATTTTGATGCAGATAACAGGTTACAGGAACAAACTTCAGATCTGGTGGTGGTTTCCGCTTCTGCCAGCGAAACCGCAAGGCTGCTCTTAAATTCCAAATCAGCATTATTTCCCAATGGCGCGGGCAACAACAACGGCTGGGTGGGCATGAATTTTCAGGATCATGCCTATACAGGGGCATATGGACTTTTTGAGGATGAGGTGTATGATGATGTGGGCCCGGGTGCCTGTATAGCAGTTAATGATTTCAATCACCGCTTTCCTGATATTATCGGGGGAGGAGTATTGTGTAATGAATTTATCCGGATGCCCTACCAGTTTGCATCCATACGCCCATCAGGCAGCAGGATGTGGGGAAAGGACCATAAAGATTTCCAGAAGAAATATTTTAAAAGGCATATTGGATTACACGGACCTGTCCAGGAAATGCCGGTATTCAACAAAAAAGTCGAGGCAGATCCGGTAGTCAGGGATTTTTGGGGGATACCCGTGTTGAGAATCAGTGGATTGAGACATGATAATGATATCAAGGTAGGCCAGTTTCTTGCCGAAAAGGCGGAAGCCTGGCTCAGGGAAGCCGGGGCAGTTCATACATGGCTGGCCATGCCTGGTAAGCAGAGTACTCCCAGCCAGCATCAAAGCGGTACCTGCCGTATGGGCAATGACCCTGAAACCTCGGTAACCAATAAATACGGACAGCTCCATGAAATAGACAATATTTTTATAGCCGATGGCAGCCTTCACGTGACCAATGGGGGTTATAACCCCGCGCTTACCATACTCGCACTGGGTTACTGGGTAGGAAAACATATAGTTGAAATATGGAAAGGTACGAAAATGAAGTAATTGAACTAAAACCTTATCTGGTGCATATGAATTTTAATGAATACCCGCCCAAATGAAAAAGTTAATCTTTCTTGGTTCTATTATCCTCCTGTTGGTAATTGCATTTTTTGCTTTTTATACGCACTGGAATGCAGCATCTCCTGCAAAGACCTGCGCGAGCTGTCATGAGATCACCCAATCGGTCGACCTGTGGGCCGGGTCGGCACACAGGAATATAGCCTGTAAGGAATGCCATGGTACTGCACTGAGTGAAGGACTGCACAGCCTTGAAGAAAAGGGAAATATGGTTTTCCATCATATCCTGAAAACAGAACCCGGTAAAATCAGAATTACTGAAGAACAGCGCCTGGAAGTCATGAACAGGTGCAAGGGCTGTCATGAAACAGAGTATGCCAAATGGAATTCAGGCGGACACGCCATGAACTATTCCGAAGTGTTTTTAAATACTGCCCATAATAAAGCTGAGCCTATTCATGAGGACTGTCTCCGTTGCCACGGTATGTTTTTTGACAACGGTACAGCACGCGATATCGCAGAACCATTGGATACTGCCGGCCCCTGGAAATTGAAAACAGTGAGCCTGGGAATGCGTCCGGCAATTCCGTGTTTTTCATGCCACCAGATTCATCAGCCAGGCTATCCCGGGATGAGGCATAATCTCGAAGTGCCTGCTAACATTCATTATTCGAGGATGAAAAAAACATATACTGCTTTCTATTACAGGCGTAACAGCACATATTTTCCGGTTACATCGCTTGCTATCCCGGAGATAAATTACAATTCAGTTCCGGTTAAAATTTCTACAGATCCCAATCAAATCCTCTGTATTCAATGCCATTCTCCAAATGCGTTCAATATGGGGGGTACCAGTGATGATCGCACTCCCAGGGGGGTGCATGAAGGCTTAAGTTGCATGGCATGTCATGAATTACACTCCAACTCTGCGATAGCTTCCTGCAAAAATTGCCATCCCGCTATTTCGAACTGCAAGCTGGATGTGGAGAAAATGAATACGACCTATCTGGACAAAACCAGCAAAAACAATATTCATTTCGTTGCATGCACCGACTGTCATGGTACGGGTATGAAAATTTCCAATTAAGACCAGCTGATCCTTAAAAAATAGGGTCTGCAACTTCTGATAATAATAGAGAGGTGATTTAAAATACACTATATAAGTAAGTTAACCAATTTTAATCTACTTTGTGTATTTTTTACGCTAACTTTGATACTTTGTATCATTTTACTTTATATATTTGTTTACATATCCTATTTACCTCACTAATATTTTTACTTTGACCGAAAGGTTCTCAAATAGTGATGTAAGCCTTGTCCGCCGACTTAAAGAAAATGACAAGCCCGCTTTTGAACTGATTTTCAATAAGTTCAGCAAAAAGCTATATTATTTCACATTGAATTATGTGCATTCTCAAGCTGAAACTGAAGAAATCATTCAGAATGTGTTTGTTGCGTTATGGGAAAACCGTGATATGCTTAACGAATCTTTTCCAATTCAGTCTTACCTGTATAAAGTTACAATCAATCACATTTATAATTATTTCAAGCATCAGCTGGTTCGCCGCCGCTATGCCGAAAATATGATCCTTGAAGGTACTGATGAGGATAAAGAGGCGGCACAAGGTATCCTTACGAATGATTTGGGTGAGATAGTGGATAAGATTATAGGAGAACTGCCATTAAGGCAACAGGTTATTTACAGGCTTAGCCGCACAGAAGGGCTTTGTCATGCTGAAATCGCCATGCGGCTGGGGTTGTCTGTCCGTTCAGTTGAAAATCAGATTTATCGTGCCCTTAAATATATCCGGGAAAAGTTAAACAGGGAATCTATTCTTACAGAATAATATTTCTATTGTCAGTGAGTACTTTTTGATGTTGAGTTGTATTAATAGTACAGATTAAAATAACATTAAAAAGCATGCTTCAGGATCTTAAAGAACTTCTGTGGAAATTCAAGCAAAAGACTATCACATCAGAAGAGCTGGCACAGCTCACATCCTACTTTATCAATAGAAATAACGGCTCACTCATCAGGAAAAACCTCTTTCAGGAGCTTGAAGATTTTGTCCCATCCCGTCAGGCTGGGCCTGAGCCTGATTTAAACCGGGTTTTTCAGAAAATACAATCAGTCATAGCGGAATCCACATCCTCTGAATTGCCGACTCAATTGGTTCTAAAGCCCAGGCCTGTCTTTTTAAAGGTTCTTAAAATTGCCGCGATTGTAATCCCGTTTTTCCTGCTCGGGGGTATCCTCACCTACTTTATCACACAAAACAGGCTGGAACCGGTAAATATAACCTATACTGAAATCAGGGCTCCTTTCGGTGCCAGAACGGAAATAGTACTGCCTGATGGTTCCACGGTATGGCTTAATGCCGGTAGCAGGATTAAATACATGAATGTTTTTAACAAGGATAACCGTGAAATTCAACTTCATGGCGAGGCCTACTTCAAAGTAGCCAAAAATACCGATTTGCCTTTCGATGTAAAAACGGGTGATCTGAGTATCCAGGCCCTGGGAACCGAATTTAATGTCAAATCATATGATGATGAGGACATTATCGAAACCACCCTTGTTGAAGGTAAAATTTCAATACAGCAGGCACAGAAAAAACGGGGCGCTGTGTACCTGGAACCCCATCAGCAAGCTGTATATGTGAAATATAACAAAAATCTTTCCGTCAAAGATATGAATGCAGTGAAAGAGGTTAAACCTGAGGTTCTTACCCACAGAAAAGGCATAATATATATTGCGGAGAAAATAGATCCTGAGCCGATAGTTGCCTGGAAAGAAAACCGACTGATATTAAAAGGAGAAGAATTAACCAACCTTGCCATAAAACTGGAAAGGAAGTATGATGTGAAATTTATGTTCGGATCCGAAAAACTCAAACAGTTCAGATTTACGGGAACTCTTGAAAATGAAACTATTACACAAGTTTTGGACGTTATCAAACTTTCGGCTCCACTTGATTACAAACTGCAGGGAAAAACAGTCATGATTTTTGAAAACAAAAAAATGACCGAGCGATTTAACTATCACCTTAAGAAGAAATAATCCTTTAACTATTTGTGATTCCTGACAACAGAACTAATTATTAACCATTAAAAAACCCGATATGACATAATAAAGCTACACACAAAAAAAGGGAATAGATGTGGTGATCTATTCCCCGTATTAATAAATCAAACATAAATTATGCCGGGACAATTTGCAGATCGTTCAGCATAAAAATGTCTAACCTAACAAAACAACTCAAATTTATGAAAAACAAACATTCAGACGAAGTTTTCTTTCTAAAAAGAAAGCTTAAAAAACTAATCCTAATTATGAAACTATCAGCACTTTTTTTAACGATTCTCTCATTAAACCTGTCTGCTTCTGTGTACTCGCAGAATACAAGGTTTTCTGTGGATCTGAACGGCAAGACCGTACGTGAAGTCTTCCAGTTCATTGAGAAAGAAAGTGAATTCAGGTTCTTCTACAATGATGATTTCAGTTACATCGACCAGGTGGTGGACCTTAGTGTTAAGGATGAAAATGTAGAAGAAATTCTGGAGAAGCTTTTTGAATATTCTGATATTACCTACAAGGTTTTTGACAACAACCTGGTTGTCCTGACCCTGAAACAGAACATGCAGCTTGTTTCCATAAAGGGAACGATAACTGATGGTTCTACACAGGAACCGTTGCCGGGAGCCAACGTGCAGTTGAAAGGAACCACAACGGGAACAACAACTGACATCAATGGAGGATTCTCCATTGAAGCCACTACGGGAGATGTGCTTGTATTTAGCTTCGTCGGTTATGTGACGCAGGAAGTTACAGTGGGTGCCGAAACGGTTTTGAGTATTTCCCTTGCTCCTGATGTCAGGAATCTCGAAGAAGTTGTAGTTGTAGGGTATGGTACGCAGAGAAGGACCGTTGTAACGGGTGCTATTTCATCTGTTTCATCTGACGAAATTAATGCTCTGCCTACCTCAGGACTTGACCAGGCTTTGCAGGGACGTGCAGCAGGTTTGACAGTTATCGCCAATGGCGCTCCGGGTTATTCATCCACCTTGAGGGTTAGAGGTATCAGCACTGTTAATGATGCCAATCCTTTGTATGTTGTTGACGGCGTTGTTACAACAACCATCAGCAATATCAGTACTGCAGACATTGAATCCATAGAAGTATTGAAAGACGCTTCCACGGCAGCTATTTATGGTTCTCTTGGATCAAACGGTGTTATTATGGTTACTACCAAGAAAGGTAAATCCGGTAATGTTGTGGTCAATTTCGATGGCTATTATGGAGTTCAATATTCTACTGAAAGATATGATCTGATGAATTCTGAACAGTATCGGGAATATGCTACAAGTGGCGCATTTACAACACCTACGGTTTATACGGATCCTCAATACGCAGCCCGTCTTACTGCTGCTGAAACCGATTGGCAGGATGAGATTTACCAGAATGGTCCCATGCAGGACTATAACCTATCTCTCTCCGGTGGAACTGAAAAAAGCACGTTCAGATTGTCAGCCGGTTATTTGAATCAACAAGGTATTGTTATCAATACCGGTCTCGAAAGGTTCAACTTCAGAGCCAATAGTGATTTTAAAAAGGGCAGGCTGAAAGTTGGGGAGAACCTCAGCTTATCATATTCAACACAGGATCCGTTGGCTGATAATGGCGGCCGTTCCCTGTTGGAGCATGCCATTAAAATGGCTCCCTATCTGCCGGTATACAATGCCGACAATCCTGGCGGATTCCAGGGCCCAACCAGCTCCGTAGACGGTCAGGATGCTGAAAACCCCGTCAGAATTATGAAAATGAACAGGCGCGAACAGACAACGTTAGACATTCTTGGTAACATCTATGCTGAACTGGATATTGTCGAAGGCCTGAAATTCAGAACTAATCTTGGACTTCAGGATCAGAGAGTAGTTTCCAACCAATTATACCCTTCATTCAATGATGATAACCTGGGTGGAAATACGCACTGGTCAAGTTTTGCAAACATTTTTAAAAACCGGGCCACCTATAGTGGATTCCTGTTCACCAACAACTTTACTTATAATCTGACACTTGCTGAAAGACACAATTTTGAAGCGTTGGCTTTGATGGAATACAGCGCTGTTAACTCCACTATTCTGAATACCAATTCACGCAATAATCTTTCTAACGCTGTTGACGAAGTGAGTAACACCAATGCTTCACTGTCCTCAGGATCAATTGAATATTACAGGATTGGTTATCTGGGAAGATTAAACTATAACTTTGATTCGAAGTACTTGTTCTCGGCTTCAATCAGGAAAGATGCTTCGTCAAGGTTTGGTGAAAACGAGAGATGGGGTACTTTCCCCTCGGTATCTCTGGGATGGAATATCGCAAAAGAAGCTTTCTTAAGTGATGTTGCCCAGATCAGCAACTTAAAACTCCGCGCAAGCTGGGGTAAAGCCGGTAATGACAAGATTGCAGATTATGCCTATTCTTCCTCCCTGACCTCAGACATGAACTATACTTTTCTTAATCAACTTTTAGTTGGAACAACGGCCGCAGGCAGACCAAATGCCGATTTAAAGTGGGAGGAAACTACCATGACTAACATTGGGGTGGATTTGGGCTTGTTCCAAAATCAATTTACATTGTCTGCAGAGTATTATATGAACCAGAGTGATGATCTTCTGATGCAAGTACCGCTACCGCTGTCTTCAGGTGACTGGACAGGTACAATCCCTCAGAATGCAGGCTCAATGGAGACCAAAGGTTTTGAATTGCAGGTTGGATACAACGATTTTGAAGGCGAATTTCAATGGTCAGCCAATTTAAATCTGGGTACTTTCAAAAATGAAGTTAAATCCCTGGGTGGTGCTACCTATATTTCAGGGTTTGCTTTTGAAGGTGAAGACCTTAACAGGTGTGAAGTTGGAGAACCCGCTTTCTTCTTCTACGGATGGGATTTCGACGGTATTTTCCAGTCAGCTGAGGAAGCCAATACCTATATGGGTGGTACGCAACACGCACTCAATGCCTCAACGGCAGGAGATTTCCGGATTAAAGATACCGATGGTGACGGTGAAATTACCGCGAAGGACAGAACCAATATAGGAAACCCCTTCCCGAAGATGACGCTTGGTTTAGACCTTAATGCTTCCTACAAAGGCTTTGATCTGAACGTTTTCATTAGTGGTGTTTATGGTAACAAGCTCTATAACACTAACT
>JBGSSA010000253.1:0-3481 GCA_041737295.1 Bacteroidales bacterium | reverse complement strand
ATTCCATCATGAATACACATGGTGGTGGTGGCAAACCGCTTTTGGCAGCGACAAGGAAGGAGACAAAAAAGGTGTGCCATACGATGGGAATCTGACACTTGAAGATGGCAAGGGCAAATGGTGGGAAGGATACGATCCCCGATTGCTTTATGGTATCGATCTTCGCGAATATAAGGGCGTTGAGGAAAATGCTCACAAGGATTGGTCGCCCGCACCCGCGGGTATATTCAACCATCATTTGGAATACACAAAATGGTATGCCACGCAATGGGCATTGCGTATCATGGATGTAACAGAGCATTACGACCCCGACTTCATTTATACCGACGGCACGGTGCAGGGACCATTTACAGGTAACGGCACCGGTACGGGCATCAAGGCCGACGCCATGACGCGGGTAATGGCCGATTATTACAATCGTACACTCCAACGGCGTGGTGAGGTCAATACATTCAGTATTGTTAAATTCCGTCACAAGACCAATGGTACTGTAACTACCGAAGAATTTGGCGTTCCCGCCGCCATCAACTCAAACGAACCCTGGATAGCCGAAGCCCCGGTGGGTGATTGGTTTTATGCCCCGAACTTCACTTACGATGCCGGGATGATGATCCGGTACATTATTGAAGCGATAGCGCGTGACGGCAACGCGGCGTTGTGTATTTCGTTACTTCCGGATGGCTCAATGGATGAAGGCAGCCAAAAAATGCTGAAAGAAGTCGGCGTCTGGATGCGCCGAAACGGCGAAGCGGTTTACGGAAGCCGGGCCTGGAAAATTCCCGGTGAAGGAGAACAGGTAAACGGCAAGTTGAAAATGCTGCCCGGTGGAAAACTGGAACGCCTCCATGCCGAATTCAAATTCAACGAGCAGGATTTTCGATTCACAGTTGGTAAAACCGGCACTCTTTATGCATTCTGCATGACCGTGCCGGCACCCGGAACAGAATTGAAAATCAAATCTCTTGGCAACGATTCGAATTATCTTGACAAACCAATCAAAAGCGTTGAATTGCTGGGATATGCAGGCAGTCTGAAATGGAAACAGGAAGCCGGCGGCCTTATAATTACCTGTCCGGCAAATTTGCGATTTGCAACTTCTGTGGTGTTTAAAATCGAATAACTCTTTTTAGAATCATTAAAACAGGATTAACAAACTGGTAGTGAAAACGCTTCATGTTTCCGTAATTCAGATAACATGCATTGACGGATTAGTCAAAAAAAACTTGTCGCATGCTTTTGAACTTGCATCTGAAGCCCGTAAAAAGGGTTCCCCAGGCATAGCCGCTATGTTTACCCGGGTCCGGTCGGACGCGAAATAATCAGGTTGATGGAATTCCAGGGATATCTGAGCTATACTTTTAACAGTCAAAGAAAGCGAAAGGCCCGTTCCATCGGTATAACGGATATATAATTTAAATATATTTGAAGAAATACAAATGCACCGGTGAGACAGGAATACCTCCGGATAAAGGATAACTGCAGAAAAGGGCTTATAAAGTACCTGGAGCAGGCATGCTCAAATTTACCCGTTCCTGAAACGGCAACTATACTGGATATAGGATGCGGAACCGGGGTGCCGACATGCTGGCTGGCAGAAAATTTTTCGGGATCAGTGACGGCAATTGATATTGATTTGTCATCACTGACCTTTTTTCAGGAAAAGATCAATATACCGGACTATCTGAACAATATTAAAATTCTGAATATTTCTTTTTTCGACCTTAAAGCAGAATATAGCAGCTTTGATATGATCCTTGCAGAAGGGTTTCTCAATATAGTTGGTTTTGAGACCGGTTTTGTTAAGGTTGATCAATTTCTTAAGCCGGACGGGTATTTCATAATTCATGATGAATTCAAAGATCACGACGCCAAAATTCAGTTTATACAGGCCCATAAATACAAATTAGTCAATACCCTGTATCTGAACGAAACCATATGGTGGAATGACTATTACAAAGCATTGGATTCCAGTATAAAAGAAAATACAGACGCTGAATTGACCGGTCAATTCAGCAGTGATGTAAAGGAGATCGATTATTATAAAGTTGATCCGTCCCAATTCAGGTCGATTTATTATATTGTCCAAAAATCAAAACAGTAAACCAAGCATCAAATGAAATTAAAAGTTCTTGTAGGCAATGGCAGAAAAATTGGCCTGTTTACACTGCCTTTTTTAATAACCGGGGTAATTCTGAACATCCTGTATCCAGAATATTTTCGAGTAGGTGGCCCGTCAAAAACTTTAACCTGGATTTCGATAATCGTTCTGATACCGGGCATTATTGTTTGGATATGGTCTGTGGCATTAATCCTGACAAAAATTCCCCGCAGGTTACTGATAACAACAGGCCCCTATTCTTTGGTTAAACACCCGCTATATACGGGAGTTGCATTGCTTGCACTGCCGTGGATCGGAATTTTATGCAATACCTGGCTGGGCATTTTTATTGGTCTGATTGTATATATAGCATCCAGGATCTATTCTCCGGAAGAAGAGAAAATCCTGTCTAAGATATTTGGCGCCGCCTGGGATGACTATTGCATAAAGGTGAAATTTCCATGGATCTAGTAAGATTCTCTTTCTATAAAACCTGGAATTATGGGTTACTATATTGACCTGGAAAAGACAACAATTGATGATTACCGGGCAAAACTGGAATCAGCATATTTACCACCGAGCCGCATGATCCTTAAAGATAGACTTGACGAGCGGTTTGGATATTTTAAAAGTATCGGGGTTAAAAGCGCGCAAGGTTTGATGCAGTTGCTCAAAAAGAAGAATACGTTCGCAGAATTATCGAAGATTGATTGTTTATCGGGTGATTATTTGACCATTTTACTTAGAGAATTAAATAGCACACAACCAAAACCTAATAAGATAGCTGAGTTCATAGGAATTTCAAAAGGAACTGCTGACAGGTTGGAAAAAATTGGAATTAAACATACTGAAAAATTATTTGACAAGGTCTTAACGAAAAGTGACAGACAGATTCTTGCCGATACAACAGGGACAAAATATACAGACATTTTGGAATTAACCAAATTAACAGATTTGTCGAGAATAAAATGGGTGGGAGTAACATTCGCCCGAATGCTTTATGATGTGGGGATAGATACAGCAGAGAAAGCATCAAAATCTGACCCTGTTGATTTACATGCAAAAATAAACCAATTGAATAATGAGAAAGGTATTTACAAAGGAAAGATTGGATTAAATGACATTAAAATATTTGTAAATGCTGCAAAAGAAGTAGCTTTAGAAATAGAATATTGAGAAATTTATAAATAGGGCCTAACCTTCCTGAACCAAAACCAGAACAACCATGAAATATAAAAACGTTTTGAATGCCGCGGTAAAATCACTTTATGCAGCAGGTATTGCATCGCTATTCATAATCAATTTGGGTTGCGGGCAGCCAAAAGTTGATGAAACCATAAAAGTAGATATAACGGCTACCGCCGAACCCATCAGTCCCTACAT
>JBGSSA010000234.1:0-9293 GCA_041737295.1 Bacteroidales bacterium | reverse complement strand
GATACGGGGATAATACGCAACCGCCTTTGGTGCGGCAAGAAGGATGAGGTTGGCTTCAGGCACAGCCTCCCTCACCCTCCTCACTAATTCCTTCCCTATTCCCATCTTCTGATAATCCTCACTCACCGCCAGGTCGGACAGATAAGTGCAAAATGCAAAATCGGTAAGGCTCCGGGCTATCCCAACCAGTTTTCCGTTATGCCTTGCCGTAATGATCAGATTGGCATTGTGGCACATTCTGAGTATCCTTTCGCGGTTATCAACCGGTCTTCTTTCGCCCAACGTTGAATCATTAAGCACCTGTATAAACTCGTCCGGGTCAAGCCCGGTCTCAATCGAGTATTGAATATCATTTTCCATAGTACTGTCTATTACACAGAGCGCATGTGTTAATGTAGAAAATTGCCATAAAATCCACCCCCAACCCCCGCCAGCGGGGGATACCGCAGCCGCGTCAGCCTTCTTCAAATCAACACATCAACACATCAACAAATCAATCAATAACCAGTCTCACCGATAAGCCCCAGTTCACAGAATTGTTGCCCCTTGTACCTGATCCTGTCAGGTAATCCATTGCCCTGTACCAGGCAGCCTGGTTGGACGCATTGGTGGTTGTCCAGAAAGTCCCCGCCTCCTGCAAAGAATTAAAACTCCCGTCTTTTGCACGCATTCCCCCGGGGAGGGCAGTAAACCCGCTTTCATTCGTCGCGTCTCCATTGGGCATCCTCCAGTGATCCGATCCGCTTTCCTTGAGCTTTCCTCCCGCCTCGGCTATTCCGCCAAGATACGTTTCCAGGATTGTCCATTCCGCATCGGTGGAAACATGCCATCCTTCCGGCGCCAATTTTGAAGATACCACTACATACCAGTTGTATAAGGCGCCATAGGCGTCTTTGTTTTCCTCATCATTGTCATACCAGCAATAACCTGGTGCCACGAGAAATTCCCATGTTGAATTGTCCGTCACAAGCGGAATCGGGGTACCATCATTAAACTGAGTGGTTTTCAGGTTCTCCGTCGTCCAGATCTGGGAACCTATACCCATAGTCTGATAGACGTTCCCTTCACTATCCGTTACAGTTCCTGTTTCTCCTGTATGATCTTCAGGTGTGGTAAACGATATTTCTTCACCATATGCGGTGCCAGCCTTATTCACAGCATAGGCCCTTGCATAATATGTGGTTTGTGGTACAAGTCCTGTCATCAGGCTGGAGAATTCTCCTGTCCCAGTCCCTCCCTGGCTTTTATTGTCTGTCAGATCCGGTTCCGGCTCGATGCTCCAGCAAACTCCTCTTTCGGTGGGAGAAGATCCCTGAGCTGCAGTGACATTGCCGCTAAGGGTGGCCGAGATGGGTGTGACCACATCCACCACCGAGGTAACAATCACTGCCAGTGATCCGTCATCGTCTTTTTTGCAGGCGGCAAAAACCAACAAAAACAACAATGCAACGGATCTCAATAACGTAAATCGAACTAACATGCTTAATGGATTATAATCAACAAATCAACAAATTCAAACCAGGGCTTGATCAATATCCCTGATTAAATCGGTTGCATCCTCAATTCCTACTGATAGTCTCAATAAATTATCCCTGATCCCTTCCTCTTCGCGTTCTTTTTTGGATACAAGCCGGTGTGAAGTGGTAACCGGGGCACAAATGGAAGATTCAACCCCGCCCAGGCTCATAGCAGGTTTAATGAGTTGGAGCCTCTTCTGGAAGGCGGTAATATCCTGGTCTTTCAGTTCAAAGGACAGCATGCCTCCAAAGCCGGTCATTTGCCTTTTGGCAATCTCATGACCTTTGTGAGATGGCAATCCCGGGTAATATACTATATCAATTTCAGGCCGTCCGTGCAAAAATTCCGCAATCAGTCCGGCATTCTGATTTTGCCGTTCTACCCGTATCGACAGTGTTTTCATACTTCTTTCAAGCAGGTGACACATGAGTGCATTCAGACTGCCTCCAAAACTCAGCGCTGATTGGGTAATCCGTTTTATATAGTCGTTATTTGATAAAACTGCCCCTGCGGATATGTCACTGTGCCCTCCCAGGTATTTCGTGGCACTGTGAATGACAATGTCTATCCCAAATACAAGCGGATTTTGATTCACAGGTGTAGCGAATGTATTATCAATAACCGAAATGCAGTTTTTCTGACGGCATAATTTGCTGACTGCTTCAAGGTCCACCACAGACAATAACGGGTTGGAAGGAGATTCTATGTAAACAACCCTTGTATTGGGCCGCATGGCTGCCTCAAATGCCCGGATATCATTATTATTCAGAACCGTATATTCCAGGCCAAACCTGTTAAATTCCCCGTTCGCGAAATGCAGCGTTCCGCCATACAGTCCGTTCTGAAAAATACAATGATCTCCTTTGCTCATAAGGCTCAGGAGTGTAGTGCTTACAGCGGCCATACCGGAAGAGAAAATCATCCCGTTTTCAGCTTTTTCGAGAGCAGCCAGTTTTTGAATGATGACCTGTTGATTGGGAATGTTAAAATACCGGGGATACAGCCGGTCTTCCGTATCCAGGTATCCGTATGCTGTAGATGTAAATACCGGGGTATTGATCCCCCTGTATTCATCTTCCATCTGCCCTTCATGCACACAAAGGGTGGCCGGACTATACGGCCGGGGTAAATGCCGAGATGTCATAAATTCCCAATTTTTTTTCAATATCCGCCACTTTGCCTACAATACTTTCAAACCCGTCATCACCAAACAACTTGCGCTCCTGTTTTTCAAAATCCTCTCCCATCGAATCATATTCATTCCGGGATACGATAGCTTTCAGATTCGGGAAAATGACAGTGTCCTCGCAGGCCTCATGCGGACGATACATCCTGTTGAATGTATCTATCAGGTGGATCAGCTTCAGGGTATCATCCGGATCTTTGAGGGAATTGGCATTCCCCAGGCTCAGCAGCTGGTCTGTCAATATCCGCCCGGCATGATGCTGAACATAAAGTGTTTGAACGATGTCAACCCGCATATTCGCGTTTACAAATCGGGGAAAGATATACTTTTCCTCAAGTTTTTCATGATAATCCTCTATAAATGAGCGAATAAGCCCAGCGGAATCCGTAAGCGCCCCAAGCGGGAATTCTTCCTTGTTAACAAGCTTTGCCATGCAGTGATCGTAAATCATCATGATCCGGTTCAATACGCCATGTTCGCGCATCAGATCTTCTGCCGGCGAAATCCCTTCTTTTTCCATTTCTTCTTTGCAGGATGTGACCAGGCTCAATCCGGCAATACCCGCGAGGGTTCCGGCTAAAGCACCCCTGCGCAGGAATTCACGCCGAGGGTTGTTTTTCGTCAGTGTTTTGTCAATGTTTTCAAGCTCTTTATTACTCATATACCGGGGATTTAGTATGGATGAAAAACAATTGGGAATTCGGAAAGTTACATTCCGGGTTACCGTTTTCCACGATACAGGCAATTCACATCCTTGCAGTAATTGCATGAATATGCATCAAAAGTCACATCCTTGCCAATGCCAATAATGCCACTCACCGACTTGATGGGTTTCATCAGCATCGATTCGGAAAGATTAATCCCGCAAAAATGATCGGGCAACAACCCGAAGAGCTTTGATTGCTCTTTTATATCCCAGCCACAATAACCCGGACTATACCGGTTTGTGATATTCAATCCCAGTTCCTCCATGGATGATTTCAGGTGATCCTGTATCATATCCATCGCGCGCTCCACGGCAATAGATCCCAATGAATCGGCAATATAGGCGTGAACCGTATGTCCATTTTTGTTATAATCAGATGCAAGGTGTGAGATTTCAGCTCCTGCCGTGCAGGCAAACACAGCAATTAACCCTGATTTGTCCATATGCCTCGTAACAATACTCCGGGTACCCAGCTCAACGTTTTCTATGATTGTCTTTTTGTTCTCCCGGTCAATACTGATGTTTTTAAATAAGGCATAGCCGCCCCGGGGTTTCACAAGTTTTTCAGATTCGGAAAGTATTTCACTGATGATCAACGGAAACGGTTCCGGCGCTTCTCCGGGTATGAAGCCAATATAATCATCAATAAGTCCAGATTCGAGTGCAAGTTCCTTAAATTCAAATTGATAGGTTTTCAGTTTCATACTGATCTGCTGCATTTGAATATCTGTCATAATGATCCATTTTAATGATTTTCAAACCTGAGCGTTTCGATCATGGCGGCTACGTTCTCAACGGGTACGTTGGCCTGAATATTATGGACTGTATTAAACACAAAGCCACCCTCACGGGAAAAAACAGAACACAGTTCCCTGACTTGCTTTTTAACATCCCCGGGAGTGCCGAATGCCAGCACTTTTTGAGTATCCACACCACCACCCCAGAATACAAGGTGCTTGCCGTATTTCTCCTTGAGTTTTTCAGGGTTCATGCCGGCAGCGCTTATCTGCACCGGGTTGAGGATATCAAACCCTGCCTCGATAAACCCGGGGATCAGGGATTCCACAGCTCCGCATGAATGCTTGAATACCTTCCATTCCGTATTGGAATGGATCCAATCCGTCATTTTCCGGTAATAGGGCACATAAAATTCCCTGAAACCCTCCAGGTCACAAAATGTAGAATGCTGTGTCCCAAAATCATTGCCGCACAGGTAAACCACATCAACCACGTTCCCGGCTATGCTGAACAATTTTCTCAGGTTTTCAACTGCAATATCGGTCTGTCTTTCAAAAACTTCTTTGATAAATTCAGGCCTTACCAGCGTACTCATATACCATTCCTGGATATCCCGGATACCCTTGGGATATTTCATGAAGGGCGCAGGAACCAGCGCAATGTCTCCAAGCGCGGTGCCTCCGAAATTGGCAACAATACCGCGGTTGCTCGTTTTGGCTATTTCTATCTGGCGGGTCCAGTAATCAATATCAACAGGTGAAAGCAACCCAAATTCTTCGAGGTTGTCATCCACGGTCAGGGTGGCTTCATCCAAAGGCTCCTGCCGGATCAGCGTATCAAAAAAATACCCTGTGGAGGGCATGCGTGCCGAAGGTGGCGCGGTCATATCGCCTTCGGGATACAATAACAGGTCACCGCCTGCCTGGGTTTTTGTATTGAAATTCCCCGGGACCAGCACTTCCTGGCCCCACCACATCCTGAATTCCTTCCAGTTGTTGCTTTCAAACCCGATGATGTTCGTGCGGGGATTCAGCCCGATGACATCCACTCCAAGGATATCCATAAGCTCGGGATCAATTTCTCCCAGCATTTGGTAGGGCTCTGTGACTTTAACAGGAATTTTTTTCAGCCCGTAATATTCCCTCAATTTCTCAATAATGAGGACATGGATGCCGGTTACAGGTGTTGCCCCGAAATCAATCGCTATGCGATCCGGAGCCTTATGCGAGAGAGTTGCTTTTAATCTTTCTTTGGAAGTCATATTCATAAGCGTCGCATTTTTGCGCAATCTAAATTAGTAAAATTTATTTACGATTGACAATTTACGATTTACGTTTTAAGGAATCCTGGCAGGGATTTGCTGATTTGTTGATTGGTAGGACCTTAGGCTGAAGACTGAAGGCTGAAGGCTGAAGGCTATTAGGAGTCTTCTTAAGAAGAGAAACTATCTGCAAAACTGCATGATTAAAGAACTGCAGAACTTCAAAACTGCAGAACTTAACCTATCCCAAATCGTAAATCGTAAATCCCAAATCGTAAATCCCAAATCGTAAATCCCAAATCGTAAATCGTAATTCGTAAATCGTAAATTACTACATTTATCCTCCATTCAATCCTAATCACCATGTCAAAATCTTCCATTTCATCCGCCTGCAGAGCCATCCTTCCCATATTTCTGATCACCTTATTTTCCTGTGGCAGGAAGGAAATCATCGAAATAACCAGTTCATCGCCTTCCGGGAACTGGCAGAAACGTTCCATACAGGTCAGTGTGACCCGCCCTTCATCAGAGAACCCCGACATTCTCATCGACAGCCTGAAGGTTGAACAGGTTATTACCGGCTTCGGGGGATGCTTTAACGAACTTGGCTGGGAAGCGTTACAGGCGCTGCCAAAGGCGGAGCAGGACAATATCCTGTCCGCTCTTTTCGATAAGGCCAGCGGGTGCAGGTTCACCCTGTGCAGAATGCCCATCGGGGCCAACGACTATGCCATGGATTGGTACAGCCATAATGAGACCCCCGGAGACTTTGACATGAAACACTTTTCCATCAGCCGGGATGAACAACGGCTGATCCCATACATAAAAATGGCCCTGGCGATCAACCCGAACCTGCAGATCTGGGCCTCGCCCTGGTGCCCGCCATCATGGATGAAGACCAACGATCATTATGCCTGTTCGCCAAGCAAAGACTTTAACGACCTGCCCGAAGAAAAACAGGGAACCGAAATGACCACGCAATTCCGGATGGAAGACAAGGTACTAAAGGCCTATGCGTTCTATTTTCAAAAATTTGTGGAAGCTTACGCGGCACAGGGCATTCCCATTTATGCCATCCACCCGCAAAATGAACTGAATTCATGCCAGGTATTTCCCTCCTGCATATGGCGACCTGAAGATATGGCCCGTTTTATTGGCGGATACCTCGGTCCGCAGTTTGAAACTGCCGGTCTGAATACTTCCATTTTTATGGGGACTATCGAACGTCCGCAACTGGAAAGGGTGGATACGATCCTTCAGAATGCCGCGGCAGCAAAATACATCAAGGGTGTGGGTTTTCAGTGGGCCGGCAAAGATGCCATTCCGCTGGTCCATAAAAAATACCCGGAAATGCTCCTCTGGCAAACGGAAACCGAATGCGGGGATGGTTCAAACGACTGGAAAGCTGCCCGGCATACCTGGGACCTTATGCGGCACTATTTCAGCAATGGCGCCAATGCCTATATGTACTGGAATATGGTACTTGATGAAACGGGAAAGAGCCAGTGGGGGTGGAAACAAAATTCAATGATCAGCATCGACCGCACGACTGGCAAGGTGGTTTACAATCCTGAATTTTACCTGATGAAACATCTTGCGGCGTGTGTAAGCCCGGGAGCCCGTTATATTCCGGTAGACAATCCCAATTGTTTGGTATTCAGGGATACTGAGCATACGGTGTTTATACTCTCCAATCCGCTTGAAACGGAAAATACAATTACAATCCGGATAAATTCAATGGATTACACCATTCCGCTTCCTGCCTCATCATTTAGTACGCTGATATTGTAGCCAGAATTTGCGGAAGGGAAGGATCATTAAAATCATCGATGTTGCAGAATGTGCCGGCCTGCGAAAGTTCTTCACCGGTGTGGCTTGTGGTGACACCGATTACCCGTATGCCCGCCCCGATGGCGGAACGAACACCCGATAATGAATCTTCAAATACGAGGCAATACTCCTTGTCGGTTTTCAGGTTCTCCACTGCCTTAAGGTATACTTCCGGATCGGGTTTCCCATGGGTAACATGGGTTTTGTCGACAATCACATCAAAATATTCGGTAATACCCAGGCGTTCGAGGATCAGGGTGATATTTTCAGGGGGTGCTGACGTTGCGAGTGCTATTTTAAAGCCCAGTTCTTTTATAAAGTCAAGGAAATTATTCAACCCGTCAACCGGAAAAATCTGTTCATTTCCTGAAATGATTCGCCGGTACGTTGTGTCAATATCTTCAGTGTACAGGGATAATTGTTCCGCAGTGAGTTCAGGTGGCTGCAATAAATTCCGGATAGCCTGGTCTCCTGTTGTTCCGAAGATAACATTTTTAAACATGGGCTCATTCACAACGACCCCGTGCCTTTCGAGAAATTCTTTCCAGGCCATCCGGTGAAAAGGATTGCTGTCGATGATCACACCATCCATGTCGAGGATAATCGCACAATTCATGTTACAACTTTTTTTTCTTACGGTCCTTAAACTGCTCAACCAATTCCAGGCGCTGCACAATGGATCCGGGTATCAGTATGGTTCCCGGCGAAAGCACAGCGTTAGCGCCGATCTTGGAATTGTCCCCCACGAGGGCACCGAATTTATCAATCCCGGTGTCGAGTAATTCGTTGTTAATATTTATGAAAATCCGTTTATTTTCTCTTTCATTGTAATGATTGGCGATAACCGAACCGGCTTCAAAATTCACAGAGCTGCCGATCAGGCTGTTCCCGATATAATTGAAATGTGCAACGGAGGTTTCCCGGGCGATTACAGTGGATTTTATCTCGCATCCCGGTCCGATGCTGACCCTGTCATCCAGCAACACGCCGCCCCTGAGGTAAGCGCCTGTTGCCAGGAAACAATCCGCGCCGATAATGACCGCATCCTTTAAAATGACTCCCGGTTCAATCCGGGCTGTGCGGTGAACAGCCTGGTTATTATTGATCAGGTAATCGCTTTTCAGGTAAGGCAAAAACCGTATAATAATATCTTCCGGGTTAGCAGTAATCTGCCATGGCTGGAGATGTTGATACAACTCCGATGGTAAAGGAAAGTTCTGTATAAAAAGCCCCAGGTCGATCATTTCTCATAGAATTCAATGGGTAACCCATCCGGATCGGCAATAAAGATAAATTGTTTTCCGGTAAGGGAATCAATCCTCACCGGGTCAAATTGTACCCCCATATCGGACAGGTACCGGCAGACTTCATCCATCCGGTCCACTTCAAAGGCAAGGTGCCGAAGGCCTGCTGCCTCGGGATAGGATGGCCGGTCGGGTGTGCCCGGAAATGAAAAAAGCTCAACTACAAACTCCCCGTTCAATGCCAGGTCGAGTTTGTATGAATCCCTCTCTGCCCTGAATGTCTCCCTGATAATCGTAAATCCCAACACCCGTGTGTAAAAATCCTTCGATCGCTCATAATCGAGGCAGATAGCGGCAACATGGTGAACGCGGTTGAGGGTTAGCATATACCAAATATAGTGAAAAGGTGTAATTAAGTTTTTTGTTGGCAATAAAACAAAACAACCTTCTAGAAATATTAGCGCAAAAGATTTGGATATAGTTGTCGAATTAGGTAACTTTGTCAAAAGGAGATAGAAAAGGCAGAACGATTAAAAAAAGAATACTTCGATGGAAAAACTAAACAATAATTTGACTTCTTGGGAGGAACATCTTGATGAGAAGTACGGAAAAATTGGGACTTCAACTCGTGATAAATACGAGCAGGAATTCGAAGCCTTTAAAATTGGGGTTTTTATTCAAGAGGCCAGAAAGAAACAACATATGACACAGGAACAACTTGCAGAAAAAGTTGGGACTACAAAAAACTATATTTCAAGGATTGAGAATAATGCAAGTGATATCAGATTATCAACCTTGATGAGAATAGTT
>JBGSSA010000231.1:0-2264 GCA_041737295.1 Bacteroidales bacterium | reverse complement strand
ACATATCCATTGGCGAATTCCTTTTTCAGCCATTCCTTTTTTAATTCATAACTGTCTTTGCATTTTTTGTCAGAAATCGCACAGCAAATATGTTCCCGATCAATATTTGATTTGTTGAGTGTTATAATATTTTCCATGGGCCTGTTTTTTTATGGAGTTCTTTGTATTTCCTCTATCAACTCATATAGCATGTTGGGCGTTATTTATTTTTTCTTTCACGCCATTAGTTTTTCAATTTCATAACTAATCCACAATCCCTTTTCTGTGGGTTTATCAAATTGAATCCAGCATTTTGGCAAGTATGTACTATTTATCTTCCAATATCCGTCCTTTTGTCTTTTTTTCCAAAGGTATTCTTTTGCAGAATTACACCGTGAATCTAAATCCAAATTATTGTCCTTCAGCAATCTAAGTATCTCTATTGCATTGGTTTTATAAGAAAACGGATACGTCAATTTATCAATGTCCTTGGTAATCGGTTGTTTGTTTGATTGACGCATGTATACCTGATGATCCAGAATATATTCCAATCCTTTATTTAATTTGTTTTCAATGTTGTCATTGATTCTAAATAAATAACTCTTTTTATAATCTGTAAGTGCTACCATAGCTTTTACAATCCCAATATAACATGGTGTTGTCTTCATGCAGCCACCATATTTCAAAATCCTTGAACCAGTCCAGTTATTTTGTGCACCACGTTCAAGGTTCTGATAGCTAATAATCCATCCAATTCCCTTATCAATGCTGTCTTTGTCTGAATAATTCATGCGTATCAAAATGCTTGTTATCATTGAATTATAGCACGACAATATATCATCACTTTTTCCAGTAATTGAGAATCCATCACCACAGAAAGATAAATCAGCAAGTTTATTAATCCATTTTTGAACTCTCTCAAGCCGATATGCAAAAGGTATCTCTGTGATTTCAGTCAATCTGTTGAGCAGATTTAAAATATCAAAGTCAAAATCGAATAGCAAATCTTTCACAATCTTTGATTTGTAGAGATAATCAGATGCCTGATCGAAATCTTTAATTTCTCCGGAGTCAAATTTTTGTTTTAATATCAATGCGGTATCCATGGTTGGAATCTCTTTTTTTAAGTTATGAGTTAAGAGTTTTTTGCTCTACATTGAGAAAATCTTTTCAGGATATTCCGATAAATCTTTGACAATCCAATCGGCCTCCAAAAGCAGGGATTCCGAAACCGATGTAGTCAGGGCCAGGCATCTTGCCCCTGCTGCCTTTGCAGCTTTTACCCCACTAGGAGCATCTTCAATTACAAGACACTCCTCAGGTTTTAAACCCAATCTTTCCGCCGCGGTGATGAATATTTCAGGATGAGGTTTGTTATTTTTAATATCGTACCCGCAAATCAACGCGTCAAAAGTATTGTTATCGAAACCAAGCAGTTTCAGGTTAATATCCATTTTTAATTTTCCTGCACTGGTAGCAACTGCCAGTTTGAGGTATTTACCGCGACAAAGGGCTATAAAATCGACCACTCCCGGCAACGGGCCAATCTTCCCTTCGGCAAGTTTTTCATATTCACGGTAAATGCTGTCAGCTTCCACAGCGTTGTCGTAAGGTATATTGTATTTCGCGGCCACTCCTCCGAAAAAACCTTTCTCACCTGTGCCATAAAAAGGGATAAAATCTTCATGCCTGACTGCAAAGCCCTTTTTTGAAAAGTAATGGATGGCGGCCAGCGAAGTCAGATGTTCCGAATCGATTAACACGCCATCCATGTCAAATAATATGCCGTTGATCATTTCTACGGATTTGAAACGATCAGGACTGAAGGTTTGCCCTTTTCGGAAGAAAACAATTGGTTGGTGGTTGTTGTGCCTTCGGCATAAAATACTCCATCAACCGGGTTGAACCACCTGAATCTTAATTTTTCAGGCATATCGGATATGGTTACCTCACCCCCTTCGGGCAGGTAGACAATATACAAGCTTCCGGGTTTTGCCAGGCAGAGTTTGTCCCCTGCCAGCCCGTGATGTATCTCAATATCGGTAATGTCTAGTCCTTCAAGGGCTTTGCCAAGGTATCCCACATAATTGGCTCCCGGCAACTGAATCGCTTCTTTCCACGAAACTTTTGAATTTGCCCATTCGGGCCAGCCGGGTTCATCTATAAATAACTTCCAGTTCCATAAACCGCCTGCACCATATACCACGCCCATGGTACCTCCCGATGTTAAATTAAGCCATGCCTCATGTCCCTGCCACCATCCGGCACCGTTCGCGGAGTCGCGT
>JBGSSA010000216.1:0-21681 GCA_041737295.1 Bacteroidales bacterium | reverse complement strand
GTACCATCTATATTCATTTCATTTACACCGAAATCATCCTGGTAAAGTATCTTTTTACTATCGGGCGAAAATGAATAAAACCATTCATAATTATCCTGACTTGTAGTTATCCTTGTCGTTACTTTTGTATTTACATCATATAAATACAAATCATACAAACCTTCTTTTTCAGTTCCGTTAAAATCGGATTCACTATCTATATTGCATGACATAGCAACAATCATCGCGGATAGGGAAATTATCAGACCCCGTTTATTAGCCTTCATTTTTTTCAATATTTCAATTTTATATATGACAATTTACGTTCAAAAAAGGTTGCTTATCATCAACTACTAGTCACTTGTCACTTGTCACTAGTCACTATCTTCAAATTGATTTTATTTCCATTACTTTTTGATTGAACAGATCCGATGAGCCTCCGGCCTTGCCTTTTATTTTGGTTTTGTACGTGTAAACTGTATTGACTGAGTAGTTCAGGAAACTGGCTATTTTTTCATTGTCGTTGATTCCCAACCGGATCAGGGCGTAAATCCTTAAATCCATATTCATAAGCTGACCTTCCTTAACCTGAATTTGCTCACCATCGACAAGGAGTTTATTGAACTCTTCCACAAAATTGGGAAACAACTTCAGAAACATCCTGTCGAAACGTTCATACAGGAGGTCCCGTTCATTCTGCACATTAATGTGCTCGGGAAATTTCCGAAGCGCTTCGAATTGTTTGGTTACCACCATTCGGTTGAACCATTTTTGCAGGTGTTCTATCTTTTCAATATACTCTGAATTCTGGTTGAAAAAATCGGCAATATATTCATCCTTGATTTTATTTGCTTCAATCAGTTTCTCATTTGACTTCCTGATGGTACCCCTGGCAATACTGAGTCTCCTGAAGGAAATTAAGATCACAACAAGGGCAACGATCAGGGCAACCGATAAAACTGAAATGAAATAGGAGAAAACGGTAATCCGGTCCCGCTGTTTTCGTATCGTATTCATCCGGTCCCTTTCAATAATCGGCAGGATTTGTCCAATCTCCAGTTTCCTGTGCCGTGCATTATAAAATGATGCCTGGTTCAAGGCTTCAATAATATACTCATAAGCCCGTCTTTCCTCACCTTTTGCATAGAATAAATTTGCCAGGTTCCTCAGGGCCACAGTTTCCATTGTCGCCGTTTTCACATCAGCAATGGCGGCCAATGCAAAATATTTTATGGCCTGGTCGGGAAATCCTGTCATCTCGTAAATATACCCCAGGCTTGAGGTAGCTATGGCATAGTGGTGCCTGGGAAGGTCATAGTTTTCGATCCAGTATTCAAATATTTGCTTTGCCCCGCTCCAGTCAGACTTTTTAATTCGCTGAAGGCTTTTTATCGCCCAGAATTCATTTGTATTGGGCGTTGCGAAATGCAGGGCGCTATCGATATACATATTTCCGCGGGATATATATTCCGGCATAAGGATAGGATCGCGCACGTAGTCCGCGATATCATAATTGGCCCGTGCCAGGGTGGAATACAGGATGCTCTTCAAGGAATCGTTTAAGAGAACCGGGTTTACCGAATTAAGGGTATCAAAAGCCTCTTTGAAAAGCCCGGAAGATAAGAGTACAAATCCTTCCCTGATTTTAATCCGGGAGATCAGCGAAGCGTCATTTATCTGGTAGGCAATCCTTTTTGCCTTATTCACATAATACTGGGCGGAGTCGTAAACAAACGACTGGTATTCATAAACCAGGTCAAGGCTCACTAATATTTGCTCCCTCAGATCATTCGAAGCTTCAAAAATATGCAGGGAATCTTTTTTCTGCTGTATAGATGTTTCTTTTTGCTCAATATATACATCCTTATTTTCCAGAGTTACTTCCAGTTCCTCAATAGCTTCCCTGTAATCCTGACCAAAGGAACAGGAGAAGCGAAAGACAAGAAAGATGAATATCGCTATTTTGTGCATCAGAGCTATATATTTATGCATTGAAAAGGGTGGGCTAAGATAATAATTCCGGCGTATATTGGGGTCGGACCGAGATTATTAATTGATTATCTGGTTTTTAACCCTTAAAACTGGGCTGTTTTGAGCCTTAGAGGTATATTTTTAGGCATAAAAATGGTGGTTTAAGGGAACAGGCCAAGGCATACCGGTCGTATTCATAATGCGCTTACAATATGAAATTGCAATTGCCCGGCGCACAGGGCCGGTGCAATACATAACGGGCCCTGCTGCCAGGCATGTGATGACTTCGCTATTCCTTAAAAATATACACGGTACATAATGTTCGGGAGAAAGATCATTTGTTTCGTATAACCCACCTGGCCTGGTTTGCTGGCGTCGAAATATTCGGCCAAGTTTCCATTGCTTGAAACAATATTCATCAAATCGATGAATATTTCATGTGTTGACCTGAGTCTGTTTATCTTGAAGCTAAACGAAAGATTCATATTGAAAAGGTCGCCAAATGTTTTGTTATACGCTTTTTTATAGTCAAAATAATGGTCATTCTCAGGATTAACGGCCACATTTCCCTGGGCATTACGAAGCAAGGGAATGTATCGTTGCCCGCCGCAAAAGAATGCCTTTGCATTAAGTGCCACTGTTTTATTGTGTTTCTTGCCGAGATTCTTAAATTCTTTCCCGGTTAAAATGTTTACCAGGTAATTGCTGTTGTATCGGGTATTCCTCCATATACCTTCCAGCGATTTATATTTTGAATCGAACAGCGATGCATTGATCAAAAAATAGTAATTATTATCAAAGAACCGTTCGAGCGTAAATTCTATTCCGTAATTCTTACCAACTCCCTTATTCACCAGCGGAACATATCTGTATTCAAAGCCTTCATTGATCGTTGCATAATAGCTGGTATCGTTATTTTCTACCGGTAAGCTATATAAATACTGGTAGTACATTTCAATTTTGGCCCTCAGGTTCTCCGTAAAAAATTTCTCGTACCCAAATACATAATGGTTGGCTTTAAGCAAATCAAGGTTTTTGTTAGGTTCGGTAAAGCTTCCATCGGATTGCATAATTTTAGTAAAATAGTTGTGCATACTTTCCATGGTGCTATGTTTGCCAAATCCGGCGTAAACAGAGTTGGTGCTGTTGATCCTCCAGTTGACAGCCACCCTCGGTTCAAGTGCGCTCTTGTTGTTTAGCAGGACATTCATATAATGCAATCCCGAGACAAGGAATATTTTTTCATTGATATTGTATTTCCAGCTCACAAAACTGTTTATTGAGCTTGCATTGTTATTGAAATCCGTTACATTTTGAAATGTTTCAGTCTGATTGTTGAAGGCGTTTTGATTGTAATTAAAAGCCCACAGGGAATACCGTATTCCTATCTGAATTTTATTTTTTGCATTGAATCTGTTGTTGTAGGTTACGGCGCCGTGATAGGCTGAATTAGTAATTCTGCTGTTGAAAGTCTGAATTTTTTCAGTAACGGAATCCCCCGTTACTTCACCCTGATCATTGTACTTTTTTATTTTGCTGAATTCATAAAGATCATCATCAATTTCATTGGCGGTAAATGACAGGGAAGTTTTTACAAAGCTGTTTCTATTAATAGACAACGTATGATTAATGCCAATATTGGCAAGCCCTGCCCCCTTGTCATAATCCTTGTTTATTGCAGCATCCTTTAATCCCCCTGGTGTGCTTATTCCTTCTGCAGTAATATTTTTCATAGAAAAGCCACTCAAACCACCCAATGCAAACATTGAAAAAGTACCTGCATTTTTTGTCGGAAGCACAATTTTAACCGTGGCATCCTGATAATTTACAGACCCATCAACATCGATAATTCCAAAATCTCTTAATAAGGTTGCCGTTGAATATCTGTAATTTACAAGAAAAGAGCCCCCATAGCCTTTTTTAAACGGGCCCTCAAGAGTAACATCTGTTCCCATTAATCCAATACCACAAGCGGCCTCGAATTTTTCGTTATTGCCGGATCGAAGTTTCACATCCATCACACTGGTTAAAACATCACCGTATTCTGAAGAGAAAGCTCCGGTATGAAAATCGGAGGTGGCCAATAAGCTGTTATTTAGTGCGGTAATTGCACCGAATGAAGCGTTTTGATCATCCAGATGATAGGGACTTGTAATTTCAATACCATCAATCCGCCATTTCATGTATTTTGGTGAATTGCCCCTGACAATTATGTCACTACTACCGTCAGGGGAGGCAGCAACCCCTGCAAAACTACTTACAACACGTGCAGGATCGTCCATGCCTCCGGTAAAGCGTTTTGTCTCTTCCACAGAAATAGACCGCGAACTAAGCAACGACATTTCGTTTATTGCATCGCCCTTATTTCTGGTTGATTTAACGATAACATCATCCATCTTAATTGCCGACTCCTTCATATTAACGTCGAGCACAATCTCTTTGCCTGAGAACACTTCAATATTTTGTAGTGTCATGGTTTCGTACCCTACAAATGATATCTGCAGGTTAATTCTTCCAACAGGAATGTTTTCCAATCTGAAATTACCATTTGCATCTGCTGAAGTGCCTATTAACGGTTCAGTGCCAATGACTGACACGGATGTTCCCGGCAGCGGCAATTTGTTGTCGGCATCGATTATGCTGCCCCGTACAACCTGGGTTAGGGTAATGGGTCCAGACGCAGAAGTTTTAGCAGGGAAAAGCTGAATTTTATTTCCTTTTATCTTATAGCCAATAGGTCTCCCTTTTAACAGTATATCAAGTAATTCAGTAAGACCCAATTGCTTTTTGATAAAGCTTACCTGAAAATCAAGTGACACCTCGCTTGAATATGCAAAAACCAGATTTTCTGTATGTCCCAATAAATCAATAAATTCCTTTGCAGTTCCTTTGAAATCGGGAACCGATATTTGCCTTTCAGGCATTTCGGATTGAGAAAAAGCAGAGGAAATAAAAAGTAGAAAGCAAAAAACTGAAATAAAACTTTTAGTGGTTTGTTTCGAAAAAAATCGTGTCATTTTTAATAAAATTTTTAGTGTTCAATAAAAGATTTAACTCTTCCAGAACAGCTTCCAGTGATTGGTTATCGAACGTTGTAGTTACAGTTGGATAATTATTTTCTTTAGTATCAAAAACAAATACTCGCAAATATTGCTTCTGAAGTAAACGGAAAGCATCGTTTATGGGAGTTTCCTTAAAATAAAGGATGCCGGTTTTCCATGACAGGAAATTCGGGTCGGTATTTTGCTCTTTTACAACCTTCGCCATGCCTGTGTTATAAACTGCCTGCTCGCTTGCGGAAAGCTTCACCCCATTTTCCTTATTACCGGAATAAAACGCTACTAGTCCTGAAACAACTGATACTTTCACATTTCCAACCGAATCTGAGTACACATTGAATTTTGTTCCCAACACCTGCGTGGTGGTATTGCCGGTATAGATATGAAACGGGATTTTCTCATTCCGCTTCACCTCAAAGAAAGCTTCGCCTTTGAGCGTAATGTTCCGCTCCTTTTTGCCAAAACTCTTCGAAAATGCTATTTGGGAATTCTCATTCAAATACACCATCGAACCGTCAGAAAGGTGATAGGGTTCTTTGGGGTTCAGATCCTTGCCGGAAATAATAAGCTGTCCGGAATCGAAAACGATCAATTTTAACAGGAAGGCAATGCCAAACAAAATTACCAGCGAAGCTGCCACACGAATCCAATTATTCATGAATACAGTTTTGGGAACGGATTGTTTTCGGGGTAACGTGATATAATCGGGTACCTTTTGCCCCGATGTAACCTTTTTAACAACAGAATCCCAGTTCTTTTGCCTGGCATTATCATTGATGGATGTAAGTTGATAAGCCTTTTTAAATTGTTCAAAGTATTCTGCATGCATGACAGATTCCCCAAGCCAGTTTTCAAAAAGACCAATCTCCCTTTCATCAGCCCTGTTCTCAATAATTTTGAGTGGTAAGGCATCATCGATATGTTCCAGTTCTTTTTTCATCGAGTTCGATTGTAAAACACTTGTTTTCTATTTTACCCTACACTTTTGATAATAATATTGCTATTAAAACTAGAATTATGAGCACATCCTTTAGCTCAACACGCAGCAATTGCAGGGCTTTTGAAATATATTTTTCTACCGTTTTTTGTGAAATTTTCATCCTTTCGGCAATCTCGTGATATTTAAGTTTGTCGTATTTGCTAAGGATAATCGCTTCTTTCCAATGTTGGGGCAGCTTGTTTACAGCCTGGTGAATACGGTTATAGTCTTCCTCTTCTAAAATCGGATCTGTTGTTTGGTCATTAGTATTATCGATTAAATGGGCTGTTTCCGTATTATACTTCTGTCTTATTTTTATGTGCCTGAGGTAATTCAGGCTCGAATTGCGCACGGCCTTATACAGATACCCCCTGAAGTCGGATACCTGCCCTATCTGATCAAAATTCTGCCAGATTTTCACAAACACATCCTGAACAATCTCTTCAGACTGGCTATAATCCCTGATGTGACGAAATGCATGAAGTACCAGGTGATGAAAATGATCATCAAATAATTTTTTGATCTGTTGCCCTGAATCGGTTGAATTCAAGTTCATAATGCAATAAATAGACCTGATACGTCTCTAATCCGGCTGACCTTTATCCGGTATACTCAGGCAGTTTGACTATACTGCATACCAGGCAGTTTGTATGACCAGGCAATTCATAAATTCCTAATAAAAATAGGTTTTTTTCTTGTATATCGGGGTCGGACCGGAATTAATATTTGATTATCTGGTGTTTAACCTTTAAAATAGGGTTGTTTTGAGCCTTAGAGGTATGTTTTTAGGCATAAAAATGATGGGATAAGGGAATTCCAACCTGCTGCCTATTGCCTACTCCTCCTCCATTCCCCCACTGCAATCCAAACAGGCCAAAGCATACCGGTCGTATTCGTCGTAAGCGGGACCGGGTTTTCCATTGATGGTGACTATCCGGTCTATTCGGGCACGATCTCCGGAATCAAATTGAATATATTCTTCGTTAAGATCATTCCGTTCTATGCCGGTAATCCTGCCCGAGGCTTCTTCCAGATCAGAACCCGTGCTGAAAAAATACACTTTTGAAAACGGCTTTTCCTGCTCCCCGGCAAAAACATCATAATACACCGGCGGTACCGGGGTGAATGAAGGATTTAATATGTTGAAGGATAATTGTGCTGCCATTGGGAGAAAACAGATGAGATGAGAAATAGTTTTGCGATTCCGCCATGTGATGAACCCGCTAATCGTTTTCCAGGCTACCCCATTCCATTACAGGCGGCCGATATGACTGGCTGCGCTCAGGGTATTGTGAGATGTTATGAAGTTAAAACTAAACTTCATCTCGCGAGCACGACAGTTTATACTTCGCTCAACGGGAGGACGCTGGTGTGAACTTCGCTCAGCGCAGGCACAGTATATAATTCGCTCAGTGGCAAATAATAGTCATTTTCCCGGTGATTCTTTTTTCAGGTTCATTTCTAGGAATGGCATCCAGTTTGTTCCGTCACTGCTGAATTTTCCGGTTTCGCGCCAGGTATTGTCTTTAATTTCAATATTGAATTTTACCTGGCCCCCGTTACCCACTTTGAATCCCCACTCTATTACTCCTGATTCGTTTACACTGATTTGAGGATAAATCACTCTCCCGTCAGCCCTAACAGCCAGCATCTGGTAAGCCGACTTGTCATAGTCGAATGAAATAACGGCAAAGGCCTGGTGAACGGCATTACCTGATTCATCTTTGCCCAAACCATCAATTTGAACTACAGTATTGTTTGCCTTGAGGGAAACGGTCTCGGATTGTTGAAACACATGCCTGGTTGATCCCATTTGGACCCAACCTTCTCCTTTCCAATAACCAATGAGCGGTTCAAACTTTCCTATTGCAGATAGTAACTCCGGTGAAGGCTGTAAACTTGCCTGTGCATGGCCGTTCATACAATACAGCAACAACGCGAAGGACGAAAACAGGATCTTTTTCATGATATAATGGTTTGGGGTTACACTTCAACCTTTATTTCAGGAACAAAGAACCTCGTGCTATGTTTAATCATTTATTTCCCGGAAGGTGGCGGTTCCCCTGTACCCATCCCATCTGTCATGTTGAATTCATTATAAGGAATTTTGCAGGACAAATTTGATACTATTTTCGTTTAATGCCGGCATGATTCTCATTTGGCTTTCCGGAAAAGAACGAGATAGACTGAAATGATAATGAGAACCGCGGCAATCAGCATTCCTTTTGTTAATGCTTCACCGCCAAACGCCCAGCCAACTAATACCGCAACAATAGGGTTGATAAAAGTATGCGTGGAAATTCGTGTTGCACTTGTGACGGTCAGGAGCCACGTATATGCTGAGAAGGTAATAATCGAGCCAAACACGACAAGGTACATCAACCCTAACCACGAACGGACTACGACCTGTGAAAAGTCAAAATCAGACCATTCACCAAATATGAAACTCGTGATAATCAGCAATATACCTCCGAACAGGAGCTGTAAACCGCCTGTAATCAAAGGCGAACGAGGTAATTTTGCAACGCGGGAGTAGATAGCTCCGCTTGCCCAGGAAGAAGCTCCGATGAGAATTCCGAATGAGCCGAGCAGGTTGACGTTTTCAAAGTTGAGCCCTTGCGGCAACACGAGGACTACAATCCCGCCTATGCCGATGAGCATCCCAAGCACGGTGCGTCTCCCCACCCTTCCTTCTCTTGTGAACAACGGCTCAAAAAGTGCGATGATGATTGGCTCGGAAGCTACCAGAAGCGCTGCAACACCCGACGGTACCGTTTGTTGTGCCCATGCCAGCATGCCATGGCCAATCAGAAAAAAAAGGGCTCCAATCAAAATTAAAGACGGGAATTCCTTCCGGACAACATTCGCATCGCCGCGCAATCTTCCCCATGTGTACAATACAATGCCTGCAAGCAGCGATCGCATCCCCATCATCATGAAAGGCGGTATCGTTTCTATTGCATATTTAATGGCAAGGTAGGTGGTACCCCAGATAAAATAGACAGCAACAAATGCCACAAGGATTTTTAGCTTGCTATGTTGCTGAGTAGTCATTTATTTGTTTGTTTCCGGAATAAGCCTAATCATAAAAATCAATCAGAAATACAATATGGTTTAAACCCAGTTTCTTTTTCTGAATATTACTGCCCCTGTAACTGAAAGCAATCCAGAGAACCCTATAACAGCCAGAAATCCCCATTTTGAATTTTCCATAAAGTTTGGCACATTCATCCCGAATAAACTGGCTATAAGTGTTGGAATCATTAAAATTATTGAAACAACGGTTAATTGCTTCATTACAACGTTTAAGTTGTTCGAAATAACTGAAGCAAAGGCATCCATCATTCCACTCTGGATATCAGAGTAGATTTGTGCCATATCAAGTGCCTGTTTGTTTTCAATTATGGCATCTTCGACCAAATCTTCATTTAACTCGGTAAGGCTATCCTTTTTATAATTGCGCAATCTGGCAAGTGCATTTTCATTGGCTTTGAGTGAAGTAATAAAATAAACAAGGCATTTTTCCATTTTCAGCAACTTGTTTAATTCTTTGTTGCGGATTGATTTTTCCAGGTCTTGTTCAATTAATGCAGTTTGTTGGTTAATTTGCTTAAGATATTGTAAATACGTGGTCCCCGAGCGTAAAAACAGGTTAAGGATAAAATTCAATGAATCCGGAACTTGCTGGCGCTGTCCCCTAAACAGGGATGGCGGTTCTAAAGGTAAAACCTCGTTATGTGAAGAACACAGGGAAATTGTAAACTCTGTGGTTTCATAAACCCCAAGTGGAACTGTTGCGAAAGGCAGCCCATTGTTTGTACTTTCTACCGGAATACGAAGAATCACCAGTGAATAATCATCATCAAATTCAACACGCGGTCGTTCGTCAACGTCAATAATATCCCGTATTACATCCTGCGGAACACGAAACTCTTTCTGAAGCCTGTCAATTTCAACATCCGAAGGTTGAGATACGTTAATCCAGCAACCATTTTGTGGTTGTGATATTTCATCATATCCGCCAAAAGTTTTAAATATTTTTAGCATGGTATATGCCTCCTTTTTATCCTAAAAAGGGGCATATATACAAAGGCACCTTTAAAGGGAAATTAATAATTTTATTTTACAATGATATGGGCCTTCGTCCATAAACTATTTTGAATTGATTTTCAGCGCAAATGTAATATATTATTTTACTTACGGAACTTTAAAAACACATAATATTATCTTTGTAAGATGTTTATCTTCAATTCTCCTACGCAATAAAGTGTCAGTAAAAGACATCCGGATATGATTAGCATTGAGTACTAAATAGACTTTAGTTTTATCCCGAAATAATACATCCTGGGTAATGAAGGCCCATAAATATAATTGCTGTCACGGTTCTTACCACTGTCGAAATCATCCTGGTAAGCGTTAAACATATTTTTAATACCCCCGAAAATTTCAATGCCATTGTTTAACCTCCCGAATTTTACCAGGTAAGAAAGCTTAAAGCTGTTTTCGAAAAAAGAAGTTGTTGTAACCAATTCATCGGAAACAGGATTCTCCGGGGCACCGGCAACATGCAGAACTTCCATCGCACCGGTATATACTCCGCTTAATGAGGCGCTAAAATTTTCACCGGGTGTGAAGATCAGGGTATAATATCCATAACTATCCGGAGTCCTTAAATACTTCTTCATGGCTTCAAGTGATTCCGAATAGGCTACAGGCTTTGTGTAATCACTCGTCTGGATGGTAAACCCGGCTTCTAGCTGAACCTTGCGATTGTAATTGCCGCGCAGCTCAACAGTAACTCCTTTCACTATCGAGCCGTTTGCATTGCGCTTCTCGTAAATAAGCCCGAATTCGTCACTTCCGGCTTCCTCCAGCATAAACGCGTTATTCAGCAATGTATAGAACCCTTCGACTGTAAATCCCCATATATAATTCTCCGAAGCCTGGTCATAGTTTACCGATACACTATAACTCGAAGATTTTTCTTCTTTCAGGTTATCAGCAAGACGTATGCGTGTAACTCCGCCTCCGGCAAAAGCAATGTGCATATCTGTATCGAAGGCTTGCGGTGCCCTGAACCCGCTTGCCCAGGAAGCCCTGAACTGAGTATTTCCGTTAAGCCTGTACAAGACTGAAAAACGGGGATTGAAAACTACCTTATCCACCAGGTTGTGTTTATCGGCCCTGACGCCTGCAAGCAATGTCAGGCCCGTGATAATTTCCCAGTCACTTTGAAGAAAAGCGCCGGAATTAAAGGTTGTCTGGTCAAGCAAATAGTTATAGGCCGATATCTCGTCAAAGACATAGTCATACAAATATTCTGCCCCGATGGTCATAAGGTTTGTACCTGACAGAAAGTTTTCGAATTTATGATTTACCTGTAAGCCTGCCTGGAAAGTATTATTGTCTGTATTGCCATAAGGCGGGTTTATAAAATGCTGCAAATAGTCTGCCGTGTCCTGATCATCAGGTATAATCCCGGTGTAATGTTTTCGTTTTGTATTCTGGGCAGCCAGATAGGTTATAAACGAACTGTTGTTGTTGTTAAAATCAATTTCATAATCAACCCCTCCCATCAATACATTATGTGTCCGCTCCTCTGATTGTTGGGCCAGATAGGCTGCTTTGTCCGTCATTTCCCCACCATACCTGTATTCATACATACTGCTGAAACTAAATTCCAGTTTTTGATTTGGCGCAGGTTTCAGGAAGGAAGTAAATCCAAAGGAATTATTCCTCAGCATGGGTAATTCCGAAAAATTATCACCGTTTGCATCATAATAGTCACGCTGCCTCCCGGATGCAAAAATTGACATTCCGGCATTTCGCCGGAGGGTAAGAACATTCAGGTTTGCATTTACCTGGTTGTCATTGCCTTCATTGTTAATCAGGGCATGGTTTACCGAAACTTCGTATGAGTTTTGGTCTGGAATTTTGGTGATAATGTTTACGGTTCCCCCAACCGCACTCGAACCATATAATGCAGAACCGCCGCCTCTCACTATTTCGATGCGGTCTATCATGTTTGAAGGGATCTGTTCCATGCCATAAAGCCCGGTTAAGGGACTTAAAACAGGACGGCCGTTTATTAATATCTGGGAGTATGAACCGCCAAGTCCATTTATCCGCAACTGGGAATAATTACACGTTTGGCAGTCGGTTTCAACCCTAAGTCCGGGCTGAAAACACAACCCTTCCGACAATGTATTTGCCTGTATCTGCCCGAGAGTTTTCCCTTCCAGGACATTTACAATTACAGGTGATTCTGTTTGCCTTTTGGATGTCCTGGTACCGGTAACCACCACTGCATTCAGGGACATCACTTCTTCTTCCAATACAAAGTTGACCTCAAGGGTTACGCTCTGTTTTAAACTTACTTTCTTTGTTTGACTTTTATAACCAATCATCTGGGCGGTAATTTCAACTTCGCCCTCAGGCAGGTTCACCAGCATATAATGACCAGACATATCGGTAGTTGTACCCGCGCTTGTCCCCTCAACTAAAACTGTGGCAAAAGGTAAATGTTCCCCGTTCGATTTCACATCGCCGAAAATATTGGCATCGGTTTTTTGGGCTGATAAAAATACAGGTTGGAAAGAGAGTATTATAGAAATGTAACTGAAAATACGGCTTTTCATAACGTATAGAGTTAACTATATTTCACATAGGAGATGTGTTAAGCATATCAAATATATATTTTAAGCATACTTAACATTTTAAACAAAAAACGATAAGAAAAGTTCACGACACAAGTGGACTTCTTGAGGAAAAAGCCATAGGCACTGACCGGAATGAAAACTCAATTCAAAAGAACAATAAGCAATTGAGTGAAAAACGGAAAAAAGAAATTGAAAAGGCATCAGCTCCCGTAAGCGGAGTAATGAGCTGGTCAATTTATGCAGATGAGGTGGAAATGGAAAAGAAGCACATGAAAAATCAATAGCCTGATGAAAGCGAAGGTTTCAGAATTGAAACCTTCGCTTTTTACTTTTGAGGAAAATTATAGCCGTATGTATTACCCCTTAGAGCTTTAAGAACTCTACCCTCCTGTTTAGCGCTTTGTTGGCCGGAGTATCGTTTGCCGCGATTGGAACGGTTTCTCCTTTTCCATCACTTTCAATCCGGGAAGCGTCAATGCCAAACGATTTTACCAATTCGTTTTTTACAGACTCTCCGCGTCGCTTCGACAAATCAAGGTTTGTTGCGTCAGCGCCGTCACTGTCTGTGTGTCCTACAATTTTTATTTTTACATCTGGATTTTCAGTCAGTACACTGGCAATCATCTTCAACGTGCCATAGGATTCCGGTTTGACCACATCCTTATTCACATCAAAATAAATCCCGTAACTCACCAGTTTTCCTTCGGTAAGCAGCTTGTTACGCATATCCGGGTTACCCACGGCAATCCTGATATTGCTAACCATGGCGGCACCTTCCCCAAATCGTAACCGGTCCATTTTGGTGCCGGCAAAAGGAAAGGCTTTTGGCAGATCATATAATTTCTTTTCATCCATATAAAGCCTGAGTCGGGCTTTCTGAACCCAAATAGCAATATGATATTTACGATCCTTAAATTGTTTATACATTTCTCCATCCTTCTGCCCGCTGATATCAAGACTTTCCGCTTCGCCATCTCCATTTGTATAGGCTCTGTACGAAGTAGTCCCGTAATACGCCACTGCTAACATAAAACCGGCTTTGCCGGGAACAGCACCATGATCTATTGAATTCATATTCATGGTTTGAATCAATCGGAGGACATAGCCTTGCATTCTGTCACTCTCCTCCCCGCTTATGGGCACAATATCCATTTCAATTGTATAATTCTCGGGAAGATTCAGCAGTTGATCCGTCCATATAGATTCATCGCTTGAAAACTTCATCCATTGACCGGGAAACAGATTTGTGGTCACCACCTCAGCTGAACCATTGGTATTCCATAATGCAGGAAAATCGCCTACGGCATCCTGGCTGAAATCTTCGTAAAAGATAACCTTCTCACCCGGTATGAAGTCGTATTTTGAATAGGACTCAAGTTTGGGCGAAGCCTCTTTTTTTGCAGCTTCCTGCTCAGCATCCTCGTTATTCTCTGAATCGGCATCGGGTGTGGAATCATCGCTATCCTCCGACTCAGCCTCTTCACTATCTTCCTTTTCCGAGTCATTTTTGACGGCTTTTACCACTCCCTCTTCGGCTTCGTCGAGGCCTTTTTCAATTGCCTGGTCTGTTTTTTGATTTGCCCTGTTGAGAGTGGCACTCTTGATCTTGCCTTTAACGTCTATTTGTGCCTGCACGGAAAATGTCATGACAAACATCACGACCATGAGATAGGTTAGGGTTTTCATGAGAAATTGGGTTTTGAGATATGGTGATTATCGGTTTTAAAAGTAATAATTAGAATGGAATAATTCAAGGTAATTAATCATAAGCTTGATTTGGGGGAGTTACTAGGAATCCAATGACAAACTGGCTACCTTTGAAGTTCCCGAAACAATCCCTGGGAAAGGAAGTCAGCTGGCTCCCAATTTAAATCAAATAGTAAATGAAAAAAGCATATTTTATTGTCCCCCTGTTGCTTGCAGTATTGTTACCTGCTTGCTCACCTGTTTATAGATGTGGTAATCCGATACCTGATAAAAAAATAATGGGTGGAAAAAGACTAAAAAGTGTCGTGATGGAACGCGATGAATTATGTATCAGTCTGGCGTCAAAAGAAAAAGAAAACGCGGACCTAAAAAATGATGTCAAGGAAAGGGACCAAAAATATAATGACCTCACGAATAAAAACAATGAATTGCAAAATAAGTATGAGAATGTAATCAATGAAAGTTTATCACAAGCAGATCTATACAGTAAAGCATTGAAAGCAAAATCCGAAGAGTTGAATAGCAAGGAGAAACTACTTCTGGATCGGGAGAGAACTTTACAGGACATGAAGGGGATAATTGCCCGACAAGATTCAATTACCAAAAGGCTTAATAATATTCTCCGAAATGCTTTGCTTGGCTTTAATTCGGATGAATTATCCGTCGAAATTAAAAATGGCAAAGTATATGTTTCCATGTCAGATAAATTATTATTCAAATCGGGAAGTATTGCTGTGGAGACAAAGGGAAAGGAAGCCCTGAAATTATTAGCTGACGTTTTGCAGAAAAACAGTGACATTGATATACTGATTGAGGGACATACCGACAACGTACCCATCAAAACGGCTGTTTATAAGGATAACTGGGATTTAAGCGTCGGAAGAGCCACCTCCATTGTGCGAATTCTGACGGATGAATATAAAATTACCCCGGCACGATTTACAGCCTCCGGAAAGGGAGAGTTTTACCCCAGATCAAGTAATGAAACCCCTGAAGGCAGAGCCAGTAATAGAAGAACAGAAATTATCCTTTCACCTAAATTGGATGAATTAATGCAAATACTTAATAGTAATTAGAATTCATACCGATATAGAGAGCATGATAAATTTTCCGGATGAAACAGGAAAAATATCAGCAGTTAATCAGGCCTTTACAACTGTTGCCTTTTAATAACCATAGCTGAAATTCAACCGTCCAACGGGGGCGCTGTCCCCGGTAACATAATAATCCATAATGTCATCGTAGCGTGTTACGTTATCGGCAATTTTGAATTCAAACGAACAATCTTCAGCAGTCAGCCCAAGTGCCGACAAGGGTATTGCCACTTGCATCAGGTTTCCCTTAACTGAATATGTTGCCTGCGCGACCTCCTTCCAGTTATAGCCTCCAACCGACAATTCCACAGACGTCCTGTTTTTTCCGCCAGGTTTCCGGTTAATGATATATCGGTATCCCGCGAACGAACCCGCGTTATCTCCGTCGCCGATCAGAATATTCATCCAGTTTACGTCAGTATCCTTATAGGCTGTAATATCCTCCAGGGTTTTAATCATGAAATAGAGGTTTTTTTTGTCATGAACTACCTTAATCTCTTCAATATCGTTACGATTGCTGCTGTCGGTGTAAACTTCAGTTCCCACAGCATTCGTGAAATTCCGGCCAATGGCGTCGCCTGTAAAATCAATGTATGCAGCCTTAACGTCTTTCCATGTATCTTCCGTTGACTTCAGGATATCGATGGTTTTCAGGGGATAACTGTAATGGTTGCCATCCGTCAGTTTGAATTTTCTCACATTTCTCACGAGTTGCAGGTAGAAATTGTCATTATAGCCCCCTTTCATTACTTCTATATCCCTTGAAAACTCGTGGTTGAAAACATCGACGAAAAAGACCCTGTCGCGGCCGTGTGCATTGGCATACTTAATTGCCATCCATTCGTTGAATGAAGTAACAAGCACATTATCAATACTATCTTTGCTTTCAAAAACGGAGTTCCACATGGTTTGGAAGTTGGCGCCGGCTGTCCAGTCCTTTTCCACCTGTTTTGTAAGGTTGTCATACCCACGGCTGCTTTCGGGATGCATCGCGCTTGCGTCAATAACCGTATGACTATGTTGTGCCACCGGCACCGCCACGCTTCCATTGTGGTTCCATTGCGGATACTGCCAGGTCATCCATGGAATACTATTGGGATTATAATCACCATTTGGCCATTGTGATTCTCTCACATCAAAATAATCCTTCATTTCCGGTTTTATATAGTCGGAAAAGGAATGATACTTGGTCATATCAGAAGCTTTTGCATTGTTTTCCGTGATTCCGATAATCATGGGTTTTCCGTTGGGACAAAACCATAGTTTCTCATAGTTGCCCGATTTATAATATTGATTGTATAAATCATCTACCGTAGCCCCCGATAAGGAGTTTGTATAAAACACGATTTTTGGCACCTTGAAGCCTTGTTCTAAAAACCGGGTAAGCACAATGAAAAGATTTTCTGCAGATTCCTTATATATCAACCTGTTGGTTGCATCAATGCACAGATAATCTATACCTGCATTGCAAAACAATTCAATATGACGGGTAACCACCCATGGATCGCCCATGCTATAGTAGCCATAAAGCGGCTCGCCCCAGAAGTGAAATTCATTTAACGGGCTTTCGGGCGTGCCGTTTACATTGTATAACGCTTCGGGATTGGTATCCAGAAGTTTCTGGATGTCGTATATACCCTGTTGTGATTCTTTGTGCTGACCCAGCCAAAGTGAATAAAATACACCAACATATTTAATTGGCTGCTCCTGCGCGGAAGCAACCCCGAAACGTCTGCCCAGGGCATCCGTAGCAGAAAGGTTCAACAAGGAATATTCTGTTTTGCCCAGTTTACGATTGTCTTCAACGCTCTCCGTTTTTTGACCTTCAGCCTGAAAAATGGTAACGAAACATACAAGTATTAACCAAAAATTAAATCTTTTCATTATGGTGTTATAAAAAAGTCCGGGATGATTATCATTTCATTCCAAGATACCAGGAACATCAATCAGCGTACGAATATACACAAGCCGGGAACTTTTTATAGTGGGATGAAGAAAAAAACTGACCAGAATTGTAATCTTCGTACCACATGGTAGTTATGTAACCAGATAGTATCTGATTACATTTGAAATCATCAAAATTAAAAAGGCCATCAGGGTATTTATCGCATCACAACTTAGTAATTTCCGTTGTTCCGGTGATCAAAGTGTGGCCGTTCGGTTCGTTTCAGTGGGATGTTCATTCCATCCGTCGATTCAAGCCAATCATAAAGGGATTTGTTCATTTGCCGGATCAATTCCTGGTGGGCCGGTGATCCGATCAGGTTGGAAGTTTCACCGGGATCCTCCTGCAAATCGTAAAACTCGTTGGTGTCCCATATGCCATGATACCGGATATACTTATACCGGTCGCTGCGCACGCCATGCATGGTGGGTGTCTGGGGAAACTCATACTCCCAGTAATACTCGTAAAAAATCTGTGAACGCCAGGGTATATCAACCCCTTTGAGAAGGGGAAGGAATGAATAACCCACCATCTGCTGTGCAGGGGTCAATCCTGCATAATCCATAATTGTCGGGGCAATGTCAACATTCTGGACAAGGTTTTCAAGTACAGTTCCGCCTTTGATGAATTCCGGACATCTCACCAGCATGGGAACCCGGACGGATTCTTCATAAAACTGCCTTTTGTCGATAAGGCCATGCTCACCCCACGCAAACCCGTTGTCGCCCATATAAATGACCAGGGTATTCTCATCCAGACCGGCTTCCCTGAGATAATCCAAAACGGATCCGATGCTTTCATCCACAGAGCGCAACGTTTCACAGTAATTTCGAACCTGAACATCCCATGGGCGGCCATGGTAAGAATAATCAACCCCATGCCAGCTCTCCCGCTGGTTTCTGACCCAGTCGGGCATCATTTCCGGTCCGTAATAGTCCTTTCCCGCAGCTGCCCTGCCTGTGACCGGATCAATACTGGGAAGAGTGGTGATCCCATAGGTGGGTGTATTGTAAGAGGGAGGAATTACGAGGGTCTCCTTTGCATACGAGCCCCTGTGCCGTTTTGCCGGGCTGAAATTATCGTGAACTCCTTTATGGGACAAGTAAACAAAAAACGGTTTATCCCGGGGCTGATCTTTCATGTATTGGATGGCATGCATCGTGATCAGGTCGGTAACATAGGTACTGTCCTTATATTGAACCCATTCCCCGTTCACGTTTATCCTCGGATTCCAATACTCTCCCTGACCCCTGAACCCTTCCCAATGATCAAAACCGGGTTGCGGATCTCCTGTGTCATTGCCCATGTGCCATTTGCCAAAAAATGCGGTATTATATCCCGCTTTCTGCAGGTATTGCGGGAAGAAAGTCAGACCGGCCGGCAACGGTGCCGAATTGTCCACCACACTGTGATTGTGTGAATACATTCCTGTAAGGATGGAAGCACGGCTGGGAGAGCAAAGTGCAGTGGTTACAAAGGCATTGCAGATATAAGCACCTTCCGCTGCCATTCTGTCCATTGATGGAGTTTCAAGCCAGGGTATCTTTTTGATAAATCCCATGTAATCATAGCGGTGATCATCGGATAGAATGAATACAATATTGCGGGGTTTGGCAACCGGCTGCCTTTTGATCCGCTGATCAGCTGCTTCCAGGGTAAGGTAAGATCCTAACAGCGCGGCAGACGTAAGTAGAAATCCAGGCTTCATACTCAAGGTTTATCATCGTGAATATACTGCATAGAGCATATTGTATACAAGATAAAAAGAAAAGGGAGATTTTTGACTCATTGAGCAGATTATATTCAGACTGGATGTTCAGTTGCAGGGATTGTTTTACTAAAAACCTATAGCTTTGGATCGGCACATAAATGGATGAATTTGAACAGATTAAAGCGAAGTTTGTTAGAATTGAAAGCACGTGTAAACCCAAAAAACAAATTACAATTATGGCATACAATGAGAAACTGGCGGACCGCATTCGTGAAAAGCTTGCAGATCTTCATAATATCGAAGAAAAGAAAATGATGGGCGGACTAACCTTTATGTACAATGACAAAATGTGCATTGGCATTATAAAGGATGAAATGATGTGCCGCATTGATCCGGACTTTCATAACCAGGCAGTAGAAATGAGAGGGTGCCGGACAATGGATTTCACAAAAAGACCCATGAAAGGGTATGTATTGATCGATGAAACCGGACTGAAAACCGAAAAAGAATTCGATTACTGGGTTAATCTTTGCCTGGAATTTAATAGCAAAGCCCATCGCTCCGCTGGGAAAAAGAGGTAAAAACCCTGCATTCCTTGTTATCAGGGGAAAATATTTCAACATTTTGACGAAAATTCTTTATTCATAGGACTTCTGGAATGCTAAAAACCAAAATACAGTTTAAATATCTGGTTTTATGATATTTGCATAATTTAACTTAAACTATCACTTCACATTTGCTTCTGAAAATTGTTTAAACACTGGCATAGTTATTAACAATTTAGTAACCGGATAGCCCCAAATTTTTGACGGGAAATTTGCTAAACATGTGAAATAGTCTATATTTGTGTAAGAAATTTGAAAAATTACTAACCCTAAAAATTTTTGTTATGAACAAAGCACAATTAATCGATGCCATTGCAGCTAATGCAGGTTTAACCAAAGCAGATGCCAAGAAAGCACTCGATGCTTTTATCAAAGCTACCACCCAGGCTCTGAAAAAAGCTGACCGTGTTGCTCTCGTTGGCTTTGGCTCATTCTCAGTTTCCAAGAGAAGTGCTAGGACTGGCAGAAATCCACAATCCGGTAAGGAAATAAAAATCCCTGCCAAAAAGGTTGTAAAATTTAAAGCAGGTAGCGACTTGGCCGATGTTGTAAAATAAATCAGCTTTGAAAGCTATAAGGGGAGCATTACTGCTCCCTTTTTTTTTGCCACCAAACCATGAAAGACAAGCTGATCCAATACCTGCAGCAGTTTGTGTCGGACAGGCGCCTGAAACTGTTTGACTCCCGGCTCGAGAACCGTACGCGCTACCTCACCGTAGTACTCGAGGATATCTTTCAGCCACACAATGCCAGTGCCGTATTGCGTTCCTGCGAATGTTTCGGTGTGCAGGATGTGCATATTATCGAAAACCGGAACCCATACCGGATCAATCCCGATGTAGTAATGGGATCCACCAAATGGCTGACCCTTAAACGGTATAACCTCCCCGGGGATAATACAACCCAAGCCCTGAAATCTTTAAAGGAGGAAGGGTATCGCATTGTTGCCGCCATGCCCCATAAAAATGACTGCAAACTGGAGGATTTTGACCTGTCGGGGGGCAAGACAGCCCTCGTTTTCGGCACTGAACTGGAGGGCCTCTCTCCCATTGCCATTGGCCTGGCGGATGAATTTATCCAGGTGCCCATGGTAGGCTTCACGGAAAGCCTTAACATTTCTGTATCAGCAGCCATCTGCATCCATTTTCTGACCATAAGCCTGCGAAAATCTTCCCTGTCATGGAGCCTTAGTGATGATGAAAAGCAGGACTTAAAACTAACCTGGCTTAAAAATACAATCAAAAAGTCGGAACAAATTGAACGGGCATTTCTCGATAACCCCAAAAATCAATAAGGAAAGCAGTTTTTCTTATTCGAAACCATCTGCCCTATAAATCATTTTTTTTTATATATTTGAACGATGAACTGACCCTACTTTTTTTCATTTGTGAAATAACCGCAGTATGAATTGTATAATCATTGATGATGACCTGATGTCCAGACGGATCATCGAAGAATTCATATCCCGAACTGATCAGCTCAGGCTTCTGGCTTCGTATGAAAATGCAGTGGATGCCATAAATGTTTTTAATGGAGAAGAAGATATCGACCTTATTTTTCTCGACATTGAAATGCCTGAAATGAGTGGGATCGATTTTCTTGAGACACTGACAAATCCCCCGCAGATCATTATAATCTCTTCAAAAGAGAAATATGCGCTCGATGCATTTAATTACGATGTAACGGATTATCTGCTGAAGCCTATTTCATACAGCCGGTTTTTTAAAGCCATCAATAAGGCGAATGTGCGGTTTAAGACAAAGGTTGACACCAAGGACAACGAAATCTTTATTAAAAAGAACTCTGCCCTCGTCCGGTTGAAATATGAGGATATACTCTGGGTGGAAGCACTTGAAAATTATGTCATTTTCAACACCTTTAATGAAAAGTTCACCATTCATTTCACAATGAAGGCAGTTGAGCAGAAACTTCCGACCAATAAATTCACCCGTGTTCATCGTTCTTTTATTGT
>JBGSSA010000138.1:0-4818 GCA_041737295.1 Bacteroidales bacterium | reverse complement strand
TATACTCTGGGTGGAAGCACTTGAAAATTATGTCATTTTCAACACCTTTAATGAAAAGTTCACCATTCATTTCACAATGAAGGCAGTTGAGCAGAAACTTCCGACCAATAAATTCACCCGTGTTCATCGTTCTTTTATTGTAAATACGAGCCGGATCAATATAATCGAAGATAACGCCGTCATCATTAAAACCCAGGAAGGCTCAAAATCCATTCCCATAGGAAAATCCTACAAGGATAAGCTGCTAAAGGATATTAACCTGATCATCAAGTAGCCGGATAATTGTTTTGCCCATATTTTTTCCCACATGCGATCTGTAAAAAAAGCATTGGCTATTCTGTTGGCCTGTAATCTGTATTTTACATCCCTGCATGCATCCGGAAATCCCGAATCACTTGCCAGGGCTGAAACACAAATTAGTGCGCTCTTCACCAGGATGGCCGCGACAAAAGCTGATGCTGATAAACAACGAATAAATGACAGTATCGTCCAATTGATGGGGGGTGCGGTTCAAATCCCGGGATCAATGGAATACCCTTTCGCCCTGCTTACCAGGATGGGAAGGATTTCCTCAGGGGATGGCCGGATCAGGATTTACACGTGGAACCTCCCCCGGACTGACGGAACAAATACGTATTATGGATATTTGCAGTACACAGCCGGCAAAAAGGGCGAAACCAGGCAGGTATTCCTCAACGATAATAGTTCTGATATCCGGAACGCTCACCTGGCTGTTCTTTCTCCATCACAATGGTATGGCATGCTGGTGTATGAGATTGTTGAAACCAAGGACGGCGGGAATGTTTACTATACCTTGCTGGGGCTCGATAACCAGGACCTGTTCGTGTCCTGTAAAATTGCCGATGTATTATATTTCGATAATCAAAATTTACCCGTGTTTGGAAAGTCTGTTTTTAATTACCGGAATAACCTGGTATGCCGCGTGATTTTTCAATATTCCGCCAAGGTGAAAATGGGCCTGAAATGGAATAATAATATGAAGATGATCATCTTCGATCACCTTGCACCCCCGAACTCATCCTACAAGGACAATTATGCATTCTACGGCCCCGATTTCTCTTATGATGGATTCCGGTTTGAAAAGGGAAGATGGGAGTTGGTGGAGAAGGTGGATGTTAGGAACTAGGGACAAGGGACAAGGGACAAGGGACAAGGGACAAGCAGGAAGAATCCCGGTAGGGATTATCTATCGGTAGAAAGGAATATGCCTGTCCACCCCATTCTCATATTTACAGGAAATCGTACAGACAAGGCACTGCCTTGTCTCTACAATGTTTTTCTGATTAATTAGTATGCATATTGCAGAACCACGATCCGCCATCTGCAAAACTGCAAAACAAACTTCCGACATCCCGACAGCTTGTCTGCACCAAAAATGCCTATTTGTCAGTAACCGAGACACGGCACAATCTTTGAATACCCCCATGAAAACGATGTCAAACCTAAAACGAGATAGCAATGCAAAAAGGTAAAATTGGAGTAACAACTGAGAACATTTTTCCAATCATCAAGAAATTCCTGTACTCTGACCATGAGATATTTTTGAGAGAGCTTGTCTCCAACGCTGTAGATGCAACGCAGAAGTTGAAAACCCTTGCCAATATGGGCGACTTCAAGGGTGAACTCGGTGACCTTACTGTCCGGATCAAACTGGATAAAAAGAAAAAAACGCTGACCATTTCCGACCGTGGAATAGGCATGACAGAAGCCGAAGTGGATCAGTATATCAATCAGATCGCTTTTTCAAGTGCTGAAGACTTCCTGACAAAATATAAGAACCAGGCGAATAATATTATCGGTCATTTTGGCCTTGGATTCTATTCTTCCTTCATGGTTTCTGAAAGGGTTGAAATAATAACAAAATCACACCAGGAAGAAAGTCCGGCAGTTAAATGGGAATGCGACGGCACCCCTGACTATTCGCTCGAAGTTGCAAAGGATAAGGAAAGAGGCACGGACATTATCCTGCATATCGACAATGAATCGGAAGAATTCCTTGAAGATTCGAGAATCGAAGGAATCCTGAAAAAATATTGCCGCTTCCTGCCTGTCCAGATCGCCTTCGGAAAAAAGACCGAATGGAAGGACGGTAAATCCGTGGAAACAGAGGAAGATAACCTAATCAATAATACCACTCCCCTCTGGACCAAAAAACCTGCCGAAGTTAAGGAAGAGGATTACAAAGGCTTTTACCATGAGCTCTATCCCATGGCCGAAGATCCGTTGTTCAACATTCACCTGAATGTCGACTATCCCTTCAATCTTACCGGTATCCTTTATTTTCCGAAGATCAAGAGCAATTTTGAAATTCAGAAGAACAAGATCCAGTTATACAGCAACCAGGTATTTGTGACTGATTCGGTTGAAGGAATTGTGCCTGAGTTTCTGACATTGCTTCATGGAGTCCTCGATTCTCCGGATATTCCGCTGAACGTTTCCCGCAGTTACCTGCAGAGCGACTCCAATGTAAAGAAGATCTCCAGTCACATTACGAAAAAAGTGGCTGACAGGCTCCAGGATATTTTCAAAAATGATCGCCCGGAATTTGAAAAGAAATGGGATGACCTGAAGTTGTTCATGACGTACGGTATGATCTCGGATGAAAAATTCTATGATCAGGCTGCAAAATTCGCACTTCTGAAGAACACCGATGGCAAGTATTTTACTTTCGAGGAATATGAAAAGCTGATCGAGACCAATCAGAAAGATAAGAACAAGACGCTTGTATATCTATATACTACTGATATACAGGCACAGTACAGCTTTATTGAATCTGCCAGGAATAAGGGATATGACGTACTGGTGATGGATGGCTATCTTGATATGCATTTCATCAACCAGGCTGAGACCAAGTTTAAAGACAGTCATTTTGTCCGGGTTGATGCTGACGTTATTGACAAACTCATCCAAAAGGATGAATCACGCGAATCAAAACTTACCGCGGCTCAACAGAATGAACTGAAGCCGGTATTCCAGAGTCAGCTTCCTGATTCAAAGGGCAATTATTCAATCCAGTTTGAAAGCCTTGCAGAAAATGACCAGCCGGTGTTGATCACCCAGATGGAATTCATGCGCCGTATGAAAGATATGTCGCAGCTCGGCGGACCCATGAGCTTTTATGGTGAATTGCCCAGCCAGTACAATGTGGTCATTAATTCGAATCATCCGCTGGTTTCGCGTATTGAGGAGGCCAAGGAGAAGAAGTGCCGTAAGGAACTGGACAAATACAATGAAAAGCTGAAACCCATCGAGGAAACAAAAGCCGAGCTGGATAAAAACCTGAAGGATAAGAAGGATGAGGAAATTCCCCAGGCCGATAAAGACAGGCGTACTGAACTGGAAGGAAAAATTAAGGAATTCCAGGATAAGCAAGAGGAAATCCTGACCAGTTTTGGAAAGGATAATAAAATTGTAAGGCAATTGATCGACATCGCACTCCTTTCAAACAATATGCTTAAAGGAGAGGATTTGAACCGGTTTGTGAAGAGAAGTATTGAATTGCTCTAGCAGGGACTAGGGACTGGGGACTGGGGACAAGTAGTGACAAGTGACAAGTGACAAGTGACAAGGAAGAAGAATCCCTTTAGGGATTCACTACCGGTAGAAAACGAGGGGCAATGAACCCCGCAGAATTATTGCTTCTGCGGGGTTTTTATTTAGGATTTACGATTTACGATTTACGATTTACGATTCAGGAATTTAACTGAACTAATTGATAAAGAATCAAATGTACATTTTAAATCGTATCTATTTTAATTTTAGCCGACCACAGATTACCGACTTCCGAACTCCCGAGCCTCCTGGAGAAAGTATTCCGCCAGGGGAAGGGCGAGCTCGGGCGACTGGGTCAGGCGCTCGGGATGCCACTGTACGCCCATCATGAAAGCGCCTTCCTGGGCATGTACCCTTTCTATGGCTTCGGCCACACCGTTTTCGGCTACTGCCGTGATTCTCATGCCGGGTCCGGTTTTCTCCACCGCCTGGTGGTGATAGCTGTTTACAATACCCGTCTGCGCTCCCGTGACCTGGAACAAAATAGTCTTGGGATCGATATTGATATAATGCATGCACTCCGCTGTGCCTTCCGGGCACCGGTGAATGACAGAGGCATCTGATACCTCAGTCGGTATGTCCGCGATTAATGTCCCTCCTGTGGCCACATTCAGGATTTGTTCTCCGCGGCAAATTCCAAATATGGGCATTTTCAGTTCAATGGCTTTTTTAATGAGGGCAAATTCCAGGGAATCCCTGTACCTGTCGAATTCTTCACACAAGGATATGTTCTGTGGCTTACCATAATTATCCGGAAAAACATCTTCACCTCCTGTCAGCAGCAATCCGAAACAGGTGGACAGGACCTGCATGGCTGAATCAATTTTCAATCCATACATGTTTATTGGTTGCACTTCCGCTTCAGCATGCCGGAGCCAGGCCTCGTAATTAACGGATGTTTTGCTGACCGCAATGCGGGTTTGGCTTTGAATTTCAATTTCTGCAATAAGCAGGAGGCTGATCAGTGAGAGTAGTTTTATTATTTTCATAGGTTATGGAAAATATTATTATACTGAATTCAGGGTTCCCGGGTTATCCCAGAGATTCTATAATTTTCGTTCCTCCCTTTTTCTACCGATAGTAAATCCCTAAAGGGATTATTCTTCCTTGTCACTCTTATGTAACTACTCATCTAAGCCGCTTCAAGAAGAGCCAATCTCTTTTTTAATTGATTGATTTTCTTCTGTTTATATTTTTCTTGATATTCCATCAGGGCATTTGGGTTAAATGCTTCCTTTTTTAAAA
>JBGSSA010000134.1:0-4482 GCA_041737295.1 Bacteroidales bacterium | reverse complement strand
TCTTCAGATATTTTTAAGATGTTTGACCGGATGCTCTTCCTGGATAAAGGAGGGTATTTAATATACTCAGGCAATCCTATTGATGCTATAAAATACTTTAAGTCAAAGAGTAATTACATAAATGCAGAGGAAGAACAGTGTCTCGAATGCGGCAATGTAAATCCCGAACAACTATTACAAATTATTGAGTCGAGAATAGTAAATGAATATGGTAAGTTAACAAGAACAAGAAAAATCAGCCCAAAAGAGTGGTTTGATAGTTTTCACAAAACACAGGGAAAGAATGCTGGAAGTATTGAAAGGAAACAAAATCCCCAGCAACATTTTAAAAGAACGCCAAAAAAGTTTAAGCAATTTCAGATTTTTCTTAATCGTGATTTACTTACCAAAATTGCAAATAGACAATACCTGCTGATAAGTCTTTTAGAAGCCCCAATCCTGGCTGTCCTGTTAGCGTATTTCACAAAATATATAAGTGGAAGGGTTGGTAATCCTGATGCATATATTTTTATGGAGAATACAAACCTCCCGGCTTTTATATTTATGGCAGTTGTAGTAGCTCTGTTTTTTGGACTATCAATTTCCGCCGAAGAAATAATTAAAGACAGAAAGCACCTAAAACGGGAATCCTTTTTAGGATTAAGCAGAAATAGTTATTTACACTCGAAAATTAGCTTATTGTTTCTCATATCGGCAATTCAAATGATAACCTTTGTACTGATAAGTAATTTTATCCTTGAAATCAGAGGGATGACATTTCATTACTGGTTAATTCTTTTCTCCACTTCCTGTTTTGCCAATATGCTGGGTTTAAATATCTCTTCTGCATTTAATTCTGTTATAACTATTTACATATTAATACCTTTTATATTAGTGCCTGAATTATTATTCAGTGGTATTATTGTGCATTACGACAAGTTACATAAAAGCATCACCACACCGGTATATGTTCCTGTTATTGGAGACGTAATGACTTCACGCTGGGCATTTGAGGCTCTGATGGTTCACCAGTTTAAATCAAATGAATTTCAGAAGCATTTTTTTGATATTAACAAAGATATAAGCACTGCCAGCTATTACAAAGACTATTTAATTGTAGAACTGCAGAATCGGATAGCTTTTTGTGAAAGAAATCTAGGAGATTTTAAACAAGAGAAGGAGATTTTGGAGAACCTGAGATTAATAAATTATGAGATCGATAGACTAACACGTAAGACAGGAGTTCCTTTTGCAGACCTTGAAAAATTAAATATGAAGACAGTTAGTGTAGAATTATTGCAGGAAACAAATGAGTATCTCATGCAATTGAACGAAGTGTTCATGAAGAATAGATTAAATGCCTCGCAAAGAAATGATGAAAAATACTCCGAACTTGTTCGTTCCTTAGGAGGTACGGATGAATTTATCGAATTTAAGCAGAAGTATTTTAATAGAACAATAAGCGATTTGGTAACAAACACAGATGGCATTAAAAAAATAATGCAGGCAGGTGATAAATTAATACAACTGAAAGACCCTATCTATAAAGATCCTGAATCGAATTATGGCCGGGCTCATTTCTACTCTTCATATAAACAATTAGGGAGTCTGAAAATATATACCTACTGGTTTAACCTGTTTTTTATATGGCTAACAGTATTGTTTTTATATGGCGCACTAAAATGGAATTTATTGAGGAAACTTTTAAACAGTTTTTATCTTTAGCATTATGCGGAAAGAAATAAAACTTAAATATCAAGGGTTAAGAATATACCTTGCGTCGACTATGTTGTATTTTTTTCTGGTATTGCCCTTTATTGGATTCCTGGTTTTACAAAACCTTCCTAATACGCTAACAAAAACCGTATCATCCGATAAAATTGTTGCCACAGAAGATTCAATTTTGACAAATGCAACTGATACGTTGGTTGGGGTGGCAGTACCAGCCAAAGAACAAATTAATGAACATGTCGATTCTGTTATTGCCCAGGTAGAAGGGGATTTATCCAGGCTCCCTAAAGAGGATGCTCATATAGAAAATAATCAGAGACTTAAGAGGTTCTTTTTCTTGTTCTTCAGGTTTCTTGTAATTGCCTATCTAATTGGTTTTTTGTTTAACCTGCCCTTTAAGTTGTATTTAAAACAGAAAAGAAAACAGAAAGCAATAAAGGAACGTCATGAGGTATTTTGCAAAAAATTAATATTATATACGCCTCATATCAATTGTTTAATATTGTCTTTGCCCCACCTGGTATGTCATGTATATGCCATAATCACTGTTCTGTCTTCAGAGGCTTTTACTGAAGAAGTAGAAAGAAATATTTTCCAAAACTTTCTTTTTGTATCGGTAGTAGCAGCATCGTTAACACTTCTGTTTGTTTATTTCTGGCAAAAGAACAGGGTGCATTTAAAATATCTGGAATTCTTCTATTCAGAAGAAGAACTTAGAAAACGAATCTTTCGATCCAAAAGTGGTAGCATAGGGAAACAATTAAGGCTTGCAAGTGTAATAACCACATTCTTCCCACTGGCCATTGTTGTTTTGTACTTTGTATTGAGCCTTACATCGGTAAAGGATTTGCAATTGGGGGAGTTGACTCTGGCGCAAAAAGAAGTTTTGCTTGGCAATTGGAATGACTCTGCTGGTTTAATCTGGGAGCAAAATGACAAGTCTGATTTTGAAGGTTTTTATTATGTAAATGCCATAGATAGCATTGTAATGTTCATTGGAATAGGAACAGGAATTTTTATTTCCATCTTTTATCTTTTTCTGATTGTTAAATGGACCACTCGAAGTATTGTTATTCCGGTAAACGAGCTGCTTGGTAATATAAAAAAGATACGTAATGATGGGATTACAGAATATACCATTGTAAGAACCAATGATGAAGTTGGAGAACTTACAGAGGGATTCAATGTAATGATTCATAAAATAAAAAATTACATCTCCAGTATTTCGGATATGAATAAGGATTTAGAGAAAAAGGTTGTTGAAAGAACCAAAGAAATTGCCGAACAAAAAGAAGAAATTGAAGCACAGAAAGAAGAAATAGAAACCCAGCTGGAAATGGTAATTAAACAAAAGAATACGATTGAAGACCAACAATATCATATACTGGACAGTATATATTATGCAAAGCGAATTCAAACTGCAATATCTCCACCCGACGCTATACTTTCGAATACCCTTTCGGATCAATTTATCTTATATAATCCACGGGATATTGTCAGTGGAGACTTTTACTGGCATGCTGAAAAAGATAACAGAGTGTATATTGCAGTAGCCGATTGTACCGGCCATGGAGTTCCGGGTGCATTTTTGAGCATATTGGGAATTTCCTACCTGAATGAAATAGTTAACAAGACAAATTCTCAAAACACAAGTGAAATACTTGAGAAACTGCGTGAATCTCTGATTTCTTCGCTTCATCAGAAAGGAGAAGAAGGTGAAGCACAGGATGGTATGGAAGTAGCTCTTTGTATAATAGATATGGATAAGAAAACCTTACAATATTCAGGTGCTAACAGGCCTCTTTACCTTGTAAGAAAAGTAAATCATACCCAAGAAAGAACAGAAAAAAATGATGCCAAAAGGCGTATAATAAACAACGGAAACTATCAGATGATAATTTATAAACCTGATACTATGCCTATTGGAATATATGGCGACACAGTTGAGTCCTTTACGAAAAGGGATATCTCAATACTTGCCGGAGATTCAATTTATCTTTTTACAGATGGTTACGTAGATCAAATGGGCGGGCCCGATCGAAAAACATTTAGGGTGAAATATTTCAGAGAGCTATTATTCAAGATTCAGGGGAAAAGTATGAATGAACAAGGGAATATTCTTGCACAAAAAATAAAGGAATGGCGTAGAGATATAAATCAGACTGATGATATTCTTGTTCTTGGATTGAAGATATAATCAGACAAGTAAAAACAAGGTTTTCATGATCGATTTTTCTGAATGTTTCATGGGGCTATATTTTAGCATTGATAATCAATTGGTCCAATTGCTCCAGACACGCTGTGATACCTTGTTCAAAGCCCATTTCAATGATTTTTTGAAGGTGTTCTTCTGTGGAATAGTACATTTTCATATCCACCCGTGTGCCGGGCAACTTATCGGTTTCGCAAGTATTTTAACAATTTTTTTTGTGATCATTAAAAAAATAGGGCGGAATTATCGACCTGGTGGGATCCTCAAGGATGCCAGACCATTGCCACCTTGCCCCGGGTGTGCATCGCTTCGATATATCCCAGGGCTTCCGGGATATGAGTTGACGGATAGGTCTTATCGATATGCACACTGATCTTTCGTTCGGCCATCAGTGAGGCCAGTGTTTCAAGATCCGGCGAGTTAACCCCGGCTGTAAACTGTGCCAGGGGGAATTTGCTGAAGGCTTTTTTACCGAGGACCGACATCATATTTCCCATGGTGGTAAACCCGACCATGACGGCCCGCTGACCCATTCGCGTAAAGTCGGCGAAGGTGAGGTT
>JBGSSA010000011.1:0-6189 GCA_041737295.1 Bacteroidales bacterium | reverse complement strand
TTATAATTTCAAATCCTTTACAATCGCACATTTTCATGGTTTGAGCAGTGCTATTAATACAGATGAAGGTAAAAAATATAAAAATTAGTCTATGGTTCATCGTTTTTTTTTTGTCATAACTGCTAACGTTCGCGTGTATGACCAGTTGCGTGTTCCGTGTCACTTCTGTATCGAGATACAACTGCTTTTATAGAATGACCAAGGCCATTTTTCTCTTTTGAAAACGTAGTTTTCCCTGCTTGCACAGGCACATACAGCAATTGGTTATACACGCTGTTGTGAATAGTGTGTGTCAAGTTGAGATTTAATATTCCCGTTTGATTTAAAAACATAAGGTGCCGTTAAAAAAACACGGTGTCGTTAAAATAAAATCGAGACACGTTAAATATATTGCCATTTAATTCAATTTTACTTTCTAAACGATGAAAACGAATGAATCCCGCACTTGTGGCCTCGTTGAGTTGATTATAAGCCGAGTTGAAATAATGTGAATGTTTTATCGAGTTAATGGTGTCTTCTATTCACATTATTCACAACGTTCGCGTGTATGATCATTTGCGCTGCCAAAGTGATTCTGTATCAAGATACACCAACACCACCCAAAGAGATTCTGTACGCAACTTGATGCCAAGCAATTGATTATACACGCTGTTAGCAAACGTTTTATTTAATGATCTTTTTGACTATTGTTGAATGATCATCCGAAATTTGAACTATATAAACACCGGATTTTAAATGATCAATGTTAATATTAGTATCTGAAATAATAAACTGTTTGCACACTATTCGCCCATTTAAATCAATTATTGACATACTAATTTTGTCTTTGATATTCGCAACTAAAATGTTGTTACTCTCGCATACTATTTTTATACCATCTAAATATTTGTCAGTGAATCCGCTAATTTTTTTATCTTCTATAGCAAAACCGTATATCTGGAACCCAAGATCTGGTTTTGTGGCTTGTATTTCAATCCAACCATAAACCAAATTATTGTTATCTTGATTTTTGAAAATTATGTATCCTGGATGTCCCTTCCAATTTCCAATATTATAATAGGTTTTGCATTCCGGTCCTCCATAAAATTCGGCTATCAACCAGCCCTTATTATGCCAGTCTCCTTTATATATATTTAAAGTATCGTTATAGCTATAATTTGCAAGCATACGAGGATCTACATCATTAAATGTCTCAAAACTATTATACGCCATTATGGATATGTATTTGGCATTATTTATGTGACAATTTGCACCTATTCCTGGGCAACATATTTCATTAGGGCAAGTATATCTAATAGTAAAATCAATTTTATTATCAGAATTTACATCGAGAGATATTGCATCTCCACATATTCCATAAAATGCGGATGTATCTCGATTCACAATCATATTTTCTTCAGTAACAATTAATGTTTGACAAGAAATATTTGAAAATCCAAGTAAAAAACAAACTAGCGAGATATTCCTCATGGCATTTTTGCTTTTTTCAAAATGTTTGCTAACGTTCGCGTGTATGATCAGTTGCGCGGCCAAAGTGATTCTGTATCGAGATACACCAGTGCAACCCAAAGTGATGGTGTTTGCGACTTGATGCCAAGCAATTGATTATACACGCTGTTAGCAAAAGTGCATTATTGTTCATCCATTAAAGACTCATAAGGAATTTTGAGTTTTTTATGCAGGCTTCGAATCATTTTGAGGGTAAGCTTTCTTTTGTGATTAAAAATTTCAGATACTCGACTTTTGTAGCCTATTACCTCAGCCAGATCCTGATTATTCATGTCCAACTGTTCCATCCGAAATTTTATGGCTTCAATCGGATCTGGAGCTTCAATTGGATAATGCTCATCTTCATATTTTTCAATTAAAATGCTTAGCAATTCTGCTTCATCACCCTCCTGGGAATTAATTGGAGCATCAAATATAACCTCAAGCCTTTTAAGTGCTTGATTATATTCTTCTTCAGTCTTAATTACTTTTATATTCATAATCGCTATATTCTATCTGCATCAATTATATCATACTCTCTATGTGTTCCAATGAATCTAATGAAGACCCACTTTCTTAAATAGTTTATTTGCACAATTAATCTATATTTATTTCCACATATATTAAATACTACTCTCCCACTTTTTAGAATACTTGCTTTTGGATACTCAGCTTTTATATCTGTTGGTGAAGTCCACTTAGCCTTGGTAGCTTCCTTATACCAGGTCTTTAGTTGGCCTTCTGCATCAATTTGTTGATTCCAGAATTCTCTAAGTATTTTTTTGGCAATTACTCTCAATTTCCAATCTATATTAACGGTAAAGATAATAAAAAGTTACCAAATTGGTAATTATGTCAGCTTTTTTTGAAGCGTTATTTTGCATTTTTGCTAACGTCCGCGTGTATGATCATTTGCGTTGCCAAAGTGATTCGTATCCGACCGGGGAACTACATATTTGAAGGTAAGTTAATTTAGGGCAATATTGAAGCAGGGATAAGATTTTCAATTTGTCTGGCAGGGTAATCCGGGATGATTTCCAGTACGTTTTTGAGCCAGGCAAACGGTTCCACATTCCTGATTTTACAGGTTGCAAGCAGGGAATATATAATGGCAGCTTTGGTTGCGCCCTCATGTGAACCTGCAAACAAGTAATTTTTTCTTCCTAATGCCACTGGTCTGATACTGTTCTCGATGAGATTATTGTCAATTTGGAAGCGTCCATCTTCAGTATATTTCTTTAACCGGGGCCACAGTGATAGTGTATAATTAATAGCGACTCCAATGGCGCTTTTAGGCAGCACTACCGGAGACTGGTCCAGCAGCCATTCTTCAAATTCCTTCAGTATGCCAGATGCGATTTTCTGGCGCAGATCTTTTATCCTCTGATATGACATGTGATTATCCCTTGCCTCTCTTTCAATATCATATAAGCATCTTATTAATGACAATGCCTTTTCAGATCGTTCCCTGTCATTGTCTTTTGCATGCTCGAACTTACGCCTGGCATGGGCAAGACAGGCCAAGTGGGTTATTTTACCCGGTGGACCCAGATCAGCATACGCATTATATCCATCGCTTTGCAGGTAACCGGAAAAATCCTTCAGAAAGCTTTTTGGTCCTTCTCTTCCCCGGCTCTGCCGGTAATCAAAACATACCAGTTTGTTTACAGGGTCATAATAGACCCAGTGATATCCCCTGTGGGTTGACCCGGGTTTATCCTCGGAAAGCACCGGTATGGGAGTTTCATCGGCCATGAGGTAGTCCGTAAGCAGCAATTTCTTTTTTATGGCTTCATAAACCGGGGTGAGCCAGTTTTCAATTGCCCCATTTGCCCACCCTCCGATGGTAGAGTCAGGGATATGAAGATTCTGGCGTTTAAATATCTTACTCTGGCGAAAATAAGGCAGATGATCCGTGAACTTATTAACCAATATATGGGCTATCATCGAGGCACCGGCATTACCTTTGGGAACCGGCAATGACGGGAGGTCGGCTATGACAATGCGGGTCGATTCATCGGTTGATTCTACAATGTATTTGGGACGGATGATCCGGCGTACATATATATTGGCTGCTTCATATTCCAGGATTTCTGTAACGGCTTCGCCGATCTTCTTTGATCCTTCTGGCAGGCTCTCCGGCTCTATGACTTCTTCTTTGCGGGGAAGGTGACTGGGAAGTTCTGCACGTAAGGGGTGTTTCTTTTCTTCAGGCTCAGGTTTTGTGCGGGTATAGGAGATTTCTTCCTGTTTCTTCTCCTGGACATCCGCTAAGGGCAACTCAAACAGGGTGCTTTGCAAAGGATCCTGGGCTATAAAGCGTTCCCGCTTGGAACCGTAGATTAACCGTTTTAGTTCGGCAAGCTGGTGATTAAGCCATTCAACCTCGGATTTAAGTCCCAAAAATTGCTGGTATTCCGCCTTCGATATAGTGATCATTTCCTCGCCTTGCATGATGCAAATATACATCATGAAAGCCTTGATTTTATTGCTATTTACGCTAATATTTTCAACAAAAAATGTTGCTAAAAACGTCGCCTTTTTCTTGCATGTTTCATGGAAAAACCAGTGATCATCATAGCCAACTGGCCGTATTCAATAGATTGTGATAATCCAGGCATTTTCTCCTGGGGTAGTTCAAAAGTACCTTGCTCAAGTCTTTTAAAGAATAAAACAAAACCACCCGGTTCCCAGCGCAGCATTTTGATTCGGTTACGGGGTTTATTGATAAAAATAAACAAATCACCACTGCGCGGATCCTCTTTCAAACGGCTGCTGATAAGTCCGCTGAGAGAGTCAAATCCCATCCGCATGTCGGTAGATTCCAGATACAAAAAATACCGGGGCGCGGTTATAGAAAACATGCCCCCTACAGATTAACCAGTGACTTAATAACCGGTAGTGGTGTATTTGATGAAATCTTAAGCTCAACCCCGCTTGGATAATAAAGAGTAAATTCCTGATCCAGGCGAAAAGCATTGATCTGAACAAATCCGTCGGATAAATTTTTACTTTTCGTTCTCTTGTAAAGCCAATACTTGAATGTGTGAACTGATAAATTGTTCGCCTCGGCGTATTTGACCTGTGTCATGCCAGATTCTGGCCATCTGTTAACCAGCTTCAGCATCATTAAACTTCTTTCCTGTGGGCTCATATCCTTTTTGTCCCAAAGATCACAAGAGGAAATTAACTATGAAAGATGCTCATGCCCGGATGGATACAATAGAAGTATGTCCAAGCATCTTCGAGACACTTTCCATTGAGACGTGATTTGATAGTGTTACAGTGGTTGCAAAGGTATGCCTGGCAGCATGCGTTGTCAACTTTTTATTAAGGCCACACAGATCGGCAATTTCCTTCAGGTAGGCATTCATTTTCTGATTTGAGAGAACCGGGAGAAGTACCTTTCCTGTTTTGACTTTGTCATGGTTAGCATACTTCTCCAGGATATGTTTTGGCACATCAAGTATCGGAATACTACTCAATATGTTTGTTTTGGTCCGGCGCTTCTGGATCCATTGCTTTCCATCGATACCTGTAATGATATTGTCCTTTTTCAAAGCCTTTACATCCGAAAAAGCCAGGCCGGTGAATCAGCAGAAAACAAATATGTCCCTTACCTGGTTAATCCGTGGCATTTTAATTTCCGTGGTAACCAATGCTGTAAGATCTTCATCGTTAAGAAAAACGGCATCCACATCATCATACCGGTACCGAATATCCTTGAATGGATCCTGTTTGATCCAGTTATTGGCCATTGCGATCCTGATAATCTTTTTGATATTGACAATATACTTCACCGTCGTGTTATGAGCGCATTTCCGCTTGGTCTTCATATAGAATTTAAAATTCTTGATGAAATTGTAATTCACATCCCTGAACAGACAATCGTCCTTTTTGTATTGATGCTTTATAAACTCCTTCAGGTGTTTATAGGCAGTTTCATAGCGTGTAATGGTGGCCGGAGCAACTTCCTTATCGCCCAACAATTTCAGTTTTTCATTGTGGTCTTTGAAAACCACAAGAAAGTAGTAGTTCTGCTCATCAATTCCAAGCAGCTTCTTTTTTATTGATTCTGGCGTTACCGGCCGGAAATCACTTTCCAGCATCTTTTTAGCCTGGAGAATACGACTGCGGTATTCATCCAGGTATTCATTGAATTCCCTCACAGCCCTTGTATTTCCTTTCGCCTTTCCCTTTCCGGAATCCCAGTCATCCGGATTGATACTGCGGGCAATTGCCACATCACACCTGGAGCTATTCACTGTGATCCGCACATATACCGGAGCTTCGTCGTTTCGCAATAGCTTTGTTTTCATTATGAAAAACAAAACCGTAAAAGTGTTGTTCTGCATACCTCAAAAAAGTTAAGTTTAACAATACAAACCTAAAGAAAATGAGGCATTTCGTGAAATGCAAAGTGCTGCAAAACAGAGCAATAGGGCCTAATTCGGTGGGTCAAACTTTCGGGCAAAATTACCCACCGAATCGCCACCTCGATTATGCGCTATTTTGATCAGTTTTGCTTCGGGGGGGAAATAAAAAACCCCACATAATCAATGATTTGCGGGGTTTTGCTTTTGCCTGCCAGGCTATTCAGCGGAGGAAGAGGGATTCGAACCCCCGGTTCCGTGTAAACAGAACAACGGTTTTCAAGACCGCCGCATTCGACCGCTCTGCCATTCCTCCTTAGCGCCGCAA
>JBGSSA010000005.1:0-1967 GCA_041737295.1 Bacteroidales bacterium | reverse complement strand
CTGCATCAGCCGGAGGTCGGCAACCTGGTTTCCGCTTAAAAGTTCCATTGGGCTTAGAAAGACCCCCATGCTCAATTCCGGATCGGGCAGACTGCCGGCCTGCGGCACTTTTTGCAGCGCAGCCTGGTACTCTGTGTATTTCTGCAGTACCGTGGGATTGTTACTGGCCGCCTCGGAAAGGTAAAACATCAGGCTGTCCTGCGCTTTACCGGCCAGGGGTAGGATTAATGCTGTGATTATTAGTATTGTTTTCATAGTTCGTTTCCGTGGGTTTTACCCACGGTTATTCAGATTATGCCCCTTCGGGGCGTTAATGCTACTCTCACACGTGGATGTTGCCCACGGTTATTCAGATTATGCCCCTTCGGGGCACCATGCTTCCCACCTCTCATCTCTCATCCCTCCTTAAAGCCCTCTCCCGCCACATGGACTGAAACAGGGGTACTACAAAAATTGTCATTACCTGTATGATCATACCGCCGAATGTGGGAATGGCCATGGGGATCATTATATCCGAGCCTTTTCCCGTTGAGGTAAGAATCGGCAGGAGTGCGATAATTGCCACAGCTGTGGTCATCATGGCAGGGCGGACACGTTTACGCCCGGCAGCAATAACCGCCTCGCGAACTTCATTCACCGTGGAAGGATGCCGCTGCTCAAATACCTGGTGGATATAGGTACCCATGATAACCCCGTCATTTGTGGCAATCCCGAATAAGGCAATAAATCCAACCCACACCGCCACGCTCAGATTTACCGGATGCATCTGGAACATATCCCGAAGATTAATTCCCGCTACGGAAAAATTCAAAAACCATCCCTGTCCATAGAGCCACAGCATCAGAAAGCCTCCCGAAAACGCAACGAACACACCCGAAAAGTGAATGAGCGAAGCGGTAACGGTCTGAAACTGGAAATACAACAACAGCAGGATCAGCATCAGGCTTAAGGGAACCACAAAGGCCAGCCTCCTTGTGGCTCTCAACTGGTGTTCATAATTTCCCGCAAATTTGTAAGACACACCGGGGGGCAACGTAAGGTCTCCGGAAGCAATCTGCTGTTCAAGGAATTCTGCGGCTTTTTCAACCACATCGACTTCCGCTGCACCCTCCTGTTTATCGAAAATTACATAACCCACAAGAAATGTATTTTCGCTGCGGATCATTTGGGCTCCCCGTGCGTAACCAATATCCGCTATTTCTGCCAACGGGATCTGAACACCGTTCATGGCAGGAATAAGGATCCGCTTTATATCCTCGGGATTGTCACGCAATTCGCGGGCATAACGGACCCGCATCGGAAATCGTTCCCGTCCCTCAACAGAGCTTGTCAAGGTCATGCCGCCGACAGCTACCTGCAATATTTCCTGCACATCGGTGATTGTCATTCCGTACCTCGCCATTGCTTCCCGGTTGAGTTTTATCTCAATATAAGGTGCACCTACCGCACGATCATAGAATACCGAGGATGACTTCACAAGGGGGACTTTTTTCAGAGCCTGTTCAAACATCTTTCCGCCCTGTTCTATACTTTCGAGGTCCGGGCCGGTTACTTTAAGTCCCATAGGTGCCCGCATACCAGTCGATAACATGACAAGCCGGGTTTCGATGGGCTGCAGTTTAGGCGCCGAGGTTAGGCCGGGTATGTTGGTCACTTTCACTATTTCATCCCATATGTCCGTCGGATTTTTGATGTGCGGTCTCCATTGACGGAAATATTCGCCGTTTTTATCGGGTATCAGGCTGTCGGCCGGAATAATTGTGAAATTCTCTTTTTGCGGATTGTACTTGCCTCCGTTTTTCAGCAGATAGCTGCCATCCCGGTCCACACTGAACTGCATGCGATGGCCGTTCTCATCCAGGATGTACTCGGGCCTGTAGTTGATCGTATTTTCAAACATCTGAACCGGTGCCGGATCGAGCGCTGAATTCACCCGGCCCCATTTTCCTACGGCCACGTCAACTTCA
>JBGSSA010000233.1:0-26047 GCA_041737295.1 Bacteroidales bacterium | reverse complement strand
TTTTAAAAAAGGAAGCATTTAACCCAAATGCCCTGATGGAATATCAAGAAAAATATAAACAGAAGAAAATCAATCAATTAAAAAAGAGATTGGCTCTTCTTGAAGCGGCTTAGATGAGTAGTTACATAAGAGTGACAAGTGACGAGTGACAAGTAGTGACGAGTGACAAGGGACAAGTGACGAGGAGGTTTAACAATCAACAATCAACTAACAACTAACAACTATATTCATGAAAACCGTATTCTTATTAATTCTGTTATTATCCGCAGGCATTATGAGTGGACAACAAACAAAAGTCAGCATAATTCCCCAGCCTGTAAGTGTGCAGGTTGCAACCGGAATGTTTGAGTTTTCCCCATCCACGGTCATCAGCTATGACAAACCCGGGGGACAAGCTGTGGCCATGATGCTGGTGGAGAAGCTGAGAGTACCTACAGGAAATAAACTGAAAGTGGTACAGGGGAAAAATGGCACAATTCAGTTTAACCTGCTTGGCTCTCCCGATCAAAAACTGGGAGAAGAGGGATATACGCTGGTATCCACTTCGAAAGGGGTGGTTATTTCTGCCAATAAAACAGCCGGTCTTTTTTACGGGTTGCAAACGTTGTACCAGCTTTTGCCAAAGGAAATTGATAGCAAAACCGTTACGCAGGTTAAATTTACACTACCTGCAGTAACGATTACCGACTACCCCCGGTTCGGATGGAGGGGCCTGATGCTTGACGTAAGCCGGAATTTCTTTACGAAAGAAGAGGTAAAACAGTATATCAATGAGATGGTCCGTTTCAAGCTCAATACATTCCATTGGCACCTTACTGACGACCAGGGATGGCGTGTGGAGATCAAATCATTGCCAAAACTCACTGAAGTAGGCGCATGGCGTGTTGAGCGTTTTGGTCATTTTGGTAACCGCATCCCCCCGAAACCCGGTGAAGCTGCAACGGTCGGTGGATTCTATACCCAGGATGATATCCGGGAAGTTATCAAGTATGCACAGGAACGGTTTGTTACCATTGTGCCGGAAATTGATGTACCCGGTCATAGCATGGCTGCTATTGCAGCTTATCCCGAGCTTAGCTGCACAAAGGATACAAGTATACAGGTAAATCCGGGGTCAAATTTTGCCATATGGCCCGGGGACGGTACCTTCAAAATGCTTATCGACAACAGCCTGAATCCTTCAGACGAGAATGTGTATGTGTTTCTCGACAAGGTGTTTACCGAAGTAGCCGCACTTTTCCCCAACACCTATATACATGTAGGTGGGGATGAATGCTACAAGGGATACTGGGAAAAAGATCCCGGTTGCCAGGCGCTGATGAAAAAGCTGAATGTGACGGAGGTTGAAAAACTTCAGGGTTATTTTATGAACCGGCTCGAAGGAATTTTAAAAGCCAAGGGCAAAAAGTTACTGGGCTGGGACGAAATTCTCGAGGGAGGTATTTCCCCTGAGGCAACCGTCATGAGCTGGAGAGGTGTAAAAGGAGGTATTGAAGCGGCCCACCTGGGGCACGATGTTGTTATGACGCCCACCACCTATGCTTACATTGATTACACACAGGGTGATCCCTCGGTTGATCCTCCGATTTACGCAAACCTTCGGATGAAAAAAAGTTACAGTTTTAATCCGGTCCCGGAAGGAGTGGATGCAAAATTCATTCTCGGGGGACAGGGAAACCTGTGGACTGAGCAGCTGCCCACCCTCCGTTCAGCTTTTTATATGACCTATCCCCGTGCCTGGGCCCTGGCAGAAGTTTTCTGGACCCCCAACGAATTGAAAAACTGGGATAATTTCGTTCAGCGAGTTGAAAACCAGTTTCAGTATTTCGATATGGCAGACCTGAATTATTCCAGGGCCATCTATGATGCAATTGTAAAGGTGTATATGAAAGAAGGCAACATGTGGGTTGAATTGGAACCGGAAATAGCCGGACTGGAAATTTATTATACAATTGACGGTACAATGCCCGATGATTTTTCTCCGAAGTATACCCAACCGGTATTGATTCCCGAGGGCCCGGTTACCATGCGGGTTGTTACCTACCGGAACGGTTCACCCATAGGGCATATGATCATTCTTACCCCTGAACAATTAAAACGCAGGGCAGGGAATGGGGAAGAATAAACAATAACCTGATTCATAGTGTCATTGCGAAGGAGGAACGACTGAAGCAATCTCCTGTCATTTAGGAGATTGCTTCGCTTTGCTCGCAATGACTGACTTTGGGATTTAGTTCGAGTTTAGGATAATCGGCGTTCCCTTAGTGCCGCCCGTAATAATCAGTTTGGAATTGGGGGATGTGGCAATGGCCTTGATCATTTCATACTGCAGCTGTTTGTCGGTAAGCGACATGCTGATGATACGCTGATAATCGGCTATGCCCTGTGCTTCTACTCTTTTCCGCTCTGCTTCCTGCTTTTCCTTCTGCAACACAAAGGTCATTTTCTGAGCCTCCTGTTCAGCGTTGATTTTCGATTCGATCGTGGTTTTTACAGAAGCCGGCAGGGTAATATTTCTTACCAGCAACTGCTCGAGGAATAACCCTCTTTCTTTAAAGGTCACTTCGATACCTTTAAAGATCCGATCCTGGAATTCATCTCTTTTGGTGGAATACAGCGATATTGCATCATAATAAACAGCGTTGTCCCTGATTACGGTACGGCTTACCGGCCTTACAATTGTATTCCGGTAGTCGGTCCCGATTTCCCTTAAAATATTGGGAGCTTTATCGGTGGTTACCCGGTAAAGAACTGTTAGATCAATGATGACCTCGAGTCCGTCAGCTGACAGCACGCGTATCGCATCATCACCTCTTTCTTCACCTTCATTATCAACACCCGCCATTGTGTAATTCTGGGTTTTGATGTCAAAGGGTACTACCTCAACGAGGGGATTTTTAAAATTAAGACCACTCTGAAGGGTGTTGTTGCTCACTTTTCCAAAGAGTTTCTGAACACCAACCTCACCCGGTTCAATTTGCACCAGGGATGTCATGAGAAGGCCAACAACAATTGCACCCAGTCCAAGAAGCCTGATCAGGTTGGCATGCGGGCGCAGGGGAGAATTTGCCTTGGCGACGGAGAAGCCGACGACGATAGCGATAATACCGATAAAAATTATAAACATAGTAAATGGTTTTATATTAAAACTGGGAATAAATAATCATCTTGGATTGTAATGATAAGTAAATCAATTATATATGATTTCAGGAAGGGAATGGTATTGCTAAACAGAAGCAAAGATAACAAAAGGTTGGATAATTGTTTTTCTTCAATTTAAGATGTATCTTTCTTAGGTGTTCAAAGGATCTTCAGATGCGGAGGGTACTATGGAAGCTGGAAAATATTACCTTGGAGTGGACATCGGATCGGTATCCATGGCAATTGTATTGCTTGATAATGAATTCACGGTTGTTCATTCGTCCTATTCATTTCATAACGGCCAGCTGGCCGAAAACCTGGAGAAAGAATTACACCTTCTAAAACCGGACCGGGTAGGGGCAATCGGGTATACATCCTCAACCCCGTCCATTCTCCGGCACGGCAGATCAACGGATTCCCGTATAGCCTTTATCACCGCAGCCAGGTTTCTCCATCCCGGGTTGCAGGCCTTATTGATCATAGGAGCTGAAAAGTTCGGGCTGGCAACCTTCAATGACAAGGGAGAGTACCTAAATTACAGGTCAAATACCTCGTGTGCTGCAGGGACCGGAAATTTCCTTGACCAGCAGGCAGAGCGGCTCAACCTCAAAAACATCCGGGAATTCAGTGACCTGGCCTACAGCAACCGGGGAAATTTTCCGTTGATCGCTTCACGCTGTGCAGTGTTTGCAAAAACCGACCTCATTCATGCCCAGCAGGAAGGGTATACCTTACGGGAAATTTGTGATGGATTATCCTATGGACTGGCCAAAAACATTGTTGATGCCGTATCACTTGACAATACAAGGAATACTATTGTGGCCGCCGGAGGGGTAGCATTAAACAAGGCAGTGATCGGCCATATGGAAAAGCTGACGGGAACCGTGATCACGGTTGATCCGCTCGCCCCGCTTTATGGGGCGATCGGAGCGGCCATGGCATGCCGGGAGACCGGCCAGGGTGCACTGATGTTCAGCGGTGCAGGTGACCTCATTTTACAGGGTAACAGAAAAAAGGCATGTTTCTATCCCCCGCTGGAATTAAAACTATCCGATTATCCCGATTTTAGCGCGGACGGCCATGAGCGGTTTCAATCGAAGTTTTTCCCGTTAATGAAACCGGTGGAAATCGACCTGTACAATATGCCTGAACAAACCCTGCCGGTAGCGCTGTATCTTGGTATTGACATCGGTTCAACAAGTACAAAGGCTGTACTGCTTACTACAAGCCGGGAAGTCATTGCCGGCTTTTACACCCGCACGGCCGGCCAGCCGCTGCAGGCTGTGCAGGTCATCTTTGAAGCGATCTGCGATACAGCCGAAAAAAGAGGTCTTCATTTTGATATCAGGGGAGCCGGAACAACCGGATCAGGAAGAAAATTTACGGGGACTATCCTGGGCGCCGATATTATGCCTGATGAAATCACGGCGCATGCAAGAGCTGCCTATGAGCTGGATCCGGAAACCGATACAATCATAGAAATCGGCGGGCAGGACTCCAAATTCACCCTCATGCATGATGGCATGGTTACTTTTTCGGTAATGAATAATGTGTGTGCCGCGGGTACCGGCAGTTTTATTGAGGAACAGGCTAAAAAACTGGAATGCCCGCTGTCAGAATATTCCACCCGTGCTGAAAAAGCATGTGCCCCGTTGGCCAGTGACAGGTGTACCGTATTTATGGAACGGGACCTGAATCATTATCTCGGGGAAGGGTATCCTGTTAATGAAATACTGGCAGCAGTCCTGCATTCTACCCGGGAAAACTATCTTTCCAAAGTAGCCGCTACTTCCAAAATCGGCACAAGGATATTCTTCCAGGGTGCAACGGCCAAAAACAAGGCCCTTGTTGCCGCTTTTGAACAAAAGCTGGGCAAACCCATCCGTGTATCAAAATACTGTCATCTAACCGGTGCGATGGGAGTTGCACTGGAATTGTGCGACAAGAATCTCTCCTCCACGTTATTCAGAGGCCTGGATATCTATAAAAAAACAATTCCTGCAGGTTCAGAAATTTGTCAGCTTTGCACCAATCATTGTAAACTGAAGGTTGCGGAAGTGGACGGTGAAATTATTGCGTATGGATTTTTATGTGGCCGTGATTACAATACAAAACGCTATCTGCCGGATAAAACCACTGGTTTCAGGTTAATCCATAAAAGAAAGGAGATTTTGGGGACACACTCAAAGCAACATAATGAAGGTCCCGTTATCGGAATTCCTGCCGGGTTGCATTTGTTTGAGGAAGCGCCCTTCTGGCGCCGGTTTTTTGAGTTGCTGAAAATCAATACGATTTCAAGCGAGGATTGTCACACAGTTGTTAAAGATGGCAAAAACCTCTGCAGCGCAGAATTTTGCACTCCCATGGCTGCCATGCATGCCCATGTTGATTATCTCCGGAAGAGGGCTGATTATGTCTTTCTTCCGGTTTACCTGTCAGATGGTAATGAAAACGGCGCCAACAGCCAGTACTGCTATTATACCCAGTTTGTATCCTCGGTGATCTCTGTTCAGAAACGATTTCAGCCAAAAGAAAGAATACTCTCCCCCCTCTTAAAATCCTCTCAGGGAGAGCTTTTTGCCGAAATGGAACTGCAACGGATGCTTCGTACGATTGGCATAAAGGATTCCGGGTTTCTGCAGGTAACACGAGCGTACTATAATGCCCGGAACTACATACGGGAGCGGGAAAAAAAATTGAAGAAATTATACCTCTCTGAATCTGCCGGTGGCAAGGATATACACATAATGCTGCTGGGCCGGCCATACACCGTTCTATCGCCGGAAATGAACAGCCATATTCCCGAAATTATCGAAAAGCACGGGATCAAGACTTTTTATATGGATATGCTTCCGGGAAGGCAGGGTAAAAGCGTTCTTAATGAGGAACTGATAAAAGCCTTCAAATGGAGGTTTGCCACAAAAATACTGGAGGCGGCCGAAACTATTTTGGAAACAGAGTCATGCTATCCTATTCTGCTTACTTCATTTAAATGCACTCCCGATTCATTTGTGATAGAGTATTTCAAAGAAATTTTCGAGGCAAGGGGGAAACCTTATTTAATTCTCCAGCTCGACGAACATGATTCGTCGGTTGGCTATGAAACCCGCATTGAAGCCGGGATACAAACCTTCAGGAATCATTTCCGGAATCATAAAACAGGGACTGTCATCAAGTCGCAATGGAACCCGGATAACGTGAGCTGGCAGGTTGGAAAAACCCTGAATTTGAAAGACAAGACAATGCTATTGCCTTCGTGGGATCCGCAAGTGGGTCCGTTACTTGAAGCCGTTCTGCAAAACAGCGGGCTAAATGCCCGCCTTTTGGACAGCACGAATGAATCGATTCAGCGCAGCCTGAGCCATAATACAGGACAGTGCCTGCCCCTGAATATTATCGTCCAGAATGCCATCGATTATATCGGCATTAAGAAGCTTGATCCTTCAGAGACAGTACTTTGGATTATTAAGTCGACCCTATCCTGCAATTTAAGCATGTTTCCCCAATACATGCAAAAATTACTCAAGGACCACGGAAAAGGTCTTGAAAAAACATCTGTTTATTCGGGTGATCTTATGTTCTATGATATTTCGCTCCCAACAGCGATCAATGCTTACCTGGCTTATATGTTCGGGGGTAATATCCGGAAAATAGGATGTATGATCAGGCCTTATGAAAAAGAAAAAGGCAGGACCAACGAGGTAATGAAAGAAAGCTTCGCTTTGCTCAGGGATGCATTCAGGGATGGAAAGCCCAAGGAGAAAATCCTTGAATATATTATCGGTGAGTTCAGGAAGATTGAAACAGTAAAGACAGAACGTACAAAAGTGGCGATTTTTGGAGACCTGTATGTGCGCGATAACGACCTGATGAACCAGGACCTGATCAGAATTATCGAAGAAAACGGGGGTGAGGTAATTTCAACCCCCTATAGCGATTATATCAAAATCATTGTGGAACCCTTTACGGCCAGGGCATTTAAAGAAGGCCGGTACCTCGCCTATGCAAGGACAAAATTTTTAAAATCGCTGATTCCCCTGGTGGAGCAGAATTATTCGCCATATTTCAACCAGGTATTCGGGGAATCAAAGAAGGAGGAAAAAGCGGGGCTGAACGGATGGCTCGATAAGTTTGGTCTTCATTTGCTGCATCGGGGCGAATCGTTTGAAAACATCCTCAAAATCCACGAGCTGGTTACCCGCCATCCGGATATTGACCTGTTTATCCAGACTAATCCTTCCTATTGCTGCCCGTCGCTTGTTACCGAGGCCATGGCGCCCAGAATTGAAGAATTAACGGGTATTCCTGTTGTTACAATTGAATATGACGGTACATCCGGTTTTAAGAATGAAGATATTATTCCCTATTTGAAATTCAGGAAGATGAATAGGCCGGTTCAAATCATTTCATAAACCGAACGGGTCAGCTTCAACCTGTCGATCTTAAACGATGAATTTCTCGGGAATTTATCAATTCTTATTATTTTCTTCGGCACAAGTTTTTGCGGAATCAACAGGGCCAACTCCTTTTGTATCGCCTCATCAGAAACGGGCTCCTTACTCTTTTCTGTCACCAGCACAAGGCGTTGTCCTAATTGGGGATCCGGCAGGCCGATCAGGGCAAATTCTATTCCTGTTTTATCTGCCAGGGCAGATTCCACCTCTTCCGGAACCACTTTGATTCCCCCTGAATTGATAAGGTTGTCGAATCTTCCTTTCCATCTGAATCGACTGCTGCCCGATAACTGCACCTGGTCATTTGTAAACACGGGATGGGGGAGATAAGAAGCTTTTATGACAAGGCAGTCACGTTGATCGGTTTCAAGTTTTATTCCGGGAAGTGCTGTATACCATGAATCCGGACGGGGACCATTTATCCGTCGCAGGGCAATATGGGAACAGGTTTCAGCCATACCAAAGGTGGCATAAACTTCCACGGGGATATCCTTTACCATGTTTTCAAGTTCCGGTGAAATTTCCGACCCGCCAATTATCAGGATCCGGATAGGGGGCAAACTGTTTTCTGACGGCCAGGTACTGGTTACCTGGAATGGAACCATCGCACAAAAGTCAATCGTACCGACAGGATCAAAAGCGGGCCTGCTTACCGGTTCTGTCAAATATAAGTTGAGGCCGCATACAATGCTTCTTACAACCATCATTTTACCGGCAATATATTCCATTGGCAGGCATAAGGCAGCAGTTTGTCCCCTGGTTAAACCAAAGAACCGGCAGGTGCTTTCTGCCGACCGGATCATGGACAGCTTTTGAAGCCGTATCAGTTTTGATTTTCCTGTGGTTCCTGAGGAATACTGAATGATTGTATCCGAGTCGTCGAGCCACTTAAGAATAAAGTCATATACCTCTTTTTCCCAGCCCGGGGTTTCGTCACTCCTGATCTTTAAATTGCAATGGTCAGTGAGTTCCTGCTGATAGTATGTTTGATTTTGGATTGTTAACGTATCGATTTTCATGGCAGGATTGCCTCTAACAGGCCGGTCAGGTCCCAATTTCTTTCGGGATCATAACATAATCTTTCACCATAAAGATACAAGGGAGAGGGTATATTGGCAACATACAGGGAGCCGGTGCTTAATCCCTGCATCATCGGATTTTTCAATGTGTAGGTCCATTGGGCTATTGCATTGAGACCAATATTGGTTTCCAGGGTTGATGTAATCCACCATCCTGTATTTTTTTCCCTGGCCATCCGGATCCATTCAGTGCAGGCTGCCACCCCTCCGAGTAGTCCGGGTTTCAATATGATATACTGGGGTTTTATGGTGTCGAGCAATTTTCTGCGTTCCAGGGAGGTATGTTTCCCGATTAATTCTTCATCCAGGGCAACCGGAATGGGCGAAGATTCGCATATTGCGGCCATGGCTTCCATATGACCGGGAGGTATGGGCTGTTCAATACTATGCAAGTCAAGGTCGGAAAGCATTTTGATCATTTCAAGAGCTGTCTTGGGTTTAAATGCACCGTTGGCATCTACCCTGATCTCGAGCTCATCGGCCGGATATTCCTTTCTCAGTGATTGCAGTATATCAAATTCCTCATCGAAGCCGAGTGCCCCGATCTTCATTTTAAGACAGGAGAAACCATCCCCGATTTTTTGCCTGATCTGGCGGGTAACTTCCTCACGTGATCCCATCCAAATAAGCCCGTTGATTCCAATCGCATCTTTTCCTTCCGTAAATCCCGAAGGATAAAAAACCCTGGTCCCCATCACCCGTATATCTTTCCAGGCCGTTTCCAGTGCAAATCCTATTGACGGCCATTCGATCAGCTCCGCATCCGATCCGTATTCCCCTTCATTAATCCTGTCAATCGTTTTTTTCAACCTGGCTTCAAAGCCCTTATTGTCATCGTAACTGAGTCCGGGGAAAAATGAACATTCCCCGATACCGGCAATAGTAGGATCGTCAGTATGATAAAGGATAATGAAATATACTTTTTTGCTAAAGAAAGTCCCGCGGGACGTTGTAGCCGGCCTTAGGAAATCGAAATCGCGGTATGCCAGTCGTGCTTTTATCATCGCAGTATAAGCCCCAGTCCAAATGTAACCGAAAAAGCAAATGTGCTCAATGCCAGTTTCTTTAATTCCCTGTTCAGTTCCCCGGGCTCAGTATTTTTCATCACTACAATTATATTCAGGATAAACAGCGGGCAGGTAAGTATAAACAGAAACTGGTAAAAAGAGTTAAAATGGACAAACGTATACACAAGGCTGAATACAATTGACAGCGAAATCAGAACAAGGTGGTATATTTTGGCGGACTGTTTACCGATATATACAACGAGGGTACGCTTACCCGAGCGCGCATCATTTTCGATATCCCTCATATTGTTGAGGTTAAGTACTCCAGAGCTTAACAGGCCGATCGCAGAAGATGGAAGTAATATCCAGGGGTCGAAGGTGTTCACATGAAGAAAATAAGTTCCTGCAACACCCACTATGCCAAAATAGATAAATACAAAGATGTCCCCCAGGCCAATATAGCCATATGGATTTTTTCCAACTGTATATTTTATGGCTGCAAAAATGGCGGATATACCCAACAGGAAAAAAACAAGTATTGTTTTCCAGCCGATATGATGGAGTCCGATGAAGATTAAAAGTGATCCGGATATAAGGGCAAGAGTGACAAAGAGAGCGATCATAAGCTGCATCTGGCTTTTTGTAACAAGCCCGCTTTGAGTGACCCTGCGCGGACCCAGCCTGTGAATGCTGTCAGTGCCGTGCATGGCATCGCCATAATCATTTGCTAGATTTGAAAGGATTTGCAGAAAAAGGGTGGTGGTTATGGTAAGTATGAGGATCTCCCACCGGAAGGATCCCTGGGCATACCCCAGGAAACTGCCCAATATGGCACTGGACAAAGCCAGGGGCAGTGTCCGCAATCGAAAGGCCTTTATCCAGATCCTGAAATTCATGGTGGGTAAAGTTACGGCAATTTAGGATACTTTTTGAAATCGGGGGTACGTTTTTCCAAAAAGGCCTTTTTGCCTTCCTGTGCCTCTTCTGTCATATAGTACAACATGGTGGCATTTCCAGCCAGTTCCTGTATGCCGGCTTGTCCGTCGAGTTCGGCATTCAATCCCGCTTTTATCATGCGTAAGGCCAGGGGACTGTGTTGCATAATCTTCCTGCACCAGGCTACAGTTTCATCTTCAAGGATTTCAAAGGGCACCACTTTATTCACCAGCCCCATTTCCAACGCCTCGCTGGCGGAATACTGTTCGCATAAAAACCATATCTCCCTCGCTTTCTTCTGGCCTACAACCCGGGCCAGGTAAGACGATCCGAATCCGGCATCAAAACTCCCAACCTTTGGACCCGTCTGTCCAAAGATTGCATTTTCAGATGCTATGGAAAGATCACATACTACATGCAATACATGACCTCCTCCTATGGCAAAGCCGTTTACCATCGCTATAACCGGCTTAGGAAGGGACCTGATCTGTTTCTGAAGATCAAGTATATTGAGGCGGGGAACGCCATCCTTTCCCACATATCCTGCAAAACCCTTTACATTCTGATCTCCACCGCTACAGAAAGCCTTATCTCCTGCCCCTGTAAGGATTACGACGGAAATTGACGGATCTTCCCTGCATATTGTCATGGCATCACACATTTCCTTTGTAGTATCCGGGGTGAAGGCGTTCCGGTAGCGTGGCCTGTTGATTGTAATACGGGCTATGCCTTCAAAGGAATCGAACAGTATCTCTTCATATTCCTTTATTGTTGTCCAGGTTCTGGCAGCATTCATGGTATCAGTTTTTCAGTTTCATTGTGATAGTTGCATCAAATCTCTGAAGACAGATGCACTAAGAACGGAGTCGGTTTTTACTTCAAAAACAGCGGCTCTTCCGCTATCCGCAAGAAATTCCTCCCATTGTGCACGCAGTGAGGTTTCATCCTCTGCATAAAAATAACCAAGGCTATAGGCAGCGCTCAGTTTCTGAAGATCGACGGCGTGATTTGCCTCGATAAACTTTTTAAATGATGGTTGCCCGGAAGGGCCTTTCAGAATGTGGAAAATACCCCCGCCGCCATTGTTAATAACAAGAACCCGAAGGTTCGGGGGCAGCTGATTGTTCCATAGGCCGTTAGAATCATATATAAATCCAAGATCTCCCAGGATGGCGATTGTTAATTTTCCGGAAGCAAATGCTATTCCGGCAGCAGATGACAAAGACCCGTCAATTCCTGAAACACCCCGGTTGCCAAAGCATTCCCTGTGTAACCCATCGTCAAATAATTGTACATAACGGATTATGCTGCTGTTTCCGGGTACCAGTATCATTTCCGGACGCAGAGACATGCATACGCGGCTAAACACCTTCAGATCACTGAATGGTATGTCCCGGATGAACTGCAGCGCCCGGAAATCGCTTGTTTTGGCTATTTTAAGCCATGAATCCCTGTATGACGAATCGGCGCTTGGTATCTTTTCTCCGGCCAGTGCCTTGTAAACCGCGTATGCCGGAAAGGGGACCCGCCGCGTGACCTGTTTGAACGTGTCGATGAGTGTGTGATCATTTCCTATCCGCCAGCACTTTACGTTAACAGCCCTTCTCAGGTAACCGGTCAGGGCCTTGGAAACTACCTGTCCTCCGCTATGGAGGATAAGATCGGGGTATACAGGGCTTGATCTGCGGTTTTGCGAAAGTACAAGATTTGAATTCCGGATTATGTTCTTCCCCGGAATATTGGAAATGTTTTCGGCCATGACAATCACCCTGTTGTCTTCAGAAATTGATTGAAGGAAAGGAGTAACCAATGAGCCGGGATGGTCCTGTCCATGAATGATCATGATCTTATTCGCCTGCTTCCATTCCTGAAGCAATTCACCCGATAGGTGAAGTTCAATTTCCGGAGTTGCCTGGCTGATAATCCGGACAGGTGATGAAGGTGGAGGCAATTCATCATACAGGGGATCAGTTAGCGGTACGTTGATCTGTGCAGGACCCTGGCAGGGTGCAAGAGTCAGATCCACCGCCTCATTGATCAAACGGTGAGCGTACCAGAGATCGTCGTCGGAATTGATAACCTGGGGCAGGTCAAAACTACCCTTTATATAGTTAGCATAAACACCTGGCTGGTGAAGGGTCTGGTTATCCTGTTGATCGATAAGTTCACGGGGCCTGTCGGCCGTTATAGCCAGCAACGGGATCCCCTGGTAATATGCCTCGGCAATAGCCGGGCCATAATTCAGAACGGCTGTGCCGGATGTGCAGATCAAAACAACCGTATTTCGTGTATATTCAGCAATTCCGAGTGCAAAGTAGCCAGCACTCCGTTCATCTACTATGCTGATGCAATCCTCACCGAAAACCCGGTAAAATGACTGGATCAACGGTGCACTCCGTGATCCCGGAGAAATAACTATGTGTTTGATTCCTTTCAGGCTGCATATTTCAGCCAGGTCAGAAATATGTTGGGTCGGATGAGGCATCTATTTGATTTGATGCAAAACGGATAATAGCGTATCTGCCTTTATTTCAGTCTCTTCCCACTCTTCCTCAGGTACTGAATCGTGTGTAATTCCTCCCCCTATAAACAACAACAGCTGATTATCAAGTACCTTCATGCAGCGAAGATTTACATAGAGATGCAAAAGATCATCAATGCCAACAGGACCCAGGAAGCCGGTGTAATATTCCCTGCTGTGCTTTTCAGCAGAGCGAATGAAATCCATGGCTTTTCCGGATGCCATGCCACAAACGGCAGGAGTAGGGTGCAATGCATTGATCAGCAAAGGCAGTTTAGAACCTGCGGATTCAACTGAGAATATAAAATCGGTTCGTAAGTGGGAAAGATTTCCGGCCCGGGATGTATAAGGACCGTTTTTATGGTAGTCCCTGACTGAAAATTCGATTAAAACTTTTTCTATGTGGCGGGTGACATACTCCTGTTCAAGCAGCTCTTTCCGGTTCCAGTTGCCGATATCCATGTTTTTGGCCACATAGGGGCGGGTTCCAGCCAATGATACAGTAATAAGCGAGCCGTCTTTCGAACACACAAAAGGTTCAGGGGAGGCACCGGTCCAGCAATTTCCATTTACACAAAACAGGTAAACGAAGGCATGATTGTAAGTTTCACAGAGCGAATTAAATATTCCGGTCAGCCTTGACGTGTAATTTCCCTTTACCGTTTTTACCCTTGAAAGCACTACCTTTTCAAATTCTGAATCCGATATTCTTTCTATAATATTTTCAATCTGGCTGATATACTGATCCTTCCGCGTCTCCTCGGTTTGATTGCTTTCAATCACATGGACAGGTAGGTTAGGCAGGCACATGATCTCATTCATCTGCTGATCACTGATGCAATTTCGCAGAACATAATCAGGACGGATAAGAAACGTTTTGTCCCCTGTCTCACGGGAAAAGGGGGTTATTAAAAAACCTTTATGAGGAAAGTTGATGACCAGGTTTTTCAATTCACGGATCTCCTGATCACGCTGAATAACAACAGTAATTTCAGATTTACCCGGCAGCCTGTATGCCGCGAAATTGAGTTTTTTATCCAGGCATACCTGCAATGCCTTTAACAAAGTTCCTTTATTTTGTAATACATCCTGCATTAAAAGGCTATTTGTTCTTTTTCATGATCATCATAGTAACCCTGGCAACAGAAATAAGTTTACCCTTTTCATCGCTGATCTTTACATCCCATAGATGAGTTGAGCGGCCTTTATGGATAATTTCAGCCCGGGCAAATACAGTTCCTGAATTGATGGTTGAAACGTGGTTACCCGATACCTGCAAACCAAAAACATCATATTTCTCCGGATCGACGAACAAAAAAGAACCGGCGCTGGCAATAGTCTCGGCCAGTGCCAGGGAAGCACCACCATGCAACAAACCCATGGGCTGGAGTTTATTATCGACCGGCATGGATGCTTCAATAAAATTTTCGCCGTATGTCAGGAATTCAATTCCGAGATAGCTGATAAAGGTGCCTTTGCAGAAATGATTCAGTTGTTCAATCATGGCGTAAAGATAATAAATCACTTTTACACTAAACAACCTGTAAAGATTAAGTTCCTTTCTTTGTGGCGATGAGAAGGTTTACCGAACCAAACAAATATTTTCTTTCCGAATGCAGGATTAACTTATACGGTTCCATCATGCTTTTGAGGGTTGAAAAGTCGTAAAAGCCCGAAGAGGATCCGGCGAGATAGCGATACGCTTTCCAATCACCTGATAAAATTCCTCCCAAAGGAACCAGTACAACCCTGAGGTAAACACGGTAGAAAAAACTGATAACGGCATTTTCAGGTACGGCACTTTCAAGGATCAGCAACCTCGCCCCTGGTTTGAGGAGCCTGCTCATTTCCTCCAGGTGTGCAGCCTGGTTTGGATTCTGCCATATCAGGTTCCTGAATCCGAATCCGATGGTGATCGCATCAAATTCGTGGTTGGCAAACGGGATGGAACCGGCATCTCCCTGGCGGAAATCCACGGATTGGATACCGAGCAGTTTTGCCTTGTTTTTGGCAACTTCAAGCATACCGGCATTAAGGTCAAACCCGGTTATGCTTATTGGCCGTTTGGATGCCATGGCAGTTCCCAGGGCAAGATCACCCGTGCCGCAACATAAATCGAGGATTTTTTTCGGATTGGACTTGAGACATACCTCAATTGTATGCCGTCGCCATTTCCTGTCCTGCCCGAATGTAAACATCCGGTTCACGAGATCGTATGTTCTATATATTCTGGTGTAGTATTCTTGTAAGGGGAAACCGGAATTCATGGGATGAATAATGAATTATGATAAAAGAACAAAGATAAGGGATTTCCAGCCCCCGGCATCGAGTATCCGGAATCTTTCTACCTTTGCAAAAACCCAAGATAATGTCAAGAAGAGTACGCGTTCGCTTTGCTCCCAGTCCCACAGGCCCGCTCCACATAGGCGGCGTAAGAACTGCCCTGTTCAACTATCTGTTTGCAAAAAAGTACAATGGCGATTTTATCCTTCGCATAGAAGATACGGACCAGGGCCGGTATGTTGCCGATGCGGAAGGGTATATCATGGAATCTCTTGCCTGGTGTGGCCTTCATTATAGCGAGGGTCCCGATAAGGGGGGGCCCTATGCGCCTTATCGTCAGAGTGAAAGAGATGTATACCGGAGATATGCTGATGTGCTGCTTGAGAGTGGAAACGCATATTATGCCTTTGATACCCCTGAAGACCTTAATTCCCTGAGAAAAGAATACGAATCACAGGGTAAACTCTTTCAATATGATGCATCCACACGGGCCGGATTGCAGAATTCATTATCATTAACCCCGGCAGCGGTAAAGGACCTGATCGATTCAAAATCACCCTATGTGATCCGGTTTAAAATGCCTGAAAATGAAGAGGTAAAGGCAATGGATCTGATCCGGGGAGAGGTAGTTTTCAGTTCATCCCTGCTTGATGACAAGGTGTTATTCAAGGCCGACGGTTTACCTACCTATCACCTGGCCAACGTTGTGGATGATTACCTGATGAAAATCTCCCACGTGATCCGCGGTGAAGAGTGGCTGCCATCCCTTCCCCTCCATATATTGTTATACAAGGCATTCGGATGGGAAGCTGAAATGCCCGAATTTGCACATCTTCCCCTTATCCTGAAGCCGGGCGGACAGGGTAAACTCAGCAAGCGTGACGGAGATAAGCTGGGATTCCCCGTTTTCCCCCTCCAATGGAAAGATCCGGAAACCGGAGAGATATCGTCCGGGTACCGTGAATCGGGTTATTTCCCCGAAGCGGTGGTTAATCTGCTTGCCTTCCTTGGCTGGAATCCTGGCACTGAACGTGAATTGTTTTCGCTCGATGAACTGGCAGAGGCTTTCACCCTTGACCGTGTTGGCAAATCAGGTTCCCGGTTTGACCCGGAGAAAGCCAAATGGTATAATCAGCAATACCTGAAAAACCAAACTGATGAAGAATTAGCCTTGCTGGTAATGCCTGTCATAGAAAAGAAAGGAATTAAAACTGACCCCGGTTTTCTCAGCCGGGTTGTGTCCCTTGTGAGGGAGAGGATGGTTTTTCCACAGGATTTGTGGGAACAGGCTGCCTATTTTTTCCAGGCACCCGCGACCTATGATCCCCAGCAGCAAAAGAAGGTTTGGAAAAGCGAAACTCCTGCCCTTATGGAGGATATTAAGAAATTGCTTTTTCAGGCAGTTGAATTCCGGTCTGAAAGTCTTGAATCGCTTGTAAAACTATATGTAGAAGAAAAGCAAATAGGCTTTGGCCGGGTGATGGCACCCCTCAGGCTCCTGGTGGTAGGTTCCGGCATGGGTCCTCACCTGTTCGATATCCTCGAAATGATCGGGAAAGACGAAACCATCCGCAGAATTGACCACGGATTGAAGTTGATGAAATAAAAGCCGGACCTGCCCTATTTCAACTTCCTTATCCGTATCTCAGTTCCTTTCTGGTCTTTCAGCAGGTCGAGAAGTTTTTGGGTATCTGTCTCACCGAAATGATACGGATAAAGGATCTTTGGTTTAAAAGCCACCACCGCATCTGCCACCATTTCCGGAGTCATTGTATAAGGCAGGTTCATAGGTAAAAAGGCTACATCTATATTTTTCAGGGCCTTCATTTCCGGGGTATTTTCAGTATCCCCGGCGATATATACCCGCAGGTTGCCCATTGTAAGAATGTATCCGTTACCATCTCCCTTTTTATGGTATACCATTCCGGCCTGCGGACCATTGACCAGGTTGTATGCCGGCACCGCCTCTATTTTGAATGGACCGTACAGCTGGGTATCCCCGTTATGCATCACTATTCCTCCTGATAGAGAACCTGCACATTTTTCAGTATACATGACCTGGGTATTGTCTTGTTTTATTGCCTGAACGGCCTTTAAATCAAGATGATCCCCGTGTTCATGGGTGATGAGGATCAGATCTGCCCTGGGCAGAACCGAATAATCCGTCTGCATGCCAAACGGGTCTACATGAACCACCTTACCCTGAAACACAATCATGAGTGACCCGTGTCCGATGAAAGTGATTTCGGCAGGACCTTCCGTTGTATTAATCACATCCTTTTCAGGCAGGTTCCGGGCCTGAATAGCAAGACTAATACATGCCAAAAAAACCGGAAACAGGGAATTCATGATGATACGTTTGAATACAATTATCTTTTTCATGTGTTTATGAGTTGGATTTAGAGTAAGCATACCAAAATTATGATAAAAAAACAGGATACTATACCCGCCGGTTAAAAAATGATGAAATGATAACAATCAGGGTTTTGATGGTACAATTTCAGTACATTTTCCATGTTTTCAGAATATACTATGGCTATAACCAAAATTGCAGGAAACAGGGGTGATGGTATACGTTCAGATTGCTTTGTCAGTTTGGGACACACCAGGAACAAAGAAAATGTAATCACCCTCAAAAGTAAGGTAAAGTCGCTTTACGGGACTGACATCATGAGGCTGTGCAAGGAAATGCTGGCATTTTACGGCATCACCAATGCCCTTCTTGAAATTGAGGATCGCGGGGCACTTCCCTTTGTGCTGGCAGCCCGTATTGAGGCAGTCATCCGGAAACAGGTCAAAACCGAACGGGAATATCTTTTGCCGGTTCTGCCGCAAAATCTGTATATCACTGCCCGCGATACGGAAAGGGTATCCCGTTTATATCTTCCCGGAAATAATCCGAAACTTATGATCAATGCCGGTATATATGGATGCCACGGTATCATTCTCGATCTCGAGGATTCGGTGGCACCCGACAGAAAATACGAGGCAAGGTTTCTTGTGCGAAATGCCCTGCGACAGGTTGATTTCTACGGAGCAGAGCGGATGGTAAGGATCAATCAGCTTCCTGCGGGACTGGAAGATCTGAAATTTGTAATTCCGCATCCTGTAAACCTGATTCTTATACCTAAATGCGAGTCTGCCATCCAGGTAACCCAGGTGGATGAGGCTATTTCCGCCATACTGGGGCATGAGAATTCAACAATTCATCTGATGCCCATTATTGAATCGGCTGCCGGTGTGTTAAATTCAGCTGATATTGCTGCTGCCTCGCACAATGTGGTTGCCCTGGCCATTGGTTTGGAAGATTATACTGCGGATATCGGGGTGCAGAGAACACCTGAAGGACGTGAATCCTTTTTCGCCCGGTGCATGGTTGTAAATGCTGCCCGTGCCGCCGGAATACAACCGATTGATTCGGTTTTTTCGGATATTGATGACATGGAAGCCCTGGCGCGGAATGTAAAAGAATCTAAATCGCTCGGGTTTACGGGTATGGGATGCATACATCCCAGGCAAGTGCCTGTGATCCACAAAAATTACCTACCTGATGATATGGAAATAAAAAAGGCCCGGAAGATTTTACTGGCATTTGAAAAGGCTGAAAGTGAAGGCCTGGGGGTGGTTGCAATAGAATCGAAAATGATTGACCCCCCGGTTGTGAAAAGGTCACTCCGTATCATCAGGCAGGCAGAACAGGCAAAACTCATTACAAAACAATGGAGGGAAGATCATGCGTGAGAAACTGGTCAAAAACGCTGCCGGCCGCATGGTGCCCGATCATATCAATGGCCAGCCTGCTATACCGTTTAAAGGAGTGGGTAAGTATATGCCGGCTGGCAAGAGGCACGGTCCCCGTCTTACCTCCAATATGGATTATCCTGCAGATGGAAACAAATTGGTGGCTTCCCTGAAAGAAGCCCTTGTAAAAGCCGGTTTACGGGACGGGATGACACTTTCCACCCATCATCATTTCAGGGAAGGTGACCTTGTTGCCAATATGGTGTTTGATTGCGCAAGCGAACTCGGGGTGAAAAACCTCTGCTGGTTTCCGTCCGCTTCTTTTTCATGCCACGCCTACCTGCTGAAGTACCTCGATGATGGGACCATCAGCCATATTGAAGGAAGTATGAACGGCCCTCTTGGCCGCTACTGTTCAGAAGGTAAGATGAAAAAGACCGCAGTGCTCCGCTCCCATGGTGGCCGGTACCAGGCTGTACAGGATGGAGAAGTAAAAATAGACATCGCCATAATCGGTGCCGGCAGCGCAGATCCTTTCGGAAATGCCAACGGGGTAAATGGTCCCTCGGCAAGCGGTTCCCTGGGCTTTGCACTGGGGGATGCACAATATGCCGACCGGGTGATTGTTATAACGGATAACCTTGTGCCTTTTCCCTGTATTCCCTGGCAGATTCCCGGAAACTATGTGGATTTCACAGTAAAGGTGGATAAGGTAGGGATTCCGGAAAAAATCGTATCGGGAACTACTGAGGTCACCAAAAGTCCCGACCGCCTGTTTATAGCTGAATTAACCGCGCGATTCTGCGAAGCGGCAGGCATAATTCAGGATGGTTTTTCATTCCAGGCCGGAGCGGGGGGGACAGCGCTCTCCATTGGCAATTTTTTCGGTGACATCATGCGGAAAAAAGGGATAAAGGCACGGTTTGCCAGGGGCGGGAGCAACAAGTACCTGGTGAATATGCTGGAAGAAGGACTCGTGGAATACATTCTCGATGGCCAAACCTTCGACCTGGAGGGTGTGCGGTCCATTCGCGATAATCCCCGGCATGTGATGACAAGCCCGTTTTCAAGTTATAATTACCATAGCAAGGGCAATTTTGCCAGTATGGTGGATGTGGCGATCCTGGGGGCCACGGAGGTGGACCTCGGTTTCAATGCCAATGTGGTAACCCATTCTGATGGATACCTGTTACATGGAATCGGAGGCTGGCAGAATTGCCTGTTCTCAAAAAATGTGATCCTCCCGCTTCCCCTGTTCCGCGACCGGATACCGGTTATCATTGACCATGTGACCACCCTCTGCGGCCCGGGCGAATTGATCGATGTCATTGTAACGGAAAGGGGAATTGCAATAAATCCGCTCCGGACAGATCTTATTGAAAAAGTAAAAGATTCGGGTTTACCTCTCCGGACAATCAGGGAATTGAAGGAAGAGGCGGAAGCCATTTGCGGACGTCCCCAAAAGCCGGTGTTTACCGATAAGATCGTGGCGGCGATCAAGTGGGTGGACGGAACTGTAATAGATGCGGTCTACCAGGTGAAAAACGAAAATCAGTGAAAATCTAAAAGATAAAACTAAAAGTAAAAATCATGGCGAAACACACAATCGTAACCATGCCGGGCGATGGAATTGGCCGGGTAGTAATGGATGAAGCAATCAGGGTATTGAATGCGGCGGGATTTGATGCGGAGTACATACATGGCGACATCGGATGGGATTTCTGGTGCCGCGAGGGAAATGCGCTGCCCGACAGGACCATTGAACTTCTTAAAAAACACCGCGTCGGACTGTTTGGGGCCATTACATCCAAACCCAAGGAAGAAGCCGCATCAGAATTGGCAGATGAATTAAAGGGCAAGGGTTTTGTGTATGCCAGTCCAATTGTCAGCATGCGTCAGCTATTCAACCTGGATATATGCATCCGGCCATGCCGGACATACAGGGGCAACCCGCTCAATTTCATCCGGCGGGGACCCGGCGGAGAAATTGAAGAACCGGAAGTAGACGTGGTCATATTCAGGCAAAATACCGAGGGCTTGTATTGCGGCGTGGAATGGAGCCATCCGGAAGGGATTGTCTATGAAGCATTGAATTCCCATCCCAATTTCAGGAAGAACTTTGGAAATGTCCCGAAAGAGGAGATTGCTGTTTCAACACGCATTTTTACCAAAAAGGCAACCGAACGTATCCTTCGTGCTGCCTTTGAGCATGCGGATAAAAACGGATATAAATCGGTAACCCTTTGTGAAAAGCCGAATGTGATCCGGGAGACCTCTGGCATGATGTACAGAATGGCCCGTACGATGCAAAAGGAATACAGCCATATTCAGTTGTGGAATACAAACATCGATGCACAGATGATGTGGCTTACTAAAAACCCTGAGGACTATGGTGTTATTGTAGCCGGTAACATGTTCGGCGACATAGTATCAGATGGTTTTGCCGGCCTGATCGGGGGACTGGGTTTTGCATGCAGTGCCAATATCGGAGAATCGGTGGCGGTTTTCGAACCTACCCATGGATCGGCGCCAAAATATGCCGATTATCCGGTTTCAATAGTGAATCCGATTGCCATGATCGAATCCGCATGCCTGATGCTTGAATACCTGGATGAATATGCCATTTCGGAAAAAATAAAAAAAGCCGTTGCGGGGGTTATTTTCGAAGGTAACGTTCGCACCTATGATATGATGAAAATGAAGGGAAGTCCGGATGCGTTAAAACACGGAGCAGCATCAACCCTGCAGATGGGCGATGAAATTATCAGGAAAGTGACGAGGGACAAGGAGAGACGAAATCAGTAAAATCAAAAAAATGAGTATGTCATTGGCAGAAAGTGTAAAAGAACTCTGGCCTGAGCTGGAATGGATACAGGATCCTGAACTTCGGGAGAAGACCGCAAAAACCTGGGAACTGGCGCTTCAAAAAAGTGTACTTACCCCTGACGACCTGCATAAAATACCGTTTACCCTGCTGGCAGGACCCAACCTCAACGTGAGCTTTATGGATCACAAGCGGGCGGTGGTGCATATTGCACGGGAAAGCGGACTCAAGTTCATTGAGTTTTTTAAAAATGAACTACCCGTGAATATGGACGTGTTGATAGCCGGAGCCATTCTGGCGGATGTGGGTAAGATGCTTGAATATGAACTGGATGACAGCGGAAAATCTTTTCAGGGTAAATACGGGGAATATCTGCGCCACCCTTTTTCGGGTGTATCGTTGGCCGAGCAATGCGGTGTGCCGCCTGAAGTATGCCATATTATTGCTGCACATGCTGCGGAAGGGGACCTTGTTAAACGGTCTGTTGAAGCGTATATCGTTCATCATGCTGATTTTATGACATTTTTACCATTTAAGAATCGTAAATCGTAAATCGTAAATCGTAATTCGTAAATCGTAAATCCTCCTTATGACAATAATCGAAAAAATACTGGCTGCACATTCAGGCAAAGCAAAGGTGGTACCCGGAGAAATAGTGGATGTCGTCATCGATGTCAGACTGGCAAGGGATTTTGGTGGTGCAGGGGTTGTCAATAACCTGCAGGTGAATAATCTTTCGGTTCAGGACAGCAACAAGACCTTTTTCACATTTGATTGCAATCCGACCGGATCGGATCAGCTTTATGCTGCCAATCAGCAAAAGTGCCGTATATATGCCCGTGAGAACGGTATCCATGTTTATGATATCCATACGGGAATAGGTACCCATCTCGCGATGGATGAAGGACTGGCGCTTCCGGGCTGTACACTTGTTTCTACCGATTCCCATGCCAATATCCTGGGAGCGATCGGGGCATTCGGGCAGGGCATGGGAGACCGGGATATCGCAGCTGCCTGGTCGAGGGGATCGGTATGGTTTAAGGTTCCTGAATCCGTAAAGATCAGTTTCACAGGGGACAGGCCACCTGATGTCACTGCCAAGGATATCGCCCTGAATCTTCTGAAAAAATTTGGTGCGGATGGCATGCTGGGATATGTCGTTGAATTATATGGGGATGAGGTAAAAAAGCTATCGCTGGATGAACGGATAACGATTTCATCCATGGCCACTGAAATGGGGGCAATTGCTATAATTATTCCCCCGTCGGATGAAGTGATCCGGTATTGTGAATCACGATCCTATTCGCCTGTTGAAGCGGTTTATGCTGATGTGGATGCCCGCTATCTTGAGGAGCATGTGCTGGACATTGAATTGTATTCTCCGGTTGTATCTCTGCCCGGGCAACCGCATCATGCGGTGCCCGTGAAAGAAATTAAGGGTACCAAGATCGACTCCGTATTTATCGGCAGCTGTACGAATGGAAGGATGGAAGATATGCGCGAGGCTGCCCGCATATTGCAGGGGAAAAAAGTTGCACCCGGTGTGGTGCTGAAAATTGTTCCCGCCACGGATGAGATCTGGAAGGCATGCCTGGAGGAAGGCCTGATCGAAAATTTCAAATCAGCGGGCGTGCTTTTCGGAAACGCAGGATGTGCCGGATGTGCATCCGGACAAATCGGGCAGAATGGCCCCGGGGAATCCACGGTAAGCACAGGGAACCGGAATTTCGAAGGCAAGCAGGGGAAGGGCCTTGTGTATCTTTCTTCGGTCTCTACTGCTGCGGCCTCTGCAGTTGCCGGACATATAACAACCGCGGATGATATTCCCGAAAAGCCGACTTTTTTCAATGTACCTGTCAGCCTAAAAAGAACTGTCGGGGAAAGGAAAACAACGCGCGAAGAAAAGGATACAATTCTTGAAGGGAAGGTATGGCTGGTTATGCAGGATAATATCGATACGGACATGATCTATCATAACAGGCACCTGGCAATTACCGATATAAACGAGATGGGCAAATTTTCTTTTGGAAACCTGAAGGGCTGGGAAAATTATGCACAACAATCGGAGGCAGGGGACATCATTATTACAGGGAAAAACTTTGGTTCCGGAAGTTCCAGGCAACAGGCCGTTGACTGTTTTAAATCATTGCAGAACAGGGCTATCCTGGCTCGGTCATTTGGTGCAATTTATGAACGCAATGCAATTAACGCAGGATTTCCGGTAATGACTTACAAGGATCTCAGCAACCTGGAGCTTGAAAACCGGGATGTTGTAGTCATTGATCTTGAAAAAAGCACAATTCTGAACAAAAGAAATAATAAACAGGCATCTCTCGATCCGTTTTCCCCTGTACAGATGAGCATATACAAAACGGGCGATTTATTGTTATTATAACTATCGATATGAAAGGTAAAACATTTGCAGAGAAAATATTCGGGGCTCCGGCCGGGGATATTGTTTTCCGTCAGCCGGATATAATTCTTACCCATGATAATACATCCAGCATTGAAAGTACATTCAGAAAAATGGGGGGTAAACGGGTATTTAATCCTGACCAGCTCCTTATTGTACTCGATCATAATGCGCCTCCAACCAACAGCAAACTGGCAAATGATTACCAGCAAATCCGGAATTTTGTAAAAGACCAGGGAATCCGGAAATTTCATGATGCCGGGGATGGCATTTGCCATCAGCTTATGGAAAAATACGCCCGGCCCGGGATGATCATAGTGGGCAGCGACAGTCATACCTGCACGGCCGGGGCGTTTAATGCCATGGCTACCGGGATTGACAGGACCGAGACAGCAGGACTGTGGAAACAGGGTGAAACATGGTTCAGAGTGCCTGATTCCATTAAGATCATCCTTCATGGAAAACTGCCCAGGGGAGTCTATGCCAAGGATCTTGCGCTGTATATCATTGGCATGATCGGCTCGTCGGGAGCAGACTATATGTCGGTTGAATACCATGGAGACGGGGTTTCTGCCCTTGCTGTAGCGGATCGCATGACAATCGCCAACCTGGCCTCGGAAATGGGGGCGAAAAACGCAGTTTTCCCTGCTGATGAGGTTCTGTCCGAACAACTGGGTAAAAAGTATACCGGAATCTGGGCTGATCCGGATGCAGTTTATGTAAAGGAATATGAAATAAACCTGAACCTGCTCTATCCCCTGGCGGCATGTCCTCATCATGTGGATCATGTGAAATCCATCGATGAAGTAAGAGGTATTCCTGTATCACAGGCATTAATCGGCACCTGCACCAACGGCAGGATCGAGGACCTGCGTGTTGCCGCAGGCATCCTTAAAAATAAAAAAGTAGCCCCCGGCGTGCAACTGCTGATAACACCGGCATCACGCGAAATTTATCTTCAGGCAGTGCAGGAGGGATTGGCCGAAATATTTTTAAAGGCCGGGGCCAATATCCTGACGCCTTCCTGTGGTCCATGCCTTGGTACAGGCCAGGGAATACCTCCTGACGGTATCAATATTATATCCACTGCAAACCGGAACTTTTTGGGCAGAATGGGGAATCCCAAAACATTCATATACCTGGCCTCCCCGGCCACTGTGGCCCTTTCGGCAATAAACGGAATGATCTCCTCCGTGAAAAAAAACGGTCAGACACACCGGTTCCCGTTTCATGTAAAACAGACAGAGACGATCAGTATTAATCCGGGAGAGGATCGATACAGCCATGGAGTCTGGAATTACAGGGATGCAGATAATCTGAATACCGACCAGATGTTTGCAGGAAACCTTACATATGAAATAAACAGTGCTGACCCGGCAAAAATTCTACCCCACCTGTTGAAAGGATTTGACGGGCAATTCGCCTCCAATGTGAAAAAGGGAGATGTCATCGTCTGCGGTGAAAATTTTGGCTGTGGCAGTTCCAGGGAGCATCCGGCTGTAGGATTTGCAGCAGCCGGCATTAAGGCCATACTTGTAAAATCTGTTTCGCGCATTTTCTTCCGTTCATCCATCAACCAGGGATTGCCGATCCTGGTGCTTCCGGACGCAGTAAATGCCTGTATTCCGGGAAGCCGGGTTGAAATTGA
>JBGSSA010000220.1:0-252389 GCA_041737295.1 Bacteroidales bacterium | reverse complement strand
ACCCGACGGGAAGAAATACAAATACAGACGTTTCAGGCATCTTTTGCTTAATCTTCACCGACTGCCCATGGATAAACAACACGAGATCCTCGAGAACAATGTAATGGAATGGCGTGGCCAGCAGGAGCAGGTGGATGATATCCTGGTTATCGGTATAAAGATTGATTTTTAGGAAACAAATTAATTTGAAAATCAGATAATTTGAAAATTTGAAAATGTGGCTGACGCGGCTAATGTTTCTTTAAATATGGTGTCGTTAATCACCATTTTCAAATTTTCAAATCTTCAAATTAATTAATTTTCCAGAAGAGCTTTCATTTTATTAACTAGCACCTCCACCTGGAAGGGCTTACTGATGTAGTCATTCATACCGGCGGCAAGGCAGGTCTCCTTGTCACCCGACAAGGCATTTGCAGTGATGGCTATAATCGGAGTTTGCGTGTTCGAAGTAGCTTCCAGTTCGCGGATCTTTTTAGTGGCCACAATGCCGTTTATAACAGGCATTTGGATATCCATAAGGATCAGGTCATATTTTGAGGTACCGAATTTATCCAGGGCATCCTTTCCGTTATTCGCAATATCAATATTCTTAACCATGTTTTTAAGGCTGAGTATAATGATTTTCTGGTTGATTTGATTGTCCTCCACAAGCAAAATATTGGCATTTTTTAATTCAACCCTAACCTTCGTCTGAAGCAGCTGGGTGGTTTCTTTTTCCAATTCCGGTTTTTGAATACCGATAGATCCTTTTTTCAGCACAAACCCAAAGCTCAGCGTGGTTTGTTGTTCATCGGAGACTATTTTGAATTCCCCTCCATAGTATTCAATAATCTTCTTTGCAATTGTAAAATCAATGAAGTAATCCTCGGGCTGGTAAGTTCCATCTTTAATCTGGTCAGTGCCGGCACGGGTATAATAATTTCCATAGTCATCCGATTCAAGCTGCAGCTGGGGACAACGAATTTCGAATGATACGGAAGTATCCGATTCATGGTCGTCAGATACATCGATCACTATTTCGATGGATAGTTTACCTGTTGAATTAGCCTTGATGATGTTTTCGATAATATTCAGAAATATCTGTTTGACACGGATAGGGTCACCCAGGTAGGTTGTCCTTATTGCCCTTGAAGCATGCAGGTTTATTTCCAGCCTGTCTTTATGCTGATCCCTGAAAAGTTTCAGCGTATTGTCAATTGAGGAATGCAGGTCGAAATTGACCTGGCTGCTGAGTTCCTTTTCAATTTTCACCTCGGATACCTTGACGATATTGTTGACAACATTGATCAGGTTTATTGTGGAGGCCAGGATTGTATCAAAGAGATCACGGTGCTCTGAATCAAGTTTTGATTTGTTCACCAGGTTGGATACCACCGTAAGGTTATTGAGGGGGGTCCTGATCTGGTGTGAAAGCTTTGACAGGAAGTCATCTTTTTGCCGGGTCTCATTTTTTGATTCAATGATCGTTCTTTCCATAACGTGGTAATTATGGAAACGAAGGTATTCATTCAGGTATACCAGCAGGTGAATTACAGCATAGGCAAAGACCAGCCTGACGGCATAGGCGAGACTATACGGATGTATAATACTGAGCCGGGACTGAAAGACAAGAAATAGAACTAAGGCAACAAAAAACAGGAATGAGACCCAGTTTCCCCGCCTGATCCCAAAAAGGGGTATGGAAAAAACAGGAAAAAGCAGGAGCCAGAAATGTCCTGATCCTTCTGTTCCCCCGGTGTACAATAAATAAAAAAACACAAAAGCCGTGACAAGAGTAAGGAATATCTTGCTGAGGTTTTTACGCCTTGTATAATGGAAAAAGATAAGGGAGAGTATCAATATGGCAGTAGCCGAAAACAGGAAAACTGCCAGTGAATAATTTCCGGAGATAAGAGCAAGGATAGCAAACAAAAGATTGATTGCAATTCCGGTAAAATTTACAAAATAAACAATGAGCAATTTGTTAACTACATCAAGATCCGCCTGAAGTTCGAGTTTTTTGGTCAACCGTTCAAGAAAAATATAAAGGGGATTCATCAGGTTAATATTGAATGTTAATTGACTCTCCGGAATCTTGATACCGAAGTTAAATATACTAAATATTTAATGAAATAAAATCTGTTATAAAAGTGATTAAAAATTTGACGAACTCTTGGCTCGATTTTTGATTTCTGATTTGACATGAGTACTTTTGTACTTACGTTTCAGAACTGGTAAATGTTTCTTAAATGTTATTTATGCAAGCAACCGGAAAAATTGACCGGGTTTCACCCGGAAGAATTATCAGTACTATTATGCATAAGAATGGATTTTGGATATTCGTTCTTCTGGCAGGCATTTGTAACAACGTGTTTTCACAGGCAGATACCTCATCCGAATTTGTGAAGTATTCACCGGGGTTCAAATTTGTAGAAGGACTGTTTCTGAATTTCGACCAGGTTAGACTGAACAAACCTGTTGCAAAATCACAGATCATCACTACAGTGCCTTACGATGACCCCGATTTTTATGATCGGATCCTTCAGGAAAAAAAGCTTGAGGTTTATGATAACCTGGGATCAAAACTTGAGATAAATAGTAAGAATATCTGGGGGTATTCAAAGAACGGTGTGTTGTATGTGAACGTAAATGATGATTTTTACAGGATCACAATAGTGGGCAACATTTGTCATTTTGTGGCCAGTTTAACCACCTATAGCAATTACGGGAGTCCGTATTACAGCAGTTACGGGTATCCTTACGGCGGTTATCCTTATGATCCTTACAGCCCCTATTCTTCACCTTATGGAGGGTCGGGAAATACGGAATTAAAGCAATACCTGCTCGATTTTAAAACGGGCAATATAATGGATTATGATGTGCAAAGCATTGAAATTCTGCTCATGGGTGATCCCGAATTGCACGATGAATTTGCCGGGTTGAACAATAAAAAGCAAAAACAAATGAAGTTTATGTATTTACGGAAGTTCAATGAAAGAAATCCGCTATATTTCCCAAAAAATATACCGTAATAATGAAAATCAAAGCAATCGTATTGACCGTTTTCATACTGTTCTCAGTATTGACCCCTTACGCGCAAAGTGTAATCCCCTCCCGGCAGGATATTGCCGCATTTTTTACGACTAAAACGCTTGTTGTGCTCGAAGAAAATCCGCTGATGGAGTATAATTCCATTATGAAGAAGGTGATGGAGCAGGAGTGGAAGATTACCGAATATGATTTCATTTCGAGTAAGGACTTTGACAAGAAGCGGCTCGATCCGCAGTTCTCATTTATTTATATGTCAAGGGTTACCTTTGAAAATGACAAAACCGATGCGGAATATCGTTTTTTGCAGTTATCGCTCGGTGGTGATTATTTCAGGTTGAACGAGATGCCCGACATTGCTTCGGTACCATTAGCCTTTTACGATGTTGAGGAAGACCGGTATGCTTATAAACTGGCTATAATTCTGAGATTTATGCAAAATCACGCCAAATTGATCAGGGAACAACCAGAAATCGTATCCGCAAATGTATTCAAGCATTATAATGAGAACATTCAGGAAATCAAGGATAAAACTTTTTATGTTTTGAAGGAGGAGTTAGGGGCTGACGTAAATACAGAGGCTAAAATTAAAAAGGTTTATCCATATAAATTCAAACTGGTAACTGCTGAGGATATTGAACAGGCCATCAAGGATAATGATCCCAATGTGGTTTTTTTGCATAAGGTTGGTCCGGAAGGTACTAAAATTGATGCGCGGTGTTATAATGTGATTATCGGGGCGGCGGATGCAAAATTCTATTATTTCGATTATCACAAGATCAGCGATAAGAATCCGGATGGATTTCTTGCCAGTGACTTCAAAAAACTGGTTAAATAGTAGACGCTTTTCATTTCTTCACGTATAATATCAGATGTGAATACAATAATTATTTTTTTGTTGTATTCTCATTTTTTGTATATTCATCCGTACAATTTAACTGATTAACATTGCGAAACTTAACCAGGTACACGCTGTTCATGTTACTCACGCTGTTTCCGGCGGTGATGTATGCCCAGGATAATGTAAAAATTCAGTCATTGCTAGCCGAGGCGGATGCCTGTATCAGTAGAAATGAACTTGCTGAAGCCCTTGGCAAGACAAGGGAAGCCCTGCTGACATCGCCCGAAAGCAAGCCTGTGTTGCAGAAGCACATCAGCATTCTCCTGCTTATGAAGGATGATAAGGAAGCCATGAAGCAAACAGAGGATGCCATATCGAGGTATCCTGAAGAGCCTGAATTCTACTATTTAAGGGGAGTCATCTATAATTCACGGGAAAAATATGAACGGGCGCTTGATAATTTTGATCAGGCCATTGAATTAAAACCAGGCTCCGATTTGTATAAATTTTATCTTGGACGGGGAGTATCCCATTTAAACATGATGGAGTATGACCTTGCCATAAGTGATTTCAGCTCAACCATTGAATTGAATGATACAGCAGCCGGAGCTTACCATGGCAGAGCCATGGCGAATTATGAACTTCATGATTATTCAGCTTCGGTTTCAGATTTTCTGAAAACCCTTACGTATTCAAAGGGCAATTCTGCTTTGTATTTCAATTTGGGAATGTCATATTACCGTCTTGATGAAAAGTCAAACGCATGCCCCTATTTTCATAAGTCATGTACGCTCGGAAACACAAATGCCTGCCGCATGGCGTTAATGGAATGTGCCAAGGCGATTCCTTCAATTCCATAGTGCATCGGGCTTCCTCAAATTATGCTATCTTTGATTTTTCTATATCAGGATGGATCTTTCAGTCATTATAGTCAGCTTTAATGTTAAATATTTCCTGGAGCAGTGTCTGCATTCTGTAGAGAAAGCTTCCGAACATATTGCTTCTGAAATTTTTGTTGTTGATAATAATTCGGCAGATGGTTCTGTACAGATGGTCGCCGAAAAGTTTCCGGATGTTAAGATCATAGCCAATACTGTAAACCTGGGTTTTGCAAAGGCAAACAACCAGGCCATCCGCCTTGCATCAGGAAGATATGTTCTCTTGCTCAACCCCGATACCCTGGTGCAGGAAGACACCTTCAGCAAGTGCCTGGCACACATGGACGAATTTCCTGATATCGGGTGCCTTGGAGTAAAAATGATTGACGGAGCCGGCAATTTTCTTCCTGAATCGAAAAGAGCCCTGCCTACCCCTGAGATAGCTTTTTATAAGATATTCGGGTTTTCTGCGCTTTTCCCCCGGTCAAGGACATTTGGCCGTTATCACCTCGGCTACCTCAGCATGGACCAGATACATGACGTGGATGTAATCTCAGGTGCCTTCATGTTACTGAGAAAAAGTGCACTTCAAAAATCCGGCCTGCTCGACGAAGTCTTCTTTATGTACGGGGAGGACATTGATCTTTCATACAGGATAAAACTGGCCGGTTACCGGAATGTATATTTTCCGGGCACTACTATTATACATTACAAGGGGGAAAGCACGAAAAAGGGCAGCATTAATTATGTGATCGTGTTCTATAACGCCATGATCATATTCGCCCGGAAGCATTTTGCCCGCAATACAGCCCGCTATTATGCGCTGTTCATACGCACAGCTATTTATTTCCGGGCCGGACTTTCCATACTTCAGCGTTTTATAAAGGGAATTATCAATCCACTCCTTGATGCTGCCATGATCTATATCGGTTACCTCGCCATCATGCCCCTATGGGAAATTCAGCATTTCGGACAGGAAGGATCATACCCGGCACTTTACATGAACGTCGTGGTTCCGTTTTATATCCTCACATGGATATTGTCCCTGTTTCTTTCTACCGGATATGAAAAGTCGGTGAGATTAACCGATATGTTGAAGGGGCTCCTTGCCGGGTCGTTATTTATCCTCCTGGTTTATGCATTGCTGCCGGAATCATTCAGGTTTTCGCGTGCACTAATCCTGTTTGGTGCAGCATGGACACTGATAGCTACTGTATTTGACCGTTTTCTACTCAGCCTGATGTTCCCGGCAAGTTTTGAACTGGAGGCCTGGACCCGTAAAAAACGCATTCTCATCATCGGAAGTAAAACGGAAGGAGACAGGGTATTTTCAATAGTCAGGCAGGCCCAGGTAGTCCCTGAACTGATCGGATTTGTCGATCCGTCAGAAGAAGGGTTGCTGCCCGGTTTTATCGGACATATAGGGCAGATCGGTGACATTGTGCATGTAAACCGTGTAGATGAACTCATTTTCTGTGCCGGTGATATCAGTTCTCAGAAAATTATCACCACAATGTTGAAGTTCACAGATGCAGGGGTTGATTTCAAAATTGCCCCGCCTGAAAGCCTGTCTGTAATTGGAAGTAATTCAAGAGATTCCATAGGCGATCTCTACGTTCTGCACTTTAATACCTTATCAAGGAAGTTAAACCGAAGAAAAAAACGATTGATCGATATTGCACTTTCTTTGATTTTTGTTGTTATAAGTCCCATACTTTTGCTTTTTGTGAAAAACCGGTCCGGATTGATCAGAAATATTTTCAGTGTACTCACGGGAATTCATTCGTGGGTCGGATATTTTCGGTCCACCGGAGGCAATCACCCGGGATTGCCGGTTATCCGCCCCGGCGTGCTGACACCCCTGGATGGTATCAGCTACATGGTGACAGAAGACGGAATGTCAGAAAAAATGAATCTGAACTATGCCAAGGATTACCGGATCATAAATGATCTGAATATCATTATGAGGAATATCAGGGAATTGGGCCGGAGTCCCGTTCGGTTAGTGTAAACGATATGTAAGGATATGGATAAATTCAAGTTAACCCTGCCTGCCATGGGAGAAGGCATTATAGAGGCAACAATTACCCGCTGGCTTGTATCGCCAGGTGATAAGGTTGCATTGGATCAACCCCTGCTCGAAGTGGCTACAGATAAGGTTGATTCCGAAATTCCGTCGCCCGTGGAAGGCACGTTGTCACGACTTGTTTATAATGAAGGGGAAATACCAAAAGTTGGGGAGGTGATTGCTATTATTGAAACGGGAAATGGTGTTTCCTTATTGAATGGAGAAATGGAGGATATTTTTACGGGACTTATATCTGAAGAAGTGCCTGACGAAACTTTTTTGAAGCAGGCAGCGCAGGGGATTGAAATTCCGATGCCTGAGGGTACGATTACCCCGCATACTGAATTGTTTGTTTCTCCCCTTGTGCGCATGCTGGCCCGGCAGAGGGGTATCTCTTTACGGGAACTTGGGGAGATAAGGGGAACCGGTATGGATGGACGGGTTACGCGTGATGATGTGAATCAGTATCTCATTCACAGGAAACCGCGCGAATCAACTGAAAGATTTCTTCTGCCACTGGAGCATCCTGATGATCAGCAGAAAACTGCAATACCCGAGATCATGCCGGAACCGGGAGATGAAACTGTGGAAATGGACCGGATGAGAAAGATCATCGCGGGCAATATGATCAGGTCGAAGCGTGTTTCTCCACATGTTACTTCATTTCTTGAAGCAGATATTACAGCCCTCGCAGAATGGCGTAACCGGCACAAGGAAATTTTCCTGGAGAAAGAAAAAGTGAAACTAACCTTTACCCCCATTTTTGTAGAAGCGGTGGCCATGGCGTTAAAGGAATTTCCAAAGATCAATGTTTCGCTGGCAGGGGAGAATATTATCATCCGCAAGAATATTAATATCGGCATCGCAACTGCATTGCCAAACGGGAACCTCATTGTCCCGGTCATTAAAAATGCCGATAGGGAAAACCTTGGCGGATTGGCCCGTAAAATTACCGATCTGGCTGAAAGAGCCCGTAAAAATTCCCTGGTTTTGAATGAGATCAGGGGAGGTACATTTACAATCACGAATATCGGGCAATATAATAACCTGACAGGCACTCCCATTATAAATCAGCCTGAATCAGCCATCCTGGCAATTGGCACAATGATAAAAAAACCATGGGCGGTGGAAACTCCTGAAGGCTATGGAATCGCTGTACGCGATATCACCATGCTGTCTCTTACCTATGATCACAGGGTAATCGATGGTGCCCTGGGAGGAGGGTTTCTCAGTCGCATAGCCTGGTACCTCGAACATTTTGATACCCGCAGGGAAGCATAACTATCACGTATCAGAGAACTAATGTGAAAAAATATCTGAAAAGCAACCTTTAATGAACAAATCAACACTCACAAAACCAGAATATTATAATGATTGGTTAATAATTCACCCTGTATAACTTTGGGAGCGATATCGTAGATTACATTTAATTGTTAAATTTGTTAAGTTACACGTATACCTATGAAACTCTCCAAAAAATCCCACTTTTCCCTCTGCTTCCTGACTATCCTTATTTTTCTTTCTGCATCTGCCTTTGGGCAAGGCGAGGAAAAGGCCAAAAATATGTTTGTCGAGGCTGAATCTTATTTTCTATTCGAAGAATATAAGGACGCTCTTCCTCTATACCAAAGGATCCTGCAGGCGGATCCTGAAAATTTTAACATCAGCTATAAAGTAGGGATATGCTATCTCAATGACATATACCAGGTACAAAAGAGCCTTCCTTATCTTGAAAAAGCAGTCACGGGGACCAGTCCGAATTCTAAAACAAACAGCTTTAAGGAAAAAATGGCTCCTCCCGAGGCATTCTATTATCTGGGTAATGCATACAGGTCTAATAACAGGTTAAAAGATGCGGTGCAGGCATACGAACAGTTCAAACTTGTACTTGACCCGCTTGTGTATGATGTAGAACTTGTTGATGCACAGATTGAAGCATGCAAAGTAGCCACCCTGCAGCAATCCAAACCCATGTATTTCATATCGTCAAACCTGGGTGGACCTGTCAATGAACGTTTTGAAGAATCAAATCCTGTTGTTTCCGGCGATGAAACTGTTATTGCCTTTACCCGCAAACTTCAGTTTTATGATGCCGTTTTTTGCAGCCGCAAGGTTAACGGAAAATGGAGCGAACCTGAAAATCTTACTGAGGCTTTTGGAGTGGATGGGAATACCTATACCACAGGATTATCATATAATGGAGATGAAATATTTGTATACCGGAGTGATAATTTTGACGGAAACCTGTATGTGAGTAAATTTAAGAATAATGCCTGGTCAAAACTGCAGAAGCTGAATTCCAATATTAATACGAAGTACTGGGAATCACATGCATCTGTATCAAAAGACGGGAAGATATTGTATTTTACAAGCAACCGGACAGGAGGCTATGGCGGGCTTGATATATACAAGTCGGAAAGAAGCCGTTCGGGTGACTGGGGACCGGCGCTGAACCTCGGACCCGTTATCAATTCAAAATACAATGAGGAAACACCGGTAATTACTTCTGACGGCAATACAATTTATTTCAGTTCCATGGGTCATTACAACATGGGGGGATACGATATTTTTTACAGTACCCGGCTCGATAATGGTCAGTGGTCAAAACCCATCAATGCAGGATATCCGTTAAACACAAGCAGCGATGACCTGTTTTTTACCCCGGTGGGCGAAGGGGCGTTCGCCTATTATGCCAAATACAATAAGGATGACAGTTATGGTCTGATGGATATTTATAAACTGGAGGTATTCACTGACCTGCATCCACGTAAGTTTATCCTGAATGGTATCTCCCGGCTGGAGGGGAATGTCGGCGCTGATTTTTCCAAATACACAGCCGTTTTAATTAACAGCAAAACCGGAAAGATTCTGGATCAGACGAAGCTGAATCCGGATGGCACATACACACTGAATGCCACATCCGGGGATATGGAATTGCAGATCAAGGGGAAGGATATTCAAAATGTAAGTGAGAAATTTAACATTCCCGTAAATAACCCCTCAAATATAGTTTCACATACCACCTTGCTTGTGGCAGCAGCCTCAGAAGCAGCACCCGCAGCAGTGGCAGCCATAGCGCAAATTCCTGCTGCCGGGCCCGAAATGACCATCGGTACCCTAAGTTACAATGTCACAACAAACCAGTCCATTCCCATCCGGATCGACCTGGAAAAAGATACAAAGCTGCAGGCAGATAATTTCGTCAATGGCGAATTAAGCAATACAGAATTATTCCAGATCAAAAGGAGGAAGTTTGTTTACATGCTCACACCGCAGCCGGGGACTAACCTGCTGAGGTTTACATTAACCGATAGCCAGGGAAATACGACAATTCGTGAAGTAACCGTAGTTTATACCCCTGCGGTTCAGGCAGCTGCAGAAGCCGGCACTGATATAAAAACCACACTGGCCGAGTCTGACCGTTACCTGGGATTGGCAGCTCTTGCCGGGGGCAATCTGGCCAGGTATCTTGACAGCCTGAACCAGGCCGGTACCCGGTTTAACTCATTGTCGGAAATGTATGACTTCCTGGTGGCACATGCAGCAGAAAACAATTACACGGTTGCCGATGTGGATGAGTTGATGGCCAGATTTCTTTCGCAAAAAGACCTCAACTATTTCTATGATGAATTGAAGAAACACGCTGATGACAGCCTGGTAAAATCTATGGAAAACCTGGATCTCAGGGAGAATAGTATTTACACCTCCGAGGCACTGCTGGATTATTTGTTCAGTAACGCCAAAGGCAGTAATTATGGGAACGAGGCATTACGTGAGGCACTTTATAGCATTGCCTCGGCCAATCACGATCCGCGTTCACTGATAGAATTACTGGAATCCTACTCCACCGGTCAACTTTCCGGGGTGCTGGGTGTAATGAAAAAGAATTCCGGCTCATATCCGAATACAAGGGCAGTGGCTGATTACCTTATAAACAGCCTTGCCAGTAATAATTTCCAGGCTTCTGAACTGGAGGAAGCACTGATAAAAGCAGCCGCAGATCTGGATATGAACTTCCTGTATCAAAGCTTATTGTTTATTTCCGGTGACAGCCTTCGTCAAACCCTTCTGGGTCTTGACCTGGGTAAAATGGAAATTGTCAGTTCACGCCAACTGATCTCCCACCTGTTGCAATACTCGACCACCGGCGGATATACGAAAAAGGAGCTTATTGACAATATTGAAAAAATCAGGAAAGATCCCTATTTTTATGTGGATATGTTCAGGAAACTCCTGGCCGGGAAAGCTACAGGCAGCCTCAAGGTATTTCTCCAGGAAATTGATGTTCGCGGCTTACAGATCAATACTTTCGAAGAATTGGTTGATTACCTGCTGAATCAGTCGAAATTCCACGACTTCAACAGGGAAATGGTGTACCAGCTGCTTCTGGATATTATTGACGCAAAGAATGTCAGGGAGTTTATTGATCTTCTTCTGAAATACTGTGATGACAGAATTGCCTCCGCAATGCATGCAACCGATGTTACCCAGTTCTCGAAACCAATTGAAGTAATACAGTATCTTCTTTCTGTTGCGGATGAGTATAACTATACAGAGCGCGATCTGATGAGGCTTCTGCTGAGAATGTTGCTCAGGAAAGGTTCAACAGAATTATCCGGTACTCAGCATGAAGGATGGTTTGCTTCCCTTGACAAACCTGTTCTTGTCACCACGCTGGTTATCGTTAATTCGATAATCATTATCCTGCTCATCATCTTTTTGATGAGGAAGAAGCGTAAGAATGAAGAAAATGGTAATACGGCGTAAAATGAATTTTGCTCATCATACTCTTTTCATAAGGCTGCTGTTCCTTCTTATTATTTTTCCGGGAAACTTATTTTGCCAGAAAATCGTTCCTTCTCCGCAGGATTTGTTCACTGAGGCCAATGAATATATGCTGGCCGGTGAATACCAGGAAGCCTTACCGGTGCTGTTAGGCCTTCAGGCAAAGGGATATGCAGGAGCAGGGATCAGCTTTATGATTGGTGAATGCTACCTGAATGGAAAGGGATTGAAAACCCGGGCAATTCCATATCTTAAAAAAGCCTCGCAAAATATTTCGGCATCCTTTGGAGGAACCTCACCGGAGGAAGACCTTGCTCCGTTAAAAACCTTATTGTACCTGGGTATAGCATACAGGCTCAATTATGAATTTGATGAAGCCATTGCCAGCTTCGGGGATTACCGGCATGTTCTGGATTCCGGAGACACGGAAGGCCATTCTCTTATACAGTTTCATATTGAACGGTGCAAAAATGCACGGGAGCTAATGGCCGCGCCAGCGCGTTTCAGTTGTGATACGTTGCCGGATTTTATAAACACAGCCTATTCGAACTTTAACCCGGTCATCACAGCCGATGAAATGCATCTGTATTATATGGATCAGCTGAAGTTTTATGATGCTGTCATGCACTCAATGCGTACCGATTCGTCATGGCAATCGCCGGAAAACCTTACTCCCTCGGTCAGATCTGATGGCGATCACCTTGTGACCGGTATATCTGCCGATGGTGCGAAGTTGTTGTTAAGTGTATATGATGTGTATCTGGCCGGTGAAATTTTCAGCAGCGAATTTAAGGATGGGCAGTGGAGTGAAATGCAAAAACTGAACAGCCATATCAATACCCGTTTTAATGAAACTCATGCATCGCTATCCCCGGATGGCAATACGCTGTATTTTACCAGCGACAGGCAGGGTGGCGAAGGGGGCACTGATATTTATTTTTCGCGGAGAAACCCGCTGGGCGACTGGGGTGCCGCTGTAAATGCCGGTCCCATCATCAACACCCCGCTGAATGAAGAAACCCCTTTTGTTTCTGCTGACGGAAAAACCCTGTTTTTCAGTTCCCAGGGGCATTATAACATGGGGGGATATGACATTTTTATCTGTTCGGCTGATGAAAAGGGTGGCTGGCTACCCCCGTTCAATATTGGGTATCCGTTGAATACAACGGATGATGACCTGTTTTTTTCCCCTTTGATGTCGGATAAGGCAGGATATCAATCTCGTTTTCCGTCTAATTCGGTGCAAAGTGAAATTGTCCGTTACCAGATTACTTCGTTTGGAAATCCTGCCCGTTTTACACTTCTGGGAAAAGTAAACGTGCAGGGAAACCCTTCCTCGAAACTTTTACTTACAGTCAATAACCAGGGGAATGAATCTGTTTCCATCCCTTTGAATCCGGATGGGTCATTTCAGCATAAAGTTGCTGCCGGCAGCTATGCACTGGCAATTGTGGAGGATGAACATGAATTATGGACAAGAAGTATTGAGATTCCGCACTATTTCCAACAGGATGTTCTTGTAATACAGGCTGATGTGACTGTTAACGCAATTCAGAAGACGGATACCTTCCTGGTGAATGATATCCGGTTCGATTTTGATGAAAGCAGCCCGGTTAATGAGGGATTAGCATACATTACCGAGCTGATCCGGATTCTCAACGCATTTCCCGGTGTAACGCTAACCCTGAATGGCTATGCAGATTCAAGGGGGGATGAGAACTATAATTTAAAACTGTCCCTCGCAAGGGCCAAGGCCGTGGCCGGATATTTGAATCAAAAGGGTAATTTTTCTCAAAGGATAACAGTAAATGCTTTCGGGGAAAAAGATCCGGTTGCCAGTAACATTACCCACGAAGGGCATGATAATCCTGAAGGCCGGATGTATAATCGCCGTGTTGAGTTGATATTCAGCCAGGTACCTTCGAATCTTATCATAGTTAAGCAGAATGACATTCCGGTGCAACTGAGGATAAAACAGTGACCACCTACCGGTGTGGTTCAACACCGGACGGGTGATTTTAGGGCTTTTAATATTAGCGAACCTAAGCTATAATTATTAAATTTGCTATTATAAAACACCGGCTCATGAAAAATCTCCTGTTTTGTGCATTCGCATTGATTGTTCACATTTCCCTTTCAGCCCAGGAAAAAGAACAGGTCAATCTTAAAGAATATTTTATTGATGCCGAATATTTCTTTGCACAGGAAGCTTATGTAGATGCTTTGTACGATTATCTTGAAATATACAATAACGGATACAATGAAAATGCAAACATAAATTACAGGATTGGGATATGCTATCTGAATATTCCGGGTCAGAAAGACAAGGCAGTGAATTACCTGATTGAATCGCTCAAAAATGTTTCTCCTAAATACAAGGAAAGTTCGCTGAAACAAACCTATGCCCCTGTGGATGCGTACCTGTACCTGGGAAATGCATACCGTGTGAATAACCTCCTCAGCAAGGCCATCGAATCCTATAATAAATACAAGGAGCTTGCCGGTTCTGCAGGTGAATCAAAATTTGCCGATCAGCAGATCCAGGCCTGCAATACAGCCATTCGTTTTATGGATAACCCGCTGAAAGTGAGGATTACAGACCTTGGGGATTCGGTGAATGGGGAATCTTCAAATTTCAAGGCTGTAATATCGGGCGACGGCCTTACAATGGCCTTTATGAATGAACTTCCATTTTATAATGCAGTGTATGTATCGCGATACAGGGACGATACGTGGACATCACCCGTAAACATAACCCCTCAGATACAGTCGGATGGTGATCAGTATGTATCCTCGGTATCCTTTGACGGGAATGCACTTTACCTGACCCGCGAAGATGCTTTCAACAGCGATATTTATAAAAGCATATTCCAAAATGGGAAATGGTCAAAATCGGAACCGCTGGCCGGCCAGGATATTAATACAAAATACTGGGAATCTCATGCTTCCATCTCCAGGGACGGGAAAACACTTTATTTCACGAGCAACCGGAAAGGCGGGTTAGGGGAAATGGACATATATAAATCAACCCAGCAGGGCAATAATCAGTGGAGTGAGCCGGTTAACATGGGAAATACTATAAATACGGTACTGAATGAGGATACGCCCTTTATTACTGAAAATGACAGTGTATTGTATTTCAGTTCGCAGGGAAATGAAAATATGGGAGGATATGATATTTTCAAATCAACGCTCGGACCAGACAATAAATGGTCGTCTCCTGAAAATCTGAAATATCCGATCAATACCACAGATGACAATCTTTTTTATTATCCCTGGCACAATGCCCGGGTAATTTATGCATCGCTGATCCGTCCTGAAGGGCATGGAAAAGAAGATATATACGCTATTCAGCCATCAGAGGACAAACCACTGAATGAATTGATCGCTGAATTATTGCAGCCCGTAACACCCGCAGTCACCTCAGCCGGGGTACCGGTAGTTGCCGAAAAGACCATACCCGCGATGACGGAAATTGATGCTGCTGCAGTTTCTACTGCGACCATTAATGCACCAACCACACCCCCTGCTTCCATTGTCGAACCGGGTGATGAAAAGGTTCCTTCCGCCACCCTGGTCCCTGAACCCGTGAAGACCCCTGCAGCACCGCGTGAGATAGATCTTACACCGGTATATTTTAATTTTGATAATTTCCTGTTAACAGCTGATGGTGAGGCTCAATTGCAGAAAATCGGCAGGCTGATGAAAGATTTCCCGGAGGTACGCGTAAAATTGATCGGCCATGCCGATGCCAAAGGTATGGCAGACTATAACCTGGTTTTATCGCAAAAAAGAGCGCATACCACCGTTCAGTATCTGGTGAACCTTGGCATTGAAGTCAGCAGGATTAGCTCAACCGGATTGGGTGAAAAAAACTTCGTGGCCATCAATTCCAATCCCGATGGCACGGATAATCCAGAGGGACGGCAATTGAACAGGCGCGTGGAATATGAAATTACAGGTACTGATGATGCTGTACTGAAAATCCGGATCCCGTCTGTTCCGGAGCATCTGAAATTCAAGAAATAATTTCAAAAACCGGTTATGCGGACATTTTTTGTTTTCATCCTTATTGCTGTTATAGTTTTTCCTGTCAATAGCCAGACCCGGGATGAATCGCTGGAATCATATAATGAAGGGCTTTATTTCCTGAATCGTGGTGATTATAAGGAAGCCGCCTTTTATTTCCGGAAGGTTGTGGATAAATACCCGGATAATGCGAACTTCAATTTCAAGCTTGGTGAATGTTATATGAATATTCCCGGGAGTGAGGCAATGGCTGTTCCTTGTTTTGAAAAGGCTGTAAAGAAGGTCGTGCCGAAAAAGAAATACAATAAAAAGGATTTTAACGGAGAATCAGCACCCCTCTATGCCTGGTTTTACCTGGGAAATGTATATCGCATCAACAATAGGCTCGACGAGGCCATGAATGCCTATAATACCTTTGTAAACTCCCCGTTTTATTATGGAGATTACAACCAGGCAATTGTTGAAAATGAGATCAGGTCGTGTGAACGGGCTAAAATTATCCAGGATAACCCCGTGCCGATATCGGAATTAAAGCTCGATACCGTAATCAATACATCTGCGTCAGAACTTAATCCGGTTATTTCCCGGGATGAACGGACCCTTGTATTTGTAAGAAGGCTGAAATTTTATGACGCTGTTTATATAGCAGAAAGAAGTGGGGAAAACTGGACCCAGCCCGCAAACCTTAATACTTCCATTGGATCGGACGGAGACCTTTATCCTACATGCCTTTCTGCCGACGGAAAAGAACTGTACCTTGTTAAAAACGGTGAAAGCAAAGACATATGGATTTCTCAGCGAACAGCTGCAGGGTGGTCAAAAGCTACCCGCCTGGATGAACGGATCAATACAAGTGCAGACGAGAGTTCGGCATGCCTGTCGGAGGATGGAAAATCGCTTTATTTTTCGAGTACGCGAAAGAAAGGTTTTGGAGGAAGTGACCTTTACGTTGCTGCTCGGGACAGCAGGAACCAGTGGGGGAAACCCCGCAACCTGGGTCCTATGATCAATACAGCTTTTGATGAGGAAAGCCCGTGTATTACCAATCATGACACAACACTTTTTTTTAGTTCAAAAGGCCATTTCAGCATGGGAGGGTATGATATTTTCTATTCGGGCATTTCAGAAAAGAAATGGAGTGAGCCTGTGAATATTGGGTTTCCTATCAATAATACAGGGGATAATATGGGATACATTGCCAGGCAGGGGGGCAGGACAGGTTATTATGCAAAGATAAATCCTGCTGAAGCGGACGGTGAGTCTGATATTTTCAGGGTTGTTATAAAACAGGTTAAGCAGTAATGACCGCAAAAACGGATACGGGGATCATTTTGCGGGCACTGGAGCCAGCGGATATTGATGCTTTGTACAGGTGGGAGAACGATCCGGAAATTTGGCACGTAAGCAATACCTGTACTCCTTATTCGAAATATATTCTCGAAAAATATATAGAAAATTCCCATCTGGACATTTACCAGGTCCGGCAGCTAAGGCTGATGATCGATATCGTCGAAAATGGTGACATGCAGCAGCGGTCTATTGGCACGGTGGATCTGTTTGATTTTGATCCATACCATAACAGGGCTGGTATCGGTATCCTGATCGGGGACAAATCAGACAGGAAGAAGGGTTTTGCCTTTATGGCCCTGAATAAGTTCCTTGAATACAGTTTCCACACGTTGCAGCTTCATCAGTTGTACTGCAATATTACTCAAGGCAATAGCGATAGCCTGAAACTGTTTAAAAAATGCGGATTTACAGTATCCGGCCGGAAAAAGGAATGGGTGAAGACACCGGCCAGGTATGTGGATGAATATTTACTGCAATTGATCAATCCCGGGGATCTGGCGGTACGTTAGGGTAATATGGATCGAATGAACAGAAATTGTTAGTTGACAATGTGAAACAGTTGAGGAGGGATTACGATGAAAAAACTATTACAATTTACACTGTTATTTTTTTTGCTTTCGGCCGCAGGTAATGCGCAGGATGAATCGGCCATCAGGTCTTATATGAGCCCGGGTGATCTTTCGAAACTGGGTAAGGCTGACAAAATTAAGGCCGATGCCGACAGGCAGATGGCAGTAGTGAAAAATCTGAATGAAAAGATGCGGTCTCTGCAAAAGGATACATCGTTGAGTGAACGGAAAGTAAAGCAGCAGGTGAATCAATTGCAGTCAGAAGCATGGAAAAGACATGTTCAGGCCTCGGCAGCATACGAAAAAAGCAACGATATAAAATACAGCGTTTATAAAAAGTACCTGAATCAATTCTGGAAGGAACATGAAGGACAGGAATCAAATTTTATCAACGCGAAAATGCTGGAGGAACAAGCCAGGGATAATTTCTCACAGGCTACGGTATACCGGCGGAATACCCGGCATATGAACGAGGGAAACGTAAAAATGGAGAAACTGACAGAAGCAAATAATCTTGAAGCGGCTGCGATCAAACGCCAGGTTGCCTCCATTTCATCCTGCCTGGGGTCTTCCACCACTGCATCGGCTGTTCCTTCCGACAGTATTGCCAAAGATTATCCGGGGGTAACAACAGCAGTGGTACCCGTTGAAGATCGCCCGGCAGCCGAAACTCCTGTGGTGGTTACGGCGCCGGTTGTGGTTGCGGCCCCGGTTGTGGTGCCTCCTGCAGTGATACCGGAAGAAAAGACGGAAATCATACCTGCAACAAGGGATACTTCCTTTGATGACCAGGTGCTTTTCCGGATTCAGATAGCGGCGAACAAGACTCCTTTTACATTTGCGGACCTCAAAAAGATCTGTCCTGCCGGTTATCCTGTTGAAATTGTGTCGGAAGCGGGATGGTATAAATATCAGTTCATCGGAGTACCATTATTTTCCGATGTATCCAGAATAAAGAAAGAAGCCGCTGTTAAGGATGCTTTTGTTGTAGCTTATCGCAACTCCATAAAACAGAATGTGGCGGAGGCGATCAAATTAAACAATGAACTCGAAAAACGGATACCCACAGAAGGAAGAAATACCCTGATCCGGGAAATTCAATACCATGTTCAGCTGGCTACTTCAAAAACATTTTTGAATCCCGCGGAAATAGCGAAATTGTATAATGGGCCGGAGAAGGTGCTGGTTATCATGGAGAATGGATTATACGGATACCATCTGAATGCCGGATATTCGCTCCAGAATGCCTTGGACCTGAAAGAACTAACCAGGCTGAATACAGCGGCAATCGTTGCCTATAAGAATGCAAAAAAGGCTGTAACGGGAGGTACTCTATAATGGATGAATTTCCGTGAAATCGGGAATCTCCTGCAGAAATTCATATTGCCTGAAGTCTGCACTCATGTGACAGCAAAAATGTTTCCTTCCGTTGCTGATAAGCAGGTAAGGAGCCTTGTAAAGGAAGTTATAGCGGCTTACCTGGTCGAATGAATGCTGACTGATCTCCACATTCGGAGCCTTGCACTCAATGATCATAAGGGGGTCTCCCTTGCGGTCGAATACAAGCAGATCATAACGGCGTTTTCGATGCAGGTGGCTGAACCCTTTTTCAACAGCAATTAATGCCAGCGGGAAATTCTTTGCAACTGTAAGGTATTTCACAACATGCTGCCTGACCCATTCTTCAGGGGTCAAAAGGACAAATCTTCGCCGTATTTCATCAAAAATGTATTTTTTCTCTTTTTCCTGCTTTATCCTGAAGAAATATGTTGGTAAATTTAGGGGGTCCATGAAGAGTATTTAATTCAGGTAAATTTACGCAATCGATCAAGAATAAAAACCCAGAATGACTTTTGAAGGAATAATGCCGGAATTAAAAGCAGCGAAGTATAAACCTGTATATTTCCTGATGGGCGAGGAGCCCTATTTTATTGACCTGGTTACAGATTACCTTACGGAGCATGTTCTTACTGCTGAAGAAAAATCGTTTAACCAGCTTGTATTATATGGACGGGATACTGATATGAAAATGATTGTATCTTCAGCCAGGAGGTATCCCATGATGGCATCCCGGCAGGTTATTATTGTACGGGAAGCCCAGCAGTTAAAAAATCTTGATGGTCTTGAATCCTACCTGACTGCACCCATGCTTTCAACAGTTCTTGTATTTGCCTATAAATACAAAAAACTGGATAAAAGGACAAAACTGGCCAAACTGATCGGGGAAAAGAGTGTAGTTCTGGAGTCGGACAAGCTTCGTGAAGACAAGGTACCGGCATGGATCATCGGCTACCTGAAAGAAAGAAATTACAGTACCGATCAGAAAACAGCCACCCTGCTGGTGGATTTTCTGGGAAATGACCTGGGAAAAATAGGGAATGAACTTGATAAACTGATGGTTGTTGTTCCTGAAGGATTGAATCAGATTACAGCAGACCTCATTGAGAAAAACATCGGCATCAGTAAAGATTATAATACTTTCGAGTTAACCCGTGCCCTGGCCACCGGTGATCTTGTAAAGGCGAACCGTATTGTAAATTATTTTTCGACCCATCCTAAAAACAATCCCTTTATCCTGACAATTGCATCGTTGTTTTATTATTTCACCAAAGTTCTTTTATATCATGGGCTGTCTGATAAAAGCAGGGAAAATGTTGCCCGTGAGCTGGGCATCAATCCCTTTTTTGCCGGCGAATATATGCAGGCCGGCAACCAGTTTCCCCTTGCCAAAACACGCATGATCATCTGGTGGTTGAGGGAATACGATCTGAAAGCCAAGGGGGGAAGCATGGCCTCTGAAGGGGACCTTTTGAGAGAGTTGATATTTAAAATTACTCATTAATTAATCCGGAAAGAAATATGAACATGACATACATTCTGATCGCTTTTACTGCACTGATATCCATCACTGCATTCCGCAACCAGGAATGGTTTTCGAAGTTACAGTTTAATGCTTACCAGGTATATCACCGAAAAGAGTTGCACAGGTTATTGACCCATGGTTTTTTACATGCAAACTGGACACACCTGATCGTGAATATGCTGGTTTTGTTTTTTTTCGGACCAATAGTCGAGAAACTCATGCAGTACTACCTTGGCGATGCGTTGCAGGGATGGTCAATGCTGATTTACATGTTTTTTTATTTTGCCGCCATCGTTGTAGCCACCCTTGTGAGCCTGTTCAAGAACAAGGATAATGTATGGTACAACTCGGTAGGCGCCTCGGGCGCGGTATCGGCAGTGATCTTCTTTTACATTTTTTTCAACCCCTGGGAGAAAATCTATTTTTATGGAATACTGCCCGTCCCCGGTATTATTATGGGTGTGCTTTACCTGATTTACGGACATTATATGAGCCGGAAAGGAACCGACAATGTTAACCACGACGCTCATATAGTAGGGGCGCTTTTTGGCTTTATTTTCCCGCTGTTTATCAATTATCGGCTAATCCACGTTTTTTTAAATAAACTCCTGAGTTTCTCACTGTAACCCCTGGCTGAGAGTGCCATGATAAAAGCAAAATATCTTTGTTTGAATGGCGAATTCCGGCTGGCCGGGGAACCCGTTTTACTGTCCGGTAACAGTGCTTTCCGGTATGGTGATGCCCTGTTTGAGAATATCCATGCATGGTCAACGGAAGCACAATTACTGGATAAGCATTATAAAAGACTGGTCTCCGGTATGGCCGTAATCGGAATGGAAGTTCCTGCGAACCTTACACTGCAGTCAGTTTCACGGCTCATAACACAATTGCTTAACAGGAATAAGTTATTCGGCGGAGCAGCTATCCGGATAACTGTTTTTCGTGAAACAGGGGAAGGGTTTTTGCCTCATGATCATGGAGCATCCTTTATAATTGAAAGCGAGGGGCTGGAAGCAGGCAAATACATATTAAATGAAAAAGGATATGTTATCGATGTTTGCCTGGAGTACAGGAGACCGTCGGGAATTTTATCCGGTCTGAAAGGAACGGGTTACCTTCCCAATATCATGACAGCCACATTTTGCAGGCGAAATGTTCTGGATGAAGCAATCATGCTAAATGAAGCAGGAAGAATTACCGGATCATCAAGGTCGAATATCTTTCTTGTGCGCGGATCATCACTTTTCACCCCTGTTTTGGGACAGGGTTGTTTTCCGGGAGTAATGCGGGAGGTTGTTATTAAACTGTCATCTGATGCCGGCTTGCAGGTAAATGATCACAGCAGCCTTACACCGGCTGTGCTGGATGATGCGGATGAGGTATTTTTTACCAATGCAATTGAAGGGATACGGTGGGTTGGTGCATACAGGCAACGCAGGTTTTATAAGAAAATCGCGCTGCTGCTTGTAAGAAATCTTAATGAAATGGTTTTCGGAATGAAGGGAAATTAGTTCATCTGTGGATTTTCAGGGAAGTTTGACCACATCTGGTACTTTTTCCCCATCCGGTTTAATGTATTGTTCCAGATTTGCTTATTCATAGGAGACATGATTTCCTGAGCTGAAATTTCAGAAACCACCCATGCATGTTCAGCCAGTTCGTCTTCGAGCTGATTGCTCTGCCAACCGCTATATCCTAAAAAGAAACGGATGTTTCCGGGATGAAGGCTGCCGGACTCCAATAATCTTTTGATCACATCAAATTCCCCGCCCCAATACACATTGTCCAGTACTTTTATACTGCCGGGAATAATATCGCCCAGTGTATGCAAATAGTGAACTGTGTTCGTCTGAACCGGACCTCCCAAGGTTACAATGGCATCAATCTTCGGAAAATCCGACATAATTTCATTGACCTTCATGTTCACGGGTTTGTTTAGGACGAATCCTACCGCTCCCTCAGCTGAGTATTCAGTAATCAGGACGATCGATCTTTTAAAATAATTATCCATCAGAAATGGTTCTGAAATCAGTATTCTGCCTTTCTGTGGCAGGAGGTTATTTTCAGTCTGAAAAAAATCATAATGAAGTTGCATACCGAATTATTTTAAGAATATTTATTGCAAAATTCGTTCCATAATCAGGTTTGTCTGACAAAGTTATGCCGAAATAATCATCTCTTATCTTTTTTTATAAACAATAGGCCCTAAAATGATAAAATTATGTTTAATAAAAGTTCAACATTGTAATATTATGCCCTGGCAGTAAAGGAAACTTGTGAAAAAAATAATTTGGTAGCCGGTTTAAAAACACTACGTGAATTTTCTGTGTGAGATGTCTTATAAATGAGCAACAAATGTCATCATAAGAATTCGCAAGGTTTAATTTTAGGTTTATGTTTTAGGTTGGGGGCTGATAAATCGGCCCCTCTTTTTTTGCGAACAATTGAAAATAAATGATGTTATTTACGAGAATATAACAAGAGCCTATGATGCTTACCGAAACCAGCTATGCGAAAAATCTGAATTACGAGCAGTTTATAAAGGAAGTGGTTAGTGATTATAAACTTGCGCTGCTCAGCAGGCAATTAAGTCTCGCCGGCCGCAAGGAAGTTCTTACGGGAAAGGCAAAATTCGGGATTTTCGGGGATGGAAAGGAAATAGTGCAGATAGCCTTCGCCAAGCAATTCAGGAACGGTGATTGGAGATCAGGATATTATCGCGATCAGACCTTTATGATGGCCGCGGGTTTGCTTACCGCCGAGGAATTTTTTTCACAGCTATATGGAACAGCCGATGACCAGGTGTGTCCCGGCAATGCCGGCCGTTCATTCAACAATCATTTTGCGACACGAAATGTAGATCCACAGGGAGAGTGGCTTGATCTCACCCGCCAGAAAAATTCCGCATCGGATCTGTCACCTACTGCCGGCCATATGCCCAGGTTGCTGGGGCTGGGGCTGGCTTCCAAACTGGTTAGGCAGCATCCTGAATACCATCAGTTTAATCGTATCAGCAATAAGGGGAACGAAGTTGCATTTGGGATGATCGGGGATGCCAGTACTTCGGAAGGACATTTTTTTGAAGTTATGAATGCTGCGGGAGTGCTGCAGATACCGTTAGCTGTTGCCGTTTACGACGATGGATATGGTATTTCGGTACCTACCGCCGTACAGACGATCAAGGCAAGTATATCCGAGGCGTTGCGGGGTTTTGAGAAGAACGGGGGCAGCACGGGGATTATCCTGTATGAGGCATTCGGCTGGGATTACCCGGGTTTATGCCGCATGTTCGAAGAGGGGATCAGGAAATGCCGTACGGAGCATGTGCCCGTTCTTTTCCATATTCATGAGGTGACACAGCCGTTGGGTCATTCCACATCCGGATCCCAGGAACGGTACAAAACACCGGAACGTTTGCAATGGGAGAAAGATCATGATTGCCTTGTGATGATGAAGGATTGGATGCTGGCACATAACCTTGCCACGGATGATCATCTGGCAGCATTAGAAACCGAAGTAGCTGAAATTGTTTCCGGGGCAAAGGAGAGTGCATGGGTTCTTTATCAGCAGGCCATCCGCAGGGAAAAATCCGATCTGTTAAAGATCATAAAGAACAAAAGCTGTGTTTGCCGGAATGAGAATATAGACAAGATAAAGCTATATACAAATAACCTGGTCCATATTGAAAACCCGATTCGCAAAGATAATATCAGTACAGCAAAAAAAATTCTGAGACATGTTTGTGCAGATTGCACCAAACGGGAATCCTTCAAAGATAATCTGATGAAGTGGCTGAATACAAATTATGTAAGCGGCTATGAAAAGTACAGCGCATTTCTCTATAATGAAACCGATCATGCAGCCCTGAACGTATCGGGAATTCCGCCTGAATATTCCGAAGAATCACCTGAAATGACGGGACGTGAGATTCTTCGTGACAATTTTGATGCCTTGTTTTCAAAATTTCCGTTACTTCTTGCATTTGGAGAGGATGTCGGTAAAATTGGCGGGGTAAATCAAACCTATGAAGGATTGCAGAACAAATACGGAAATCATAGGATTTTCGATACGGGCATCCGGGAGACTTCTATTATTGGCAAGGGAATGGGATTGGCATTGAGGGGATTCAGGCCAATTGCGGAAATCCAGTATTTTGATTACCTGCTGTATGCCCTGCAGACACTTAGTGATGACCTGGCAACCACTCACTGGAGGACGGCCGGGGGACAGTCAATCCCGCTGATTATAAGTACACGCGGACATCGGCTTGAGGGGATATGGCATTCGGGTTCGCCGCTCAGCATGGTGATCAACTCCATCCGTGGAATTTATGTATGTGTTCCCCGCAATATGACGCAGGCTGCCGGGTTCTACAATACCCTGCTGGAAGGCAGTGATCCGGCCCTGGTGATAGAACCGCTGAATGCATACCGGTTAAAGGAGATAAGACCCGATAATATCGGTGAATTCCGGGTTCCCCTAGGAAAACCCGAAATACTCGTGACCGGCTCTGATGTTACCCTGGTAACTTATGGTTCCTGTGTGCGGATCGCCCTGGATGCAGTTAAACAGCTGAAGGAGTTTAATATTCGTGTGGAGTTGATTGATGTGCAGACCCTTCTTCCCTTCGACATTGAAGAAACAATTGCCGAATCCATACGGAAAACCAACCGTGTTGTATTTTTCGACGAGGATGTCCCCGGTGGAGCTACAGCATATATGATGCAGAAGGTGCTCGAAGAACAGGGTGCATTCAAATATCTTGATTCGGAACCGCGGACACTGGCGGCCAGGGAACACAGGCCCGCCTATTCTACCGATGGTGATTACTTCTCAAATCCGAATGCTGAAAATGTATTTGAAACCGTGTATGCGGTAATGCATGAGGTCAATCCCAAACGATTTCCGCACCTGTATTAGCGAAACCGCTCTTCAAGAAAACATTTTAGTTCTGCATATTCATTAAGGACGGGAAATTCCGGACAATCATCGATTACATTCTGCGGGGGACGGAATAATACACCCAGGTCAGCCTCCCTCAGCATATTTATATCATTATAGGAATCACCAAAGGCAATTACTTCATAGTTGAGGTTCTTCAGGGATTTAACCACTTCGCTTTTTGCATTTTTCTGCCGGAGCTGGTATCCGCTGATAATACCCTGGCTGTTCACTTCCAGTGAATGGCAGAACAAGGTGGGTCGATCAAGCTGTTCCATCAGCGGATCCGCAAATTCAACGAAAGTATCTGATACAACAATAAACCGGGACACCCTTTTAAGCCAGTTTATCATTTCAAGGGCACCGTGCATTGGTTTTATTGTCGCAATCACACGCTGTATATCAAGCAGGGTGAGATTGTTTTCCCTCAGGATCTTAAGCCTGTATTGCATCAGTTCGTCATAATCCTTCATGTCACGCGTAGTGAGCCGTAATCCGGGGATTCCAGTTTTCTCAGCAACATTAATCCATACTTCAGGTACCCATACTCCTTCGAGATCAGAACAAACAGCGTGCATTTTTTTCATAGGAAAAATAATTTCTGCGCCAAAATAGTCAAATTTTAGTAGCGGCTGACCAGGAACTCTTTAAAATGTGAATAATCATTCAGAATTGACTCATATGATTCTTCCAGCTGATCGAGTCCTTCCAGGCTTGGAGGAAGGGCCGGATCAATATTCAGCACCTTTTGCACCTGTTCGGGAAATTTAGCCGGATGGGCGGTTTCGAGACTGATTGCGAGCTGGTGTGCGTTATCATCATCAGGATACTGGCGAAAATATTCCATTAGCCCGGCCCAGCCGGCGGCACCATGAGGTTCGGCCAGTATGTTAAATTTGCAGTGAAGAGTCTTAACGGTTTCAATTGTCCTTTTATCCGATATACTATATGCGGCAATCTCTGAACGCATTTTTTGTACATCCGGTTCCCGTGTTATTTTTCCGTTTTCGTCCATAATGCCGTTATACAGGGATACAACCCTGGCCATGTTACTGGGATGTCCCACATTCATGGCACTTGAAACACAGTTCCGGGAGGGCGCAATTGTATTGTAATTACCTGTTTGCCAATATACAGGGACTTCATCATTTTCATTGGTGGCAATTACAAAGCGCTTTACGGGCAAACCCATTGATTTTGCCAGCAATCCGCCCATCATATTGCCAAAGTTACCTGAGGGTATAGCAAAGATGACCTTTTCCGCGGGCGAAAGGGAAAGCTGTGACCAGGCGTAGAAATAGTAAAACGACTGGGGTAACAACCGGCCGATGTTAATCGAATTGGCGGATGATAACCCAAGGTAATCCAGCGAGGGATCAGAGAATGCCTTTTTAACGAGGGCCTGGCAGTCGTCAAATTTTCCGTCAAGCGATACAATGCGGATATTGCGGCGCAAGGTGGTCATCTGTTTTCTCTGCCGGGCAGTGACCTCATTCTCAGGGAACAGGATCACCACGTCAATATTATCAAGACCATAAAATGCGTTGGCAATAGCACTTCCCGTATCTCCCGAGGTGGCCGTAAGTATGAGCATTTTACGGTTTTGTTTTTTAAGGAAGTACTGCATAAGCCTGCCCATCATGCGGGCGGCAAAATCTTTAAACGAAGCAGTAGGACCCTGGTCGAGCCGCATGATATATTTGCGGTCAATTACCTTTTCGAGCGGAACAGCAAAGTTGTATGCTTCGTTTACCATAGCCCTCAGGCTGGCATCATCCACTTCGCCGGCCAGGAAGTTGCGGGCCACAGTGAATGCAATTTCAGCATAGGGTTGCCCTGCCATGTTCCGGCGAATATCCCAGTCAATCATTGGAATCCGTTCGGGCATATATAATCCCTTATCCGGGGCAAGCCCCTTCAGTAAGGCTTCACCGAAGGTTGTCCTCCCTGCCTTACCATTGGTCGAATAATAGTATATCTTCTCTGCCATGGCGATGCTAATTCAATGAATTAATCCGTTCAAAATCGGGGTTCCCGAAATCCTTAAGTGAAGCGATTTTTAAATCGGCAAAGTCAAACCGGGTGCCTGTAAAATCATGCTGGTCGGGAACCGCAACAAGTTTCATCCGGGCGGCTTTTGCCGAAATTGCACCATTGAATGAATCTTCAAATGCCAGGCAATGAACCGGTTCAACTGCCAGTCTGCGGGCTGCTCCGAGATACAGTGCAGGGTGGGGTTTACCAGCATCTTCATCATCTCCTGAATTAATGATCCTGAAATAATCAGCAAGGTCAAACTTTTTAAGGGCGGTGTTTATCAGTCTCAGGGGTGAAGCGGAAGCCACTGCAACTGGCAGGTTCCTGTCAACAAACATCTGCAGGACATCGAGAAAACCTTCTTTCATTTCAACCCTTTCAACAATCAGTTCATCCATAGCATCCAAAATTTCGGAATACAGTTCAAACCTTGTTTTATTAGTCCACTTGTAGATATTATACCAATACTGGATACTGTCCTGTGTATTGAGTCCTGTTGTCTGCCTGCACAGCTGGGGGTTGAGATAAACACCCACCGATTTGAAAACTTCGATCTCAGCTTCAATCCACAAAGGTTCAGAGTCAATTATGATCCCGTCAAAATCGAATATTACCGCTTTTATCATCTTAGATTACATTAAACATTAGCTACCCTGATTATATCAGCAAAAACACCTGCCGCGGTGACATCTGCTCCTGCACCATATCCCCTTATCACCATGGGTTGTTCATGATAGCGGTGTGTAGTGATCAGGATGATATTATTACTCCCTTCGAGAGGATAAGCGGGGTGTGCAATTCCGACCTCTTCGAGTTCAATGCTGGCACTTCCGTTTTCCAGCCTGGCCACAAAACGAAGTTTTTTATTTTCGAGAGTGAGTTTTTTCCGGCGTTCTTCAAAAGCTGTATCCTGTTTCCGGATGTTAATCCAGAAATCTTCAAGGGTACCTGAAAAACACGAATCGGGAAGGAACGGAATAATGCTGATCTGATCACTTTCAATGGCATACCCGGCTTCACGGGCAAGGATCAGCAATTTCCGCCTGACATCTGTACCGCTCAGGTCAATCCTGGGATCGGGTTCAGCAAAACCATTATCCATGGCAAGCTGAACGGCCTGGCTCAGGGATATCTTTTCGCTGATCGTATTAAAGATAAAATTCAGGGTACCAGATAACACAGCCTCCAGCCTTACGATCTTATCCCCGCTCCGGATCAGGTCATTCAGGGTGCTGATAATGGGAAGTCCTGCCCCTACATTGGTTTCATACATGAACTTCACATTTTTTTCCCTTGCTGTCTTTTTCAAATCCGTGTAGAGGGCATAGCCTGATGAACAGGCAATTTTATTGGCAGTTACAACCGAGACGAACGAGTTCATAACCTGTTTATAGGTAGACGCAATTCCGGCATCGGCAGTACAGTCAATATATACGCTGTTCCTCAGGTTCAGATAATGCATTTTCTGGATAAAGAGTTCGATATCGGCCCGTTCGCCTTCATTTTCAAGGGTCTCCCTGTACCTGGACAGGTTAATGCCATCGGGATTCATGATCATCAGTTTCGACCGGCAAATCCCTACCACATTCACTTTCAGGTGATGTTCGCGAAGCAGTGTCTCCTGCTGGTTCATAATCTGCCGGATCAGGTTCCCGCCAACGGTTCCGGCCCCGATGATATACAAATGAAGTTCCTTGTAATGAGAAAGAAAGAATCCTTCATGGATCACATTCATTGCCTTATGCAGGTTTTCCTTCTTGATGACAATTGAAATATTCAATTCCGATGATCCCTGGGCGGTGGCAATCACGCTGATTCCATTCCTGCCGAGGGATGAGAACAGGTTGGCCGATATACCCGGGGTATTTTTCATTTGTTCCCCTACAATGGCAATGATGGATAATTCTTTTTCAACTATGACATTCAGTTCATTCCGCAATTTGATCTCGGGCTCAAATTCCTTTTCAAGGGCGGCGAGGGCCATTTTTGAATCACGCGGATTGATGGCAAAGGTGATTGAATATTCCGATGAAGCCTGCGTTATGAGGATAATGTTAACATCCTGCCGTGCAAGCGTTCCGAAAACCCGGGATGAGATTCCCTTTACACCTACCATGCCGGCCCCCTGGAGGGTGATAAGGTCAATGTCGTCAATTGAAGATATGCCCTTGATCAGGGATGATTCCTGTACGTGGGATTCTCTTGAAATGAGGGTTCCCCTGGCTTGTGGATTGAAAGTATTCTTAATGAGGACCTGGATATTTTTCTGGTAAACCGGGAGAATTGTCGGGGTATAAATGACTTCTGCCCCGAAATGAGACAATTCCATAGCCTCGGAATAACTGAGGTATTCAATGGCGAGTGCCTTTTTTACCTTTTTTGGATCGGCAGTCATAAATCCGTCCACGTCGGTCCAAATTTCGAGTTTCTCCACCTCAAGCGCAGCTGAAATTACCGCAGCCGTATAATCTGAACCTCCGCGTCCAAGAGTGGTTGTGTCATTACGCTCATTGCTGCCAATAAAACCCGGCACGATGCCTGTTTTTGTAAAATTTTTGAAAGCGGCCCTTATCAGGCGGTTAGAGAGCGGAAAATTAATTCTTGCATTGCCAAAATGGCTGTCGGTTTTAATCATTGATCTCACATCAAGCAATTCGGCATTCGGGATAACATGGCTCAGGATGCACGATGACAAGACTTCCCCGTATCCCAGGATCCTGTCCTGTACCTTGGGAGTGAGATCATTTAAGAGGTATACCCCATTGATAATATTGATCAGGTCTTTCAGGTAGGCGTTGATAATATCCAGCACCTTTTCCTTTAGAGGCTCATCAAACAGACCTTTTATTGTTACAATATGCCTTCTTTCAATTTCGTTGAACAGCCTGAAAAATGACCTGTTGCGCTGGGCTGCCTGGGTTGAGAGTTCAAGCAACAAATCAGTAATGCCATGAAATGCAGATACAACAAGGATCACCTGCTCATTTTGAGATTCAATTATTTGTCGCACCCGTTGGATGTCTTCGGGACTGCTTATTGAAGAGCCGCCGAATTTCAATACTTTCATGACTGGCCTGATTTTGGAAACAAAATGTTAAAAATACTACAGAAATGGGGATAAAAAAAATGGCTAATTTTAGCAGAAGGGAAGTTCTGCAGTTCTTTTTAGGCTACTGGGCTTCTAGGCTACTAGGCTTCTAGTCTCTAAATCAATAAATCATCAAATCATCAAATCAACAAATCAACAAATCAACAAATGGAAGTAGCGCAATGGAGACTGATAAGCCAGCATGTCGGTGGTACGGAATTAAAAACCCCGGCTGCGGTTGTTTCCCATATGGGTGCTATGCAGGCCCAGGATTTCAATATGGTTAAATGGGCAATAGGAGCGAGGCTTCCGGGTATATCGGAGCAGAAGATCGAAGAATCCTTCAATTCAGGGGAGGTGATCCGTACGCACCTCTTGAGGCCTACATGGCACCTGGTTGTTCCGGATGACGTGAGCTGGCTGATAGAATTAACGGCACCCCGAATAAAGGCTGTTGCCAAATCAAGACATACACAGCTCGGGATTGACAATAAACTCGTGGCCACAAGCAATGCAGCGATCGAAAAGGCCTTACAGGGAAACAGGCACTTGACCCGTGAAGAACTGATGGTTGAGCTGGAAGGTGCCGGCATAAAAGCCAGGAATGAACGATTATCCCACCTGATGTTTTGTGCTGAACTGGATGGAATAGTATGCAGCGGTGAAATCAGGAATAAGAAGCAAACCTATGCCCTGCTTAAGGAAAGGGTACCTGAAATAAAGAAGATTGATCGTGACGAGGCCCTGGAACGGCTGGCCCGCAAGTATTTCAAAAGCCATTACCCGGCAAGTGCCCCCGATTTTGCCTGGTGGTCAGGTTTGACGCTTGGCGATGCCCGGCGGGCCATCGAAATGATCAGGCCAGGATTTAATTCGGAAAAAATAGGGGAGATCACCTATTGGTTTCCCGATTCAGCCATTCCCTTGCCGGCATATAAGGAAACAGTCCATTTACTGCCCGCCTTTGATGAATTTATTATTGCTTATACCGACAGAAGTGCCTCTATTGTAGTTGAGCACCACTCAAAAGCGGTTTCCACCAATGGTATTTTCAGGCCTGTCGTTGTGATCAACGGCCTTGTGAAAGGCATATGGAAAAGAACGGTAAAAAAGGATACCGTATTGATTGATCTTACCTTGTTCCACCCGGTGAACAAAAAGGAAATGAGGGGGATTGAAAAGGCAGCGGAGAAGTATGGGGAGTACTTAGGGAAGAAGATTATTACAGAGACGGATACTGCTTAAAGGATGCAGATTGCTTCGCTGCGCTCGCAATGACATTCTTTCATTGTAATACGTCATTGCGAGCGAAGCGAAGCAATCTCATCTTCTTCAGCAGAATCCTACCCTTCAGCAGTTACGGCCCCTGAAAATTACAACTTATAGGGGCGGCGGTACTCGTAGTTATTCAGCCTGTGATTGCGGGCTTCTTCATCGTCACCGAAACTATGGGTTGCAGGGTTCCATTGTACCGGGCGTGCCAGTTCCGTGGCAATATTTCCGAGACTGCATAAAATACTGGTGCTGCAACCTACTTCGATCGGGGCAACCGGATCCTTCCGGGACTGAACAGAATCAATGAAATTCTGCATATGCGGCGAGCTGATCTCAAAGCTTCCACCTCCTTTGGCAGCGTCCTTCTGCATCTGCTCAAACATTTTCTTTCTTTCCTCCGCGGTCATCTGTTTTGGCCTCCTGCCTGCCAGTTCAGCCGGCACCAGCGATGCATCGGAACAAGCCAGGTAGCCACGGGCTACTTCGATCCAGCCTTTTGTGCCGATGAATTTAATGCCCTGTGCATTTGGCATATCTTCAAGGTAGGGCTGTTCGGTCATTTCAATACCGTTAAGGTACCGGAAAGTAAGGTAACTCTGACCTTTGAATCCTTTGGGTATAATCTGGGCGGGACCTGAGCCATCCATTCCGATGGCTGCCTGCGAAATATCGAACATATGGGCTCCCCAGTCAGCCGTAAATCCATTTCCGGTTTCACTGTACCAGCGCCATGCCCCCCACAACTTTTCATTTTCTTCCGGATCAACGGAAATCGGGGGACAAAGATCAGGATGATAATGGATTTTAGAATCATTCAGCGGACCCATCCACAGGTTCCAGTTTAGATTACCGGGAACAGCAACTTCGGGGAGGTCAAGGGGCTTTGGGGGTGCGCCCACTTTGGCATAGATTTTCTCAATATGGCCAATTTTACCGGCCTGCACCAGTTCAATTGCCTTGATGAATTCACGGCTGGAGCGTTGCTGGCTTCCTACCTGCACAATCCGCTTATTCTCGCGCGAAACCTGTGTCATTTTCAATGCTTCCCTGATTGTAAAGGCAAGAGGTTTCTGAACATATACATCCTTACCTGCCTGGCAGGCATGAATGGTCATCAGCGCATGCCAATGATCCGGGGTAGCTACCTCAATAGCATCAATATCGCGTCGTTCAAGTAACTGCTCATAGTGTTCATAAATGTCACATCGTGCGGCCAGACCTTTGGATTTCTGCCAGGCTTCCACTCTCTTCTTAAAACGAACCTGTTTCAAACTGTCCACATCACAACCGGCAATTACCTGCACACCGGGTACAGATGCAAAACCGGCAAAATCAGATAAGCCCTGCTGTCCGCAACCGATAAATCCTAAGGTAACCCTGTCGCTTGGCGCAATACGAATGCCACCTGCAACATAGCTTGGCAATATGGTAAGACCTGTCAGTCCGAGGGCAGACAGTCCCAGGAAATCACGACGGTTTAATCCTTTATTAGATTTTCCTCTCATAGAAATAAATTATGAATGATGAATGATAAATGGTGAAGGGTGATTAGGAATCAGGGTGTGGAGATGAAAATGTAAAGACGGGTTTGAAACCCGTCTCTACACGATTCAAATTAGTACTTATTAGAAACTGTCAGCTTCGCGATAGGCCTCTATCAGCTTCACTTCCCCTTCTTTCCCCGAACGGCTTTTGCCATGTTCCATGCACAACACGCCCTGGTATCCCTTATCATGAATATGCTTGAATATATTCCTGAAGTTGATCTCACCGGTGCCCGGTTCCTGGCGCCCGGGATTATCACCAAGGTGGAAAGTGGCTATTTCATTCCATGCAGCATCCATATTGGGAATAATATTTCCTTCCGTGATCTGCTGATGATAGATGTCATTCAGCATCTTACACGAGGGACGGTTTACAGCCCTGCAAATCTGGTATGCCTGTGGTATTCCGTTCAGAAATAGCCCGGGATGATCGTGAAATGTGTTGAGCGGTTCAATGACAATCGTCAATCCGGCCGGTTCAATAATATCGCAACAAAACCGGAGGTTATCGATAACATTGGCTGTCTGGAAATCACGGTGAAGCTTCTCATCATAACGGCCTGGCACAACCAATGCCCATTTGGCGCCTGTCCGTTTCAACAGCTCAACGCCTTCTTTCATTTTGGCAGCCAGCATCTGTCGAACTTCCGGTGTATTGATCACAAAGGAGGTAACGGAAAAGTCGGCATATAATACATAGGGTCCGAGTTCCAATCCCAGTTTCTGCACCAGTGCGGTGATCTTATTTTGTTCTTCTGCCGGCCTGCCGGGCAGTCCGTTATCAAATACAGCCCTGAATCCCATGTCGGCACAAAAAGAAATATTGCTCAGCGGATCTTTACCTGCATGTTCCTGGAACATGTCAAGGTAAGGGGCATATTTCAGCCTGAATTGTTTCTCTGGGGCCCGCAGTTTGCTGTTCCGGCCGGCAGTATGGCCAGCTGTTGCAAGAGCAGGCGCCGCCAGCAAGGCAGCGCCGGCACCCACGGCATTTTTTAAGAAATTTCTCCTACCTGATTTCATTATTGAATTATTTTATGTGGTGGCAACAAATGCGTCTCCCGCCAGCGGTACCTCTTTGGATACTTCAACAGGACCCATGGCAAAAATCTTGGGGCCTAGCTTCAGGTCTGAGTTCATTATTTCCTCCATGGTAACTTCCTTGCCGGTATAGGCAGAGATTCTGCCCATAATGGCCACGAGGGTTGACACCGCTGTGGTTTCAGCTTCGTTGATCACTGTGCCTGTTCTTATGGCGGTAACCAGGTCGATATGTTCCTGTACATAGGGACTTATTTTTACCTCGGTTCCCGGGGTACCGTCATCAGCTGCAGGATATTCATATTTCCAGATCTCTTTGCCCGCGGCATCCCAAATGGTATTCCGGCAATTGGAATAACCCTTTGTGCCTGAAACCTGCTCGGAAACATTATTGACACATCCGTTGATCTGGCGGCACATGCTGTGAACATGCATTGAATTGTCATATACATAGTCCACGCTGAAATTATCATACTGGTCGCCGGTAACCCTCCTCAGCCTGGATCCGAAGGCAACTGCTTTTACCGGGACTTTTCCGGTAAACCAATGGATTACATCAAGGTTGTGTACATGCTGTTCAACGATATGGTCACCTGAAAGCCAGCTCCAGTTTACCCAGTCGCGGATCATGTATTCCATTTCGCTCCAGTCCTTATTGAGATCCCGGTGCCACAGTTTATCCTGGTTCCAGTAACAATTAGCGGAAACGATATCCCCGATCATTCCTTCAGCAACATTCTTATAAGTGGCTACATAGTCGCGTTGATGCCTGCGCTGGGTTCCGGTTACAACCGACAATTGCAATCCCTGTGCCTTGCGGGCGGTTGCTATGACGGAACGTCCGCCGACCGGATCCACGCAAACCGGTTTTTCCATAAATACATGCTTGCGGGCATCTACTGCCAGGGCAAAATGTTCGGGCCTGAATTGAGGGGGAGTGGCGAGGATTATGATATCCACACCGGAATCAATTACTTTTTGTGCCCCATCAAAACCTAAAAAACATTTTTCATCGGCTATTTCAACACCTTTTTGTTTTTTAAGTTCTTCCCTGCATGAAGTGATCTTGTCCTGAAACACGTCACAAAGTGCAGTGATTTTAAGATTCGGACCGGCATTCAGAAAGTCGATGGCGGCTCCTGTTCCCCTGCCACCACAACCGATAAGGCCGGCCTTCAGTTCCGGACCGTCTGGTGCCTGGTCAAGGAAGGTCAGTACTTTTACTTCTTTTTTTCCTTTTTCAGAAGAGCATCCGGTTATCAGAGCGGGAATTGTAAGAGTAGTCAATCCTGCTGTAGCCGTGGTGCCCAGAAAGTTACGTCTGGAAATCCGGTAATTCTTCATGGGTAAGTAATTATGGGTTAATATTGAAAACTATTTTTTTCCTGAATATTCATTGAAATCGCATACCACTCTGAAACCGACATAAAAACAGTCGGAATACCACCAGATACTCTTAGGCATTTGAGGATCTGTATGGAGCCATAGTTCGGTTTTAGTAAAATCTCGGGCAGCACTTCTGACCCTTCCGGCTTCATCCCTGTAGGAACCGCCCCTTACAACCCTTTCCTGGCCTGATTCCGGCCCTTTCGGATTGGAAACTACCCCCGCGGGATAGCGAGTGTAGGCATCTGCCTGATACCAGTCGCTGCAAAATTCTGCCACGTTGCCCGACATATTTTTCAGATTCCAGGGATTGGCTCCGACAAAAGTGGGTTCCTGTGTTTTACCCGGGCTGTTTTCGACATATACTACAAAAGTATTGATAACCGCGGTATCATTTTTAGAAATTTTTGCCTTGAAACCGGTTTTCTCAAATTTAGCCGGATTGCCTTCAAAGAAATAAGGCGATTTCGTACCGGCGCGGCATGCATATTCCCATTCCGCTTCCGTAGGCAGCCTGTAATGTTTGCCGGTTACTTTTGACAGCCACCGGCAGTATGTTTCTGCTGCATGGAAACTGATCGAAATGGCCGGCCGTTGTCCCTTTCCCCAGCCCTTATCCGGTTGACCATAAGGGGGTGTTGCCCCGCTGATGGCATCGGTTTTATTGCCGGAAGCACGGCTTCCTTCCGAATCGGTTGACCGCCCTTCACCCGAAGTCTGTGCATAGAATGCCAGGTATTCGTCCCATGAGACTTCAATTTCAGCCATGTAAAAAGAATCTAACCTGACCTGCCTGACAGGTCCCTCATCATATTTCCGCAGCGGCTCATTTTCAGGAGATCCCATGTCAAATGTGCCACCCGGAATGGCGATCATATTAAAGGATACTACAGAACCCGGAATTTGCTCCCGATACGAAGTAAACCCGGTAACTTCGGCAGGAGCCGTAAATTTTGGCAGGTTGCTGGTTATAGTTTTTGAGAACTCCGTGTTCCCGCTATGCACATAACCCGGTATATAATGACCGGCATTGAGATGGCAGTTAATGCATTGAAGATCGGCAGGCTTGTTTTCACGGGTATAGTAAAGGTGCGCGTCCTCACCTTCCTTGGTGAGTCCGGGAGGAAAGAGATTCTCATGACATGCAATACAGGATGACTCATACACATGTTTCTGGGCATTTTCCAACCTGGATCTTTCATCCCAATCGAATGATTTAGGATCTTTTGTCCATTTACTCCACAGATCACGTGCCCCTGTCCTTATCTTGGCAGGAAGGTAACCCTGTCCGTGGGGCGGAAGGTGACAATCCACGCAATCTGTATGCGTTCCTGATTCGGTAACATAATGAACGGATTGTTTCCACGAAATGGTTGCCTGGGGATGTATATCATGACAAGAATTGCAGTATTCGTTAGAAGAGGTTCTTCTCACCATTACAGATCCGGTGCCGAAGATGACAATCCCAACAAATATACCAGGAAGAAACCATACCCAAAATTTTTTCATAATACCCGCCGCATAATGGTCTTTGTTGCGGCTTGAAGATATAAAAAAATTGGATTGAAGGAACGGGGATTACAGATTTTTTCTCTAAGTTGGATTGAGACTAAAGAAAGTGAATAACTAAAAGAACAAACTAAAAGGCTGAAGGCTGAAGGCTGAAGGCTTTTAGGAGGAATGTCTTCGGTGTTCAATATTCGGTGTTCCTTGTTCGGTGTTATTTTACGTCAAAATAACACTGAACATCGAACACCCAACGCCGAATTCAGAAGGCTCCAAACCGTAGAACTGCAAAACTGCAAAACTGCAAACTATTAAAGTTTCACACTCTCGGCAATGATGGTTCTGTCAACCTTTTTGATGAGGCCCTGGAGAACAGTTCCCGGTCCGACTTCATAAAAAGCCGTGGCTCCGCCGGCCAGCATATTTTTTACAGACTGCGTCCATTTTACCGGAGCGGTAAGCTGTTTTTTAAGGTTTTCCCTGATCACAGCAGGATCCTGCTCAGGAGAGGCAGTTACATTCTGGTATACAGGGCAAACGGGACGTTCAAATTCTGCCTGATCGATAGCTCTTTCCAATTCAACACGGGCGGGTTCCATAAGGGGAGAATGAAACGCTCCGCCCACAGGCAGCTTAATTGCTCTTTTTGCACCTGCAGCAGTGAGTTGCTCTATAGCAGCATCAATTCCCTCAATAGAACCGGAGATAACAATCTGGCCCGGACTGTTATAATTGGCAGGCACAACCACTGCCGTGATCCCGGCACATATCTTTTCAACCACTTCATCTTCAAGGCCAAGAATCGCTGCCATTGTGGACGGCTGAATTTCGCAGGCCTTTTGCATAGCCATGGCGCGTTTTGAAACCAATACCAATCCGTTTTCGAATGACAGGGCACCCGCGGCCACTAGCGCTGAGAATTCGCCGAGGGAATGTCCTGCGGTCATGTCAGGTTTGAAACTGCTTCCCAAAACTTTTGCCAGAATCACGGAATGAAGGAAAATAGCCGGCTGGGTTACTTTGGTTTGTTTCAGGTCTTCGTCTGTACCTGCAAACATCAGGTCGGTTATGCGAAACCCAAGAATATGATTGGCTTTTTCAAATAATTCTCTGGCTGAAGGGTAGCTTTCATACAGATCCTTGCCCATTCCTACAAACTGTGCCCCTTGTCCGGGAAATACATATGCTTTCATATCTGCTGAATTGGTTTAGGCAGCAAAAGTAATGACTTATGTTCTATTTGCAAAAAGAAAAGGGACTAGGGATCGGGGACTAGGGGGATCAGGATTTGCGAGCGAGGTTTTGGGATTTTATTTCTTTACAGGGGATACGTAAAAATTTTAACGCTAAGGACGCGGAGGAATGCGCAAAGGACGATAAGTTATTTTCCATGGCGCTTTGCTTTTTTGAGGTCGCTGAGAATTTCATTGCATCCGATTAACATTCTACAGCAAATCCCTGCCGGGATTACCGATTACCGAATACCGATTACCGATTACCGAATACCGATTACCGAATACCGATTACCGATTACTGAATACCGATTACCGATTTAAAACCGGTTATTGGCAAGCATTACCAGCGTGCAATCATGCACCACTTCAATATTGTAGCTTTCGAGGAATTCATCGAATTCGGGACTTTCCGTACCGGGATTAAAGATTACCCGTTTTGGCCGGAGGGAAAGTACATAGTCAAAGATCTCTCCCTGGTGGTATGGTGCGAGATACATGACTACAGTATGTACCCCTGTAATTTCGGGCTGGGTGGTGATAATGGATATATCTTCGATAATTCCGGGCCGCTTGCCGATCGCGATCACTTCATGATCATAACTGATCAGGCGGCGTACAGCCTTATAAGAGAATCTGTCGGGATTCGGACTCGCTCCAAGGACCACTACAAGGCTCATGTTATCGCGGATATTAATACGACTGCATAGGCTGTCATTCCGTCTTCCCTGCCTACAAATCCCATTTTTTCATTGGTGGTGGCTTTTACCGACACACGATCAATACCGGTTTTCATTACCCTGGAAAGGTTTTCGATCATCAGGGGCACATAATCCTTTATTTTGGGGCGTTCGAGACACAGCGTAAGGTCTGCATTCCCCAGTTTATAACCATGCTTTTGAAGCAATTCCATGGTGCGTTCAAGCAGGATGAGGCTGCTTATATCCTTATATTCACCGGATGTATCGGGGAAATGAAATCCTATGTCGCGTAAATTGGCGGCTCCCAGCAAGGCATCGCAAAGTGCATGGATAAGCACGTCTCCATCCGAATGGGCTACTGAGCCTTTTTCATGTGAGATTTCTACCCCGCCAAGGATAAGTTTTCGCCCGGGTGCCAGCTGGTGAACATCGAATCCGAAGCCCACCCGGATATTCATTACGGGATCATCATTTTTCATTGAAATTCAATCCCAGTGTGAATCGCATGGTATTGGCAAGGGGGTTGCTCCTCCCTGAGGTGGAGATGAGGTACGAAAAATCGATAAAAAATACATTCAGCTTCATTCCGATCCCGCAGGCAAAATACTGACGGTTCCCCTTGTTCTGGCTTTCATGGAAATAACCGGCCCTTATGGCAAATTGCTTGCGGTACCAGTATTCGAGACCTCCTGAAAACATGATCTCACTCATTTCTTCCTCAAAGCCGTTGGGGGCATCATAGAATGATTGAATCCAGCTCATAGGCAAAGATGAAGGAGTCTTCTTTCCATACTTGACAACCTGGTTCCCGTTTTGATCCAAACTGTCGGTATAGTAAATAGGGGGTGTGGGAACAAGTAATTTATTAAGGTCAATAGAAGCGGTAAGAGAATTGTATTCATCCAGGTCAAGTGAATACCTGGCGCCGATCCTGATATTAGCCGGTATAAATTGTTTATCGGATCCTTCGGTATACGATATTTTCGTTCCCAGATTTGAGAAATTTACACCCCAGGCAAATTCACCATTCTGTTTTCCGATATCCATCGGATGCTGATAGTAAAAGCCAAGATCGGCTGCGAAGGAATACCCGGCATTATAATCCTGTCCGGCAATGCTGCCGCCACCCGTTATATCCGAACGGATAAATCTCATGGTCAGGGCACCGGAGAAATAATCTGAAAATAACCTCGAATACCCTGCGTCCACTGAAAATTCATTTGGATTATAATTGCCGACCAATACGCCTTCCATGTCCCTGAAAATAACCTCACCAAGGGAAAAGTAACGAAGGGATGCGCTGACAACCTGTTTTTCATCAAAACGGTAAAAGCCGGTCAGATACAATAGATTAATATCATTTACAAGAGATCTGAGCCAGGGTGTATACGAGATTGAAGTACCAACCTTGCCATTAATAAAGGGGTATTTAGCCGCATTCCAGTGTTGTGAATTCACATCAGGCAAGGTTGCCACTCCAAGATCTCCCATGGCACCTGCCCTTGAATCAGGGGCGATTGTAAGAAAAGGCACCGTCGTCTGGATTGCATTTAAAGTGCCCAGCAATTTGTCAGTCACCGTTCCTGAACCCTGGGAAAAAGAGGGGGATATTATTCCCAATAAGCAAACAAAGGCAAAAGTTAATCTTCTTAAAATCATTATTTTGAAATTTAATGGCACAAAGTTAAAATAATTATAGTAAAATAAAACAGGAACGATTGTTTGCTCCCAGGTTCAGTTTGTATCCAAATAAACAAGATTTTTTGTCTTTTATTGTCCAACGACAACCAGTTTCTTGAAGCTCTCGGCAATTCGTCCGTTTATGTCAGTGATCCTGATCCTGTAAGGATAGATTCCTTTTCGCAATGTACCACCATTCGCATCCTTCAGGTCCCATTCCAGGGGTTCGGAACTGAATCCGCCGGCGAAAACGGTTTCCCGGATATCGGTTATATGCCGGCCTTCCATATCGAATACTGTAATGTGGACGGTAAGTTCCGTGCCAGCCTTGTTATGGTCGAATTTGAACCAGGTGACATCCCTCGCCGGGTTTGGATAATTATACACATTTGAAAGCACGGGATTTTCTCCCGGGATAACCCGGAAATCAATTGTTTCTTCCGCGGAATTATTGAAAATATCCCAAACCCTCACTGTGAGAGAATGCCAACCTTCGGCAAGATTGAACATAGGATAGGAAAGATTACCGCTGCTGTAATCGTTCAGATCGGACTCGAAGAAATCGTTGAGAATCACGGGCTCAGATACATTTCCGTCAATAACTCCCGTAATATCGTGTCCTATTCCATTTCCCACCGTATTGATCCCGCTGGCATCCGAAATACGGGCATAGATTACCGGGTTTGGATTCGTAATGCCTTTATCGTTGAAATACTCGTCGTTCATATATAGTGAAATATCCGGACCCTCGAGGTCATATTCTGCATCGGTATCCGTCCCTCCGATAATGAACTGGGAAAAGTATCCATTGGCGTCTGATTGCGAATCTTCGGAATAGTACACAATTTTTCCTTTTCCAAAGCTATAGGTGATGTCCTTTGGAACCATAAAATCAAATGAGAACCGCCCATTTTTAACACTGGCTTTTCCCTTGAAAAGGAGATTTTCCTGGGTTTCAAACTGGAATGGGTCACCACGATCATTGGACAGGGTAGTTATCGCGAGATTTTTGTCGAAAACCGACGGGTAAATGGTGCCGTTAAAATCATTCATCGGCTGGTTGTTTATATCCTCGAGGTGACCCGATATCCGCACGTGAGAAAATGCTTTCAGCGTGTCCAGTACCTCAGATACTTCCACTCCGTTCAGGGAATCCGTATGAACGGAATATTCCGGAATGGCAAGGGCGAGGGCAGGATCGCCAAGGAGAATAAAATTCAGCTTGTTGCGTGATATGCCGGAGGAATCCTTTGTCATCCTGATGATGTCTCCGAGCCTGTAATAATTTCCATTCTCATCGCGTTCAAAGGCAACATGATAAAACTTTGTATTCAGATAATGATTCCTGTCGGAATAAACAATACGGGTTGTTGAAAGCAGGGCGATGCTACCCCCTTTTTCATTGAGCAGGGAGGTTTCTCCGGCTGACGGGCTTTCTACAATGGCTTTCTTGTCGTCGGTAATATCATCGAAACGGCTAAATTCACAGGTAGCAGTGACAAATAGCGGAAGGTTTGCCGAATTGGTCAGCTTGGTAATGTCTTCACGCATCAAAATCTGCTCGGCAGCCATACCATGTTCTCCGCCGTGGCCAGTATAATTATAGATGAGGATTCCCTTCTGGATGTCGTTCGTAATGATACGGTTCACTTCAGGGTATCTCGCCCCCGTTGATGCTGATTCCTGCTTGTAGGCGTCAAGAAGCACTTTTTTTACAGCGAACTGGGGGTATTTGCCTCTTACCCAATCAGCCAACCCGTTGGCCTGGCTCATATGAATATTGTTATCCTCATCATCACCGACAAAGAGAATATTGTTCCGCCAGTCGAGCCGGTTAGCCTTTGTATTATAATTTGATATCTTATAATATAATGTCATGGCCTCTTGTTCAGTTTTAGCAGGAAGACGGCCAACACCCAAATCAAGCAGGAATTCTTCCATAGTTTCCGATCCGCCTTCATGGTCGTCCATAAAGCCGAAGAAATCATCAGAAACGTATGAAGCGGAGGCATTCAGCGAGTTTTCAGACTGGTATGTGGGGATAAAGTTCGGATTGCCTTTGTCCCGCGAAATATTATTAAATGAGCCATCGCCAAACAGCAATAGGTACTTAAGCCTGTCGGAGCTGTTTGTCGACCGGTCATATACCATTTTGGCAAAATCACGGATAGCACTTACGTCAGTGGCACCGGATGAGAACTCATTATATACCTGGTGTGTAGTAACAACCTGAACCGTCATATTATCCCTTTGCTGGTGGAAAAGGGCTATGCTGTCAGCTGCCTTGCGGAACAGCGGGTGGGTCACAATCAGCATCCGCACCGGACCAATGCCATGCAGGTTCTGATTTGGCACATCACCCAGGTCACCTGTTTCTGAGGTAATGATTGGTTTCGGGAAATTGCCTGCCGGATTTATGGCAACATATTCTTTCAGGGTATCCGCATTATCCTGGAATGACAGTACCGATCCCTGAAGCGTGGTCTGCATCCTCCTGATCGCTGAGAAGTCAGTAATATCCCAGATCTGTATGGCATCTGTGCAATTCTCTATTGAAAATCTGGCCAGTTTGGCGCTCCCGGTCACAAGCTTATCTCTGAAGCTTAATGCATCGCCAGTCATGGCAAGCTTTCGGCGCACATTTACTGCAATATAATCAAGGTACCCTTCATCCGAAACCGCTACCTTATTATAGGTAATATTCACATTAACCTTGTCATCGGTTGCGTTGAACGTAAACTGACCGGACTTCTGATTGGCAAAAATACCGGTACTGTTACTCAGGATAACCGCACTAATGGAAATGGATCCGATTAGTTTATCGTTATTGCGATAGATAAAAACCTTTTGAGCGGCCGACCTGCTTACCGCATTTGATTTAACAATAACCGGCGATGTTGTAACAAGGTTGGCAAAGTTAAAAGTGGTATCGAATGTTGAATATTCTAATTTTTCACCAAACCATTGACGCCCGGATTTGAGAAAATTCTCCGTATTGTTTTCATGAAAATCATAATCATTAAATGTAGTGGAGTTGGTGTTCGGAACTCCGGGAACAGCGTCAGCTGCTGTTACCTTTTTACCTGCCCCCGCATCTGTGGTAATGAAATAATAGGCAGCATCACTATACAAATTGACTGAATGCTCAAAAATGCCCGAAAGATTATTTAATTTCCATTTAACCGGTCCATGCCCATAAAACAATATAAAGTCTCCTGCACCAAATATGCCGTCACCGCCGTCGGACATATAAATTGAATTTTCAATGAGATCATCATAGCGCTGTTCCGAATTCATCAGGGGAAGCATGGTACCCCCGTTCCCGAAAACACGAACGGCCGACGGATCTGCAAAGCCCATGTTTTTAATATCCTCAAAGGTAAGCTTGTAAATACCGTCTTTAAGGATCTTTATTTTATACCATTTTCCGGATGACAGGACGGATGAACCGGCATGCAGCGTTATTTCGGACGATTTCTGAACAAGTTGTGATTGCACATCTTTCCCATTCACGAATAACAAAATGAGAACAAAAAAGAGTGTCCTGGGAGTCATGTTATATGGTTCTTGTGTACTAAAAGAGCAGAAATAGTCAGGTTCACAGGTAATAAAGTGTAATAAAGAACGTTTCAAAAATACAATTATTATAATGTAAATCTAAAAACAATACAGGAATATTATAGTTTTGCAAATTCTTATATTTTTCAGGTGACCTTTAAAAAAGCCTATTTTGTTATTTTGCTTGTAATGCATCTTACACGGGGCATCGCGCAGGATTTTCATTTCTCGCAATTCATGCAGACCATTGCTTATGTGAATCCTGCATATACTGCATTGCCTGACATGGGTGAGGTTGGACTTGCTTACAGGAATCAATGGCCCGGTATACCAGCCACATTTGTCACCTATGGAGCCACCGTGGTTATCCCTGTTGAATCACTTAACAGTGGAGTTGGCGTCAGTTTTTTGAATGATATGCAGGGCAGTGGGGTTATTAACCGTACCTCCGCGAGCCTGCTTTACGGCTATTTACTGAAGGTAAACAATACATGGGACGTGGGAATGGGGATCAATGCAACCTATGTATTCAAAAAATTCAATGCCGATAATCTTGTTTTCAGATCAGATATACTGAATGACCTGGGTTACAGCTATTCACCGGTTGTTATGGAAAATTACAGCAAGGGATATCCCGATTTCAGCCTGGGATTTATAGCACGTAACGATAATCACCTGTCATTTGGAGTGTCAGCAAATCATATTACCAGACCCGCAGATTCATTCAGTGAAATTGAAGACAGCCGGTTGCCGGTCAGGTATACCGGTTTTGTAAGCGGCAGGATCACGGTCAATAACAGTCTGTCACGTAAAAGCATTTACCTTGAACCCGCGGTTTTCTTTTCGCAGCAAAAGCAAAACCAGGAACTGGTTTGGGGAACGCAATTCCTGATAGGAGAAAACCTTCAGCTGGGAGGCTGGTTCAGGCAGAATCTGACGTTTCAGTATGAATCGTTCATAGTCTCAGCCGGAATTTCATGGGATTATTATACTATTTCATATAGTTATGACGTTAATCTTAAAAAAATACAACCATTGTCAACAAAAATGGCAGCACATGAGGTAACCTTTTTATATCGGTTTAAGTATAATGATAAGAAAATCAAAAAAATTGAGTGTCCTGCATATTTATAGTTGATAAATCGGGCTAACAGAAAGTAAAATATTTATATTTTTGAAAATAAAAATCTAGACAAATGAAAGTTAAGTTTTCTGCACTTCTGGCAGTTCCTGCTGTTGCACTTTTGCTTTTCGGTTGTTCAAAAGGTGGAAGCAATGTTTCCTCTACAACAGGATGGAATTACAATGATCCTGAGACCGGCGGGTTCGAGGTAGTAAGCGGCAATGAGCAGGAAACAGGTCCCGGACTTGTTATGATTGAAGGGGGTACATTTACAATGGGCCGTGTTGAGCAGGATGTATCCTATGACTGGAACAATACTCCGCGCCGTGTAACTGTCAGTTCATTTTATATGGATCAGACAGAGGTAAAAAATGTGGATTATCGTGAATACCTGCATTGGATCAGCCGGGTATTTGTCGATTATCCCCTCGTGTACAAAAGAGCATTACCGGATACCCTTGTATGGAGAAGGCCTGTAGCCTATAATGAACCTTACGTTCAGTATTATTTCAGGCATCCTTCCTATAATGATTATCCTGTTGTAGGTGTTAGTTGGGTTCAGGCCAGCGATTATTGCTCCTGGAGAACCGACCGGGTAAATGAAGGCATCCTTATCCGTGAAGGCATTCTGAAACCGGATCCCAATCAGGTTGCAGAGGAAAACTTCAATACTGAATCATACCTGGCGGGTCAGTTCGAAGGACTTGTCAATCAGAATCTGAAAAGTATCGACCCGAATAAAGAATTCAGGAGAGTTATGGTTGAGGATGGTTTGCTGCTGCCAAAATACAGGCTCCCAACCGAAGCCGAATGGGAATATGCCGCTCTTGCTCTCATTGGTAATACTTACGAAGAAAGAGTTTATGAACGGAGAATCTACCCCTGGGATGGCCACAACGTAAGGAATGATTCCAAATCAGATCGCGGTGATATGCGCGCCAACTTCGTTCGCGGACGCGGTGACCTTATGGGTACTGCAGGCAATCTTAACGACAACGCCAGTATTCCCGGCCCTGTTGAATCTTTCTGGCCCAATGACTTCGGACTGTATTGCATGGCCGGCAACGTAAATGAGTGGGTATTGGATGTTTACAGGCCCATGACTTCAACCGATGTGGATGAGTTCAATCCTTTCCGCGGTAATGTTTTCCAGACCCTGGAAACAGACGAAGAAGGCAATGTGGCACAGAAGGACAGTCTTGGCAGGCTTAAATATCGTGATGTTACGGAAGAAGAAGCCATTAACCGGTGGAACTACAAAAAAGCATATTATAAGAATTATAAGGATGGAGATTATGAATCAAGCGTAATTGAAGGAACCGAGTGGATCAATGATGCCAAAACACAGACCCCTAACTCCGAGCGCATGTATTCACAAAAGGAATCCTATGAGACCTCGCTGATCAGTGATAAAACGAGAGTATATAAAGGCGGATCATGGCGTGACAGGGCTTACTGGCTCAGTCCCGGTACCCGCAGGTTCCTTGATGAAGAACAATCCAGAGACGACCTGGGCTTCCGTTGTGCCATGGTAAGGGTAGGCGGTCAGTCAGGTGGTAAAAAGAAATAAGTATCCCAGAATATTCCATGAATTGACCCCGCCAATGGCGGGGTTTTTTGCTATTATTGCATATGAAGATAGAAGAACTGTATAAAATATACCTGAAAAGCAGGCTGGTATCCACCGATTCCAGGAAAATTCCCCCCGGAAGCCTGTTTTTTGCATTAAAGGGTGAGAATTTTAACGGTAACCTATTCGCCCTGCAGGCGATCGAACAGGGTGCGATTGCCGCTGTTGTGGATGAAGATCCGGTATCATCGCATGAGGGGATATGCCGGGTTGATAATGTGCTGACAACCCTTCAGCATTTGGCGACTTTTCACCGGAAACAAATGGGTATTCCTGTACTGGCTATAACGGGATCAAACGGAAAAACCACTACAAAGGAACTCTGCAGGGCTGTGCTTTCCAAAAAATTCAATGTACATGCTACCACCGGCAACCTGAATAATCATATAGGCGTTCCCCTTACCCTGCTGGCCATGAATGATTGCACGAACCTGTGCATTACGGAAATGGGCGCCAATCATCCCGGCGAAATTCATGATTTGTGTGCCATTGCCCTTCCCGATATGGGCATTATCACCAATGTAGGAAAGGCCCACCTGGAAGGGTTTGGGAGTCTGGAAGGTGTAGCCAATGCAAAGGGCGAACTATTCAGGTACCTGCGGCAGAATCACAAAACCATTTTCATGAATGGCGGAAATGAGTATGTAAGAAATCTTATACCGGATGCTTATCCGGATGTTATCCATTATAATGATGAAATCGGGCCACGGGTGATAAGCAAAAAAAGCAATCCCTTTTTGGAAATCGAAGTTTCCGCGGGTAAGCGGAAATTCTGGCTGCACACTAAGCTGCTGGGAGGGTATAACGCGGAAAATGTACTGGCTGCCTTTTGCGTGGGGATTCACATGGGGGTTGCTCACGGCGATATTGCCGATGCCATTGAATCATATACTCCACAGAACAACCGTTCACAGTTTATTGAAAGCGGAAAAAACCGGTTGTTCATGGATGCATATAATGCCAATCCTTCAAGCATGGTTGCAGCGGTTGATGAATTTTTACAGGGCAGAGAAGACAATAAACTTCTCATTCTTGGAGAAATGAGGGAAGTAGGAGATACTTCATACAAGGAACATAAGGAATTGGTAGATCACATGAAGGAAAATGGGGTAGAGCATGCTATCTGCATCGGAAAATCTTTTGAAATGGCCATAGCAGGTTCCGGGTACACATATTTCGAAACGGTGGAACAGTTGATCAGGTACCTGACAGATCATCCGGTAAACGGTAAATACATACTGATTAAGGGGTCAAGGGCGAATAAGCTGGAGAACTTGTTGCAGGTATTGTGAGAACATGTTTTTTAACGCCTGGCGGCGTTTTTAGGAATTTAACCGCAGAGGCCGCTAAAGTTTTGTTTACCAGGCTAAAAGAGTCCGCCGAGAAATCTCATTGCATTCGATTGGCCGTTTTCAGAGTTTAGATTTTTCTTAACTGACTGCACGACTGCAAAACTGCAAAACTGCAAAACTATCTTGTCCCTTGTCCCTCGTCTCTCGTCCCTAAATTATCTTTCCACCATAAACGGATACCTGTAATTCACCGGGGGCACAAAGGTTTCCTTTATTGACCGGGGGGATAACCAGCGGATCAGGTTCAGGAATGAACCGGCTTTATCGTTGGTACCCGATCCCCTGCTGCCACCAAAGGGTTGTTGACCAACCACAGCGCCTGTAGGCTTATCGTTGATATAAAAATTACCCGCGGCATTGACAAGCTTCTTGGCGGCCAGCTCAATAATTTCCCGTTCGCGGGCGAATATAGAACCGGTAAGCGCATAATTTGAAGTGCGGTCGCAGATGTCAAGGGTCTCAACAAATTTCTTTGCCGGGTAAACATGCAACGACAGGATAGGCCCAAAAAACTCTTCCTGCATCGCGAAGTACATCGGGTCCTCTGTTTGTACCACCGTGGGTTCAATGAAATACCCCGTTCCCTTATATGTTTTTCCGCCTGAAATGATCTTTGCCTTTTTCTCACGCTTAATGCGCTCAATGATCTTTTTCAGCCGGGTAAATGAAGACTCATCAATTACAGCATTGATGAAATTTGTAAAATCTTCCGGTCCGCCCATGGTGAAAGAGGCCAGGTCGGCGAGAAGCATTTCCTTAACTGCAGGCCACATCACGTCGGGGATATATACCCTTGAAACCGCGGAACATTTCTGTCCCTGGTATTCAAATGCCCCCCTTGAGATGGCAGTTACTACCTGGCCGGGATCCGCCGATTCATGCACCATAACAAAATCCTTTCCGCCGGTCTCACCCACTATGCGCGGATAGGTATGATAGTTGTATATATTGTCGCCGATTGTTTTCCAGATGCTTTGAAATACTTCGGTTGAACCTGTATAGTGTAAGCCGGCAAAGAAGGGGTGGGTAAGGATAACCTTGCTAACGACAGGTCCGGGTGCAAAAACCATATTGATTACGCCATCCGGTAAACCGGCTTCGCGCAAAACATCCATGATCACCTTGGCAGAATAGACCTGTGCTTTTGACGGCTTCCAGACAACCACATTTCCCAGTATGGCAGGCACTGTGGGCAAATTGCCTGCAATAGAGGTGAAGTTAAACGGAGTAAGGGCAAATATAAATCCTTCCAGCGGTCTCCATTCCAGGCGGTTCCAAACGCCGGGAGGTGAAAAGGGCTGGAATTTATACAGATCCGTCATATATTTTACATTGAAGCGGAGAAAGTCGGTTAACTCGCAGGCTGCATCGATTTCGGCCTGGTAAATATTCTTGCTCTGCCCCAGCATAGTGGCTGCATTGATTTTTGTGCGGTAAGGACCTGATAGCAGGTCAGCTGCTTTAAGAAATACAGATGCCCGTTCCTCCCATGGTAAAGAGGCCCATGATTCCCTTACCTTAAGGGCTGCATCAATAGCCATTTTTACCTCTTTTTCTCCACCCTGGTGATATGCTCCCAGCAGATGCTGATGATCATGTGGCGGATGAATTTGGATCAGATCACCGGTGGTGACTTCTTTACCGCCGATGAACATCGGGATCTCCGTGTAATTTTCACGATATTCCCTGATCTGCTTTTTCAATTCATCCCTTTCACGTGTTCCCGGGGCATAACTTAAGACTGGTTCGTTCTGTGGTTCGGGTACGTTAAAAAATCCGGTTGCTAGCATAGTTCTTTCCTTTTATGCAAAAATAGTTTACCATTCAAAGTAAAAGTATGATTTTTATTACGTTTGGAGTTGATTGAAAGCATAGTTTACTCACTATCGCCTGTGAGTATAGTTGGAACATCTGTGAGCACAATTTGTTGATAAATCCTTTTATATGCACACCCGGAAATTTGTATTTTTGGCAGGAACATAGGGGTAACATGAGTATACTAAACCGCGCACAGGTTTTATCAAGGTATCTGATCAGAACGGGAAGGGCATTCCACCGTTCAAGGTATGGGCAGATGCTGAGGAACAAATATATACTGACCTTCGTGCTTTTTGTACTGTGGATGCTCATGTTCGACCAGAATAATCTGAATGAACGAAGGAAAAATAACCGTGACTATAATCAGCTGCTGCGGGAGAAGGATTATTTTGAGAAAAAAATTGAAGAAAACCGGAAGCGGATACAGGAACTTAAAACCAACAATGACAACCTCGAGAAATTCGCCCGGGAACAATATCTCATGAAAAAGGACAATGAGGACATTTTTATCATTGTAGATGATTAACAGGTAATCTAACCCTGCTGATCTTATTGTATGGTTTTATTCCAGTATTCCTGAATCCGGTCCATGACATTTTTCTGCAGGTTGTAATAGTAAAACATGTAATCGAATGAGTGGTAAACGCCCCGGGCAAGCGAATGAGGAGGTCCCGGCGCAAGTGTATTAGCAATTGCATCGTAATTGCTGCAAATAAGCGCACCGCGGCTAAGGTCAATTTTTGCATTGGCAAAGCCCAACGTCATAAATGGGTATGGATTTTCTACATTGCCATCGGCGTCTGCTATCCTTCCTCCTAAATTCTGATCAGAAGTTGCCAGTGTTTCGTCGCGTGTCCATGTAATGGGGTTGATAACCAAAGCCCCTTCATTTACTACCGGGTTGTTTGTAATGCCGGATGACTCGGTATTGAATGAAATAATAGCCTGTGTATCGTCGGGTCCTTCGGCAAATTTCAGGTTGTTTGCAGTTAAATAATCCTGTGTTACAGAGTAACCGATAACATAGGCTGCAATCATACGCTCATATACATCTGGATTGTCTTTCATATAATCTGAAAGGATGAAAAGCAATACATTGGATCCTTGTGAGTGGCCAGCCAGTATAAACGGACGGCCATTATTGAAGTTATTGATATAATAATCGAATGCGGCTATAGCATCGGTTGCAGGAATTCCGCCAATAAGTTTTTGCTGTTCATCTTCCGGTAACGAAAAGGTATAATTGGCATCTGCTTGCCTGTAATAGGGTGCAAATATATTGGCTGCTGTATCGAACAGCGTTGCCTGTCTTAAAAAGGCCCCTTTTGAAAATTCTACCATTTCCGCATTATCGATGGCACAAATATTTGGATCCTTAATGGTATCTTTCTTTGCCCAGGAGGTAGGATAAAGGTAAAAAACATCAACATTGTGATTAATTTCAACCGGTGAAGGGAGTGAGAGCCAATGTTTGGCTAATGCATAATCGGTTGCCACAGGTTCGTCCGGGGTATCATCTTTTGAGCAACCGGTAATTATCCCAACAAGGGTGAAAGTGGCAGCGGCAAGTATTCTGCTATAATTTTTAATTTTTTTCATAGTTTTCAAATTACCTGAATTAGTAGTTGTAAATTGTTTATTGTTTCCCGTAGTTTTTTATTATTTCCTGCATCTCAGGGCTTAAAGGCACAATCAATTCAGCGTTGTAAGTAGCTGGCCCGGTGCCGGGTTCAGGTTTCAGCAATCCTAAAATCTGGGCAGAAGCTATAGCATATTGGCGCGAAATTTCTGCAAAAGAGCCCTTTTTTATATCCGGGTCCACGTTGGTGGCAAAAATTGAGAGGGTGTTATCGCTGTTGCGCGTTATATCGAAGGTGCGGAATTGCTGTGGAAATTCCCGGAGTGATTTTGTTTCAACTTCCCAGAATCCGTTTTCGGGATGGCTCGCATCAGCCGATTTAAAGGCAGTAACTGTATTAAGATGGCGATGACCGGAAACCCAAAGGATAAGATTCGGAAATGCCTGGAGTTGTTCAATCAGGTCGGCCTCGCTTGTATAACCGGCTGCAGGAATCCAATCCATAGGAGTGCCAACAGCAACCCCAATTGGCACATGCGCAGCTATTATCATCAGCTTGCCTTCGTCCTGACCTGACTTAAGCTGGGACATTAACCAGTCATAACGGCCGTTGTTCAGGGTGCCGTGACCATAAATGCCATCCGGAGCCGGGACATCATTGTTGTCCATTGTATTATCGAGCACAATGACTTTTACAGGCAGACCGGACTTTGGTTCGAAAGAGTAACACCCGTTAAAAACATTATCAGAGTTGGGTTGAATAAATCCGTGTCCTGAAGGTTTTGAAGAAGAAATACTTAATTCGCTTATAAAATCAGCTTTTGAAATGGCTTTACGCGCAGTATCGGGCGGAACTATGGGAAAGGTTTCCATTTCGGCTACTATTCCTTCGCCAATGATGGTTCCATAAAGGGTACTTCCATCCATTGTTCCGTTAGAATATGTCATTTTATCCATGGCATCTGCTTCGGTAACAATATGGCCTGTTTGAAGAATGTTCCCTCCAACCATGGTTGCCTTTAGACGCTCGTTAATGGTTTTCGATCCGATCCAGAAGTGGTCGTGGTTTCCAATTGCCGCGTACCAGGGTATGTCCCGATTTAGACCTGTTGCCTGAAATTCATCCTGATAATCGTTATTTGATCCTTTTATGGGATCGTCGTCGTGACCTGAATCAGGATTTATTTTTTTTCCATCGAGAATGTCTATAAACCATCTTAATTCGTTTTTCTGGGATGAGTTCCCCAAATCGCCCAATGCCAGACCAAAATCAATGGGGTTATTTTCATGAAGTCCATTTATTGTATGGACAGCTGCATCCAGCACGTGGGTCGTATACAACATCAGGGGCGAATACAGCGAGATGACATTCGCTCCCAGGTGCTGTCTGTCCTTTCTAAAATAAATGGCCTGTGCCGGCGACTCCTTGTCGGTTAAATGGATATCACTGATCGTAAAAAAGCGGATTAACCCGGCCGATTTCGACACAGCTGCATTCTTGTATGAAGGGGGCATCAGATCGAGGCGTGTTTCATAGGGTAAGCCGGGCCCGTATTCCCACAACCCAAACCCGTTTTTACTATAATTTGCCGGATCTTCTATCGCGACGGTGTTTCCCCCGGGAACTGTGATAGGAACAATTGTACTATCCAGTGTTGTAAAAATTTTGTTTTCCGAAGGATTAGAATTTTTCGAACAACCACTGTCAATTACAAATAAAGAACTAATTAGTAATACCGGGTAAAAGCAGATTTTTTTCATTGAAATCCCTGTTTATAGAACTCCTACTCATAACGCTTTTCGGATTTCACGGTGGCATATCTTGCATTGATGCCACAAGGACTACCTATACGGAAAATTACCTTTATAGTTTTAGCTTATTGGGTACATTATGAATTCAGGCCAGGTGACTTTTATCATCGGCACCCTTACCTGGTCATGCCATCATTCGACCATACCTAAGTGGGTTTAGACACAATCTAAATTAAAAATATCAGGGTATTCAGGATCTTTCAATTTGTCTTAAAACAGACAGCAATTCCAGGGGGGATGGACTATCTCCGGAAGTTGCAATTCCCCTATTTTTCAGATAAACCAAAACGGCATCATTCACAGGGATCTGCGGATACCGGATACTCGCGTGGTTTAGAAACTTTATGATCCGGAATGCGTCAAACCACCTGTAAAAGCGATTGACAAAAGCCTGCAGGGATCCTGAATTGGCCCGGATCTCCCGGATACTTTCAAGAGCGGATATACCTTCCAGGAAACTTTCCAGGGGTTCGCCCGGTACCCTTAAGATTTCAGATGTTTCTTCATCCGTAAGGGCAAATAATCCGGGGATACTTCTAAAAAATGTTTCCAGGTCATAAAAACATTCCGGGGCATACGTCAGCAATGCTGAATCATCTGCGGCAACATATTTCCTCATGGCAGCGCCCGTGCCAAACGGAACCCTGTCGGATTCGCGGGGTGAAGGGATAACCCGGGTATTATTAACCTCCCTGAACTCACCCAGCGGAATGATCTTATGGAGGAAGTAAAAATCCTCTCCTGCCTTTTTCCGGTTCATCCCTCCTTCGCGCGCATAGTATTCCGCTCTAACACCAAAGCAGGAACCCACTGTGTGCCGGGCATGGGGAAACCCGGTGGACTGCGTCATGAGGTTCAGGTACCTCAGGTGCATCTCATATAAAATGATTCCCCTGTATATTGTTTCCGGGTATTCTTTTCCCGTTACCGGATGTTCAAAGTATATATTGAGGCCGCGCGTATTGGGAAAATCATCGAGAACAGATTCGATGGCGGTGAAATAATTGGTGTCGCACAGAGAATCCGCATCATATGACAATATGAATCCCGCGGGATTGTTAATGTAATTGAACCGGTACAACCCCTGGTCCATTCCGGTTTTTCGCGCCAGTCCGACCCCTGCATCCCGGGCAGGCATTTTGAGATCTTCAATAAGTATAAACCGGAACTCCGGGCGCGAATTATTCTGCATCCATACCCGGACCTCATCTGCTGTTTTCAGGGATTTCGAGTAATCGTCAGGATCTGCATTTTCCGCCAGGTTCAGAATAACGATCACTTCAACATGGCCGCGGGGCTGATCGCATTCACGAAGCGAATTCAGAGTGGTAACAAGGTTTGGCTCCCTGCACGCGGGAACGACTACTATAAAACGAACCTGCCCCGTCGGAGGTCCGGCAGGGCAGGGTATGAATCCCTTTTGTTTACTGAAATAGTGATCAGCAAACGACATGGGGATGATTATTTGTCCTTCTTTTTGGTTTCCTGGTAATTCGCATTGAGCCCGGTAATAATATTATTTGTAATATCAAGGCTGTCGTTTGCATACAGGATATTTCCGCCGAAAGAGGTTCCCAGCACATATTTGTAATTAAGCTGGGTGCTGTTTTTCTTCAGGTATTCCATAATGGCATTGATAACCTGCCTGTTCATCACGGCCTGTTTTTCCTGCAGATCCTGGCTGAGATCCTGCTGTAGTTTCGCGAGATTCTGCTGTTTGCCGTATAATTCCTGTTCGGCAGCCTGCGCTTCTGAGCGGGTGATCAAACCACGCTGTGCCTTATACTGATAATCATTTACATCATCCTGGTAGGCTTTTTGTTTGGCCTGGAATTCAGACTCCGAAGCAGTGAATTTGCTTTGCAGTTCGCCTGAAAGATCAGTAGCCATATCGAAATTACTCAGTACAGAATCGATCTGTACATAGAAAATACTGCCGCCATTAGCCGAGCCAGCCGGCAAACCATCTATTGATGCATTCTTTTTCGGGGAACCTATGCCTGTAAAGTACAATACATAGAGTGCAACCACTGCAACGGCCAGCACAATATTCAATATAAGCGGGAGTCTTTTCATTTTAAATGCGTTTATAATTAATAATTAGGGTAGCAAATATAAATTTTATTGCTTACAACAAAAAAAAAGGCATGGGAATATTGACATCAAAACTCGGGACAGGGAACTTCTCCCTTTTTGGTTCTCCGGGGGAGGGCAAATTTCACGCTCATCGATACTTCATGCGAACCAAGGGCCTGGCCGATGAGGTTGGAAACAGTGAGGTCGTAACTATAGCCGATATTAAAATTACGGTTCTTGTATCCCACAAGCAAAATGATGGCATCACCGCGTTGTGAGTTGAATGGAGGGATTCCGCGATACCAGAGTCCGAGTACAAGCGGGTTCTTAAACCAGTATACTCCAAGGTCAAGCTGATAATAAGGTCCTTGTTTCTTAAACAGGTATGCCAGCGTCATGGTTTCTTCAAGGGGCTTAAGAAGCTTGCTTTTCTTTACAAGTTCAACACCCCCGAATACGGATATTTTAACCGGAACCCTGGTTTCGTCTGCATACAGCGACATATTCGGCGCCAGCAAATGGTCCGCTGTTACTCCCGCCCATACCCTTTTGCTATACACCAGGGTCGACAGGGCCAGGTCAACATCACGGGTTTTTGCCAGGGGTTCGGGTTGGGTATTGGACCCCCCGTCATACATCACCTGTTCGATAAACTTCAGCTTATCCCAGGCAAGTCCGTTTTCCCGGTAGGAAAAGTGCAGTCCCGGACGTATAAATATCGATTCAAATACCTTGAAATTGTATGAATATTGAACCCCCACGCTCAGCGTACCCAATTGTCCGGTTCCCGCCGCATCCTTGTAAGCCAGCAATCCAAAACCACTGTTAAAATGTGAAAAATAGTGATCATAGGAAAAGCTGTATGTTGTAAAGGTGGACGGGAGGTTTACCCACTGATCCCTGTAATTTGCACAAATACGGCTGCCACCTGCAGCACCTGCAAAGGAAGGGGCCAGGTACAGCGGGTTTGAATAGAATTGCGAAAACTGCGGATCCTGGGCATTCGCTTTGGAAAATCCTATCAAGACTAATAATAATATTAAGAACAGCTTGCGCATGTATAAACAGGGTGGTCGGTATTTGTTTAGTACGTTATATATTCTTTCAGGTTATGATTCATTTCATTTAGTTGCCATTTTGTTTTACCAGTACGGTTACATCGCCGGCTTCAACATAAGGACGTCCATTTGTAAAGGTTGCCGTTACACGCCAGACATAAACATCCTGTTTGACCGGTGAATCCTTGATGTATCCGTTCCAGCCCTTATTTACATCTTCACTGACAAAAATGAGTTCACCCCACCTGTTGTATATTTCCAGGCGATATTTATCAATTCCTTCAGCCACAGGCCTGAAAATGCGAGGATTGGCCTCGCCGGGATTATATACTTCATCTGCCGGATCATCTGGCAGGATGGTGATCACATTGGGAAACTTAATCCTTCCCCTTCCTTCCACCAGGACTGGATTCTCAGAAGTAAGTGTATCCAGGCAGCCTTCACCGCTTTCGGAAATGAGGGTGATGTAAAAGGTGCCTGTAGACATGTATTCATGTTCAGGCTGGAAATCGGAGCTTATTTCTCCGTCACCGAACTCCCATATATAGGATATACCATCCTGGGTTGTATTAAAGAATTTTATGGGCGTTCCGTCTTCTGTCTGACTGCCCAGCCAGGCATAATCAGGTGTGAATGAAAAGTCTACCACCGGTTTCGGATAAACGGTTACACGCTTATAGTCCCAGTTTGTTCCACCGTCGCCTTCCACCGAAAGTCGCACGATATATACACCTGCAGCATCATAGGAAAGTGGTGCCGGATCTCCATCTGAAGACGTCTGCCCCTCATATCCGAAGTCCCATTGATAATTGCTTGAATAATTGTATTTTGTATTTGCCGGAAAATCAACTGTCAGCGGCATACATCCTGAAATATCCGGTCCGAGGTCTACCATTGGCCTTGGAGGATTGATAGTAATATAGTGCAAAATGGTATCGGCACATTGGGAATTGTTTTTATTTGTGGCGATCAGGCTTACAGGTATCCGGTTTTCGTTTGATATATCCCCCCATATCGTGTAATTCTGAATAAAGTAAGCATCCTGCGATGCTGATGAGGTACCGTCACCAAAATTCCAGCTGTAATTCCAATTGCCCTGGTTGACAGTTATATTATTCATTTCAACCGCAGTGATGTCGGTTGTTGTATTGAAATCCTGCACCTGCGGGTCAGGGAGAAATTCGGCCAGCGGTTTCGGGTAAACCGTAACCTTGTGGACCGTATCATCCGTGCAGCCGTTTACAGAAACTGCCTGAAACCTGATATCATATGTTTTGTCATTTGGCGATTCATTGACAAAACGGTAAAAGGGATCTTCATAATTACTGAAGACCTTCTCGTTAATGAACCAGTAGTATTCATTCTGATTCGAGGCCGTTCCATCAAAATTCACCGGCAAGGGGTTGCATCCGTTCCATTCAGAAGCAGTAAAATCTGCCTGCACATCCGGATACACGCTTACAGACCTGGTAGATGTATCTGAACATGAATAGGCTGTTGTAGTAATCAGGGAAATAATATTCTCCACAATTGCAGAACCGCTATTCGTAAATGTTCTTACCGGGTTTTGTTCGGTACCCGCATCACCATTGTCAAAGTTCCACAGGTAAGTGAGGTTTGTCCCCTGCGAATTATTTGTGAAAGGAACGGTAAACGGAGGGCAATCCACTGATCTTGGAAGTTCGAAATCTGCAAGTGGCTTGGGGTGGACTATCAGGTCATGGGAAATTGTACTATCGCACCCAAATTGCGATGTGGCTGTGAGTGTAATTGTATAATTCTGATCGGCTGTGCGGCTGAAATTTTTGAACTCATGCGCCGGAACCTTATCTATGGATCCCGAACCGTCGCCAAAATCCCAGTTATAGGTTAACGGTACCAAAGGTCTCGAATTGTTTGTAAACAGCGTGGTTGAGGGATAGCAGTTTTCAGTTTTATTCATTGTAAATGCTGCCCTGACTTCGGGGTTAACAATAATCGTTTCTGCCCACGATGTGTCACATCCTTGCGGGTTTGTGACTGTAAGCGTAATGGTATGCGTTTCCGGGGAGGCATGTTTGTTGGAATAGGTATAGCTGAATTCCGGATCGGCATTTTCTCCGTCCGATGCTCCCGCATTCTGGAAGGTCCAGTTATAATGATTGATTGCCCCGGCCGATGCGGTCCGGTCAATCATGAACGGCTCGCGGGAACAGATGGCAGGCTTGTCGACTGTAAATTTGGCAAATATATAAGGATAGATGTTCACTGTTACCAGTGTGTCATCAAAACAGCCATATGGTGATGTTGCCTCAAGCCTTACATGATGCGGCTTCGTAAGGATCGTTGTATTGCTGAAAATGTGTTCTGCCGGGGCAGGCAGGTTGGAATACCTTCCATCATCAAAATCCCAGAAGAATGAGGTCCCTGACAATATATTCGTCTGGTTGGTGAAGCTTACAGGCAATGGCTGGCATCCGGCTACAAATTCAGGATGAAAGCTGGCGTGCATCTCGGGAAAGACTGTGATTGTATCACTTTTCAACGCCTCGCAGCCATGCGCATTTCTTGTTTTTAAAACTACCGGGTACCGGACAGGTATGGCTGACTGATTCCTGTATACCGGAATATCAGGGTCGGCAAAGGTGTGCAATACAAGGGAATCAACCGGGGTATAGGTCCAAACAAAGTCTGTTATTCCGCCGGTTGAAAAATTATTGATCCCTATTTTGAACGGCGAACAGCTATCCAGGCGGGCAATGGCAAAATCAGCCGTTACCTTTGAATATACATTTACGGTATGGGTTATACTGCTGTCACAACCGGCCAGGTTCATTACCGTGAGATTTACATAATATGTTGTGTCGCTGGATGCTGAGTTTTGATACAGCCTGGGTGGAGGATTCTCACTCGTGGAATAGGTCTTGTCTCCAAAATCCCATATGTAGTTCAGGTTTTTTCCCTTGGAAGTGTTATTAAATACAACGTTTAAGGGATTACAGCCTTTATCGGGACTGTCAAAACCAAATCCGGCTATAACCCTTGGAAAAAGAGACACAGACCGCATGGCTGAATCAACGCATCCCTCATTATTTTTTACGTTCAGATGGATGTAAAATGTAGTGTCATTGTCAGTATTGTTCATATACTGATGGTAAAGGGTATCCGGTGAAAAGGTCGTGATCAGGCTTCCATCTCCGAGGTTCCAGCTGAATTCATCCCCGCCCTTTGAAATATTCACAATTTCCGCATTCAACGGGGAGCAATTATTGCTGTAATCAACAGCAAAATTTGCCTTTACAAACGGGTGAACTGTTACCGGGACTTTTGCGGTATCCTTGCAAAAATAGTCGGAACTCACTACAAGGCTGACATTGAAAATAGTATCCTTGTCGGTACGGTTATAGAAGTATTTTGTAAAGGGTACCACGGACGAATCACTTTTGGATGTTCCGTTACCGAAATCCCATAAATACATGATGTTATACCCTGATGAATTATTGGTAAATAATACACCTGTTGAATCGCAGACAGCATTATTATCCACAGCAAAACCCGAATTTACTTCAGGATAGATGATAACAGTCCGTGTCGGTGCAGAATGGCTGCAACCGAATCTGTTAACCGAATTCATGGCAATGAGAATGGTATCCGGTGTCGGACGACTTAGATTCTTATGGTTAAAAAGCACAGGTGCCTCATTGGTCTTGCTAAAGGAACTGTCGAGATACGCTTTGTGCACATCCGAAAAAGACCAGTAGAATGTGTCTACGCCAATTGAGTTTTGTGGATTTATAAAATAGGCTGCCGGTGAACACCGGAGGGTTGAATCAATTGTAAAGGCTGAAAAAATGTACGGGAATACCCGGATATCCTTAATGGCTGAGGTGTCATTGCATCCGTACGGTGAGGTGGCAACCAGGCTTACATGAAAAGTGGTATCATTAAGACCGGTATTCTTATATGTATGGGTAACAAGAGTATCCACATCAGATGATCCATCCCCGAAATCCCATAGGTAAGTATCTGTATTTCCGGTTGACATGCTCTGGAATCCCACTGTGGATGCATGACACACACTGGTGTCATTCAGATCGACAAAATCAAAATCAGAAGTTACCTGGGGAAAGACATAGATCGTATCCGTGTAAAAATCGTTACATCCCTGGTTACTGCTCACAGTATAAGATATGATATGCTCTTCCGGCAAATTGGTTGTATTTTGATATACGTGATCCAGGCTAATGGGAGATCCGGATACTATTAGCGGGGTTCCGTCATCCAGGTCAAGAATGAATAACGTGGCGTTTTTTGATGCATCTTTCATTGAAATGGAGATCGGTGCACATCCCTTGTCCAGATCCACTGTAATAAAAGCATTCGGACTTTCGGGAACGATTACAAATACCTGCATGGTGGTAAAGCCATAACAGGGTTGTTCAATATCCACCGTAAACACCTGGCTGAATCCCCCATAAGGAGGGCGAAGGATCGGGTTCTGCGAATTTGGGTTGTCGAGGTATTCCGAGGGGCTCCAGTGATAGCTTATCCCCCCTTTTGCCTTTAATTCAATTGAATCAACACCGCATACCTGGAAAACGCTTCCCTGGTCCTCAACTGTGGCGGAAGCCTCCAGTTCGTTGTAATCTGAAAAATAACCATACACGCACCCGCCCCCGGAGTTAACACCATTGAAAAATCCAAGGTGAAAAACATTTTTTGTATTAAAAATGCGGGTGACGGATCCGGTAGGAATGGTAAGGTTACTCATCAGTTTATTGGCATCTTTCAAAACATACCAGCTGGAGGTTCCGGCCTGTTCAAACTGTGCTGCACTGAGAAAGTGAGTTGCAGGCCCCCCGTTAATCGAAATATAGAAACTGTCAATGGCATCAGCCTTCGTCATCAGGTTCAGGTAGAAAGCCTGGTTCTTAGACCGGGTGAAATTGACTGACAGTGAGCCCGTACACCCGTCAATTGTAGGTAAAACGGCATCCCCCATTTCATCGCCAAAACCGGCAATATGCAATACATATACAGGTTCTGTGGCCAGGATGTGTACATAGTAATCGTTATTGGCCGTAAGCATGTCGATGGCCAGCTGAAATCCTGCGGCATAAGGACCATAGTTGACAAATGTTCCGTTACGCCGTGTTACTTTAATAAAAGTATTGGGTTTGGTAGTCAGCACATAGGCTTTTTCATTGTTTCCCCCACCCAGGTCCCCGATTTTCCCCTTCATGACAATGTATTCCTTACCAATCACAGTTTTATTCTGTGCGTTAATTGTGGGAATTGTCTGGTCGCCCATATAATCATAGGCGCCGGATTTCTGTACCGAATCATCACCAAGGGTTACTGATATAGGTTTTGTGGATGTAATATGCGTGCCCGCCAGGTGGTCCGCACCTGCAACACTGGGCACGCCACCAATGGCCTTTGGAACAAACATATAGGTTTGTCCCTTATTCAGTGTAAATGTAAATGTTGATCCGGCAGCATGTCCAAAGGCAGCCTTTGGGAAGTATACCGATATGTTCGTATTGTCTTCTGTGGCCACAATAATGATCTGGCTGAAGGCGGGATCGGTGCTTGAAAAAGTATGATTGGCCCATTGATTCTGAAAGGGTGTCCAGAAGTCAAAACCCAGGGCATTTTTTCCTTTGAGGGCAAAGATGGCGGGGTTATTTCGAACCCTGTGTGTTTCATAATACGCCGTGATTTCGTGATCCGATCGAATAAGCAGGGCGCTGTTACTCTTTGTATTGTATTGGTTATTGCTGAATTTGAGAAGTTCGGCCTGGGTGAAATTTACATTTACTGTAAGTGAAACGAGCGGGTCAATTACTACGGTAATGGGAGCTATCTGCGGATTATAGGGCTGTGAAATTGTAACCGTAGTCTTATCATTTAAATCGGTAGCTGTAAGGGTGAGGTCGGCTGTAAGCGGACTATCATGCAAGGTAGTTGAGTAGGGCACCGCAAACCAGAATAATGTATCGGTCTGCGCCACCAAAACGGCGGGAAACAATAATGTAATGAGAATAACCGATAAACGCATTTTCATTAGGGTAGGATTTGTACCATTTTACGTCAAAATGCGGTAAAGGTTGCCGCAGCTGTCTATAATAACCCAGCGTTAGTCACCGGAATCAGGGATTTTAAAGAAATACCGGAGTTAAATCCTTATAAAATGTAACTGTTTCAGCAGAATAGCCTCCCCGGGCGAGGCGTATTTAATAAATCGCATGTTTATAACCACTTATGTATACAGGTGGTTGCAACATTACATGTCGCTCTTACGTAAACACATTTGAATCAACCCCAGCATATGAAAAGAATTTGCCTGATCATCCAGTTAGCCTTAATTTTCCAGTTTTCAATCTCATATAGTCAAACCGTACTTTTTTCAGAAGGTTTTGAATCAGGGGAAATACCCCTGACCTGGAAGCAGGAATTTGTAAAGGGTGCCATCAGCTGGAAATATACGGACGGAGGATACACAACAACACCTCAATTCCCTAATACCAGGAGACCAATTCACGCTCATGGCGGAAATCTGAATGCCATGTTTCATTATCAAAGCATGAATAGTGAGGCTACCAAACTTGTAACCAAAAGAATATCAGCTCTTGAATTTGCAGTAAAGCCGGAATTGCATTTTTTTCATGCGCAATACGACTGGATACATCCTCCGACATACCATGATTATCTAAAGGTGTATTACAAAACCAGCGCCACTTCATCATGGAAACTTCTGCAATCTTATACCCAGGCCACAACCGATTGGGTAGAGAGGATAATTCTTTTACCTGAAAATGATCTTTCCGCTGACTATTATCTTGCCTTTGAAGGGGAAACGCATTGGGGATGGGGCACATGTATTGACGACATCCAGATTGTTGAAACCGGTATCAAACCCAAGTCTTTAAGTGAGATATCCGTAATACAGGCCAGTGATGTTCCAATCGGATCTGATTCAAAACATAATCCTGTTTTACGGGTAAATCTAAAAGTAGCAGGCAATTCCGGCTCTTTCCCGCTTAACTCACTCAAAGTGAATTCCCTGAACACAAGTGATGAAGATATTGAAACAGGGGGTGTGAAACTTTTTCTTACAAGAGATACGGAATTTAATGAAGATACCCAGGTGGGCTCGGGGGTAAATTTCTCTTCCGGGCAAGCCTCGTTTACCGGTCTCAATTACAGCCTGCCAACAGGGTATTCGTATTTGTGGATCACCTATGATATTAAGCAGGATGCGGGTCACCGAAACATAGTGGATGGCAGGATACCCGTAAACGGTATCAATATTAACGGGCAAACGTATTTTCCACAGGAAAAATCCCCTGCCGGCAGCCGGTCAATCCTCCGTACGCTGGCTTCCGATGACTTTGAGTCGGAGTTGAACTTTACCCTCACGGGGGAATTTGAACATGGCAGTCCGCTGGGTTTAGGCGGTTCACAGGGAAATCCTGATCCCTTCCAGGCTTTTAGCGGCTCTAATGTGATCGGAACAGATTTGAGCGGGTCAGGCGATTATCCCGGGGATTATGAGAAAAATATCGAAACAGATCAGTATAACGCAACGTCAGACACCTTTGATTTTACCTATTATAATGATTTATCCCTTAGGTATATGCGCTTCCTGAATATTGGTATCAATGATGAAGTATCCATCGATATCAGTTCGGATGGCGGCAATACGTGGAAGGAGGCATGGGCCAATGAAGGCATGATACTTGATGATTCCTGGAAATTGCATGAGGTGGACATTACCGCCCAGGCTGCACGGAAAAAAAATGTAAGGGTTCGGTTCAATATAGGCACTACAAATGACTACTGGCAATTATCGGGATGGAATTTTGATAATTTCAGCATTACCGGAAATTATGTTACCCGGGATGTGGGAATCAGCCGGATTATTAAACCCGTAAACGGTTGTGGCCATACAAACAGTGATTCAGTAACCGTAATTGTGAAAAACTATGGAGCGATGGATTCATACGCGGAAATACCATTGCAGTACGCCCTTGGCACAAGCTCCCCGGTGAAGGATACAATAAGGCAGGTAATCCCTTTTGGCGACAGCATTCAGTTTACGTTTAAAAAAAAAGCTGACCTCTCCGCGGCGGATATTTACAACCTGACCGTTACTGCAAAAATGAACGGTGACGACGATGCCACCAATGATGCGCTTGTAAAATCACTTTATGTACAGCCGACAATTGACGTTGATCATACAGAAACTTTTGAGACAAAGGGAGGATTGTGGATGCCTGTATCTCCCCGGCAGGAAAACTGGGAATGGGGAGCCCCCGGATTTGGAATTACTCCTGAATCGGGCACTCAACTGTGGATGACCCGACTTTTGGCTTTTTACCCCGACAATGATTCTTCTTTCCTTGAAAGTGTTTGTTATAGCAATCAGCTCCATGACCGGAAAATACTGGAATTGAAGTACTGGTTGAAATCACAGAAATATAAGGATGGCGCATCTGTAAACTATTCGACTGATAACGGGCTTACCTGGCACTTACTGGATACGCTGGTATCAGGATGGAATTGGTATAACGGGTCTGTACAGTCATTGCAATCGCAGGGATTTTCAGGATTCACCGAAGGATGGGCTACCGCCCGGCAGATCTTGCCAAAAGGCATTACAAATGCTTCCTCCATGAAGTTCAGGTTGGCCTTTGGCAGTGATGCGGACAGCAGTGATATCGGTCTTGCTGTGGATGACTTTGGCATATTCGCGGCACCCCCCGATATCGGCGTTACCCTGATCGATTCCTTTGCCGATCGATGCCAGTATCTGAATCCTGACAAGGTCACAGTATCGGTCCGGAATTTAGGCATTAACCCGGTTAAAAAGGAAAATCCGATTATTGTGGGATATGATTTCAACCAGGTACATATTGACATTGATACATTTAACCTGGTTACCGATCTGTTGCCCGGCCAGACTGTAAAGCATACTTTCAGCACCCCTGTTGACAATGGCACACCCGGTAATTATAATATTACTGCTTATACCCTGATTGAGGATGATCCCTGGTTCTATGGGAACCCGAATGATACGCTTTCACTTGATTTTGAAATAAAGGAAAGGCCGTTTACAATGCTTTCCGACACCATTTCAACCCGTGAACCGGATACCGTTTTTATAAGGCCATTTTATAGTGATACATATGATTATTTGTGGAATGATATGAGTACCGGCCCTGAATATGATGTAAAACGAGACGGTTGGTATCATGTATTGGTAACAGATGCACGCGGAAATGGCTGTACATCCTCCGATTCAAGTTATGTTGAATTGCTGTTCAACGATGTGGGAATCGAGAGCCTGCTTTCACCCTATGACGATTGCGGCCTGAGCACTACTGAAAATATTCACCTGAGGATCCGCAATTTCGGGACCGACAGCATACCTTCCGGAACTAAAGTGGGATTGGGTTACATCCTGAATAACAACATTGCTGTCAGGGACACGCTTTTCCTGGATGCTGCCTTGTATTCGAATGACATGCTGGACTTTGTCATATCGGAGGGTTCTGTAGATCTATCGAATAAAGGTGTTTACCAGTTTAAGGTATTTGCCTCTTTCAGCGGGGATACCATACATCATAATGATACACTGAACAAAAACATCGAAATATTTGGACTCCCGTTGGTGGATATCGGTAATGATACCACGGTTAAAGCCTTGTCCTATGTGCTGGATGCCGGTTCGGGTTTTATTAATTATACATGGGATAATGAAGAAGTCACACAAACCAGGGAGATCCTCCAATCGGGCACCTATTGGGTGCGGGTGATAGATGGAAACCAATGCGAAAATGCCGATACGGCTTTTGTATGGCTGAAAATCAGGGATATAAGTCCGGATGGCTTTTCAGCACCGGTTTCAGATTGTCATTTTACTACAGGTGAAACGGTTTCCCTGCGTATCCTGAATTCTGGCACGGATACAATTCCATCTGGCGAACATATTGATGTACAGTATCAGTTGAATTCAGGTTCCCCGGTTTCTGAAGCATTTGACCTGGAGGCACCTTTATTTCCCGGAGTTTCCGTCATTCATTCCTTTTCAGGTGAACTTGATCTCATGGATACAGCGGACTACACTTTCATCGCAATTGCAGGAATAGAGAATGATATCCGAAAATCCAACGATACTGCGGAGGTGATTATTTACCGTTATCCAAAACCTGAAGTTGATTTTGGTCTTGATGAGGTTGTCACTATTAAGGATATTCAATTTGAAATAGATGCCGGTTACTCACCCTTTTATTCTTACAAATGGCAGGATAACTTCAACGAACATTTATACACAGCCATTAAAAGCGGTAATATTCGTGTTAAAGTTACGGATGCCCGTACCAGCTGCTATGATGGAGATACAGTAACACTGTTCCTTGATTACAATGATATCGGAGTTATCTCTACAAGCCTGCCTTCTGTTGGCTGTACAGGAAATTTCGAACATATAAGCGTGAGGATCCGTAATAAGGGTACTTCAAACATAGGTAAGGATGTTCCCATTTATGTGGCCTGTGATGTGAACGGAGAACGGATTACCCTGGATACGCTTGTCAGAACTTCAAATTTTGTCACCAATTCCAATCTGGATCTTGTTCTTACATCACCAATATCCATAAACGAAACCGAGGCATGCGTGGTAACCTTTTATACCGTGTATGCTTCCGATATGAAATCATGGAATGACACCCTTGTTTCACCTTTCAATCCCCTGCCCAGTCCGGTGATTGATTTTGGCGATTTAAACGGTGTTCTGAGTGTTGATCTTCCCCATTTGCTGGATGCCGGTTCAGGCAATAAAAGCTATGAATGGCAGGATGGTTCAACAGGTCAATCCTATACCGTTACGGAAAATGGGATTTATTCGGTTACAGTTACCGGACAGAATAACTGCCAGTCAGAAAAGTCTGTCTCGATTAACCTGGAAACCGGAATTGGCGAAAACCTGGCGGATGGGGTTGATGTTTCAGTATATCCTAACCCGGGCAACGGTTTGTTCTATGTTAAAATCAACGGCACGGTTCGGGATGACATGATACTCCGTCTGATCAATAACCAGGGTCAGACAGTCTATATTCGTCAGTTTACAACCAATTCTGCAGTTCCTGAAAGTTTTGATGTGCAAAATTTATCCAGGGGAATGTACCATATTATTATCCAAGGGAAGGATCTGCTGTATCAAGGTAAGGTGATTATACGGTAGAGACAAGGCACTGCCTTGTCTCTACGATTATTCTTTATTTACGGCATGACATATCTCATGTTCATGCATTGACTGTTATGACAATTGTCCTGTTTTGCAGAAGCAAATGATGATAATTTTAGCCTTTTGACCTAGTGTCGAAAGGTGAACTAATAATTATCACAGAAAATGATAAACAGGTTGATTGTCGGACTTTTGCAGTATATGCCCGAAAATTTGGTTTGGATTTTCAGCAAGCGGTATATTGCAGGAGAAAAGCTGGCTGATGCAGTAAGGGTAACGAAGAAGTTTAACGCCATGGGTATCAAAGCTACCATGGATTTGTTGGGCGAGTTTCTGACACGGGCTGAAAAGGTCGAATATTACAAAACGGAATATATCAAACTCATTGAAGAGTCGGAGCGCCTGGGCCTCGACAATTCATTCTCAGTAAAGCCAACTATGTTTGGCTTGCTGCTTGATCCTGACATGTGTTATAAAAATATCCGGGAGATAGTCGCCAAAGCGGCATCCTATGGCAGATTTGTTCGCATCGACATGGAAGACGCCCAATGCACGTCCATGGAAATTGAACTGTACAAGAAACTACTGAATGAATTTCCCGATAATGTAGGCCTGGTGTTGCAGGCTTATCTGAAACGCACCCTGGATGATTTGAAAGACCTGGCTGAATTTGACAGGGGAAGGGGAAAGATCAACATCCGGATTTGCAAGGGTATTTATAATGAGTCGGCTGAAGTGGCTTTTAAAGACAAAGATGAGATTAACAGGAATTACCTGATTGACCTGGACTTTATGCTCAGCCATAATATGTACGCTGCCATCGCCACCCATGACAGGAAGCTGATTGAGGGTGCTTACGGGCTTTTCGGACTTGATCACATCAGTAAAGAGAGGTTTGAATTTCAAATGTTATACGGTGTTACCCCGGATTTGCGGAAGACTATTGTAGACAAAGGGTATACCATGAGGGTTTATGTTCCTTACGGAAAGGACTGGTTTAATTATTCCACACGCAGGTTGCGTGAGAATCCGAGCATGATTCCGCATATGATCAAAGCCTTGTTTATAAGGGGATAAAATCAATTTGAAGATTGAACAATTTGAAAATTTGAAGATGGACCAATTTGAAAATCTTATGATAAATTGATTTATTGCATTTGTTGTTTATCTTATTTCCAGATCAACATTCTTCCATTTTCAAATTTTGCTCCCTACGATCGTGAAAAGTTCAAATCATCTCATTTTCAAATTAATAAAGCTGAATTACCTCCGAACTGCCTGATCGCACTTCAAACAATTTGTTTATTGTATAAAGGGTGAGTTTTGCATTTAAGGCACGGAAAACAATCCTGTATTTTCCCGGCTGTAATTGCAGGGATTCATTCTTGCTGGATGAATTCAGGTTATATACCCAATCTTCCTGTTTCTCATTTTGGCGCAAATAAATACTTCCGTAACCGGTTGATGTCCGAAGTATGGTGATCATGCCGGGCCTGGGTATTTCCACCGTTGTGGTATGGCTTTGCTTTATTTCCACATCGCGAAGATTGATCCGGGGCAATACCGGAATTTCAATATCGTATTTTCCTATAATGTATTTTTCCTCTTCATACATTTTCTGCATATTCAGCGTATTCATATCCCCGCTTTTCCGAACAATATATTCGATGCTTCTGTATTGCCCGGGGTCTGCAACCTTGATCAGCAATGTCCCCTGCGGTGCATCGGCCGCAATAATCGTATGTTTTCCCGGAAGAAGCTTAATATTATTCACTTCAACCGGCGGCAGGGTATTCACCCGCATCCTGTAAACAGGCAGGTGGTCGAGGATAAGGGTATCGGGTAATCCGCGGTGATTCAGGGTATGGATGTAATTATACCGGATCTTGCCGGAAAAGCTGTCGTAGAATGCAAGGTTAACATTGGTTTCGGTCGGATTTCCATTTACATCAAGCAAATTCACCTGGGCTGTGGTGGCATTCAGCGCCTGGGAAATGACAACGTCCATGATCTCCCCGAGTTTTTCCTCCTGGGTGGCATTATAATACCGGCCAATGCAGTTAAAGGTTTGCTTGAAATTTTCGTCAATCCCTATCCCTATCACAAAGGGTTTCAAAATGATACCTTTCTTCTGCAGTTCAAGTGAAACTGCACACGCATCGCCATCACAGGCTTCGACGCCATCCGTTATCAGGATAATAATATTCCTGCAATCGTCGCAGCCGGAAGGAAAGTCTCCGCCGCCCATTTCAAGGGAACGTGCAATAGGTGTGGTTCCTTTGGGAATTACATATCGAAGCTGCTGCCTTATTTTGGGGGCGTTTCCCGCGGAGAACGGAACTTCAAGCCGGGTGTCATTGCAATCCTGGGGCGGAACAGGGCTTCGATTTCCATACATCCGGAGTGCCATTTGAACATTGGGTACATGTTCAAGGCTATCGATAATACTAATCAATACTTTGCGGGCAATGGCTATCTTGGATTGCTTTTGCCATGTGACCGCCATGCTCTGTGAAGCATCAAATATAAAGAGAATCCGTGTTTCCGGGGGCTGATATTTCGGAGGGCTGACCTGTGCCTGTATAACTGACACCGCCCATAATCCGGCAAAGAGGAAAACAAGCAGGTGTTTGTTAAAAGGCAAAAAGATCATTGTCCGGTGAATAGAGTGAAACATTCCTGAATTTCAATAATAGAACGATACGAATAAATCAAAAGTATGTTTAGTTATTCTTTCTGACCACACGGGCGACAAGCTTTACAATTTCCATAGCCAGCAAGGGGAAAGAAGAAATTACAAGTACAAGTATCCAGTCAAATCCTGTGAGGGATTCTGTTTTAAAGACTACCTGGAAGGCCGGTACATATACAACCGATATCTGAAGCAAAAAAGAAATGAGGGTAGCGCCTACCAGTTTGGAATTTGTAAAGAAACCAAGTGTGAAAATGGAATCACGCTGACTCCGGCAGTTAAAGGAATGAAACAGCTGACTGCAGGCAAGAACTATAAAGCAGGCTGTGCGGGCCCTTTCAATTCCTTCGTTCTCAACTTTCAACACTAGCCAAAAGGCTAACAGACTGCAGAAAGCGATAAATGCACCCTGGGCAATGATTTGAATGCCCATCTTACGGGTAACCACTGATTCATTTTTCAGACGGGGTGGAAGTTGCATGATCTTTTTATTTACCGGATCCACTCCAAGGGCAAGGGCAGGCAGACCATCAGTCACCAGGTTTATCCAGAGTATCTGGATAGGGAGAAGGGGTACCGGCAGAAGCAAAAGGGAAGAGACAAACATGACCAGTATTTCTCCAACATTGCAGGAAAGCAGGTAATGGATGAATTTCCGGATGTTGTCGAATATTCCGCGACCTTCTTCCACAGCCGCTATGATAGAGGCAAAATTGTCATCGGTGATTACCATCTCCGATACTTCTTTTGTCACATCCGTACCTGTAATGCCCATGGCAATTCCAATATCTGCCTCTTTAAGGGCAGGGGCATCGTTAACTCCGTCTCCCGTCATGGCGACGATCTCTCCTTTTTCGCGCCAGGCTTTTACGATCCGTAATTTGTGTTCCGGAGATACCCTCGCGTATACAACCGTTTTATCCACATTATTCCGGAATTCCTCCTCAGTAAGCCCGTCCAGTTCTTCACCGGTTAATGCCATTGAATCTTTTTCGTAAAATCCGAGATCACGGGCGATAGCCACCGCCGTATTTTTGTGGTCGCCTGTTATCATTACCGAACGGATTCCGGCAGAACGGCATTGCTGCATGGCCACCTTGACTTCAGGACGCGGAGGGTCGATCATGGCGATCAGTCCCAGGAATACCAGTTCACTTTCAATTTCCGCGGCATCCGGCTTATCAGGCACGACATCCAGGTCACGATAGGCGATAGCCAGCACACGCATGGCTTTATCGGCCAGATCTGCTGTAGCCTTCATAATGTTTTCCCTGGAAGCGATGTCCAGCGGCAGAACTTTTAGGCTCTCCTCAATGGCAGTGCAATTGGACAAAAGGATATCCGGAGCGCCTTTTACGAAGGCCACATGCCCGTTACCATTCTTACGCATGATCGTCATTTGTTTACGGTCTGAATCAAAAGGCAATTCTTCATAAAAAGGGTATTTTGCCTCAAGCACATTTTTATACAGACCCGCTTTTGCGGCAACAGTGAGCAAAGCTCCTTCAGTGGGATCGCCGATCATGCGGTACCCGCCGTTTTCCTTGTTGAGCAGGGCGCCATTGCATAATACCGAACCAGTCAGAAGCCTGACCAGTCCGGGATATTCTCCCGGTTCAATCTTTTTGTCACGATGCAGGAAATCACCTTCGGGTGCATAGCCAATACCTGAAATATTGAAGTATTCGCCACCCTGGTAAATAACCTGGACTGTCATTTCGTTTTTTGTAAGTGTGCCGGTCTTGTCAGAGCAAATGACAGAGGTACAGCCAAGTGTCTCCACGGACGGTAGTTTGCGGATAATGCAATGGCGTTTCACCATTCGTTGAACACCCAGTGCAAGAGCAATTGTAACTACGGCAGGAAGCCCTTCAGGTATGGCTGCAACCGCCAGGCTAACCGCGGTGAGGAATAAACTGAGCAATTCCTCTCCGCGCAGGTAACCCAACAGGAAAATGAGTGCGACAAGAAAGAACGAAATATAAACGATTATCTTACCGAATTCCTCCAGCTTTTTCTGCAATGGCGTTGAATTATCCTCAATTCCCTGTATGAGTCCGGCAATTTTACCAAGTTCGGTCTGCATACCGATGGAGGTAATGACTGCACGGGCTTTTCCTGCAACTACAGAAGTGCCGAGGTATACCATGTTTAAGCGGTCGGCAAGGGGGGTGTCTGCCTTTTCGAGGCGGACTGTACTTTTATCAACGGATGTGGATTCACCGGTCAGACTGGCCTCATGGGTTGAAAAATTACCGGTGGCATATACAATACGACCGTCTGCAGGGATAAGATCCCCGGCTTCCAGATCGACCAGGTCCCCCGGAACGATTTCCTCCGAAGGAATCACTTGCTGGTTGCCTTCACGTATTACCCTTGAATTTGGAGAGGACATTTTTTTCAGCGCCGCAAGGGATTTCTCAGCCCTGTGTTCCTGTACGAATCCGAGGATGGCATTTATGATGACAATGCCTAATATAGCCAGCGCATCAACCCATTCCTGGAGGAATCCGGAAACCAGGGCAGCTCCAATGAGCACCCAGATAATAAAATCCCTGAACTGATCAAAGAAAAGGGCAAAAGGTGATCTTCCCGGTTTTTCGGCTAGCTGATTCGGCCCGTATTGAACTTGTCTTTTTGTAACTTCATCTGAGAGTAATCCCTGTTGTATATCGGTAACCAATTTGTCTGCAACATCTTCCTTTTGCAGATTCCACCATTTTTCCATTTCAACCTGTAATTGTGAGTAGTTTTCGAATATATTTATTTTCAACGGAATATGCAAGGTGAAACGACAGGCGTGGTTTCAACCTGCATCAGGCCTTATTTCATAGCCGCCTTTATTTCTGCAATTATCAGGGCGTTATTAACATCTTCCTGGCTTGTAACCTTAAAAGAGATGGGCCTGATTTTTCCATAACGGGTGCCATTTTTGAATGTATCTTTTATTTCACCGGGCAGACTGCTTTTTTCAATCAGCGGCTCTGCCTTGTCACTGAAATAAAATGTGATCCTGAATGTATCCTCATGGACCGCCATCCAGAGCAAGGTCTTTTTTTTCAATATAACCCTGAACAACCAGTTCTTTCCATCATTATAATATTTCCAAACTTCTTCCGACGCGGGGTAAACTTCGCGGACTGAGGTAAGGAATTTTTTCCAGTGAATACTGTTGTCGCCAATTATTGAAAAAACAAGGTTGTCATCGGGATAGACTGATTTGTCGGTTAAAACGAGTGGTTCCATTCAGGCAGGGATTATTTAATACATCTAAGGTATGGAATTTTTAAAAACTATATCTAATGTGCTAGTAGTTCGGTATTTTAGGTTTAAATTTAGCATAGTTGAACAGAAACGATAAAAATGTATCAAAAAGACTATATTCTTCGAATGATAGAAATGCTGGGTGAACTGGTCCGGGCTATCTTCGGACTGATTGCCAGGGGAAACATTCAACAGGCGGAAGAAAAACTGAGTGAAGCCTACCTTACCTTCCTCAGAAAGGATGCCTCCTTTTTTCACCTGATTCCATTTGAGAAATTGACTTCCACCCTTTTAACAGAACACAATTATACGAACGGACATCTGGAAATCCTGGCCGAATTGTTTCATGCCGAAGCCAGGCTTCAGGATGCAAAGGGTAATCTAACCGAAAGTCTTGCCATGTATGAGAAATCATTGGCCCTGTTTAGTTTTGCAGAGGAAAATATCCGGACCTATTCAGAAGAAAAAGTGGAAAAAATGGAAAAAATAGCGATCCGGATTTCAGATATCAGGCAACATAAAATCACGTAAAATGAAAAAAATCTTCCTGCTGCTTCTTTCCCTTGCCCTGATGAGTAGCTTACCTGTTGCTGATCCAGTGTCTCAAAAACAATCCAGGAGAAATATCATTCTGGATGTTGATACATCCGGAGATGATCTTATGGCAATTCTTTATTTACTTGCCCGGCAGGATGTGGATATCAAGGCGATAACCATAGTGCATGGCGTATCGGATGTTGAAAAGGGCACTGAAATAGTCCTCAGGGTACTGGCGCTTGCCGGACGGACAGAAATTCCCGTGGTTAAGGGTGCCGATCAGCCGATGGAGGGTAATAATGCATTTCCGGTTAAATGGCAACCGTCCGTTGATCATCCTTTTGGACTTAAACTTCCCCCGCATACACTCAGGCCTTCCGGACAAAACGCCGAAGAGGTTATATCTTCCCTGTTACGAGAGTATAGGGGAAATATCTCCATCCTGGCCCTGGGTCCACTTACCAATATTGCAGGGGTCCTTGCAAAAGAACCTGTCCTGGCGGGATATGTAAATGAAATAGTTATTTCTGATGGCGCTGTTTATGTAAAAGGCGCCATTAACCTCGAATATCCTGCAATAAAAAATACAGTGGCCGGTTGGAATCTCTGGGTTGATGCAAAGGCTGCGGACCTGGTATTTGGATCCGATGCACGAATAACGCTCGTGCCGCTCGACCTGACTGCCGTTCACGGACCACATCCGCTTCTCTTAAAAGCAAGTACTGTTACCCAATACAATAACCAGGCGAAAGGCACAGTGAGTAAATCACTGGCTTCCGTTTTAAATAATTGGATTACTTATTATAATGCGGATACCAAAATCCCTGGCACGGAGGAACAAGCACCGGTATGGGATCTTGTGGCCGCCGGAATCTTCTGTGATACTGCCATTTGTACCGAATGGCAGCGGCAAAATATAGAAATAGAAACCGGTGATCCGGATACTGATGGTCAGATTATCCTTGTAAAGGACAGGAATCCAAATGTGCGTATCTGTTTACGGGGCAACGGGGAATTATTAGAGAAGAACCTTATGGAAACCACGGCCTTACCGGAATCAAAATGATAGCAGATAACAATTAACTACAAATAAATAAACAAATGAAAAAAAGCAAGACCTACTTTTACATGATCCTTTTGATCGTTTCGGTTTTTCAATTTTCCTGTAATTCCTATAAGGGCAAACCATTTCCCGGAATGCCACAGGAAATTCCCGGCAAGGTACAATGCGAATTTTATGACCTGGGTGGAGAAGGCGTTGCTTACCACGATGCCGACAGTGTCAATAATGGCAGCGGAAAGCTTAACCCGGTAAACGGAAATCCCCTTCACGAGTTCAGGATCACCGAGGGTGTGGATATCTCATACACCAAAAGCAATGGTACTGATGACAATCCATACAATGACGTAATGCCTGACATGAACATGTTGTATGTTGGCTGGACTGAACCCGGAGAGTGGCTGAAATATAGTGTAAATGTCATAGAGGCGGGTGAATATAATATCGGGCTGATGTATACGTGCAATGGAGACGGGGGTATTGAAGTATTGGCACGCGACAGTGTTTCAAGCGGTGTAATGCCGGTTCCGTCCACCCATAAGGATGCGGATAGTGTTGCCTGGAGGCAATGGCATCATTGGAATAAAGCGGATATCCTGGGTAAAATCCATTTAAAGGAAGGGATGCAGATAATCACCCTAAAAACCGTGCGCAACGGGAATATGAATTATGATTACCTTGAATTCAGGAGAAGTGACAAGTGACAAGTGACGAGGGACAAGTAGTTGTTAGTTGATAGTTTTAGGCTGAAGGCTAAAGGCTAAAGGCTAAAGGCAGGATGAATTGAACTGCAAAACTGCGAAACTGCCCCCAAGGCTGATTTCCCCCGCTGGCGGGGGCAGGGGGTGGATTTTGCGTAATCCTTTTCTACCTATAGAAAATTCCTGACGGGATATCAGAACTGCAGAACTGCAGAATTGCTGAACTGTTTTGACTGCATCTAATTGAATAGTCCGGCAAACTCCGAAGGAAGACCAGCCAGGCTCCTGATCTGTATATCCTTGTAAAAAACTTCAGCGGCTTCGCTTTGCAGCTGAATTTTTCCATGGGTGAGCGGACGGGCGACACCATTATCGTTGTATGCTGATTCCGATAATGCCATAACAACCTTTCCGTTGACAATATGGACGCTCTTATCTCCAAAGCAAATGAGCTCCAGAGTATTCCATTCTCCCATAGGATTTTCATAATCACCGCCAGCCTGGCAGAATCCTTGATTTCCTGTTCCGGAGCCAATGGGAACAGCTTTTGCATTATTATCATATTTGAGGCTGCCTGTGGAAGATGCCGCAGCAGTTGCTTTTACGGTAATACGCGAATTTGCTATGCTCCAATAATCACCCAGGCTATGTTCCATGATCTGGAATTCCTGTGAAAGCATCCAGGCACGCCAGTAATCAACGCCGCATTCACCCTGGGAATTATAAAGTATTCCTGAATCCATGGGTTCATTCAGTCGGGGATCCCATTTTTTAGTCCCCCATTTCATCTTCAGTTTAAGATGGTAGTTTTTGAAGTCCTGCCGGGTAAATACACAGCCATAGATCTCCCCGCTTATCCTAAGCACAGGTTCACCCTTTTCCTCCGTAACTGTAAATACACGGGCTGCATTTTTATTATATCCAACAGGCAGAATATCAACTCCTTTTTCATCTTTGGGCACCTCACCCTTATAGCCGGGTTTGAGGGGATAACCCTGGTAGATCTCCCAGTTTGTGAGATTTTTATCAAGTAATGGTTTCCAGTCATTTTCAATGTGAAATGAACTTGAAATTGCTGCACAAACGATCAGGAGAATATTTTTTTTCATATGTGGTGAAATGTAGTAAATGAATGTTAGATCCTGATGACAATCTTACCCCGGTGTTTTCCACTTTCAAAATACCTGAAGGCCTCCCGGGTGTGATCAATTTGGAACGTTTTCTCAACGTAAGGATTTAGTTTTCCCTGTTTAAAAAGCGCTTCAATCTGCTCAAAATCTTCGGTTTTGGTGCGCATATTGCCCGAAGTTAGAATTTTTCCATGAACAAGCCGGTTGTATAGTGTGGCAACAAAGGCTTCAGGAGAGTATAAAGTAGATGTATAAATTCCATTTTTATTCAGCATACGGAACACATCGGTTTGTTTCATATGGCCATAGGCGTCTATGATCACATCGTACTTATTTTTCCATACCGACAGGTCAGTTTTTGTATAATCGATTACCCGTTCTGCTCCGAATTTACGGGCGAGATCTATATTCAGTGTGCTGCATATGGCTGTCACTCTTGCGCCTGCTGCATGCGCGATCTGCACGGCAAAATGACCTACTCCGCCCGTGGCGCCATTTACGAGCACCGATTTGCCTCTCAGGTTTCCGCCTTTCCGCAAACTGTTTAATGCGGTAAGTGAAGCTCCGGGAAGGCAGGCTGCCTCTTCAAATGCCATGCCTTCTGGAAGCTTTCTTACAAGGTCGGGACTGGCCAGCACGAATTCGGCAAGCGAGCCCGGCTTCCCGGATATAGTGGAAACAAAGCCATATACTTTATCGCACGGGGAAAACTCCTTGATATTGGAACCGGTTTCCTTAACAATACCGGCAAAATCACTGCAGGGTATCTGCGGAAATACCGGACCATTAGTTACTTTAAGGTCGCCTATCAGAATTTTGTAATCTGCAGGATTAATTGAAACCGTTTTCACCTGGATAAGCAATTCATCCGGTCCCGGAACAGGTTCCGGAAGTATGCCCGTTTGCAATTGCCCGGGACCGCCAAATGATTTGTAGAAAACTGCTTTCATCCGGTTCAGCCTACTACCTTAAAATTGAAAGCACCGTTTTGCTTGACTGACATGACCCGCAACCAGAGCGGAAGGATCTGTTCTGTTCCCCGGGAACTTGTAATATCACCCAGATCAATCAGGTTATCCTCTTTCCAGCCAAACTGGCCTAACAACTTTCTGACCTCGAGCTTCGACTCGGGATTATTGCCGCACAGAAAATTATTATGGTCTCCTCCGCCTATCATGGCCGGATTTACCATTAATCCACACCACATTGTATTGAGTGTTTTAACCACATAACTCTGCGGAAATGCCTTTTGTATTTCTTCGCCAAGCGAATTGGTATTGCATAATTCAGGTATAAGCACCGGGGGCATACCTTTTGAGAAATCAAGCGGATTGGATATGTCTATGATAATTTTTCCATCCAGGTCGCCGGGATTGCCAGCCTTGAGGGCTGAAATGGAATTAGCACCCTGTGTGGCATTGATAATCAGTTGCCCAAAGGCAATCGCCTCTGCAAAAGGCAAAAGTTTTATACCGGGATTGTTTTTTATCCAGTCGCCGATTCCAGGATTACCATATCCGTCCCTGGTGGTCCGTGTTTGCGCTTCAGCAACACTGCGGGTTCCCAATACAACTTTATTACCCAGTTCCAGTAATTTGGCGGATAGTGTCTGTCCGACAGTTCCTGTTCCTAATACAGCAATATTCATATTCCCTGTTTTTTAGTTAAATGCATAATGAACTAACAACTATACTATTAAATAGTTGACAGGGAGAAAATAAAAGAGGAAATGTTGGGATCAGTCGGATGATTTTCTGCGGCCGCGGCCCAGTCCCTTGCCTCCCATGAAGCCCCAGCCACCACTTCCCAGCAGAAAACCAAAAGCATACCAGGCACCATTATTATTTTGTGCATACAGGGTGACGTTGTCCCTGAATAACATGGCAATAAAATCAATTGGTGCTATAATACCATGCCACAACCCGCCAAGAAATCCATATGTGCTGCCGGTGAGGCAGTCTTTTACATTTTCACTTTCGGCACATGAAGAAACCAGGATAAATGCGGCTATGGCCAGGGCGGCAAATGCCATTTTTTTGAGTTGGTTTGTTTTCATAACAATTAATTAGGTTGGTAAAGTGCAAAAGCATTATTAAACGTGAAACAGAAACACAGACAGGGCTGATTTTCAATTATCTTTTCAGAATAATTCTCAAGACTACAATAGCGACAATTGCAACAACGGCTAAATATGTGTAGGGGCTGGCAAAGTTAAGTGTCCATCCCATTGTCGGGTTACTTTTGGGAACAATCAGCCTGTAATCCTTCCGGTTAAAATAGAACGGTCCTTTCCAATTGTGAGGATTGTCCGTCATGGGCTTGCGCATTTCTTTCTCAAGTTTCATGGCATAATAATTAATGTATTCGGAATATCAGCCCAATTTACTATAAGTTATTCAAATGTCTAACAATCAGGGAGTGGATTTTATCCTTTCACAACTTGTCCCTCGTCTCTTGTCCCTAATACCCCGCTGCCTGACCATCCTTCCTTGAATCGGACGCACCGTAATACACTCCGTCTTTAAGCATGATGGCCTGGTATCCTCCAAAGTTTCCGTAATCGTAACTTACTTTATGCCCGATGAGCATCAGGGCACGGATAGTTTCATACGAAAAACCGGATTCTACCCGTATTTCGCCGGGATTGACCGTGCCGCGGGTGGGAAAAGTGCCATCATGCTTGAAGCGGGGGGCATCACCGGCTTCCTGGAGGTTCATGGCAAAATCAACCAGGTTTAGGATCAGCTGCACATGACCCTGGGTTTGCATGTCGCCCCCCATTACCCCAAAACTGAGTAACGGTTTGCCATCTTTTGTCACAAATGCAGGGATGATTGTGTGGAACGGGCGTTTGGACGGCGCATAACTATTGGGGAATCCTGTGGTGAGATCGAATCCGGATCCCCTGTTTTGCAGGCAAAATCCAAGTCCGGGCGGAACCTCCATCGACCCAAAAAAGGAGTAATTACTTTGTATGAAGGATACCATATTTCCGGCCTCGTCGGCCACGGTGAGGTAGATAGTATTGCTTTCATTAACGGGTCCCGGCTGAAAAGTACCCACGCGGTCGGGCCTGATCAGTTTTCGCCTTTCGTCAGCATATTCCTTCGATATCAGCTTCTTTACGGGAATCGCGCTGAAGGCCGGATCTCCGTAATAACGGGCCATATCTTCGAATGCGAGGCGCTTGGCTTCCGTAAAATAATGAATATGCTCAGCGCTGCCATAGCCATATTTGGCCAGGTCAAAACCTTCCAGGATATTCAGTATTTGCAGAACCGCTATTCCCTGGCCGTTAGGCGGAAGTTCCCAGACATCATATCCCCGGTAATTGGCCGATACGGGTTCAACCCATTCGGCATGCTGAGAAGCCAGGTCTTTTGCGGTGAGAAACCCGCCTGCATCCTTCATGTGCTTTTCAATCGTTTCCGCGATGACACCGGTATAAAATCCATTTCTCCCTTCTTCACTGATCCTTTGGAGGGTAACAGCGAGTTGGGGATTTTTAAAGATCTGGCCTTTCCGGGGCAACTGGTTGTTTACACAATACAATGCTTTGAAATTAGAATTGCGCAAGGTGTCCATCATAGGCTGGAAATATCTTCCAAGATCAGCAAACTCCTGGGTTACCGGCACACCGTCCCGGGCATAGTCAATAGCAGGTGAAAGCAGCTGGTCCATTCCCAGTTTTCCGAATTTGCCATGCAATTCGAACCAGGCATCCACACAACCGGGCACAGATACTGCAAGCGGTCCTTTTGACGGGATCTTTTTCAGTCCCTTCTTAGCAAAATATTCGGCAGTCAGTGTTTCCGGTGAGCGACCGCTCCCGTTCAATCCATAAAGCCTGCCTGTTTTGGCATCCCACACAATGGCAAAGAGATCACCGCCAATCCCGTTCATCCCCGGGTCGGCAACTCCCAGGAAGGCATTGGCCGCAATGGCGGCATCAACCGCCGAGCCGCCCTTTTTCAGAATATCAATGGCGATCTGGGTTGCCAGCGGGTGGCTTGTGGCCGCCATGCCATGTTTGGCCAATACCTCCGACCGGCTTGTGAATAATCTGCCTGAGGTGCGGTCCTGGCCAAACAAAGCGGTTACAGGCGTCAGAATGAGTATGCAGGAAAGGAACAGGCTGCGTGATTGCATTGCTTCCAGTTTTAGGGGTTCTGCCCCTAAAATTACTGAATTACTAAAAGCAACGCGAGCTTATATGTGTTTTGTATTGATTGTAAAAATGATCCGGACTTATTTCTTTTTCGTCTTTGTTGTTATAATGATCACGCCTTCATAATCTTTATCAGTATATTTTTTCATCATCTTTTTGTCTTTAACAACAGTAATGCTTTCAATCATATTGGGTTCAGTGGCTAATAAAGCATCGCTTTCTATATGCTCAACACCATCAATGATGTACAACACGTTATTAGGCTTCTGGTCTCCCGATTTTTCAAGGGTTATGTTTTTTGTGATAACGACCTTATTGTTAAGCTTCACATCCGTGTTAATGATCACATCAAGTGAATCCGGATCTTCAATAAGCATGATTTCCGGATTATCTTCTCCGATTACATACATCACGGTTGAAGTGTCTCCGGTCGTCTTCCTGTCGTTGTAATATATGATTTTTGTACCGCGGGCTGTATCGCCTATTACTTTAACATCATAAGTCTCAGTGATCACACTATCCGAACCTTGCTGTTTATGAACAATTTTAATCGTTTTAGTTTTGACCGTATCAGTCGGGCTATTCATTTCAATTGAATTCAATTGTCCGGAATCACGTATAAAACCAAGTACATTCACCGGCTTTGATGATGAAGCCGACAGATCGCGGGGAAACAGCGCATTAAAAAGTGCAACTACTATGAATAAAAAACCTGCAAAGGGTATTAAGGTCATTATCTTCAGATTTGACCTGCGGTTAAATTTTTTATTGAGCATCATTTTCATTCTCTTTTTAATTAGGGAGTGATTAAAACTAGAAGAAAGGCTGATGAGTTTGTCTTCGGTGATTTGATTGATCAGGAGAGCCTGGTACCTGTGTTTATCAATCCCGGTATTCAAAGCACCTTCATCTGCCAGGTATTCATGCACGAGCTGAATTGAGTTTTTCATCATCCAGATCAGCGGATTGAACCACATAACGGCCGTAAGCACTTCAATCACGATCAGATCGAGAGTATGAAATTGGGTTGCATGAATTCTTTCGTGTATGATAATGTGTTCCAGGTCTTCCTTTTTGATTTTCGCCGGACTAACAAAGATCCAGTCGAAGAATGAAAAGGTATTTCTGAACCGGTGATTAAAGAGTAACACACAATCATTTCTTTTTAACTTTTCTGATTTTATATAATTAAAAGTCAGAATAATCAGTTGCAGTAGTATACGGATCAGGAAAACAGCAGTGATCAGCAAATAAATATAAATTGCAATGCTTGTCCAGTCCATAACCAGAGAAGTATCTTTCATAACTATATTCGATACATTGGCTTGACTTACAATGTGTTGAATGTTGATCGTATTTTGCTGTCTATGCCATACTTCAATTTTATAGTTGCTCAAAGGAAGAAGCAGGGATAATAAGACGGAACCCATGAGGAATATCCGCATTTGCCTGAAATTTGCCTCATTCCTGTATATCAGCCTGAAAGCTATATAAAATACGCTCAAGCAGGCTGAAGAATATAATATGTATTGAAGTAAATGCATCTTACTGCTTTTTATTTTCTATTTCCTTTTCCAGCATTTCCTTTAATTCCTCTAGTTCCCGGAGGCTTACATCCTTGTTCTTCACAAAGGAGGAAACCATCAGGTTCAATGAGCCATTGAAAAGCCCTTTAAATGTATCTTTCAGAAGGTGCTGCGCATAATCCTTTTTTGATACCACGGCATAGTAGACATGGGTTTTTCCATAGGTTTTATGAGAAACATACCCTTTTTTCTCCAGAACCTTGATCACAGTAGCCACCGTATTATAGGCAGGTCTGGGCTCATCCAGACTGTCGAGCACATCACTGATGGCACCCTCCTTAATTTCCCACAAGGCTTTCAGCAGATCTTCCTGGGCTTTTGTAATTTCTTTCATAACCTGGCTATTGATTTATGGTTAATTGTTGACACAAATGTACTACAAATATTTATTATATACTATAAATATAGTTAAAAATTCAAAAAAAGAATAGATGCTGGATGCTGGATGTTGGATGTTGGATACTGGATGCTGGATTTTGGATGCTGGATGCGGTTAGATAGAGGTATCCCCCGCTGGCGGGGGTCAGGGGGTGGATTTTATGGCAATCTTCTACAATACCGTATGCGCTCTCCGCAATAAACCTGCAGAACCGCAGAACCGCAGAACCGCAGAACTCTTCCTTCAGAGGAGGGTCAGAGATTGCCTTTCTACCGATAGGCTATCCCTCACGGGATACCTAACTGAAGAACTGCAGTACTGCCGAACTATCAACAATCAACAATCAACAATCAACTTATTTCCCCAAAAGAATCATTACCTCCTTCACCACATTATCAGCAGTAAATCCGAATTTTTCATCGAGAATTTTATAGGGTGCGGAGTAGCCAAAGTGATCGAGACCAAAAACCCGGCCTTTGGATCCGGCCAGTCCCATAAGATTCACCGGCAATCCTGCTGTGAGTCCGAATACCGGAACACCATCCGGAAGAACTTTCTGCTGGTATTCTTTGGATTGTTGCCTGAAAAGGCCTTCAGAGGGGACAGAAACAACCTTTACTTTCAGCCCGTTCGCTTCCAGTTTTTGCGCCCCGTCCATCTGGGTTGAAACTTCGGATCCGTTGGCTACAAGTATCACATCTGGATTAGTTGCATCTTTGATCGTATATGCGCCCTTGGCAGCATTGGCTGCATCGGCAAGGCGGGTTGATCCGGCAAACGCGGGCAGTGTAGGCACGTTTTGCCTTGTCAGCAAAAGAGCTGTCGGTGTTGTTATATTTTCAAGCGCCAGCTTCCAGGAAACTGTCGTCTCATGAACATCAGCCGGGCGCAAAACCAGCATACTGCTATGACCATGGTGATTTTTAAGTTGTTCCATGAGGCGGATCTGTGCTTCCTGTTCAACAGGCTGATGTGTAGGTCCATCCTCTCCAACGCGGAATGCATCATGTGTCCAGATATATTTAACTGGCAGTCCCATCAGGGCTGCAAGCCGTACAGCAGGTTTCATGTAATCTGAAAAAACAAAGAAGGTTCCACACGCAACCACAACTCCTCCGTGGAGGGCAATACCATTGGCAACGGCTGCCATGGTCAGTTCAGCCACTCCGGCCTGGAGGAAAGCTCCGCTGAAATCTCCCCTTGTAAAGGCTTTTGTATATTTCAGGAACCCGTCTGTCTTATCGCTGTTGGACAAATCTGCTGACGCTACGATCATGTTCTCAATATTCCGGGCAAGCCATCCCAATACATTGGCTGAGGCAGCACGGGTGGCAATATCATCTTTTTGGTCTACCTGGCTGGTTTGCATTACAGGCGCTTTTCCCGAAAAGAATGCATTCAGTTTTTGGGCTAATTCCGGATTGGCTGCCTCCCATTTCTTTTCTTCTTCTCTTTCTGCCCGGGCATTGGCTGATTTTTTCTTCAGTACTTCTGCATAATATTCTGCTACTTCCGGAAAAACAACAAACGGATCGGCAGGATTGCCGTCGAGGTTTGCAATGGTTTTGTCGAATGAAGCACCTGATTCGCCCAAGGGCATTCCATGGGTGGCCGTTTTTCTTTCAAAGCTTTCCCCGTTTGGATCAAGAGCTCCCTTGCCCATGACCGTTTTACCAATAATCAAGGTTGGCCTTTCTTTTTCCTGGGTGGCCTTCATCAGGGATGCCCTGATCTCATCCTGGTCATTTCCGTCAATTGTGATCACCTGCCATCCCCACGCGGTGTATTTCATGGCGGTATCCTCGATGGTTACGCAAGAAGTGGTGGTGGATAACTGGATGTCATTTGAATCGAAGAACATGACAAGGTGGTTCAGTCCAAGGAAACCGGCCAACCGGCCTGCTCCCTGTGAAATTTCTTCCTGGATACCGCCATCCGAAATATAGGCATATGTTTTATGGGATATGGTCTCGCCAAAACGGGCACATAAGAATCGTTCGGCAATAGCGGCTCCCACTGCCATCGTATGGCCCTGGCCCAGGGGGCCCGAAGTATTTTCAATACCCCTTTTTACATCCAGTTCAGGATGGCCCGGGGTAATGCTTCCCCATTGCCTGAAACTTTTCAGATCATCCAGGGTGAAATTGCCTGTCAGTGTCAGAATGGAATACAGCATAGGTGACATATGGCCCGGATCGAGAAAAAAGCGGTCCCTGCTGCGCCAGGTCATGTCATTGGGATCCCAGTTCAGGAATTCGGAAAAGAGGATGTTGATAAAATCAGCACCGCCCATGGCGCCTCCGGGATGTCCGGATTTAGCTTTTTCAACCATTGCCGCGGATAAGATGCGGATATTATCTGCTGCCTTGTTTACTATTTCTCTTTTCATGTTATAAATGTGAAGGTTTATGCTCTTAATATAGTATGCTCCAAACAATCGTAAATCGTAAATCGTAAATCGTAAATCGTAAATTTCTAAAATACCGTATGCGCCCTGCGCAATGAACTGCAAAACCGCAAAACTGCAAAACTGCAAAACATACTCAAGCGGCAAATATAAAATTAAAGTTTCTGTTAGCAATTGCCGGGATGCTTGTTTTTCTTATATATAATGGTGCAAAATTTGAATAAAATGACATAGGAGTAAATGCAGAATATAATGTATTTTTGAAGCTGAAACAATTACCCCAAATTCAATGAGTCTTCAATGCGGTATTATCGGTATTGCCAATACAGGCAAAACCACCATCTTTAATTGCATGTCGAATGTAAAAGCCGAAACCTCCAATTTCGCGTTTACTTCAAACAAATCGAATATGGCCGTTATTCATGTTCCCGATCAGCGGTTGTATGAACTTGAAAAACTCCAGCCCACGGAAAGAGTTGTTCCCGCGACAGTGGAAGTTGTGGATATTCCCGGTCTCACCAAAGGTGCCAACCAGGGAGAAGGCGTGGGCAATAAATTTTTGGGGGATATCCGGAACACGGATGCATTGATCCACGTGTTGCGTTGTTTTGATGACGAAAATCTCCCGCATATCGATGGTTCAGTTGATCCTGTCCGTGATATCGAAAACATCGATTTTGAGCTCCAGGTAAAAGACCTGGAGAGTGTGGAGAAAAAATTGCAGCGTTATGAAAAGGTCGCAAAATCGGGTGATAAAGATGCAAAGCACGGAATTGAAGTACTTACTAAGGTAAAGGGAAAGCTTGATTCATTTGGCAATATCCGTGATCTGAAACTCGATTCCCTCGAACATAAATATGTGGATGATCTTTTTCTGCTGACTGCGAAGCCTATGATGTTCGTGTGTAATGTTGACGATGCATCTGCAGCAACGGGAAATTCCTATGTTGAGAAGGTTCGTGAGCACCTGAAGGACAGGCATGCGGAGATCCTTGTTGTTGCGGCCAAGCTTGAAGCCGAAATTGCGGATTTTGATAGTGAGGAGGACAAGATGATATTCCTTGCCGATGCCGGTTTGCAGGAACCGGGTGTTAATCGGATGATCCGTTCGGCATATTCCATGCTGAACCTGTTCTCGTTTTTCACAATCGGTCCCGATGAGATCCGGGCATGGACCATACACAGGGGAATGACGGCTCCGCAGGCAGCCGGGGCAATTCACAGTGACCTGGAGCGCGGATTTATACGGGCCGAAGTAATCAAATACAATGATTTTATTACACTTAAGACCGAGCATGCGTGCAAGGAAAAAGGTAAACTGATGGTTGAAGGTAAAAACTACATTGTGGATGACGGGGATATTCTCCATATCCGTTTTAACGTGTAAAACGCTACGGATAAATTTTGTACGCACTGCTCCGGTCCGCATCCTGGTATTTATAGTTATGCTTACCCTGGCCGGCACCGTTTGTGCACAGAAAAAAGCAACTGAGCATAATTTGGCCCGGCAGATCCTCGCTGAACGCGGCGAGATTGAAATCAGGTTTGTAAAGACTGCTGACCTGAAAATGGAATTTCTAACGGGTATTATGTCTATTGACAGGATACATCATGATACCCTGTATGCCTATTTGAATGAGGATGGATTCAGAAAATTCCTTTCGCAAAACATTCCTTATGAAATATTACTGGCACCTGCATTAAAAAGGCCATCAAGGGAAGTTGATAGTAACAGGGTCAGCTGGCAAACCCAATATCCGTCATATTCCAGGTACGTGGCCCTTCTGGATTCTTTTGCGATCAAGTATCCCGGTCTGTGTTATTTGACGGATATGGGAACTACCCCGGGTGGTCATAAGATGCTGGCCATGAAAATCAGCAGTCCGTCAGGTTCCGATAATAATAAGCCGACGGTTTTGCTCACCTCATCCATTCATGGAGATGAACCACTTGGATTTGTGCTTTTACTCAGGCTTATTGAAACCCTTCTGAACCAATATGGTAACAGTGAGACAATTACAACCCTCGTAGACAAAGTGGAAATATGGATAAATCCCCTTGCCAATCCGGATGGAATGTATTTTGTTTCAGATTCATCGGTATTCGGGGCGACACGTTTTAATGCAAACCATGTAGACCTGAACCGCAATTTTCCGGATCCTGTAAAAGGTGAACATCCTGATTCATATGACTGGCAAGCAGAAACGGTTGCTATGATGAATTTTATGAAAAGCAATCATCCGGATCTTGCTGCCAATTTACACGGGGGTACGGAAGTTGTAAATTATCCGTGGGACTCACACATGAAGCTTCATCCTGATGATGCATGGTACCGGATGATATCCAGACAATGGGTTGATACCTCGCAAGCTTACAGCTATCCGGGATACATGACAGCGGAGGATAACGGGATAACCAATGGCTACAGCTGGTATGTTATATATGGAGGCAGACAGGACTATGTCAATTATTTCCTTCATGGCAGGGAAGTGACTATTGAACTCTCAAATGACAAGATGCCTGATGAAAGTGACCTGGATGATTATTGGAAATACAATTACCGGAGTATCCTGCAATATATTGAGCAGGCCTGCACCGGAATTTCCGGAGTTATCAGGGATTCATTAACAGGAATGCCCGTTAAGGCAATGATCTCCATCGCGGGTCATGATATGGATAATTCCCATGTATATTCCGATTCTACAAACGGATATTATTGCAGGCTTGCCGGTGAAGGAAACTATGTAATTGATATTTCCGCATTAAACTATGCTTCAAAACAAATTTCCGTTGAGGTAAGAAATGGCCTGTTAACGCGCACTGACATAAAATTATCACCACAAAAACAATTTCTGCTTTTTCCAAATCCATTTTCAAATGTTTTACGTATAAACATTTCAGACCCGGGTAAGGATCTTCAATTGGAGTTTATGGATTTGTCCGGCAGGAGAATAAAACATATGACAAGAAAGGTAACTGCAGCCGGCAGGCAGGAGCTGGGTATAGAGGGTCTGGCGCCAGGCATGTATATTATTGAATTTACCTATGGGGATATTAAAAAACGCGAAACAATGCTGAAAATACGTTAAACTGGTTTTACAGAAAAAAGACAATGAACAAATTAAGGTACTTATTAAGTTTACTGATATTGATATTGCTGTGCAATTCTTTCTACGCGCAGGATGTTAACGAACTTTTTTTTGATGAGGCAAGTATATCCTTCAACAGGACAAACCTGGAGGATGATAATACTGAGGAACGGAATGGTTTTGGATTAGGACTGTACCATTCATTTTTTGCAAAAAAAACGGTGAATCTGATCTTTGGCATAGAATATAATCGCACAAACCAGTTCAAGAAGATCATGTACCAGGGTCATTATGTTTATGAAACTGATCTCACCTATAATTTAAATATGGTTTCTTTTCCGGTAGGAGTTCGGTTAAATGCAGGCAAAAAAGTTAAAGTGTTTTTTGAAGCGGGTGCCTATGCAGACGTGATGGTCAAATCAACAAAAAAGGGAATCAAACACACCTACTTTCCGGATGAAAACAACCAGATTGTACATAAAATGTATCCAATCGATGAGAAGGCAGATTTATCAAGTGTAATCGGTGCATATGCCGGTTTGGGTGTGAGGATACCGGTTTCATCATTTGAAGTGATCCTTAAAAGTGATTATAAATATGGATTTCAGGATATCTATTCCAATATGAATTCAATATACAATACCTATTGGAGAATTAGTATCGGAATCAGGCATAAATAAAACCACAATTCTTTGTCTTCAAAACTCATGAAGACAAAAGTCCCCCGGGCAACATGTGAATAATACAATTCTTTCATAGAGTTATGTAACACTCTCCGGAATAGAAAGACTCAACTTTGGCTTGTAAGAAGTTTTTCCGGATCTAATATTTTATTTGTATGGAAAGTGTAATGGAGAAAACTATAACCGGAGAAATTCCGGCAGAGTATATAGAGGTAGAACCTAATGTCCGTCTTCATATTACGGATGCAGGCAAAGGCAGACCCATTGTGCTGATACACGGGTGGCCGCTAAGTGATGAAATGTTTGAATACCAATACAACGATCTGATTAATAATAATTTTCGCGTGATTGGCATTACGTTGAGGGGATTTGGCAAATCTGATAAGCCATATGGACCTTATAATTACAATGTTCATGCACTGGATATAAAAAGGATCCTGGGAAAACTGGATATAAAAAATGCAGTTTTAGGCGGGTTTTCAATGGGTGGAGCTATTGCTATCCGCTATGCTGCTGCTGATGACGGAGCTCATGTTTCTAAGCTGGCCTTATTTGGCGCGGCAGCTCCGATTTGGACGCAGCGGAATGATTTTCCGTATAATTTGCCTAAAAGTGCTGTGGATGAACTAATTGAATTAAATTATAAGGACAGGCCAACCCTGTTATCCAATTTTGCAAAGATATTTTCAGCGACTGAAACCACGTTAAATGAGGGATTGGGAAACTGGCTGAACGGAATTTGTCTGAGTGCCTCTTCCCATGCTACTGCCCAATGTCTGGTGGCGTTAAGGGATACTGACCTGAGAAAGGACCTGAAGAAAATATCAATTCCAACAGTCATTATGCATGGCAGGAAAGACAAAATTTGTTCTTTCGATCTGGCCGGACAGATGAATGCACTCATCTCAGATTCACGGATTATTGTTTTTGAAAATAGCGGTCATAGTCTGTTTCTCGAAGAGACTCAGAAGTTTAACAAAGAACTGATTCGGTTTGCCTCATCATAATCATAACTCAAATTATTATTCCCTGCGCTTCCATTCAGGAAAATTGATATGGCAGTGGGATGGGCCCCGGTAGAAGGCAGCCTGATCAGGGATAATCCGCAAATAAACACAGGGGATAACTTTTTTTGCCCGATAACAACAATAATTTATCTTTACCGTTCAAATGTTGAACTATTATAATTGTATGCGATTTCTTAGACTTTTCCCTGTTGTCCTTCTGCCAGCCCTTTTTATTATTCAACCCCCAGTTCATTCCCAGGATATCAAGGTCATACCGCCTGAAAAGCCAAAGATCATTGTAGGGATCGTTGTAAGCCAGATGCGTTACGATTATATCCAGCGCTATTGGGATAAGCTGGATGATAATGGTATCAAACTGCTTGTAAACCGGGGAACTACCTGTAAAAACGCAGGCTTTAATTACCTGTTCTCGGAACAGGGAGTTGGTCATGCCAGCCTGGCTACCGGTACAACACCCTCAGATCACGGGATCGTTGGCAAAGACTGGTACCTGTATCTTCAGGATAAAATAGAAAAAAGCACAGAAGATCAGCAGCAGCACGCTGTGGGAGGAGATGCGGATAATGGCCATTACGGTCCGAAAAATCTGATGTGTACTACGTTTTCGGATGAACTCCGGATTTCAAATAATTTTAAATCAAAGACATTTTCGGTATCTATTGACCCTGCACCCGGCATTTTTTCAGTCGGACAAACTGCCAATGGGGTTTACTGGTTTGATAAACGAACCGGCAACTGGATTACAAGTTCTTATTATACAGATACCCTTCCGAAATGGGTTAATGAATTCAATGCAAAGCGATTTCCCGATATTTACCTGAAAGAAGCATGGAGTCCGCTCCTGCCTATCGATCAGTATGTTGAGAGTCTTCCTGATAATAATAAATATGAGGCGGGCCTCAAAGGTCAGAATACTTTTCCCTACATGCTTGCCGGTATGTCCGAAACCAGAAGGAACAAAATTGAATACGATTTGATGGAAAAAGTTCCTTACGGAAATACGTATACAAAAGATTTTGCTTCTACCCTGATAGTCAGTGAAGAACTTGGAAAGGACGATTTTACCGATGTTTTGATGGTTTGCTTTACTGCAAATGAGCATATCGGCAATTTATTCGGTCCCAATTCCGTGGAAATGCAGGATGTTATTCTGAGAATGGACAAGGAAATTGCCTTGTTTTTAACCTTCCTCGACGAGTATGTTGGTAAACAGAATGCGCTTGTTTTTCTCACATCTGACCACGGGGTAGCCCAGGTACCTGCCTATTTGATGGATAACCGGATTCCGGTCGGGTATTTTAACCAGACAGGCGCAGCATCATTGCTGACCAGCGCGTTAAACAACACGTATGGTAATGGGGACTGGATCAAGAATTATCATTCAGGCCAGATTTATCTAAACCATACACTGATCGAAGACTCAAAAATATCGCTCAAACAGATGCAGGATTATGTGGCCGGGTTTATGCTTCAGTTTTCAGGGGTTGCCAATACAATTACTGCAAATACGCTTCAAACCACCAATTTTACGGATGGCATCTTCAGGAAAATACAAAACAGCTATAATCAGAAGCGTTCAGGGGATGTGATCATTAACCTCAAAGCCGGATGGGTGGAGAAAAATGAAGCCGTGACCGGCGGATCTTCAGCTTATTCCTATGATTCACATATCCCTCTCATCTGGTATGGCTGGAAAATTGGAAGAGGTTCAATTTCGCGCCAGGTGGATATTACTGATATCGCTCCCACCATCTCCACGTTCCTGAATACATCCTTTCCAAATTCCTGCACCGGAAAACCGATATTTGAGATCATCCAGTAACTAAACGCCTTGCGGCGTTTTGTGATTTAACCGCTGAGATCGCAGAGTTTTACGCAAAGACCACAGAGAGGGACGTTTGCAATTGGCCACGAAGTTTGAGATCATCCTGTGACGCAAAGACCACAGAGAGGGACGTTTGCAATTGGCCACGAAGTGGCCGGATCTGAATAACCGTGGGTGAAACCCACGGACCGTGGGTGAAACTCCGCGGAACGCGGGTTTCACCCACAGACCCGCGGAAAACCGCGACCCCATATTAAAATGACAGGTGCATGCTGACGCGGATACCGAAAGGTGCAACATACGGATGATCGAGGTATGAAAAGCGCCACATGGCATCTACCCGGAAAAGTTTAAAGATATTTTCAATTCCCACCCCGGCTTCATAATAGGGTTTGCCTAAACTGGTCAGTCCCTCGGGGAAAACCATGACCGATTCATTTTTTTCGGAGAGACTGCCATAAAGGATATTGCCACTGACCACCTCGCGCCAGTTCAATTTACGCAGAAGGGGTATGCGATTGAGAAAAAATCCCTGGAAATGGTGCTCAGCCCACAAGCTGATGTATTGATCACTGACAAATTCATAATAGTTCATCATGTTAAATGACAGCGGATCGTATGCATATGTTTCATTTCCTTCATGCAGTTTCAATAAAGGGTAGGGAAGGGTGCCAAATATTTTTCCCAGTGTGACCCTGTAACGGATGAATCCAAATGGGTTTGTCTCCAGTTTGTCCGAAATTTTTAACCTGAATTTGAAGTATTCATATTTACTGTCAAGGATTCCCTTTGGACCAAAAGTCAAATCAAGGTCGACAGCAGGATACTGGCTTCCGAGGCTGGTTCTTTCAAATTTTCCCCAAAGGAATTTCTCCCTGTATGAGAAATGGGTACTCAGGGTAAATTCGGCAGATGACAACGGCGTTCCTGAAATGGTATCTCCCACCCCTTCCGTGTATTCAAAGGGAACATAAGGCGTGGGATAAATAGTCTGGTAGTTGAATTTGAATGTATTCGAAAATCCGGGTACCCATTCATGCTCATAATATGCATTAAATTGATCCACCATGGTAAGCTTGTAGTTCGGATTCCTTCTCAGAATGGAGGTCAGGTAATTGTCATCCAGAAACGCATTTTCGCTTTTCCCAAGTTGCCTTATATCATGATAATAGGAAATGGTGGCTGTTCGTCTCGGATTGGTGTTGAACATATATGTCGTATACAGGCCATATTTTATCCTGTCATCCTTAAATCCATAGGCTACATGACCCCCAATCATGATTTTGGTGCTGAATTTATTGCTTGTCCGTCCTCCCAGCCTAAGCCGGGGACCTTCGATCACGTTGGAACTGTAGGTTGTATAATAGGGTCCGAACTCAAAAAGCCCAACAACGATATAATAATTGGTGAGCATGGTGGTCAATAAATCCAGGGTTTTATATATAGGCACCTTTTTTATCGAATCCACCATTGTATATATTTTGCCATCCTCCTCCGTAAGCTCCTCTCTCCTGTTCTGCTGCCAGAACTGATCATTTCTTTCAATCTTTTCTTCGGCAATATACGTATCGGTAGTCATTTTCTTCACAGAATCCGGCACGGGTGCGTTGAACCGGATGCTATCGTATACCGCGTTTTTCCGCACGAAGAATCCATATGTCTTTTCAGCCACATTAAAGTCGATGATCAGATCCTCTTTTGACAGGAACCAGGTGGAATCATTCACCAGGCTGTATTCATAGGTTGCTATCATGTCCTTCAGAAGGTTGAGGTTGACATCATGAGATACACGCAGCTCAAATTTTTTAATGGCAAATGAAGTGTCCGCAACCCAGAAGTAGCCATTAAAAGTCCGGTCCTCCTTACGTTTTGGTTTAAAGGCAATTTTATAACAGAATTTGCCATCAATATATGTACTGTCCTCAAGGAAATACTTGTAGTAAATGCGGCCAAAGTCAGCAATAGGACTCACAAAACCAGGGTCGAAGAAAGTTATAAAATTTTCATAAATGTTCAGTTGCTGGTACATCCTGCCCGTAAACTGGGCGATAGTCTTATTTTCCACGCCACTGACCTTGAAAGCCTGGATCACTTCCCTGTTGACAGCCGGATTTTTTGATTTGTACACTTTTGAAACCGTTTCGGAAATCAGCAAAGGCAGGTAATTCTTATTGAATACCTGGGAGGAATCCATGTATTCAAATACGAATCCAAAGTCCTTTAAAATGGACTTTTGTTTCACTTCGTTGTTGATATTATTCAGATCAAGCCGAAGCTTGGTGTAGGCATTATATTGGTAGGAAGTCAGCCGCGACGGATCATTCTGTTTTCTACGGTCATTGATTTTCTTAAGAATACGGAAGGCCGGATTTTCGCCTGGTTTAACGATCACTGCTTCAAGTGATATACTCATAGGCACAAGCTTCACATTAAAAACCTGTTCCTTACCCCTGATAACCGGCAAGCGCATGAGTTCATACCCAACACTTGAAATAAGTAACGTATCACTGGCTTTTAGAGTGGACAGGTAAAATGAACCGTCAGTTTCGCTGATCGTGCCCACCAGGCTGTGCTGGAATCCAATGTTTACATATGGTATAGCTTCACCGCTTTCTGCATCCGTAACTTTTCCCGTAATAACTGTTTTCTGTCCAAAAGCTATATTTACGGAAAACAGGACTAACCATGCAAATAGTAAACTTTTTATAGTTGTATACATCTTACTTTAACTACTTTCCGCAAATTTTATTCCTGGCAAAAGTACGCAATCATCGTGTGAAACCCAATGCCGGAATCGAACCAATCGGTAGTCGGAGGTTTCAGAATGCCAATTTTTGTTAAAATTCCCATCTGAAAGCGACGGTTGGATTTATATGCCAGTCCTGAGGACCTGCCGGGAAATTTTTACTGATCTCAAGTTCACTTCCTATAGCCAGTTTAGGCAGGATCAAAAACCAGAACTGGGGTTCGGTCTGGAAAACCACCTCTTTTTTATCAGGATCAGCCATTTTATCCTGTGTCCAGAAGTCGATAAACCCTGTGATCAGCACCCTGTTCCTGAAAACCGGCTGAAACCATACAAGGGTAACCTGAAAGTCAGGAAACCCGTCCATTCCTTTAGGCATTCGCAAAAGCGCCTGGGTGGTGATCTGAACCTTTCCTATTTTCACAGGATAACTGGCTCCTGTAAGGAATACACTGTTATAGCTTGCTGCACCCATCATCTCACCGCTATCCCTGTAGGCTGTAAACCCGTCATTGTATTCCATGTGAAAACCCAGATTTTTCAGGGAAGGATTATTTTTTAGCCAGGGGATGTAAAAATCACGCGAGATTTCCCAATATGTGGCTGACATGCTGCGGGGACTACCAGGGAAATTAAAATCAAGATCAACGAACCAGTAGGTTGAACCCAGACTATCCGGACGAAACATTTCCAGGGTCGCTGTATAGAATTTTCGATCTTTACCTAAATCATAATGCAATTGAAGATTTTGCGCTCCAATATTAAGGGGGGTCATCAGCAACAAAAGTGAAAATATTTTTCTCATCCTGCATAATTTGTATCTTTGGCAAAGATAAAAGTAAATCATCAAATCTCCGGACCGGCTTTGTACAAACACCTTTTTTTTGATCTTGATAATACTTTGTGGGATTTCAGGGCGAATGCCCATGAAGCCTTTCATGATATATTCACGGAGCTTGGCTTATTCTCCAGGATACCTGATTTCCCGCAATTCCTGGCACTTTATGAGCACTTTAATGAACTGTTATGGTCGGAATACCGGAAGGGTAAAGTGAAAAAAGATGTTATGCGTATGGAACGTATGTTACTGACATTTAAAGAAATGGGTGTGGATGATCCGGAGCTTGCCCGACATGTCGGGGAGATTTATTTACAGCGGGCGCCAAAAAAGACAAACGTTTTTCCGGATGTTCACGAGACATTAGAGTATTTGTCAACCCGGTATAAAATGCATATTCTTACAAATGGCTTTGCCGAAGTGCAGGTGCAGAAAATCAACAATGCAGGCTTACAGAGTTTTTTCAGCAAGTTATTCATGGCGGAGATGGTGGGATACCAAAAACCCGACAGGCGTTTTTTTGAATATGCGATTAAATCGGTTCACGCCCATAAATCAGAGAGTCTTATGATTGGAGACGATCCGGATGCCGATATTGTTGGGGCAGCCCATGCCGGAATTGACCAGGTATACTTTAACCATGGAGAAAAAGCCTGTTTCATCCGGCCAACCTGGGAAATCAAATCATTCGGGGAACTGAGGACCTTTTTGTAATGACCTTCCTGCTAATCAATTGTAGCGTTCAGACCTCTTTCAACCAATCCTTCCTTAAAGGGTTTCAGGATACCAAAACTACCTTTCTTAACATCGCATTTTCCTTTATAATGCACAAGGTAAGTGCATTGTTCAGCCTGGGTACTTTCCATATCACAAACCTCGATCAGGCTGTCAATGACGTAATCGAAAGAATGCACATCATCATTATGCAGAATGAGAAAACGTCCTTCCGACAGGCCCTCATCAATCAGATCCTGCATTTCGGGCTTGCTGTTGCTATCTTCCTTTGGTTTCATGTTTTATCCCTGCATTCACCCGTTTCTTTAAATATAGTTCAAAATTACGAAAATGCATTGACTTATTTCCAATCCTTATAACTTCATACCCGCAAATTCAACTTCCCTGGCCTTCTCGGTAGATATCAATTTTCCATCAAGATAGGCAACGATAAATGCATCCGGGAAACCGTTTTTCTTAACCTCGGTGATTGCGGCAGTTACGCCATTCAGGCTGTAAAAAACACCTGCATAGTATTTAAATACGGAGGAATTTTCAATCTGTTCAAAGAATACAGGGGTAATTCCCCCGAAAGCCTCACTGGGTCTGGGTTTGCTAAATGCACCCAACTGTATCCTGTAAATCAGTCCGGTAAATGTTTCAAGTCCCTTTGGGATTGGATTTGATGGACCATAAGGAGACTTTTCCATCAGGACAAAATCATCTTTTGGCGATGGTGCAGGTGAAGGTGCCTCCGATACATCCGGATCGGCCGCGGGTAGGATGGGAGGAATTATGGTGTCATGCTGCGAGTATATCTTCTCCTCTTCATTCAGGTTTTTTGCCGATGCAAATTTCTGATCTGCCTCACGCTGCAATCGTTTTGACTCTTTGTCCATACGAATGATTTCAGCCACCAGTTGTTTTTTCAATTCTTTATCCGGTGTTTCCTTAGCCAGTACCCGCTTGTCGCGGACTATCCTTGCAAGTGAATCCGATCGCAGCTGAAGGTTCAATGCCTCAGCAAGAATTATATTGTAATCATTCCTCGTAATGACGGGGGATCCGGCTTCCCCGGTTGAAGTACCGGTCGCGGAAATTGTGGCTGCCCCGGCATTTGCAGTAAGATTACCGGCTTTTTCCATGAGCCGGGATGTTTTTTGGATTTGCTCAATTGTGGTCATCAACATGTTGGCAGTATCCTTTGAATGGCTTATCCTGTAAAGGATTGATTGTCCGGGACCTGTTTCACGGTTTGAAACAAATGAGGCTGTCATGGAAAATTCATCCGTTATGTAAAAATAATCGTCGTAGGGTGAATTTATCGGAAATCCAAGGTTTTCAGGTTTGGACCACGTTTTTGTATTCCAGTCATAAACTGATTTGAAAATATCATATCCGCCCATGCTTGAATGACCTTTTGAACTGAAATAAAGAACAGATTTACGGGCATCAAAATAGGGGTATTCCTCATCATAAGGAGTGTTGATAACTTTATTGAGGATTTCAGGTATACCCCAGATTTCGTGATTTATGTTTTTTACCCGGTAGATCTGTTTCAGATCCTTCCGTTGCTTATCATATCCGGATACAAATACATAGTCGTTCATTTCCGTATATATGGGCAGATACATCATGGGACGGTATTCATCCCTGATATCATTCTTGCTGCAAAACTCAACAGGTTTCTTAACCAGCTTACCGGTTCCGTTAATTTCCGCTACATTATCAAATTGTCCAGCCTGCAATTGTTTCACATCCAGCACCTTCAGGTTTATAGCATTATGGGTGTATTCAAGGCCGTTTTTGGCCATTTCAATCAGCCGTGTGACTTCCAGGGATTTGATATCGGCAGATTTGCCCAGTAGTGTAAACCTGGAATATGCTTTAATGGCGTCATCAAAAAGGTAATTGTGATGTTCCAGGAGTCCGGTATAATACCAGGATAAAGGATTAAAACCGGATAAATTCACAGACCTGAGCATAGTGAGGGCCTCTTCCGGATCACGGTTCAGAATGGTCAGGCTAACAGCTGCTCCATACAGGTATTCCGGTTCTTTGGGAAAACGATGCAAGAGATCACGATAAAGGGCAAGGGCTGATTCATAATTCCGGTTATCCAGAAACTGCCGGGCCTGGGTCTTCATGTTGGAATAAATGCTATCCTGTGCTGGAAGCCATTCACCTCCGGTAATTTCAATGCAAATGATGAACAGCAGTCCTAAAATTCTCTTCATGGAATATATGTTTATTTCAGAAGTGAAAATTACGAATTGCCGCGGGATTAGAAGAAAAGATTTTTAACAATTTACTCACACATTTAGATAATTGAAGTATATTCGCTGCTTAAATTTTAAATAAACATGAACATGAAAAGTATGAGAATTTTATTTGTTTTTTCTTTAATAAGCCTATTCATAATTTCAGCCTGCAGCCAGGATAAAAAGTATGCTTCGGTTAAGTTGAAGACAAAGGAAGATACAGTTAGTTATTACATCGGGTTGATGTATGGAAGTCAATTCAAACAGGGAAAAATTGATAGTCTGATCAACATTGAAGCACTTGCAAAGGGACTTTCCGAGGGTACCTCAAAAGATTCCCTTCCGGTTTCTACCTTTATTGTTCAAACTTATCTGAATACCTATTTTACTGATTTACAACAGAGTCAGACAAAAGCTAAATTTAAAGGATATATAGCAGAAAATGAAGCTTTTCTGCAAGACAATGCAAAAAAAGACAGTGTTCAGACAACCCAGACTGGTCTGCAATACGTGATTGTAAGAGAAGGCAACGGAACCAAACCAACCATTAATGACCGCATCAGGGTTCATTATACCGGTAAATTAATTGACGGAACCGTTTTTGACAGTTCATACAAACGCAACGAACCTGCAGAATTCAATGTAGGTGAAGTGATTCCGGGTTGGACAGAAGCGATCCAGCTGATGAGCGTTGGTTCAAAATGGAGAGTTTTTATTCCTGAAAATCTGGCATATGGCGCACAGGCACCACAGGGTTCAGTAATTAAACCGTATTCCACCCTTATTTTCGAAGTAGAATTACTGGCTATTCTTCCCCAGGACGGCAGGTAATTGAATTATTCAATTTTAATTATACCCCGGCAGGTTTCCTAAACCACCGGGGTATTTGCTTATTGGTTTTTTAGTAAAAGAATATTTTTACTATTGATATCACTGTCTGGCTTATCCCTGTTTTCAAATCTGCATATATAAGCACCCGGACTGACAGGAATATGATTCGCATCGGTACCATCCCATATAACCTGGTAAAAGCCGACTTTATGGTACCCCATTTGCAATGAATTGATCTTTTTGCCAAGTATGTCGTAAATCTCCATACTAAGATGGCAGTTGCTTTTCAGGCTGCATTCAATTGTAATTTGGGATGAAAATGGATTGGGGTAGGCCCTGATTGAAATGTCATGGTTGTCAGTGTAGGAGATATCATTTATAATACTGCTGATCACAAGCGTATCAGTCCTCCCGACCATCCCGTACTTGTCTGTAATCCGGGCTGTAAGCTTCAGTGTGCCGCCAACCGTGTTATGCCAGTTGAGTGAATAGGGAGACTGAAAGGTTTCACCTATCTTATGCCTGCCGTTGTAATATTCCACTTTGTAAATGGTTGTATTGCCATCCGGGTCTGAAGCATTCACAGCGATAATTACTGTATCAGTTTGCACAGAGCCTGGGTCGGGGGATATAAAACTGATTTGGGGCCGTTTGTTGGCTACAAAATGTTCTGAAGCCTCATTACAGAGAAAACCAAAGGTGGCTGCATTCAGGATAGTGTTTTGATGCACGGTAAATTCGGCATTCAAGGGACAGGTGTAGTTGCCGAACCACCGCTCATGACCCGGCCAGTTATGAATGCCTTCAGGATAAAGGGTTTTGTGAGGCCATTTAAGGTCCCACGCGCCCATGCCGGTAGCCCAGTTTTCATCGCGCCAGGGTCCATATGGAGTAATTCCGGGTGCCATTTCCGTTTTTCCGTTATACCATGAATCCATATGGAATACACGGTTTGGCTGTCGAATACCGAGACCTGTAATCCAGGTTGTATTTAATGGATTGCACCCCAGGAAATAATCCGAGGTTGTATACAGGCACGAAAGGTAATTGACTGCCCTTGCCGGATCTTCCGCTTTCGCCAGTTTATAACCCATGATTACTTCAAAAATGATCGGGGTTGTGGATTGTCCCACCAGCATGGGCATGTAAAAATCGCCTCCGAACCGGCAGGCCCTTGTCGCCGCAGTTGAAGCAAAAAGATCGGCTGTGGCAAGCACTGCCCCCTTATAACGGGTTACCAGGTCATCATCTGCAGTAAGGCTGTCGGGCATGGTTGCAAATATATAAGGTGCCCAACGGGCCTCGTCTCTTAAAACCGTTGTAGAAGTCACAGCCGAAGCATCCGGTTTAAGCTCGTCCAGGTATCTCACATTTCCTGTCAACCGGAACAAACTGGCAGCCGCAAATGCACGAATGTCTTTAAGGGGATAGCCGATCGCCGGCTTAATACTGTCATCACCTTCGGTGGTGTTTTCCTTTGCCCAATCATAGGACTCCAGGGCTTCCGTTTCCCAGTCGGTTGTATCGGTCAATCCGGCTGTTTTAAGGCAAAATGCCATCTGGGCAGCCAGTGCTGCATATTTATAGGTGGTAAAGGGGTCTTCACCGGATACATACCAGGTTCGCGTAATATCCTGCCACGATCCCCTTCCGGTTCCGTTGGGGGCCTCATCGCCACCCCACAAGTCGCCGAAAATCCGTGATCCGATACCCCCTGTTCCATATCCCCTGTCAATGATTTCATGGCGGGTCCTGTAAAAAAACCGCAACAGCCAGGAAGCTTCATCCAGGATATCAGGGATACCGTTACCGCTTTCCGGGATGTTCAGTTCATTGTCTCGGAAATGACCAGGGCCGGCTTCCCACGTAAACATAAGCATACAGGGGATATTCAGGTGTGAGTAATAGCCATCCCAGTCGCCTGCATCCTGGTACCATCCCCATGTATTGAGGGGTCCCCTGTCGCCGGCTTCAATGGCTGGTTTATCCTCAGGATCATTATCTCCACTATGCCAATCAACGAACCGCGAGGAAGTATATCGGAGTTTACCGGCAAAACCAGGTGTGATATTGGGGTTATGGGGTGCGTTCCGGGTGAATTCTGTGAAAGGCTGTGTCAGCGCAATACCGCTCCGGTTATGATACAGACCGCGGATGGCTGTATAAAATGGCATACGGTAAATATCAGCATCAATTCTGAATGGGAACGAACTCCCTATTCCGTCCACAATGAGGATGTATTCCCCGGGCGTTGAAAAAGAGGAAAAATCACACTCATATACATCCGCACAGCTGAAATTGGCATTGGGTGTTTCCGAGGACTGACCGGTCTCGGGATTGTTTTTGGATTTCCGGAAGGCCAGTTTTCCTGAAAATACAGTCTGGTCGTCATCCATATCCACCAGGTGAAAATCGTTATTGGTATGGCCGCTTAGATCAAGCCCGCCCATATCACCCATCCAGTGATAAACATAACCGAATTTGGCCGGAGATGCAGGTGCATACCCTATCATATTCACATGAACGGCTTCTGACCGGATCTTTTTTTCATCAAAGGTGAAGGTCCATTCGGAACCGTTTTCGGCAAGTGTTCCGGTACTAATGGTATAAGTCCTGCCCGACTGCAGGGGTTCCGGAAGAACCAGATAGATCCAGTGTTCCTGAACCCTGTCGGGATCTGTATTGATGCAGCCGGTTGTAGCATTCCAGCCCTGGCATAACCAGGTAAATTCAGCACCTTTTGATTTCCGGCCCACGGAGACAGGGGAGAGATGGTTTATGTAAGCTGCATCATCAGCGCTAGAGATCCGGTAGTTGCCGGCCATCTGCGCCTGGGCAGCCTGTAACGGCAGTACCACTACCTTTTCGTTGCTTCGCGGCGCTCCGTTTTTATGATAAATGGCATAGCCGTCATAGAAATGAATCATAACAATATCCCGGGTAAGAGGCAATGCCTCAATTATATCAGAAGCCCTGACCTGGATTGTCAACAAAAGAATCTGTACAGCTAAAACTGCCAGCCATAGTTTAGCGCCGAAAATAAACTTCAATCTTTTTTCCGACATATCTAATCTTTAATCTGTATACGGAATCTGTTATTCAGAAAATAGTCCAGCAAAAGGAGCAATCCCAGTGATGTCATGATGATCGTTGCCAGCATGAGTGTATCAGGCGCCACCGTGAATGAGAAGTGAATTTCTTTTACAAAGGAGAAGGCCGGTTTTAAGGTATCCAGGTAGCTCATATCGGTTGTATTGCCGGGAGCAACAGCAAAAAGACTGATAACTGTCATTATTACTAATCCAAGGGCAATTGAAATCCACATGCCCTTGCTTAACAAGGGTTCATAGGTGGTTTTTGCCTTTTGTGGGCTTTCATTCACCAGGTGCATAACGCGGGCCGTAAAATCAGAGGATGGTTTAAGCAATCCCTCTTCCCTTACCAGGCGGCCAATAGCATCGTCCTTATCAACTATTTCTTCCATAACTTTTTTATTAGTTATATATGGTTACCATACTTTTTGTCACCAGGTCCTGAAGCTTCTTCCTTGCCCTGAATAACCTGATTTTCACATTTGACTTAGTTAAACCAAGGATACTATGGACATCATCAATGCTTGATTCATCCACATAATAAAGTGTCAGCAGTATCCGGTCTTCCTCAGGCAGTTGCTGCAAAGCTGTCTCAAGGATTTTATGCCTGTCCTCTTCTTCTTCTGCCAAAATCTCCGCAGCCTTATCGGGAACAGTAATTTCTTCGATTGACTGCCATCCGGGTTTTTTTTGCCTGTGCTTTGAAATTGCAGTATTATATATGATCCTGTATAACCATGTTGAAAATTTCGCTTTTTGCCGGAAGGAAGAAAGATTCTGAAAGGCCTTGACAAATGCATCCTGAACAACTTCTTCCGCATCTTCCCGTTTGCCCAGTATGCGGTAAGCAATTGTATATGCCAGATCCTTATACCTGTCCACCAGCACAGCATATCCTGATGTATCGCCATCAAGTATCCGTCCGATCAGTTGAGTGTCGTAATGTTGCATCATGCAACTTTTTGACGCAGGAATTTCCTTATGGTTACAAAGCTAACAGATTAAAGTTAAAAGTTAAATGTTAATGCGGTGGAGAGTTCTGCAGTTTAAGTAAAGATTTTGTGGAATTATCCTGCTTGAGAAAATAAATAAAAAAGTCGTGCAGTCGTGCAGTTTTGCAGTCATGCAGTCTTGGAGTCTTACAGTCCTGGCGACCCCAAAGGGGTCAGATCTCAATAACCGTGGGTGCAACCCACGGAAATCAACAAATCACCAAATAAATTCTGTAACCAAAATATAGTGGCTGCGTCATAGATATAAATCGAATTTAATTTATCACTTAAAATTTACTGCCATGAATGACGGATTTGTAGGTACCATGTTTTTTCTTACCTTTTTTGGTTCTATTTTCGGAGTAGCATACTTCTATTTTACTACCCGTAACCGTGAACGTCTTGCCCTTATTGAAAAAAATGCAGATCCTGCATTGTTTAAGATAGAGCCTTCGAACGTATTTAAAAAATTCTCGATCAAGATCGGGATGCTTTTTATGGGTGGTGGCCTGGGAGTACTCGCCGGAAACATCCTTACAGTCAGCACCCGGCTTGAAGAACCGGTTGCATATCTATCTATGATTTTCATGTTTGCCGGGGCCGGATTGATCTTATCCTATTTTGTTGCCCGCAAGGTAGACTGATCTCTCCCTTGAAAATGAGCCGGTTTAAAACCCCGGCTGACATACACAGACCATCCGGGTTATGAAAACCCCGGAAAACTGTGATGTCAGCCGGGGTTTTTATATTAAATTTACCTGCAAACATGATGATATTTTTATACAATGGAAACCAAACTGAAAGTACTTTTCGATGTTCAGAAACTCATGCAGCAATGGGGCCTTAGTGAGTCCCAGGCCTCCATGTTCAATATCCTTTTCGGGATCTTCTTTATCATATTATTGGCATTCCTTTCAGATATCCTGACAAGGAAGGTAATTAGCATTGTGGTTTTCCGTCTTGTTGCCCGCACAAAAACTCTCTGGGATGATATCCTGATGGAAAAGCGTGTGTTTCACCGGCTTTCACATCTTGCTCCGGCCCTTGTTTTATGGCATAGTGTCGGGTATGTTCTCGAACTTTTTCCAACCGTGTCGATGATTACCCAGAAAGCACTTACCATGTACATGATCATCATTGTACTGCTGGTTATCAATGCATTTCTAAAGGCATTTAATGATATTTACCAGACAATGGCTGTTGCGCAGGGGCGTTCAATAAGAGGATATATTCAGCTTGCCCAGATCATTTTCTTTTCACTGGCCATCATTCTTGTTATTTCCATATTGTCGGGCACTTCTCCCAGGTCATTGTTCACGGGGCTGGGCGCGATGGCCGCCGTGCTGATGCTGGTTTTTAAGGATACGATCCTTGGACTGGTTGCCGGAATCCAGCTCTCAGCCAATGATATGCTGAGAATCGGGGACTGGATCACTGTTTCAAAATACGGAGCCGATGGCAACGTGATGGAGATCACACTGAATACCGTGAAAGTGAGGAATTTTGACAAAACCATCACGACAATACCTACCTACGTGCTGGTTTCAGATTCATTCATCAACTGGAGGGGTACCGATGAATTCAGTGCCCGTCGGTTTAAAAAGCATTTGAAAATAGATATGAGGACGGTCCGTTTCTGTGATTCGGAATTGCTCTCCAGGTTCAGCAGCATTAAGGGATTAAAAGAATATAGCGATAAGACAGGAACCCTGAAAGAAAAAAAAGGAGAATCCGGAATAATCCTCCATGAAGGTGAGGTAACAAACCTCACCATGTTTAGAAGGTACCTGGTGGGGTTGTTGAAGAATCATTCCGGAATCAATCAGAAATTACCCATGGTGGTGAGGCAACTTCAGCCTGCAGAATCTGGTATTCCAATTGAGATAATTGCATTCTGCCGTGGAACAGACTCACTGGTACATGAAGAACTGCAATCCGATCTCTTTGATCACCTGCTGGCTGTATTACCCGAGTTTGGCCTGGACGTATTTCAGAACCCCACCAACCTGGTTCCTAAATAGCACTACCTCCCCGCTCTCCGGTGCGAATGCGGATACACTCCTCAAGGGGACTGATGAAAATCTTACCGTCGCCCACCTCACCTTTTCCATTTGTCCTGGCCGATTTAATGATCGTATTTACCGTAATATCCACAAAGGCTTCATTAACGGCAATTTCGAGCCTGACCTTTGGAATGAGGTTGGGTATTACAATAGCACCCCGGTAGATTTCTTCACCCTGCTGCTGGCCGTGGCCCGAAACGCGGCTGACAGTGATACGGGTTATTTCAGCCTCGATCAGTGCTTCGCGCACCTGATCGAGTTTGTTTTCACGGATAATGGCTGTTATCAGTTTCATATCTTTATTTTTTCTAAGTTATAATTCAATTACCGTGGGTTGAGCATGCCATATCCCTGTTCACCATGATAATAGTGATCGAGGCCCTGCATCTCAGCCTCAGGGGAAGCTCTGAAACCAACCACCTTATTTACAATAAATATAATGAGTAATGTTCCTAATGCAGCATATGCGATAACCATACCCACTGCGGCAGCCTGTACACCTAACTGCTGCCAAAGGCTCCATGATCCGCCTGCGGCTGCTTCAGCGGCACCGGCCATCCATGATTTGCGGATGAAGAAGACGAGAAGAAGTGAGCCTGCCATTCCACCTACGCCGTGTATACCAAATGCATCCAGGCTGTCATCATAACCCATTTTATTTTTAACCAAAATGGCAGTATAGCAAATCATAGCTGCGGCGATTCCAAGAGCCATAGCTCCGGCCGGCTGAACTACCCCGGCAGCAGGTGTAACGGCCACAAGTCCTGCAAGTATTCCGCTGGCAAATCCCAATGCGGTAGCCTTGCCCTGGTGAATCGCTTCTATGATCATCCATGCCATAGCTCCTGCTGCAGCTGCAGCCTGTGTGGCTGTCAGGGCCTGGGCTGTGAGAAGTCCGCTACTGACGCTGCTTCCTGCATTGAATCCAAACCAGCCTACCCAAAGTAAACCTGCGCCCATCATTGTCATGACAAGATTGCTGGGTGCCAGGGCGATCTTTGGATGACCACGCCGTGATCCGAGATATAAGGCGGCAACAAGTCCGCTTACCCCCGATGCAATATGAACTACGGTGCCCCCTGCAAAATCAATGGCGCCCATAGCACCCATATTGAACAGGAATCCATCGCTTGCCCATACCCAGTGGCACAAAGGGTTGTAAATCAGCAATCCCCAGAGTGCTATAAAAATAACATATCCCTTGAAAGAAACTCTTTCCGCGAAAGCGCCTGCAATAAGTGCCGGTGTAATGATCGCAAATTTCCCCTGGAACATTGAAAAGATATATTCAGGTACGCCGGCAGGAGTGATTGTTTCATCGATTCCTTTCAGAAAAAAATAATCATTGTTCCATCCGAACCAGCCTCCAAGCACATTAGGACCGAAACTCATGGAATAACCGACAGCCACCCATAATACGGCCATTATACCCATGGCAACGAAACTATGCATCATCGTGCCCAATACATTCTTGGTTCTGACAAGTCCGCCGTAAAACATGGCAAGTCCGGGTACCATTAATAATACAAGGGCAGTTGAGGTCAGCATCCATGCCGTGGTACCTGTATCCACGGGAACAGCATCTGCTGCCATAACAGAGCCACCGGCGATAAGAAGAAGCAAACCGGTAACAACCGCATTTCTTTTGTATTGTCTTTTCATCATATCAGGGATTTTTAAATTAATTTTCTTGCTGCAAATATATATAAAAATATGGGTTAAGTTAAAAATATTAGCAAAAAAACAAATACAACCGTCAAAAATATCACCTTAAGTACCATAAATTAATAACATATGAAAGTATAACCCTAGAAAATAGCAGGTATTAGAGAAAAAACAAATAATTTAAAAATTTTAAAAAGTACTGATACGTAAAAAAAAAGCTGTCTCATTTGGAAACAGCTTCATATTTGATTACAAAAAGGAGTTATCTGCTTTGAACGATGACCTTTTGGGTGGAGATCCTGTTTCCTTCCCTTATTGTAACAGTATATATACCGTCAGAAAGATCAGAAACACTGACACCGGAAGCATTCTTAATTTTTTTTACAATTCGGCCATCCAGATTCATGATGGTTATGTCAGCATTTTTTGCATTGTTAACGTTGAGAACTGAACTGACAGGGTTAGGATATACAATCAGGTTTTCATTATCAGCAATGGGCTTAACAGCTGAAGGAAAAACACAACAATACCTGTGCTTGATAGCCTGCAATGAAGCAGCCGGATCATAGTCCTCATCCCACCAGCCGAGGGCACCGATCCTCAGACCGTCACATCTTGAAGTAAGGTCAGCCGTATATGAAAAATCTTCGATCATATCAGATATCCTGGTTATACCGGTAGCCGAATTTTCAGTCTCAATACCCGGGATGGTGCCGGGATCATGATCACCAAAATAGTAAGCAGTATAATCAGTAGGAGAAATAACACCTGGTATATTCCACTGGGCTCTGTTCCACTGAATAAAAACATTGGCAGCGGCCTGTGGCAAAGGATCAGTTGCCAGGCCAAGATCATCCATTGACATCGTATAGATGCGGTTGTTTTCTTCCCTTATGTTAGGATAAGCTGCATCCATATATCCAGTTCTTTCATTTTGCCATATTGCCGGAACATTTACAACTTTAAACGGGCCATCATTGCCATTCCAGGTAAGATAGGAAGCAGGAGCATCATCGAAAACGCCGTCAATGGAACCATTATAATAAGCATCCAATACATCTGCGCTGTATGTAACAAGGTTGTCTTCCGCATAAATAATATAATCATCCGGACTATCTATATCTTCAGTCAGCGTATTGTCAACTGTCAGGAATTTAGGCTGTATGTTAAGATAGTATGTAATCGAATCCACGCCGAAAATACCCTTCAGAAATCCGTCAGGATCCGCTCCGCCTGTGGCGACATTTTCATAATCTTCACCAACCATATTGGCATTTACAAAAAGGTTGTTTGTAAAGTAGCATTCCCTCCAATATTGATTCAGGAAAGGATATTTATGGTTATTGATGATCGTGTTATGATTGATGATAGCAACATCAATAACACTTTCATGGCATAAAAAGAGCAGGCCTGCTCCTGTAAAGGTGTTGTTGTCTATAACCAGCGAATCAATTGCATATTTGCATTCAACGGCACGTCCACCCCACCATTGTGAGAAATCATTCATATCCCGGAAATAGTTGCCCCGCAGAATAATTTTAGCTCCAGTTGTAACGCTGCTCATGTTGAAAACTATCCGTTGACAATTTTCAATAAGACAATCTTCCACATCAAGGCGATGGTTGTCTCCTGTAATATCAAAGGCTGCATCCGGCACAACGCTGTCTGTTTGCATGTTTTCATACTGAATATTCAGAAAATTAAGGCTGCTGTTGAATACATTTTGTCCGATGGGTACTTCATTCAGGGGTTGTTTTATGATGACAGGTTTTGGTCCCCCTAGCTGTCCCCGGATGGTGACCACACCATCGGGATTATTTACAGTGATTGGTTTGTGTTGATAATAAACCTCACCGGCCTTCAATTCATAAATCCGGTTGGGGTTATTTCTTTCGCCGCTATCCGTTGTATCTCCGTTGATGGTTGCCTCCAGCAATCCACCCTTATCATCTCCCCCTTCTATAACAGTAACATTTTCCTGGGCGATCAGATTACAAGCAAGAAGAAGGATTGAGAAAATAAATGCATGAGTTTTCATTTTCACAGTGTTGAGACGAGTATAATCTTTGCTTAAGTGCATGAGAAGAAGGAATGAGATAGCTCATTATCAAAGATATAATAATTCCATATAAATTCATAGCATATGAAAACAGTATACAAAAGAAAGAGGGTGTCTCTGCGCAGGACACCCTCTTTTACTATGAAATAAAGTAATTAAGCGATTTTGCTGGCCCTTTTGCGAAGATTTTCGTTGAGCAGCATTTTTCTCAGGCGGATATTATTCGGAGTAATTTCGACATATTCATCTTCCTGGATATATTCAAGAGCTTCTTCGAGGCTGAAACGTATGGGCGGGATGAGCTTGACTTTTTCGTCGCTGCCCGATGCCCGCATGTTGGTCAGTTTTTTTGAACGGGTAACATTCACAACGAGGTCACCTGCACGGCAATGTTCACCAACGACTTGCCCGGCATATACTTCTTCCTGTGAATCCACAAAGAAACTGCCGCGGTCCCTTAATTTATCAATGGCATATGCATAGGCAATACCCGTTTCCATGGCAATCAGCGATCCGTTGATCCTGCGTTCAATTGAGCCCTTAAGGGGTTCAAAATCCTTAAAACGGTGAGACATTACTGCCTCGCCTGCTGTTGCTGTAAGCAGGTTGCTCCTCAGTCCGATGATACCGCGTGACGGGATTTCAAATTCAAGGTGAATCCTGTCGCCCCGTCTTTCCATCATCAGCATCTGTCCACGCCTGGCCGATGCCATTTCGATTGCTTTCCCCGAAAATTCCTCCGGAAGGTCGATATACAGAATTTCCATCGGTTCGCAGGGTTCGCCGGCAACCTGTTTAATAATTACCTGGGGCTGACCAACCTGCAGTTCATACCCTTCGCGCCGCATGGTTTCAATGAGAATGGAAAGGTGTAATACACCCCGGCCGAACACAACGAATGAGTCCGCTGATCCGGTAGGCTCTATGCGGAGGGCCAGATTTTTTTCAAGCTCTTTTTCAAGCCTGTCTTTCAGATGTCTCGAAGTAACATATTTGCCATCCTTCCCATAAAACGGGGAATCATTGATGGTAAACAGCATGCTCATGGTGGGCTCATCCACTGTAATTGAATCCAGGGCTTCAGGATCCTCAAATTCTGCAATGGTATCGCCGATATTGAATCCGTCAATGCCGACCAGGGCGCAAATGTCGCCGCAGGTGACAACAGGGGTTTTTTTGAAAGCCAGGCCTTCGTATACCGATAGTTCCTTAATACGCGTCCGGAATATCGTACCATCTCTTTTCACCAGCGATACATTCATACCCTCGGTAAGGTCACCGCGGTGAAGCCTGCCAATAGCGATCCGGCCCAGGTAATTGGAATATACAAGATTCGAGATCAGCATCTGGGGCGTGCCACTGATAACCTTCGGTGGCGGGATATGACGGGTGATCGCGTCCAGGAGGGGTGTAATGTCATCAGTCGGTTTTTTCCAGTCATTCGACATCCATCCCTGTTTAGCTGAGCCATAAAGGGTTGGAAAATTAAGCTGTTCATCAGTACCGCCCAGGTTGAACATAAGTTCAAATACCTGTTCCTGAACCTCTTCAGGTCTGCAGTTGGGTTTATCCACCTTGTTGATTACAACAATTGGTTTTAATCCCAGGTTTAGTGCTTTCTGCAAGACAAAACGGGTCTGGGGCATGGTGCCTTCAAAAGCATCCACAAGCAACAGTACTCCGTCCGCCATGTTCAGTACCCGTTCTACTTCGCCACCGAAATCCGCATGGCCGGGGGTATCTATGATGTTAATCTTAACACCGTTATAAATAACTGACACATTTTTCGCGAGTATGGTAATACCCCGTTCACGTTCCAGTTCGTTGCTATCCATTACAAGTTCACCGGGCGTTTCATAGTCCTTATAAAACTTGGTCTGTAGTAATATCTTGTCTACCAGTGTGGTTTTTCCGTGGTCAACGTGAGCAATTATAGCTATATTCCTAATATCCTTCATGTAACAAAAATTGGAGTGCAAAGGTAGGGAAAATAAAATTGATTTACGATTTACGATTTACGATAAATGAAGTTTTGCAGTTTTGCAGTTTTGCAGTTTTCTAACCCTGGAATCCCAAATCGCAAATCGCAAATCGTAAATCGTAAATCGTAAATCGTAAATCGTAAATATCTATTATTACCTTTGATCGGAAAAATTTCACATCGTGTCTAGAAAAAAAAGCATTGACCAATGGGCGCTCGATTATTGGTTACTTCAGCGGTATGCAAAGTTTTGCAACTGGTTCTACTACCGGAAAATCGTGATCAATGACCTGAAAAACCTCCCTGCCAAACGGCCTGTAATACTGGCTCCGAATCATCAGAATGCACTTATGGACGCGTTGGCCATGGTATGCGGAACTGAATTCCAGGTGGTTTTCCTGGCCCGTGCGGATATCTTCAAAAGTCGTTTCATTGCCAGGATTCTTACTTTCATGAACATCATGCCTATCTATCGCATCAGGGATGGTTATGAGAATGTAAAAAGGAATGATGAGGTTTTTGAAAAAACCAACCAGGTGATGCGCAACATGTACAACCCGCTTTGCCTTTTTCCGGAAGGAAATCATGGGGACAGGCGGCGGCTGAGAAGCCTGGTTAAAGGGTTGTTCCGTATTGCCTTTATGGCACAGGAGGAATACGGTGTAAAACAGGGAATCGTGATCATTCCCCTGGGCATCAATTACGGGCATTATCGGAATTTTCGATCCACACTGCTTGTTAACATTGGAAAACCTATTGAGGTATCAGAGTATTACAATGTGTATGCTGAAAATCCGGGGTTGGCCATTAACCATCTGAAGGAAAGATACGCACATGAGGTGAGCAAATTAATGATCGATATTCAAACAGAGGAATTCTATCAAACCTACATGTCGCTGAGAAATATCTTCAACGATGAGATGAGAAAGAGGCTGGGTATTGAAGATCATTCCCTGACCGGAAGGTTCAGGGCCGACAAAGCCATGATTGCCCTTCTGAATAAAGAACTGGTTGCTTCTCCGGAGACTATTCAGAATCTTGATAAGCAGGTATCTGAATATGAATGCGGATTACAGGAAGCCGGGTTAAGGGATTGGGTAATTAAAAAGGAGAAGTATCCTATGGCAGGCATTGCTGTTTCTGTCTTGCATAAAATAGTTTTTCTTCCGCTATTCATTGCAGGATTCCTGAATAATATAGTGCCCTACTGGTTTGCAGCTGTAAAGGGTGCTAAAATAAAGGATACTCAATTTCAGAGTTCGGTCAAATTTGTCATCGGCATGCTCGTATATCCTTTATGGTACCTCTTTTTCGGCGGTTTACTCAGTTTAGTGCCGGTCAATGGATGGATTAAACTCATATATATATTATCAATGCCGTTAACCGGGTTATTCTCGTTCCATTATTACATCAGTCTGAAAAAACTGAAATCACGCTTTGTATACACCCGTGGTGTAAACAGGGGAGATCCGAAAATTCTGGAATTAAAAACCCGGCGAAAGAATATACTTGGCGTAATGAATCAGATTCTCCACCGTCAAATGGAAGGCAATGAAAATTAAAGGCAGCATAGCCTGGATCACCGGTGCTTCATCGGGTATTGGAGCCGCCCTGGCGGCTGAGCTTTTTGACAAAGGTGCAACAGTTATACTTTCCGCCCGTTCATCCGGAAAACTGGAAGAAATTAAGGCGCAATTAGATCAGAAAGAGCAGGGTCGTTGCATCGTAGTTCCCTGTGATGTGACCAGCCGGGATTCAGTTGAGGAGGCTATCAGGCAGGTAAAACAATTGGCCGGCCGGGTTGATATACTTATAAATAATGCAGGGGTAAGCCAACGTTCCTATGCGCTGAATACTTCCACCGAAGTTGACAGGGAATTGTTTGAAGTGAATTTCTTCGGTGCCGTGGCTGTGACCAAGGGCATAGCTCCCCTGATGGTCAGCCGGGGATCAGGTCATATTGTGGTGATCAGCAGTATGGCGGGAAAATACGGATTCCGGATGCGATCTGCTTATTCCGCATCCAAGCATGCCTTGCAGGGTTTTTTTGAAACCCTTAGGGCTGAATTATACCAGGACAATGTGCAGGTTACAATTGTATGTCCCGGCCGGATTAAAACCGACATCTCGGTTCATTCCCTCATGGGAGATGGACAATCCTATGGGAAAATGGACAAAGGACAGGCAGAGGGAGTCCCGGTTGAAAAATGCTGCCGGATTATTGCACGGGCTATTGAGCATAACCGTAAAGAAATTTTTATAGGCAAAAGGGAATTATTACTTTTGGTGATTAAACGGGTATGTCCCCCTCTGTATTATTGGATCGTAAGTCACGCCAGCCCAACCTGATTTTATCCTGAAATAATTAATGTAGAGACGGGTTTCAAACCCGTCTCTACAATCATCCTAATAATTAAAATACGCCAGCCTTGAAAGAGAAAATTATCAGCGGCATTCAACAGATTGGAATCGGTGTGCCCAACATGAAAGAAGCCTGGAAATGGTACAAAGAGAAATTTGGATTCGATATCCGGGTTTTTGAAGAAGCTGCAATTGCCAAATACATGCTTCCCTATACAGGGGGTCAGCCACAGAAACGTCACGCGGCCCTTGCACTGAACCTGGAGGGCGGCGGGGGTTTCGAGATATGGCAATATGTCGACCGCACCCCCTTACCACCGTCATTCCCGATTCAACTGGGTGACCTGGGAATTTTTGCCGGTAAAATAAAATGCCATGATGCTGCACATACCTATGATTTCCTGAAATCAAGGGGTGTTGAAATGCTCAGTAATATTTTGCGCGATCCGCGTGGCAAAGAGCACTTCTTTGTAAAGGACCCGTATGGAAATGTATTCCAGCTTGTAACCAGCACTACATGGTTCAGAAATGAAAAAAAGCCAACAGGTGCAGCCTATGGCGCCCTCATCGGGGTGTCGGACATTGAACGTTCATTGAACTTTTATAAGGGTATCCTTGGTTATGACCAGGTTATTTTTGATGAATCCACCGTTTTTGGCGAGTTTGCCGGTCTTTCGGGGGGGAATGGTAAATTCAGGAGGGTATTGCTCAGACACAGCAAACCCAGGCTGGGCGCTTTCAGCCCCTTGTTCGGTACAAGTGAGATTGAACTCGTGCAAGTGCTCGACCGGCAACCGAAGCATATTTATCATGAACGGTTTTGGGGTGACCTTGGGTTTATTCACCTTTGCTTTGACATCAATGGTATGGACTTGCTCCGCAAGGAATGCAAGGCCAAAGGATTTCCTTTTACAGTGGATGTGGACCATAGTTTTGATATGGGCGAGGCTGCAGGATCATTCTCCTATACAGAAGATCCTGATGGTACATTGATAGAATTCGTCGAAACACATAAAATCCCAATCCTTAAGAATATAGGTTGGTACCTTAACCTTCGGAAACGCAAACCTGAAAAGGCATTGCCAATTTGGCTGCTGAATGCGCTGAGATTCAATAAGGCGAAGGATATTTGAAATTAGTTGATAGTTGATGGTTGATTGTTGATAGTCATACAGTTCTGCAGTTCTGCAGTTCTCAAGTTCTGCGTGAGATCACCAAAAATTTTAACGCAGAGATCGCGAAGATTTTTTCGCAAAGCCCGCTATGAGAGGTCGCAGAGTAACCTCATAGGTTTCAGAATCGGAGTGCCCGGAGATATTCACCGCTTGAACGAAGGCAGGCCATTCCATCAGGTACGTTGTCGCGTTCTACCATGAAATGGGCAATGCCTTGTAAACGGGCTTCCCTGAATATTGCGGGAAAATCCAGGATGCCGCTGCCGGGGCATTCAAAGTCGCCTTCTGTTCCGGGAGCCATATCTTTTACATGGAGTACCGGAAATCTGCCGGGATACTTTTTTAGAAGAGCCACGGGATCTGCACCGCCTTTTTTTGCCCAGTATACATCCAATTCGCATTTCACGGTATCCGTATCCGTATGTTTCATTATATAATCGAACGGAAGTCCTTCCTCCATGGATACAAATTCCTTGTTATGATTGTGCCAGCAAAGTACCAGGCCATTTTTTTCACATTCTTTGCCCAGGTAATTCAGCATGGAAACGCTTTTCCTGCAATCATCAAGTGAAAAGGGACCGCCTGAAAGCCATGGCCAATAAACAACGGCATATTTAATACCGAGATCATTCAGCGCATTCACCTGTTTTGACAATTCTTCACCAACGGCAGAAAAGCTGATCCCGCCCGCAACAGGTTTCAGTCCTATTGAATTGCAGAATGAAAGGAACGAAGACGCTGAATCCCCAAGATATTGGCCTGTCTCTATTTCGGAAAAACCAAAACTGACCGCCTGTTTCAGGATTGACTGCCAGTCACCTTTCAGTTCCTTGTCGATAATGCCTGATATAAAACCCAGTTTATCAAGCCGGTCATTTTCCATGTTGAATCCGGAAAAAGAAGCAAAGGGTAAAGGCGATGCGGCGACAATTGCTGCAGCGGCAGCCGAACCGGATATAAATGTTCTTCGTGATATCATGGCTTAAAGTTTAGGCAGGGTCCAGGGTGCCCTGTACTTCGGGGTAATCAGCTGATTCGCGGCCTCGGAATTTGTGAACCTGTTATTTTTGTCATCCCAGAAAAGAACTGGTTCACCCACACGGGCCGCGATATTGGGTATATGGGCATGCAATGCTGCAGCCCGTCCTAATTCCGGCGGACAAGCCGGTTGCTGCCTTGATTTTATGCAATCAATGAAATTCTGTGCATGTTGTTTATGCGATTCTTTCCCTTCAAGGAAGGCATATTCTTCGGCTTTGAATTTTTTGGTGTCATTGTCCCATTCAGGGTACACATTTATTTTTGAACGGTTTGCCACAATGGTAGCATCATCCCCGATAAAAGCCAGTCCATATGTCATATCATACGGTCCCCGCTCCAGCCCTGCGGTCATATCCCAGTTAATAACATAATCCTCCTTCGGATAGCTGACTGTCATTGTATCGAAGGTATCTTTCGCCCGCTTCCCTGAAAAAGTATTGGCAGCATAGGTTAGTACTTTGTCGGGTGCCTGCACAAGGTCCTTTGCCCACAGTCCCATATCCAGCAAATGCACACCCCAGTCGCTCATAAGACCTCCACCATAATCCCAGAAATGTCTCCATGAGCCGTGAAACCTGTTTTTATTGAAAGGTTTTTCAGGCGCCGGTCCAAGCCACATATTATAATCAACACCGGCAGGAACAGGAGAGTCGGGCACAATGGCCGCCCCTGCGCCATAATTGAAATTGGCCCAGATATTTACCTTTCGGAGTTTTCCGATTTTCCCCGATTTGATCAGTTCCATTGCTTTCTGAAAAATGAAACCGCTGCGCTGTTGCTGCCCTACCTGCACAATCCGGCTGTATTTCCTTGCAGCGGCGACCATGATGTTGCATTCTGCAATTGTGTTGGCCATAGGTTTTTCAACATACACATCTTTTCCGGCCTGCACTGCATATACCATGTTCAGGCAATGCCAGTGATCCGGAGTACCGATAATTACGGCATCAATCTCTTTTAATTCGAGCATTTTTCTGAAGTCGCGGAACAGTTTCGGATGCTGGTTGTATTTCGCAATGATCTCTGCCGACCGCCTGTTCAGTACATTTTCATCCACATCGCATAATGCCATGCAGTTGACGCCTTCAATATCGAGGTGGTTCTGCAGATCCCCGAATCCCATGCTGTTACAGCCAATCAGGGCTACATTGATCGTATCGCTTGGAGAGACTGATGACCAGGCTTTTGACGGTAATATGGTTGTCAATCCAATGCCGGCCGATGTCAAAGCAGTGCGGTTGATAAATTTTCTGCGGTTCATTTAGCGGGTTTATTTGTAAAATAATGTGCGATCATGCATGCGGATTAATCAAATTTAGTAATTTAACTTATGAACAGAAATTTAATCTGACTTTGTTTACAAACGATACATTTATTTATTCATTTAAAACTATTTTCAATGGGCAAAAATATCGGCCGGCGTAAATTTCTCGGCAATTCGGCTACCGCAATGGCAGCTTTAACGGTCATACCCCGTCATGTACTGGGAGGAAAAGGATTCCTGGCAGCCAATGATCGCATCAATATCGGGTATATAGGGGTAGGAAAACAAGTCTATACCCTGTTGAACGAAATCGGAAAATGTAAAGAGACTGTTGCCCTGGCTGCCTGCGATGTTGACCAGAAAAAGCTGGATCGCTTCCTGGCCGAAGCTGATAAGAACAACAAGGCAAAGAATGTTCAGGCAAAGGTGGATGGGTATAAATATTACAGGGAACTGTTGACCCGCAAGGATATCGACGCGGTGGTGATAGCTACTCCCGATCACTGGCATGCCCAGATAGCCGTGGATGCCGCAAGGGCAGGCAAGGACATTTACTGTGAAAAACCCATGGCATTAACCATTGCTGAAGGTCGTGCCATGGTAAATGCCACCCGAAAGTATGACCGGGTTTTCCAGACCGGTAACATGCAGCGCTCCTGGCGCGATTTCCGGCATGCCGTTGAACTGGTCAGAAACGGCTATATCGGGGAAATAAAGGAAGTCAATGTTCATGTGGGCGAACCGGTGAAACAATGCAGCCTTCCTGTGCTGGAACCACCTGCCGAACTCGACTGGAACGAATGGGTAGGGCCATCCCTCTACCGTGGCTGGCATCCCGAACTGGCTCCCAAATTTGGAGACGACAACTGGGCATGGTGGAGAGGCTACCGCGATTTCGGAGGAGGACTTGTAACGGACTGGGGCGCTCATATGTTCGATATAGCCCAGTGGGGCCTCGACATGGATAAATCAGGTCCCGTACAGTTTCTGCCGCCATCGGTGCCGGCCATTGCAGGGTTATCCATGAGATATGAAAACGGGATCGTTGTAAACCATAAGGACTGGGGAGAAAGTAATGCAGTTCAGTTTATCGGCACCGAAGGCCGGGTAGAGGTCAGCCGCGAGTTTTTACGGACTTTCCCCAATGCTGCCCTGGCCAAAGCAGAACTGAAACCGACCGACAAGAGGGTTTATCACAGTGAAAATCATTACCAGGATTGGGTGGATGCCATGAAAAACCGCACCAAACCGGTGTCTGATGTGGAAATCGGGCATCGTACCGCTTCAGTATGCAACATTGTCAATATCGCCTATGAGTTGCAGCGTCCGTTACAATGGAATCCCGCGAATGAGGAATTCATAAACGATGAATTTGCCAACCAGATGCGAACAAGGCCCTATCGTGGCAAATGGAATTTTAATAATTACTGATCCGGAATTCAATGCCCCTGATATGAAAAATCTGGTTATCCTTATTTGTCTGGTTACATCTGTTTTCATCCCCGGATGCCGTTCACCCCATGCATCCGGGCCCGGTGTGGAAGATACACTCCTTGTAAGTGATACGATTCAGTATCACGCCGTGCGGATCAGCAAGGCTGACGGGTCGATCCTGCCCTGGTATTCGGCAGACAAAGGTGCCTCCTATGATACGGCGCTCATGCTTGTATGGAATTTCTGGAATACAATGGAAGCCGATTCCAACGGCCTGAAGTATTACATGAATCACCAGGTTTGGAAACCGGAACATGATGCGCGTGGGCTGGGAGGAGACCAGGTCAATATGGCACTCTCCTCCTGGACACTGTTGTACGCGTATACCGGATACCCCTCTGTAATCGATAATATGAAATACCTGGCCGATACCTACCTGGAGCGGTCCCTTTCTTCATCCGGAGATGCATGGCCTGATATTCCCTATCCGTATAATACGGACATCCATTCGGGTAAATTTGACGGTGATATGCGAAACGGAAAAGGTATCACACAACCCGACAAGGCCGGAACATTCGGGTATGAGCTGGCAAGATTATATGAGCTGACCGGGGATGTTAAATACCTGTATGCGGCCAGGCGGATTGCCCAAACCCTTATGAAACACTTGCAATCCGGGGATGATAGGAAGTCGCCGCTGCCATTCCGCGTAAATGCGAAAACAGGGGAAACGGGATCACTTTTCGACAACCAGGGTTCCGGCAAAAAGATGGAGCCTGCGCTGTATACGGCAAACTGGACAGGCACCCTGATGCTTTTTGAGGAGTTAATGTCCCTGGATGCCCCATCAAGGGTACAATATGAAAAAGCATTCAATACCCTGCTTCAGTGGATGAAAAGCTTCCCGCTCAAGACAAATAAGTGGGGGCCATTCTTTGAGGATATCCCTGGATGGAGCGACACGCAGACCAATGCCATCACATTTGCCATGTTTATGCTGCAGCACCCGGATCTGTTTCCCCAATGGAAAGAAGAAGTAAAGGGGATCATCGACTGGACATACAGGGAACTCGGGAACCATGAATATGAAAAATACAAGGTTGTTGTAATGAATGAACAGACTGTTTACCGGGTTCCCGGAAACAGTCATTCTTCACGCCAGGCTTCCGTTGAATTACTGTATGCTGAGAAATCAGGGGACTCTTCATATACCGCAAATGCTGTCCGTACTCTGAACTGGGCCACTTACACGGTAGCGGAGGATGGCCGGAACCGGTATATCCGTGATGATATCTGGCTGACAGACGGCTATGGCGATTATGTAAGGCATTATCTGCGGGCAATGGCTTCCATGCCAGAGCTGGCACCGTCGGATAAAAACAAGTTCCTGGGAACAACCTCTCTGGTCACAAATATCGTGTACCAGAAGGAAAGGGTCAACTATTCCACATATGGAGGGGGGGCGGATGTGCTTCGCCTGACTGGTAAACCAACGGAAATAACGGTTGATGGGATTGAGCTGAAGGAGGCAACCGGGGAGGATACAGAAGGATATACCTGGGAAGTTTCTGATATTGGTGGGGTCTTACGCGTGAAACATTCCGGCAAGGAAGTGACAATCTTATTATAAAAACAATTTAAAACCCGTATACCCATTTAATGGCCTGGAGGAGAAGCTGGCGGTATATGGCACTCTCGAATGCCGGGGTGTCGTGGCCGGGTTGGATTACTGCCACACGTGACTTTCCATAGGAATGTGACCAGCCAATCACAGGTGAACTTTCGGGATGATCGGTAGTAAGAAGGGGTGTTACACCGGGTTCTACATAAAAGCCCCCGTAAACTTCATCGTACAGCTCAAAATCGGAAATTCCCCTTGTTACAGGGTTATTATTGTCTTTTACTTTAATCAGGACATTAACATCATGTTTGTAAGTTGATGGCGGAAAAATTTTTCCTTCGATGATCGATGTATCGTGAAAATATCTGCCGCCGATGATGTGGGTGTATTCATCCCATTTATCGAATGCACAAATGCTATGATGCAGAACTACCAATGGTTTACCCTGCCGGAAGCAGTCAATCATGTCGACCTTCTGTTCCTCAGTGATGGGTTGCCACATGTGATAAAAAACAACGACATCAAATTCATTTCGGCTTTTTTCTTTGAACAATGAAAACGCTTCAGGAAAAGGAACGATTTTATAGGAGACTGTTCCTGACATATTCTCAAACAACGCGTTAAATGTTGACTGATTGTAATCATGTCCGCCCGTTATTACCAGAACCCTGATTTCAACCGGCCTGGAACAGGCCATTGCAGAAATGAATACTGCCATCAGGAAAAAATAAAGACGCTTTTTCATTTTGATTATAGTATTGATGCCCTGCGCATGGCCATCAGATTTTCATGGGGTGTCAGCACCGTGATTTCACATCCCGCGGCAAGCAGGTATTTCTGATCTTTGTATTTGTCTACGAGTGCTTTGGACATTTCATACACTTCGTTTTCAGATTTATTCTGCACTAAAACAGGATTGATGTTGCCCCCAAGGACCACATCATTTCCAAGTACCTGCCGGGCATGATCGATATCCACCTGCCAGTCGAGGTCAATTATATCGGCGTGAAGTTCCCGGAATGACTCCAGCAGGTGTGTTGTGTTGCCGCATATATGCAGTTTCACCGTGGCTCCGCATTCGTGAATAAAGCGGATAAGATCCGCGTGCCGCTGTTTTACAAACTTGTCGTATGTTTCCTTATCGATCTGGGAACAGATGGCATCACCGATACCGATAAGGTCGCAACCTGCCTCTGCCTGGGCTTTGGAAAAATTCCGGGCTGTGACCATACATTTATCCATAAGATAATTGGCGAAATCAGGATCCATCATCAGGTGCATCAGCATGGTGTCTACCCCGGCCAGGTCACATGCTTCTGCCAGGGGGCCTTCCACCCATCCGCTTACAGGCACGGTTCCTTTTAATAATTTCTGGAAATACTCAGCGCCTTTTATCCTGTCGAGCGTGCGGTCACACTTGTATACATCCGGATCGGGAAGGTTCCTGGCATCTTCCATAGAGCTTACAATATGTCCCAGGCAACGCGGAACCCCTTCATCAACATATTCAATTCCGGCACCAAAAGCTGCTGTTTCCCGGTAAGGATCAGAGATAAGGCTTACCATATCCGTGTCAAAATATTCCATTGCACGGATATTGCTTTCTACAAGGACCCGGTAATCGGATGCAAATTTTCCATAGGTCGTATTGTTAAACCGTGCGGCAAAATGCATCAGGATGGGACGAAAAAATACTTTTCCATCCGGATGTTCACCCTTTAGCAGGGCCAGGTATTCATCGCGCTTTGTCATACTATGGATTAATGTTCACCCCGGGAAAGTGTATTCTCAACTATTGAAGAAATATACAATAAATTTTAACACATTGATCTGAATTTATTTTGCATCCTTATAGCTGACGAGAGTTATTTTCTTTGACTGTACCATGTCCATTACCTCTTTGCTTGTAAAAACCTTAGTCACCGCGTCACGGTCAGTTGCAACATTTTCGTAGCCCTTGTGCCAGATGGCCTGCATTTCTTCAGTATTCAAGCCGGGATGTTCAACAAAGAAATACTTTCCCGGTTTAAGGTTTTCCAGTGTATTTACAGCAGACCTTATCCGTTGTTCTGCCGTAGAATCTGTCTTATTCCAAAGGTTAATGTGTTGATAACCTGCTGATCCTGGATTAATATCCAGGTTATATTCCTCAGCAAGTCTATTCACGAGGTCTGCAACTTCAGGACCACAACTTTGAAATCCCATGTGGCCGCCAATATGACTAACCCGGGGCACGTATTTTTTGGCCATTTCTATCTGGGCACGCAGTTCCAGTTCAATTTCATTTAATTTCCATGAGGCATCCTTAAGCGCGGTATTTTTCGGAAAATCATTTCTCTGCCATACCATCGGGTAGAAGTACCCGTCCTGATCCACCAGGCTTGGGCAGCAGGTGAGGGGCCGCCATTTGTAATCATTCCATTCACTTGTCAGCACCAGGTGGACACCCACATCAAGACCCGGATTCTCGTTCAGCAAACGTACCGCTTCGGGAAACCAGGGGCAGGGTGCCATGAGTTCAACGGATCGCATGATCCCGTTCCGGTACGACTCGATACAGGCCACATTGGCCGTGTGAGATGACCCGATATCATCACCGCGGATTAGGAGGTAAATGCCGGGATCCGACTGTGGGAATGCCCGGATTGATAAAAAAATGAGAAAAAGCCACCCGGATATTTTAAGAGTTGTTTTCATAATGAGTAATATTAAAATGAAGAGAACATTGTATTCGATTGATGGATAATTACTTTTGCCATATGGATGAAAATGAATAAGTTCCGGGATCCGCCTCAAAAACGGCATAGCCATCACGGTATTCAACAAATTTCAATCCTTCGGAAGAATCGGCGGTAAGGCCATTTTCTGTTACAGGAAATTTTGCCAGGGAGGGCACATATACAAGGGCCCTGCTATTGGCTGGAATCGTAACATCCAGGTAAAATCTGATCCCTTCAATATGCCAGTCGCTCACGATCCTTCCAACCATTGCATCATAATATCCGTTGGCCCGGGTAAGATCGCCGGCCGGCTGCGGTTTGATTTCAAATTTCGTGAATCCCGGGGCCCTCGCATTTATGCCGAGCAGCGATTTATAAAACCATTCGGATATGGAGCCAAACATCGGGTGATTCTGTGAAGCAACCGTATCGGGATATTCCCAGCTCTCGTAAAACGTTGTGGCGCCGTTGGCCAGCATGTTTCCCCAACCGGGAAATGTACGCTGGTTCGCGATTGTGTAGGCGACGTCATTCCTGTTCTCTTCCCTGAAAAAGTCAAACATGAATTTTGTGCCAAAGATGCCGGTTGACAAATGGCCCTTATGCTTGCTGTAAATTTCGCTGAGGAGATGGTCGAAAGCCTCGCTTTTTTCACTTTCCGGGACCAGGTTGTAATTAAATGCAATGAGTTGCGCTCCCTGGGTTCCTGAGTCAAAGATCCCGGTTCCGGGCTTTAGAAAGGTTTTTAGTATCATTGCCCTGATTTCATCTGCCAGTTTTCCATACGTTGCAATATCATCTTCCCTGTTTAATAGTTCTGCAAACTCCTTAAGGATTAGTACATGATGATAATAAAATGCCGTGGCTGACAGCGCCGTGGGTTTGGTGTCGATGCTTTCATGGTCACCGATATCCTTATGCACAATATGGCCCGGAGTTACGGAATGCATAAAATCTACCTGTCTTTTTAGAACCGGGTAGTGCTTCTCCGGGGTGGCAAGGTCCCCGTAATAATCATAAAGTACTTTCATGCCAAACGGGAAAGCCAGTTGCCATCCCGGTGAACCTGTTTCGCCACCCATGCCCATTTCATTAATGCCGACATTGGGGGCAATTTCGGGCATGCCGCCATTGGGGCGCACATCATTCACAAAGTCCTGTACCGCTTTGCGGTAAAAACTGCTCATATCGAAATTGTAACAAAAAGCCTCCGCGGTAGTTACAATATCAGCGCCATAGCCCAGTTTTTCACGGGCGGGACAGTCGCTTTGTACACTGAAAATATTGCTCATAAAGGTCCATAATGCCGCTTCCTGTATCCGATTGAACAAGTCATTTGAACATTCAAAATTTCCTGCCGTCTCCAGGTCCGTATTCATCCGCAACCCTTCTACCGAATTTAAATCAGGTATACCGGGGTACCCGGTTACTTCAAGATAGCGGAACCCGGAAAAGGTAAATTCCGGGGTGTACTCTTCCTCACCAATTCCACTTAAAATATAGGTATTGATCATCATAGGGTCGTCAGGGCATCCGGCTCCGCCTTTCAGGTTCCACATAGACTTCAGTTGTGCTGTAATGACTGTAAGATAATTGAGGGTTCCGTCGGGATGAATATCCTCTCCTCCGCGCATTACTACCCGGGTTCCGGAAGGGCCATGCACCTTCAGCCGGGGTACACCGGCGAAATTCTGACCGAAATCGAAAAGATACACTCCCGGGGTGGGTTCAGTCATTTTTATGGGTTTTAGGATTTTGGTAACCCGTACCGGCGGTATATACCGTGCAATCAGCTTTCCGCCGGGCCCTTCAGCAAGGCTGGCCTTTTTCCATCGGCTGCTGTTGAAACCGGCCTCATTCCAGCCTTTCTGTTCCAGGCGGGCGTCATAGAGTTCGCCCAGGTACACGCTGTTTTTAAGTACGGGACCATCGCCCGCTTTCCAGCTGTCATCTGTAATTATGGTTTCAGTGGTTCCATCCGCGTAGGTGATCAGAAGCTGCGCCTTCAGGCAGGGCTTGCCGATGGTGAGATAGTCACGAAAATTCCATCGCTGAAACATTTTAATAGGCAAAGGATTATACCATCCGTTTCCAAGCATGGCCGCCAGGGTATTTTTGCCTTTATGGAGCATCTCTGTTACATCGAATGTATTGTACATCACCTGTCTGCCAAACTGGGTCCAGGGCATATCCAGCATATGGTCACCAATGCGCTGACCGTTAAGATATGCAATTGAATACCCCAGTCCGGCGATATACAACCGTGCGGACTGTATCTCCTTTTTTATCTGCAGGTCCTTGCGGAGCAACAGATTGGGAGTTTCCTTATAAAAATCCTCATCCTTTTGGGGCAATGGCCTTTGATCGGTGATCCACCCGGCTTTCCAGTCTGAATGTTGCATCATGGCAGTTTCAAACCAGGCAGGTTCGCTCCAATCAGAAACCTTGCCCTGCTGGTCCCAGAATCGAACTTTCCAGTAGTAGCGTTTAAACGAAACCAGGGGCACGCCGGCATATTTAATTCCAAACGTATTGGATGATTGCTGCTTTCCGGACTGCCATGTATTGCCGGTTCCAGCCTTCAGCTTTTCCGGATCATCACTAACAAGGATTTCGTAGGCCTGCTGAAAAGTTCCGCGGTTTTGTGAAACAATGATCCAGCTTAATTCCGGCACAGGATTATCAACCCCAAGCGGATTTGTACGCCTGTCCATTTTAAGCTGATGTACTTCGGACTGACCATAAATAGTCAGGCAGGCGGTCAGTAAAACTAAAAGTTGAACTATTTTTTTCATTGGAATCAAATATAGGGATAATTATTTCTTTGCTTTTTACCGGGATAGTTTAAGAAGGGCAACATCATGACCCGGAATTTCAAGTATTGTATTTTTTTCCGTGCTTCCTAACATTTGTTTCTTCCACAGGTCACGGATCAGAAAAGGAGGAGTTAATTGAATATCTTTTATATCAATGTAAAGCGGTAGTTCCATTTTTTGAGGGCCATCCCAGGCTGCCAGGGTAAGATTTTTCCAGTTAACCTCTATTTTAATTTTTTTATCATACCTGTTGAATATACAAAATGCATATGTGTCATTGATCAGGGGTTTGTAATACAATTCAATTTCTCCATAGTCTTTAATTTTATATCCCTGGATGCCCATTGGATCCTGGTCGACTTCAATTGCTTCACGGTTGGTCAGGATTTCCAGTGTTGCCTTATCCATTGTAGTGACATCATTTCCTGAAAACAGGGGTGCCGCAAGCATACACCACAGGCTGAAATGCGCCCGGTTTTCGTTTTCGGTTAAATCACCATTTCCCACTTCCAGCATATCGGGATCATTCCAGTGACCGGGACCTGCATATTTTTCAAGTCCCTGCTGCATATCGAGATTGATGATCACACCTCCGCCCCAGCATTTGCCCTCTTTGGCATCCGGAATATTCCAGTTTTCGCGGATATCTCCGGTTGTCCTCCAAAGATGGCCCACATCGGCAGCCCATTCCCAGGGCTTGCTCAGTCCCCATTCACACAGGCTGAAAACAACCGGGTGTCCGGCACTATAGAGGGCATCGCGCATGAGCGTATAGGATTCCTTCGCATTCTGTCCGTCAGAATTGCACCAGTCCATTTTCAAAAAATCAACACCCCATTGAGCATAGGTCAGGGCATCCTGGTATTCATAGCCGCGACTTCCGGGGCGCTCCTGGCAAGTTTTACGGCCGGCACAGGTGTATAAGCCGAATTTTAATCCTTTTGCATGGATATAATCAGCGAGCGATTTTATGCCGGAAGGAAATCGATCCGGATCAGCCAGGATAAATCCCAGGCTATCCCTTCCAATTTGCCAGCAATCGTCGATCACGATGTAATTGTACCCGGCCTCCTTCATTCCGCTTGAGATAATTGCATCCGCCGTTGCACGGATGATCTTCTCATTGATGTCGCATCCGAACTTGTTCCAGGAGTTCCATCCCATCGGCGGGGTCATGGCCAGGTTATCAAATTTCTGTGATTGAATCTGAAAGCAGATCAACAGGCAGGGGAGAATTAGTAATTTCTTCATTTGTTCAGAGATTTTAGCCAAAGTTCCAGGCTGTTGGTCCATGATCCGATATGGTCGTTGCCAACACCAAGACCAAAACCATGCTCACCTTCGGAAAGAATGTGCAGCTCAGCCGGAATATGTTTTGCTCTGAGCGCTTTGTACATCAGCAATGAATTTTCAACCGGAACCCCCCGGTCATTGTCGGCATGAACGAAAAAAGCAGGGGGTGTGTCATCCTTTACCTGTAATTCATTTGAATAGTATTTTATAAGGGCAGGATCAGCATCCTTTCCGAGCAATGCCTCCCTCGAACCAAGGTGCATCCTTGTATCGGTAAAAGAAATTACAGGATACATCAGGATCATGAAGTCGGGGCGGCAACTTTCTTTTTCTATCGGATCACCGGCTGATGTATCACCATAATCAAAGTGGGTACCCGCGGTGGATGCGAGATGGCCACCCGCTGAGAAACCCATGATCCCTATTTCCGAAGGATTGATATTCCATTTGGCGGCATTATGCCGGACCAGCCGGATAGCACGCTGAGCGTCCATAAGGGGAGCCTTGTGGGGTTCAATGCAGTTTCCGTAGGTGGGTAAACGGTATTTCAGCACGATGGCAGCAACACCTATCGAATTCAAATACCGGGCAATATCGGTGCCTTCAAGGTCCCAGGCAAGAATCCAGTAACCCCCTCCCGGGCATATCACAACGGCCTGACCGTTGGCAAAACGTTTGCTGGGCAGGTAAACTGCAATATCAGGAATTTGCACATTGCTGATCACCGTAATATCAGAAAACTCTGTTTTCTCAATTCCGCCGGTATTCTTTGAATTGGGTATTGTTCCGGTGTACAAGGGTATCCGGTATTCCTGTCCTGATATACCGGAGGTTATCATAGCAAAGAGAATAAACAGAATTGGTCTGCACATGGTTTCCGGTTTATTATTAAGGTAATTATCATCTTCATTTTTTTCTTAGGCCAATTTTAATAATTCCGTTTGCACCTCGCATGCCGTAGGCTGTAGCACCCGAATCATTTATATATTCTATTCTTTCAACTTCAACAGGCATCACGAAAGAAATATCTGAAAGTATCATTCCGTCAACATCGTATAAAACCTGAGCAGACAGTGAAAAGGATAATCCACTGATAGAATAGACATTTGTTCCATCCACTTTTACCTGAGGAATTTCACACCGGATCAGTTCATAAATGTCCTGATAATGTGAATAATCCTTTGTGGGTTTTTTTTCTGTCTTATTCGCTGATCCGCTTCGCCTTCTCCCTGTCGGGGGATTTATAGTGGCCAACCCGGAAAGGTCAGCCTTAATTATGGCACTTTCAACAGGAATTTTGCCGGTTGAAAGTATGTGAAGCAGCCAGTCTTTGAATACATGGGTTCCCGGGTAGTCCTCCGGACATTTTATTTCATATATCCTTCCCCCGGTTAGTGTATCTTGCCTGGAGTCTTTTCTGTTAACAAGATCTGTCCACTGATATGTAAATTTCAGTGTATCTGCAATTCCTGTAAGGTCTATTTTGACCGATCCGCCATAGCGCAGGTATAAAAGATATTCATAACCCGGATTGGCCAGGCAAAATTTTGAGGGGTTTTCACCAGCCAGTTCAGGGTGAGGCTCCAGCATCCACCATTGAAGATTTTGAAGGTATTTCCCGGCAAAACCTACGGAAACGGCTCCGGCATATTGAGTGGTGTTTGTAAGCAGACTTGTATCGATAGGCCATGCGTCAATACCGGTGCGATGTTCAGGGAGGTGGGCCTTCCACACGTGACCACCCCCGTAAGTATGTCCGGCGGCGCCGGACATGATTGAAGACCAGGTCGCAAACCTGACATCCATGGCGGTTGGATTTCCTTCGATGAATTCATACCAGGGTTCGGTAACTACCACGGGCTTTGCCGGTTGTTTTGCATATGCGGTTCTGATAATTTCGGGAATGAGTTCATTACACCACCTTGCATGACCGCACTGGCTCTGATTATAGTCGAGCCATGGCTGATTGTGAATAGCTTCAGCAGTGGACCATTGAGGAGCATTTGCGCCTCCATCCCACATAGGTGGGGTCGGGTGGGCTCCCACAACCCGGTTATAGGGATCCTCGGATTTGATCAGTTGTCCCAGGCTATTCCAGAAATCCGGTGGAAATCCTCCGTAATTATACATATTATATTCACCTGCTATTACCCAGATAACATTATATGCATGCAGCCGGTGGATGACATATCTCCACCACCTGCGGATATTTTCCCCTCCAATGGTATTGTTCATGTTCTCACGGCACCACCATGCATGGATCCAAACCGTAATCCCTTTTGAATTGGAATAGGCGATCATCTTTTCAACCTTGTTGATCTGTTCAATATCGGGGTGCATAAATGTCGAATCCAGGAGAGAGCTTTCGGGGCCCCATCCGTTTCCGGCAAAAAACAGCTGGCCCATATTAAATCCCTGCGATGAACGGGTATCAGCAAGCGTTTTAAATGATTCGAAAGTGATGCGTCTGTTGGTCCAGTTCCACCACGTATCAGCTATCCACAGGAACGGTTTCCCATCACTGTAAGTGAAATACCTGCCCGACCTGGCTCCCGTGTTGTTCACCGTAATAAGTCCCCGGCGGGTGGCATTGGCATTTTTCTCCGCCTCAGACCAGTCTGATACCTCTATTTCGCCTTTGATCCCATTGATTTCCCTGTCCGTCGAGCTGGTTTCATATTTCCAGATTCCACCGGCAGGGGGCGTGAAACGGATCTTCCAGGTATTTCCACCGTCCCAGAATCCGGGTACCGTAATCTTTCTGTTTAAGGCTTCTCCTGAAATACCCTCAAAAGTTGCATATACAAAAGCCTTTTGATCTTCTTTCAATCCTTCAACGTAAGGATTCCGGTATTGAACCGAGGCATCCAGGCTGATTTCATATATCTCCCAGGTTCTCATTTTCTCTGTCCGGGCTGCATTCCCCGCAATTGTGCAGAATATGAAGGAGAGTGCCGTTAAAATGTATTTAGTCATAAACCTTATTTTATAGTTTTATGATCCTGTCTGTTTCAGTAATACTCCCTGAAGAATTTTCGATATTTACCGTGCAGAGGTAAATACCACGCTGTAATATGCCTTCAACTCCGTATGAATTCCAGTGTATATTCAGTTCTCCGGCATGATTGCTTAAATCTGCTATCGTCTTAATTGTCCTGCCCGAAATGTCACGGATCACTATTTTCACCTTTGAGGCCTTGTCCAGGTTGAAACTGAAAGTAACCTCACCGGTAAAAGGATTGGGGGATGTTGAAAATATGGGAATCCCGTCCTGCTGATCCATAATACCTGTCTGTAGGCTGGCAGGTTTCCTGGCTGTCTTCTGTATGCTGTATTCGCTGAGGATGGCCACATTTTCTCCCCAGGGGGAATTTACCCACGATCCATAAGCGCCGGAAGTATTGTTGACAACGGAATGACAATCGCTCCATTTCCATACCCAGGGAATATAGCCAATATCATTTTTATACGCTTTTTCGATCATGAATTCCCAGTTAATTCTTTTCCCGGTGCAGTTGTCGCATTGTTCGCAGGGACCAAATTCACCGACAATGAAGCAGATATCTTTTTGTACCGCCTTATTGATGATCCGGGTTATTTCGCTTTCCGTACCGGTTGCCCAGTTGTATGGGTCCCACAAGTGCCATGAGAATATAAGATTATGATCCGGATCTTCCTCCAGGAGGTAAGCCCCGTTATCCAGTACGGCATCCGCATGGCGTCCCCAGTTATCCGAGTCAATAATCAGCGGCATATGAAGGCCGGCTGTTCGGATCTGGTTTACGGCAGAGGTATAGGTATTTCTAAAAACAGAATCTGCCATGGCCTTATTTCCGGGTTCGTTGGCGATGTTCAGGATTAGCTGTGATTCATATTTCTGAAGAATGGGGGCGATCTCTGCGGAACTCCAGTAATCCACGCAATACTGGATTTTGCTCCAGTCCCCGGTGGCGTCCCACAAACTGATTATAGGGATCATATGATGTGCCAGGCAATTTTCCAGTACCTTGTCGAGGTCTGAAGGCAGGGGTCTTGGAGAGGCAAGATTCCAGAATATCCGTACGCAGTTAGCTCCTGTTTTCTCAATCTCCGGAAAGTTCTTGTCACCATGAATATCCCAGTATACGATCATGGCATTGAAGCCCTTAAGGATTACAGTGTCCCCGTTAGCGGAATGCAGGTAGCGGCCATCGACATACATACCGGGTGGCTGGGCTTGCACTGCTGGTTTTGTCGATAGCAGCAGGAAAAAAATGAAAACAGGGAAAATCTGAGATCTCATGGTTTTATTTTCAATTAATCGTTCAGGAAAGGTTTATGGATCAGGAGTGCTTTAATGGTCTGGTCCCGGGTTCGAAACAAAAAAAGGCAGATTGGCGGTTGAAAAGTGCCCGTTGTCATCATAAGCGTAAACAAAAAGTCTGTATGGCCCGTGGGCAAAGGGCACCCTGAAGGTGATCGAATCAGTCTGTCCGGTGATCAGGCCGTTGAGGGGTTCCGGTACTTTTTCTCCCTGGCCGGCGTAGGATGCATAAACGGCCTCCGGTCTGATTTCCCAACGATAACTAAGCCTGTCACCATCGGGATCGGTGGAAAATACCCTTGCTTTCCGGCTGCTTCCCGCATCCAGTACAATCGGCTGATAGCGGGCAAAACTGCCAATGCTCATGGAATCCACCAGGGGGGCATTATTCTTTCCATTCTCCCCTTTCCATAAATAGCGCATCAGTCCGACAACCGGGGATTCCAGACTGTCCTTGTCAAACATGCAGAACCAGGTATGCGTGGTCTCCTGCTTGAATCCCGACCAATAGAACACGTATGACCCCAGGCATTGTTTGTTTGCCGGGTCCATGGCGCTGAGGTATTTCTTCCTGAAGCATTCATATTTCTCGAGTCCTGTCTGCTCGTAAGGTGCGCCCCAGGGTGTTCTGGTAACCTCCCAATAGCCGTCGGGTCCCCATTCGGTGATCACGTATGGCTTTACCCAGCCATATTTCATAAGGGTGTCAGATAGAGTATAAATATCGCCATACGTGTTAATTCCCAACAGGTCAATATCAGGACATCGTTCTACAATGTCAGCCACCTTGTGCATCATGCTGGTACCGATCACAGTCATTACCGGGTGGTTCGGATCGGTTGCATGAATGGCGCGGGCAGCCTGGTTTACCGCATCCCAGACCCGCGGATCAAAGGGCTCCAATGGAGGAATATAATCCAGCTCATTCCCTATGGCCCACATCAGCACGGCCGGATGATCCTTTAATTCCTTAACAATCGAGATGATGCTGACAGTTTGTTTTCTTATTGCCGCGGTATCATCATAATTCATACCATTGCGTTCTGCCTTTGCAGGAAGGTTCACCAGCACCTTCAGTCCAAGTTTATGAGCCTGGTTGAGTTCCTCTTTTTTCGAGCCTGCGCGTATGGAATTACCGCCATATTCTCCCACTTTTTCCAGGAATTGGTTACCGACAACTCCTTTGATTACAAAGGGCCGGCCATCAACCTGCAAGCTCCATTGAGAGCCATCCTGCCTCAGTTGAACGAGAGGCTGGCCAATTACGCCGGCGGAAAGAAACAATAAGGCCAACTGCAAACGCCATGCCTTATCAAAATAGGAGGTAATTAATGTCCTGTGCATTCCATGACAGAATTTATGTTAAAGATTTACTATTTCAACCGCTCTCCGGGTGGCGGATAATTCATGGAAGCATCATCCACAATAAAAACCCAGTCAGGTCCGGCACCATGGTGCCATGGCAAAGTGTTCCAGCCTCCTTCGAGGGTGCCTGTATTTTCAAATTCGCCCAGGGGTATGGCAGCGCCATAGCGGGGATCATACCACCAGGCTCGAAGTCTTTTGGAAGGGATGTAGCTTGTGTTGATGGTTATGCTGCGTCCGACGGGCATATAAACCATGATATAGGTCGCATCTTTTTTGCCGGGTGATCCGTCACGTGTAGCCTGCATGTGCTGCATTCCTTTCCCTTCGAAAGGAACAAGCGAGGTCTGGGTCTGTAATAGTAATTCCTGATCGGGAATGCGGGTAAGAAAGGGCCGTGATTCCATGAGGTTTTTAAGGTAACGCATCTGAAATGCACCAGGTAATTCGAGCGACTCTTGCCAGGTACGCCGGGCATATACGAACGGGTTTTTGCCCGTATTCATCTGCCAAATGCTGTTGCAGCCATAGGAAATACCAAAACCTCCCGCAAATACGCTGAAATAGGAGGAGACCCGCACGTCATAATCAGTAAACCAGCCGTTGCTCGGATGAAAGCTAACCGGGATGTCTTCGTAGTTGGTTTCTCCGTCAAAAGTTGGTTTAACAGGTTTTAGATTATAATCATTCAAAATAAAATCGTAGCTGTTTACATTTCTTGAGGCATGTCCCGATTGGTTCATATTGAAATCTAACCAACTGGCATTTTGCCAGAAGGCGGATGATGACATTTGTCCACGGGGATGGTAAGTGATTAAATGAGTACCGCCATCACCATCGCGCAAGCCTTTAGCCATTGCTTCCCAGGTTTTTTCGTATCCGGTTGCATTGCGGTCGCCACCCAGTACCCAAATAATTCCAGGCACATTTCTATAACGGTTTCCGATAAACTTACCATATCGGTAAGCATTTTCAGGTTCAAAAAGATGAATAGGTTTAAAAAGCGGATGTTCTTCTTTCATGACCCATGCGCCCCAAGTTGGCAATATCGCCATGTATAATCCCATTGAATTGCCCAATGCCACAATTTTGTCAACATGCTGGAAATATTTTTCATTGGGTTTATCGGAGTTCAAATCTTCGAAGGGCAAATCACCATTAGCATTTGGGTCTGTAAGCCCGTTCAGTTCGCCTAAAACTACACATTGAATGACATTGAAACCCTTGCTTGCCCTGTTACTAAGGTAAGTATAGGCATCGTTCATGTTTAACCTGTGAAATAGTTCCCATCCAGTATCACCCAAATAAAAAAAAGGAGAGCCGTCTGCTTTTATAAGAAAGCGTTTGTTGGGACTTACACTTAAGTTTTGAAGTTGGGCAATAGAAACTTTCGGCAGTAGGGAAATCAGCACAACCAGGAAAACAGATTTTAAATGGTAATACACCGGGCCGGATAGCTTTTTCATGGGGTTATTTTTCTTTATTCAGTGTGGCAACAAATCCTCCCCGGGGCAAGAGGTCAACCCTGAGTTTCTCACCAGCCTTGAGCGCAAGGGTTTCCGATCTGAAATGACGGCCATCGGGGCTGTCTGATATTGACTGGCCGAAAAAGTCCGTATTTGCAAGTTTTGATATATCAATCTCCAGGGATCTTAGGGAATCGGTTCCGTTAATTCCGCCCAGATACCAGGTATCATCCTTCCTTCGGGCCATGACGCAGAAGACGCCTGGCTCACCTGCAAGCAAACGGGTTTCGTCCCATAATACCGGTACATTCTTCAGAAAGTTTTTGGGTTCTTCCGGAAGGGTCAAATAGGCGTCCACCCGGTCGGCAAAATGCAACATGCCGGATTCAAAAACCACCGTCAGGGCCAGTTCATGTCCCCAGGTGGTGATGTGCGGATATTTCTGATCCGTAAACGTTACCGGCGTATAATCCATGGATCCCACTACATTCCGGGTGAAAGGAAGGGTGGCATTATGCCAGGGGGCATGATCCGTGAAAAGGCTGTCGAAGCCATAACATTCGGCTCCCCTTACTGCCTCCATTGATATCAGGTTAGGCCAGGTGCGGTTCCAGCCCCTGGGCAACGTGCATCCGTGGAAGTTCACCATGATCCGGTTATCGGCAGCATCCTTTAAAATGTCGAAATATTGTTTAATGATCCCTTGCTTATCGCTTTGGAAGAAGTCGACTTTCACACCTTTTACGCCCAATTCAGCAAGTTTCTTAAACTCCTCCTTCCGTTTCACCGGGTCACTCATAATGTCACGGGGCCGTTCCGTAACCGAATTGTGTGCTCCGCCGGAATTATACCACATCCATATGCCAATATTCCTGGAATTGGCATATGTTATCAGTTGTTCGATGGTTCCTCCCACCATGAGGTCCCAGTTGGCATCCACAAGGGAATAATCCCAACCCATGGTGACTGCCAGGTCGACAAATTTTTTAAGCGAAGCGAAATTCCTGGGGCTGGCCGCATCACTCCACCAACTCCAGGATGCCCGGCCGGGTTTGATCCACGATTGGTCAGCAATCTCTGACGGGGGATTAAGCATAGATACCAGGTCAGATTCCACAATGGTTGAAAGTTCTTTTCCGATGATCATCACTCTCCAGGGCATTCGCCAGGGAAGTGCGGAAGAGGGTTTTTGTGGCACAATGTTGCCGGCTTCACTTTCTTCAGGCATGCGTATCGTGTACAAGCCCTGATCAGCCTGTGAATTAAGGTGTGCTCCAGCGTAAAACGAATCCACAGCGGCCTCAGTCAGCAAAAGCCAGGCTTTTTGGGTGCTGAAAAGTGCGGGGAATGACCATCCTTCCGTTGATGGTGCAGCTGTACCAATGGGAATTTCTCTTTCATAGTAAGTTTCGTAAGCCGGGCTCCATTGCGTGACTTTGTCATAGGGCTGCATCCATGCCTTTCCTTCACCCGCGAGGGCAAATCCGGTTACTTCCTCTTCCACGGTATATCGGGTACTGTCTTTATCCGGAAAAATGTACCGGAATGCAATACCGTCATCATAAGCCCTGATGATCAGCTGGATCTTTGCCCCTACGGTGTTCTTAAAGGTCAGCGTCTGTTCGTTTGCCGGGTTTGCCCGGATGGCTTTTTTCCCGGTTTGCCCATCCATCGTTTCTACGATCTGTGATACCGGAGATGCTTCCAAAAATGACAATCCCGTGATGAAATCGCCGTCATTGCGTCGCAAACCAAGAGGTGATGCGTTGATCACCGCGTGCTCAATGCCTGAATCGACAATTGCAATATGATAGTACAACTGACGATTTTCACCTGACGTGATGGTTAAGCGGATATTTCCGGATGGGGAAGTCAGGGTCCATTCTTTCTTTCCGCCTGAACAGGAAGACAGTCCGGCCATTGAAAGAATAATCAAAGAATAGGCAAAGAATTTCAAAGGTTTCATAGCTTATGGATGATAGTATAGTTGAAGGTTCAGATTTTGGGCAGATCCAATAAATCTAGGCGTACCAGGGACGTTCACGTTTCAGGTCGCTTTTCAACACGTCACAGGCAATATTCACATCTTCAACCAGTTGAAAATCATACATACCGGCACATACGAAATCAGCGCCGTTTTCAAAAGCGTAGCGGAATCCATCAGCCGGCAGTATTGCTCCTGCGGCCATTACCTTGAATGCAATAAAGGGCTGGGGAAGAGTTTTCATATAGGCAATGGTTTCATCCGGCTTGAAACAGAACATATTATCGTGCCAGTTGGGATTTTTTGCAGACCAGTAATTGTGGTGATGAAGGGTTTTCATCCAGAAATCAGGTTTAAAGCCAGTATCCACACAGGCTTTCACTGTTTCAATCTCATGAGCTCCTATACCGGTAAGCAATCCGTTTTTCCTGATAAGGTCAAGGACTTTGGCAATGGCATCCGGTTTGCCGTTCTTCATATAATAATCGGCTGTTTCACCCTGTATATAACAGGCAACTGCACCGGTATCTATGGCTCGCTTTACCTTGTCGAGATATTCATTGAAGTTCATGGGCGAAGCTCCTTTATCATCATAGTTCAACCCGGCACAATCCGAGATAAACTGGATTTTTCCAATCCCCCTTTTCCAGTATTCATCAATAAGCGAACACAGGATGGGGTTGGTGAGGAGGGTATTAATGCCACATTTTTCAGCCAGCAGGAGGGTGGCGAAAATTTTCTCTTTCTGATGATAGGCTTTTACAAGTTGTGAAACGTAGATCAAATCGCGGGAGTGTGCCCATCCCGAAAGGAGGTTCCCCCCCAGGATCAAGCGGCTGAATTGTACATTCCCGATTTTTGCCTGGGGAACAGGTTCCTTTAGCTCTTTCAGGCTGGCGATGTTCAGGGTTTTCGCACTGGCACCGGTGACAGCATCTACAAGGTTTTTTTCTTCGTAACTTTCCCATTGCTTTTGTTTGTGCAGTGCCAACCCGAATAAACCCAGGAATGGCAGGGAAGACAATCCGCGAAGCAACACTCTCCGGTCGAGCATGGCACTTACATCGGGTTCTGTGCTTTTTTCATCCGGTTTTGCTTTTTTAATGGCTTCTTCCTGTTTTTCCGTTCTTCGGTTCCAGGGAAAAAAATGCGCCAGTCCGAGATACTTTCCGGATGGAAACAGACAAAGTACGAGGAGGGCAAAAAATTCCACCAGATTTTTATCCACGATCATGTAATTTCCCTCGTGGGGAACGCCGAAATCAAGCCCGGTGAGGGGAGGGTTGGCAAGCCAGAACATCAGGATCAGTGCCATGCCTGCAATAGCGGCCAACCGGTCAAATAATCCAACGAACAGGCCGACGCCAATAAGAATCAGGCCCCAGGTGACACAAAAATCAACTATTCCCAGTACACCCGCATTTCCGGCAATCCAATGAAAAAAGCCCGCAAACACCCAGTTAGACAGGAGTAAATAATCGGCTGAAGTCCAACCAGGCGTGAATAATTTTGATATACCCTCAAAAATGAAATGCCAGCCAATGGCTATCCTCAGTAATGCCAGTGCATATACCCCGGGTCCTGAAAAACCTGTTCGCGAAAATGATTTCATAGATTTTTTTTAAGACTAGTTATAGTTAATAATGACATGATGAATGGCAGGAAGCAGGAGCGTAAAATCCACATAATCCGAATTCCCAATTTCTGACATAGTAAATTTAACAGGAATTCTATTCGAAATTACAGATCGCACACTTTTACATCCTGCAGGCAGCAAAAAATGACCCCTGATCGTGTTCCCGCTACCTGTAATCTTTAGTTCTATTAACTTTTTTTCCGGATCATGTTTGTATTCATAAGCTGCATATCCCTTTGAAGCAGCAAATTGAATGGTGACATTCACTGAATCAATGTTTGCAGAGGTCCACCTCGGGGACAGCTCCACTTTGTCAAAAGCAAGCCCTTCATTTTTCACCCCGGCAAGACCCTCCACAAGAGCTGCCATGGCGTTGGCCGCAGCCCAGTTGTCGGGTCCTCCGTAAGATTCCACCGGAGGTTTAACGTAATGTACACGGTCGGCCAGGGTAATTCCCAGGAGAGCATATATTCCACCTTCCAGAGGTGCACTGAAAATCAGTTTATCGATTTTTTTTGAAGGATTCGGGTTATTAACAGCGGCCCAACATACACCCACCTTGGTGCTGCAAAGATTGGGTCCCCACCAGGCCACGCCGGCATGGTCATTTTCAAGACTTGAAAACCACCAGTTGGTCACATCTTTCCCTTTCATAAGATATTGGGATGCTTCAGTACCGTCGGTATATTTGAATGTAATAGCTCCGGCTACCGAGCTTGGAATATTATCCGATGAAGAATGCAAAAGATACACCGTGGCTGCCGTATCTCCAATGGGAATTACCATTTCCCTTGGCAGTCCGGCAATTGTGGAAACACCGATTGCAGCTTTCCGCTGGTTATTGGCAGGATCAATGACCGTAAACGGGATGTCTTTGAAAACCTGTTTCCCCACAGGTATACCACGCATGTCGTTTCCTGGCCGGGTGGTATTCATCCATGGCATTGCCCCGTTGCCACCCTTGTCCCAAAAATCCATATTGGCCAGTTTTGACAGGTCGATACTTTTATAATGAGGTGCAGGGGGAGGGGGAGGGATGGATCCGGTATACGCGAACCAGATCCGGTTGCCATTTTCGATTCCAAGTTTATATAATTCTTTCAGAATGTCGGAACCATAGTCTTCATACCCGTTTTCATATGCACCCCTTGCCAATTCTCCGGCTGCATGTCCTGCCACTCCGCCGTTCATGTATTGCCATTTCTGATTATGCTGTCCAAAGCCCTTTTCAAAAGGGGGATAAATGGCATACCATTCACCCGGCGATCCTGCCGGTAAATGCTTTTGCAGGTCAAGATAAGTGTTGATGATGGGCACATCCATTTCATGGGGCAATCCACGGTTTACCGAATACATGTTTCCCTGGGCAATCTGTGATTTCTCATCTACCCCCAGGTTCCGCTTCACAGCCGGGTCTTCATCGATAAAATGTGTATAGAACTTCCCGTTCCAGGACAGGGCATTGAGACGTTCAAATATCTCTTTGGCCCGCTGGCCATATACGGATGCTTTTTCCGGCATACCTGCATATTGCAGCATTTCAGAAAGCTGGGTACATGCCTCATAATAGCCTGTATTGTCGCCAAAAAAAATCCCGAATTTGGTTTTGCCGGGTACGATCACCATTGTAGGACTAATTGGAGCGTAGGGGGTATACTCGTCATCCACCTGGAAATCCCATGAGTCAATGCAGTAAGGCCGCTTTAGCAATTGGAACCGTTTTGACCACCGGACGGTATCCGTAACGCAGTAATCAAGGGCCCTCATTGCACATGACAGGTTTGTCCTCATCCATGTATTGTCCCCACTGGCTTTCCAATGCTGGTATATCATGTTCACATAGTTATATTCCACATGGTTTTCAGCTGGCTGCCTGACAAACCAGGCATCCTTATCCCTATTGAAGTAATTAATATCTGAATAGGCTGTTTCATAATAATGATAATCCTCCTCGCCCTTACGTACAAAACTCCAGATCATGCCGTCAGGCTGCTGGTTCTCACGCAGAAGATCAACCAGGCCGGCCCCAAACGGGCTGAAATATTGCATCCCTTTCATTGTATTGTTATTATCCAGTACCCATTCCACAAAATACTTGTAGGTCTTTCCGTTCCAGGTGATTTCAGATACCCCGTCGGGGTTATATACAAGCATACCCTTGTGAAACAGGCGGAACATTTCCCCGGTCTCTCCCCCGCCATCGATGTTGGTTTCAGTCGCCACACTGAACTGTGAAGAATCCACGACAATCCCTTTTGAATTCATTAGCAAAACCGTATGAGTACCGGTGGCACCGGCTACAGGAATGTTCATCGTGGTTTCGGCTTTTGACCGGAAGTATTCCCTTCCTTTTGAATCCTTAACACGGAGTTCACCGGGTTGTGGGCATACCACAACAATTTTTTCCATTGGTTTATACGTATTACCAGGGGATAAAACCCGGATTCCTGCTGCAGGTTGTGCTGACAGAAAGGGTGTTAATGAGATAAGCAAACAGAGCCAGGCTAATTTTGGCAATCGTGATGCACGGGTAAGGCAATAATTATTCTGTATCATGTATAAGTTGTTAGAGGTTCTTTTGGATGATTAATTTTTGTGCCAGGTACCTGTCAGTTCCCTGTATAGTTAGGATATAGAGCCCGTCGGGAATCGCTCCGACTTCTATATAGTGTTCTTTATCAGATAAATACTGCCTGATGAGGCACCTTCCAAGGTTATCATGAAGTGTAAGGAAACAGTCATCAGCATTTTTTACCCTGAAATAATCTGAAACCGGATTAGGCAATATTTCAATATTACGTGCAGAGGGCACTGCTCGGTTTCCTGTTGGCAAATCACCGGAATGAAGGGTTGTAATACTGTTTGCCCTGATGAGTATTCCCTCGTTACCTGACTCCGGAAGTTTTATGAAGTTTTCCATTCCTGAGGTCCTGAAAACCTTGAAACCGGAAGGAATACCCGTGCCTTCGAGGGAAATGAATTTATCAGCATCGGAATTATTGATGGCAATAACCGACAAGTTATCCCTGAGTTTTCCGGCAACAACCAATAAATCATGATCTCCACATGATATTTCTATCATTTCCGTACCCGGGAGGAGAAACCTGTAATACTGCTGAAATGCTCGTCCAAGCGGGGTCAGCTTGTTGTTTTTGATGACATAGTCTGCCATAGCCCAATAAACCCAGCCGGAAATATGTCCGAACTTCAATCCAAGATACAACGATTTTGCCATATTCATGGCCAAATCAAATCCCTGCTTGTCAAAATCGGATGTTTCAGTCATCCACAGCTCTTTCCCGTGTGTTTTTACTACTTTTTCATACAAGGCAGTCCATCCTTCCGCGGATCCATAATCTGGCGCAACACCATCCACATAGCTGTGGACGGCATAAAAAGAAAGATAAGGTTTAACCGTTTCATCTTCAAGAATTTCCTTAATATATTCATTGTTGACACCCCAGGTAACTTCCCCCATGTGTTCGGGTCCGAATAACCGGGTGGATATCCCTTCCGTTGCAAATCGGGCACCGACAATTTTCAGAATATCAGCATATTCTGAGGGAATTACGACACATGATTCGAACGGATTCGCAAAATAGGGTTCATTTTGAATATTGATACCCCAAACATCAACCCCGGTTTGTTCCTTCAGCTTTTTCACATAAGCGACAAGGTACTCGGCAAATTCATCATAGAATTGGTCTTTAAGCCAGCCGCCAACCTGTTCACATCCTGAAGCCCCTCCACACCATGCACAATTCGCATTCAGTTCGCTATCGGAGGGTCTCCTTCGTACGGGGTTATTCCATAATGTCCCATAGAATTCATCCAGTCCTTTCATCCATACCGGGGGTGTCCATACCGTAGCCAGTAAACGGGCACCCTTGATATTTAAATCACGAATGAATGAAAACTGTTTGCCATTGTCTGTCCCCGGTCCGAAATTAAACCTGCTCCAGTTGATATCATCAGGATCGCCATTGTCATTTACCGGTTCAGCATCCCAGAAAATCTGCGTCCGGATAAAAGTACAACCGAGTGAATCGATAACCTGGTCCAGGTATGTCTGGTCATAATAGGGCGCAGTTTCCCACCATACCTTTTTGGCCCCGAATCCTCCGAAACCCTCAATAGTCTGGTAAGTACTGTCCTGAAAGATTGTAACAGGTACATCCTGGGACAATGTCTGTGAAAGGAATGCGAAAAGGCAAAAGGCTGGAGTAACGATTTTTTTCATTTCAAAAGGAGATTATTTTTCTGATCCTGCAGTTTTAAATTCCTTCACCTGCCTTTTTACTTCCCCGATCAGGTCATCAATGATATGATTCCGGATTGCAGCATGAAATTGCATTTTGTTCCTGATCCCGGCAATTTCTTCCTGTGAGAGGGTATCATTAAATGAAATGGCGCTGTAATCAACCTGGTTAGCCCTGAAAAACTTTAATGCACTGGTATCTGGCGCAATATTAACGACAGTGCTGAATTCTACCACTGGAAAATCATCCGTATTGGAAGGGGCTCCGGTGCAATATGTTGCCAGGTCCTCTTTTTCCATGGAATACTGTGATGTGAATATAGCCGGGTTGCCCATGAACACATTGTTCAGATCGTCCTGTACTTTTTGATCCATAAACCGCCTGCTGATCATGTCATAGTCAATGATTAAGGGCTCTTCTGAACCAATAAGAATGGTGGAGTATTCGTTCAGGTACCATAATTGACAATACCGGAACACCTCAATGAATGCTTTCACCTGGGCTTTGTATTCCGTTTCGGTCATCCAGTTGGGTGTGGCCCATTGGCACATGATACCGCCCTTTTTCAGTTTTTCCTTGCATATCTCATAAAAGTCACGGGTATAAATGTTATTGCTCAACCTCGGGTGAATCGCATTGGAGGTAATGATATCAAAGCATGAGGATGTTCTGAAAAGGAATCCCCTGCCATCCTCCAGGTGAATATGCACCTTTGGATGGTCAATTACGTTATTATTCCAGGAATTTATCCTGTGGCCTGATTTAATTACACCTTTGCAGATCTCGGCGACTTCTACTGTGTCGATTTCCGGCTGGATCAGGGATTCAACTGTGAAACCCAGTCCAAACCCGATTACCATGGCTTTTTTAGGATTGGAATGCAACATATAGGGAATATAGCCGAGCATGCGGTTTGCAATCTGATCTTTTACCGTGGTGTAGGCTGTATTGTGCCCATTGATATTCAGGGAGTAGTAATTATTGTATTCCCGGATTGCGACTGTGGCATCCGGCCCCTCGTCATAAAATGGAATATTTTCTACAAAATTCGACCAGATCTCAACCCGGCTTTTATCCCACCAGGAAAAATATTCTGTTTTAGGCGTTTTTGTGAACAAAAGCAGGGAGATGGCAAGCGTGGAGCCTAAAAGTGCCAGTCTGTATTTCAGGCGCTGGTTCTGGTTAAATAACAGGAGCAGGATACCCAGTACAAGGTTGAGAATTACTACGGCAAGAAATGATTTCACCACGCCCATCGCGGGGATCATAAGGAATCCCGCTGCAAATGAACCCAGGATAGAACCGGCTGTATCAAGGAATCCGATTTTTCCCATTCGTGTTCCCAGCAAAGCAATATTGTCTGCATACAGCTTGCTCACTATCGGAAAAACCATGCCGGTAAGAGTATTGGGTATCAGCAGCAACAGGAAAAAAATCAGGTATTCCTTGCCGATGATATGGATCCAGGAATCAAACATACTTCGTTGCAGGTTGATACTGAGTGAAATATGCGAAAAAGTAAGCAACAGGATCATGGAGCTTAGTCCGATCAGAATTTCAAGAACGGCGAGCAGGGTGACCAGGTTTTTCCTCCTGTCGATATAGGATGAGATGGCAAAACTTCCAAGGGAAAGTCCGAATATGAAGCTCAATACAATGACGGTGGTGAAATAGGTGGTTTTATCATATGAATACCCGATGAAAATACGCGCCCAGAGGACCTCATAGGCAAGCGTGGCAAATCCTTCGACCACAAAAACCCATAATACAACACGGAGTAGGGCGGGTGACAGGCGGTTTTCAGAATGTTTCACGGTTCCGGAAAGTTTGCCCGCCGGGGTGATGGGGATGGCAGTTGAGCTATTCCGGGTAGATATCCAATACACTATGATCGCATTGATCAGGTTCAGGGATGCCCCTATATAAAGGGCAGCAGTAAGCCCAAGATACCGGATCAGTACAAAACCGGCCAATCCGCAACCGATAACGGCTCCCAAATTATTTACCGAATAGAGCCTGCTGATATTCCAACCCAGGGTCCGGAGTTCCTTTACGAATAACTTAAATACGACCGGTAATGTTCCACCCATCAGGGTAGTAGGAATGAGAAGGTAAAGAAATGAAAAGGAAAACTTTACAACTTGCTGGCCGTTTCCTGTTAGCCCGTACATACTTATCAAAGAGGTATATAAGTGGATCAGTCCCTTAAAGGTTAGAGGGAAAAGGATCGCGAACAGCCCTATCCCGAGTTCAAGGGCAATGAATAAGCGGAGTGGTGAGGTCCTGTCCGCCAGGCGTCCGATTAACAGGCTGCCAATTGCGAGACCCCCCATGAAGGCTGAAAGAACGGTCCCCATGGTATAAACGTCCACACCGAATACAAGTCCGAATTTACGGATCCAGACTACCTGGTTTATAAGCGCACTTACTCCCGATAGTAACAATACAGCAAGCAAAACCAGGTGCGGAACATTCGTGGATTTCCTTCCGGCAGCATTCATATTAGTTTTATAAAATGCAGGGTTTCAACCGAAACCCTGCATTGGTAGAAAAAACTATTAACTTAACACTAATACCCTGGATTTTGAGTAACCAGCTCGTTCTGCTCAATTTCGCCACTGGGGATCGGGAGCCACAACTTTCCCTGTGTATTGGTGAAAAACTCTCCAAAGGCAAAATCACTTCTGAGACTGCTGAATCCGTTATCATCTGTTCCCCAATTGCTCAGGTCGATATAACCGGCATATTGCCAGCGTTTCAGGTCGAACCAGCGGTGGTCATCCTCCCCCGATAATTCACGGAATCTTTCGTCCATGATCCACTGCATAATCGTTGCCGGATTTGATTCCGCTGAAGAGAGATCGGCAGGTACAGAACCGGTGCCACGGGCACGAGCCCTTACCTGGTTGACAAGGTCAATTGCTTCCGCCTTACTGCCGCCTGATTGAAGCACTGCCTCAGCCTTAAGTAAGAGTACGTCAGCATATCGGAGGATTCTTGGGTTGTTCAATGAACCGGTCATATTCTGGGGGCCCAGATCGGACGTATACTTCACCCAGGCAAACCCATTGTAACGATCATCATCGGTTGAATCCATGCTTGCAGCTAATCTTGGATCACCCGGTTCAAATGCATTGATCAGTTTCTGCGTGGGAACAAAAGGTGTGCCTGCCCAAAACGACCATTCACAATTCAGGAACCCCCAATACGCATGCATCGACATGGTCTGGTCAAAATCATTATTCAGCCAGATGTTTTCGAAACCGGCCTGTACACTTGCCTGCCATTCGAAAAGGGATTCTGAATTATTTTCATGGTTATAGCTGAAATTGTCGCTAAAAGCTACCCCTTCCAGGGTACGTGTTGTAATTTTATTGAAAGCCACAATGGCGGCAGCATAATCCGCAGTTGATTGGCTTGAATTGCCGATCTTATTATAATTTGCCCTGAATACAAGGCATTTGCCTAATAAGCCATTGGCTGCATCACGGGTTGCACGGCCTGTATTCTCGCTGTTCCAGCTTTCGGGAAGCATAGCAGCGGCTTCCGTGAGGTCAGTAATGGCCTGGTCAAGTAATTCAGTGTCCTTTGAACTGGGTGTTTTAGAAGAGCCCAGGTCCTTGATCCTTGTATTGATCAGCGGTGCTGTTCCCCAGAAGTTCCAGAGTTTATAGTACATCAGTGACCGCAGGAAGAGAGCCTCACCCTTGACGTATTGGGAGGTTTCCTCTGTTATGGTAACTGATGGATCATTGGGTGCCTCTGCGATTTTTTCAAGGATTACATTGGCCCGTGAAATAACCCTGTATGAAGCATTCCATATGTCATTCAGCCTTCCTTCGCTTACAATGATGCCTGTAAATGATTCGGTGGAATAACTCCCGTTCGTGGTAAGGTCATCTCCGGGTAACATCCAAACCCAGTGGGACGGATTGTTATTGTTGAACCAATAGAAATCAGTGAGTTTGGCATAGGTACCGACTATAGCCCTGAAGAATTGATAATCATCTTTGAAAAAGGAGGCTTCGGTTTCAGATTGAGGTTCCATGTCGAGTTTGCCCGAATCGCACGCGCTGATAAGTATAAACAGCGTCAATGAGCAAAATAGGAATTTGAAAAGTTTATTTTTAATTGTTTTCATAAGAATCAATTTTTTTGTCCGGTAAAGTTCCACTTAGAATGAAGCATCAAAACCAATCGAGAATGCCCTTGGTATCGGCAATGCTTCGTTTTCAGGATCGAGCCCGCTCCAGCTGGTTTTTGTAAATAAATTGGAGCCGCCAACCCATATTCGTGCCTTTTCATACACCTTTGCATTGAAATTTGGCAGTGTATAGCCGATCTGCAAATTTGCCAGCCTCAGGTAGGATGCGTTTTCAATCCACCTGTCAGAAAAGCGTGTGTTATTTGCGGGGTCAGTAGCAGCAGCGCGGGGCATGGATGTGGACGGGTTATCAGGTGTCCAGCGGTCCAGCACAGAGGTCAGCTGGTTCACTCCCTTGCTTTGCATTCCTTCACGACCAGCCCTGCCATTGTTGATTTTCTGAACGTCGCCAACTCCCATGAAATAGCAGGAAAAGTCAAACCCCTTATAATCAGCGGAGAAATTAAATCCGTAGTAATAACCCGGGATTGTTTTTCCGAGGTATACGCGATCATAATCATTGATAATACCATCCGGACCGGGGGTATAGAAGCGATGATAAGCATCGGGACTGCCATTGATATCCTGGAACCACATATCGCCGGGGTGCTGACTGCTTGCAATCCTGTCGTCGGTGGTAGCCTGGTAGTCCGTAACTTCCTGGTCATTCTGGAAGATACCGCCAACTTTATAACCCCACAATGAATTCAGGGGACGTCCTTCTTCAATGCGTCCTCCCCATTCACCGCCCATAGGAGCCCCGTCATACATGGAAAGAACTTCATTCCTTACAGTGGTTAGATTAGCGTTGACATTGTAATTAAAATCTCCTGCTTTTCCATGATAACCTGCACTGAATTCAAAACCTGAATTCTTCACCTCGCCTACATTAATGATCGGGTTATTTTGCGAACCCACACTTCCGGGAAGTCTGGATTCCTGGATCAAACCGTCTGTAAGTTTATAATAATACTCTACGGTAAAGGAGAGTGAATTAAGCAATAGACCATCGATACCGAAATTAGTGGTGGTAGTTTTCTCCCAGGTCAGATCGGGATTCGGGAAATCACCGGATACCATGCCCCAGTAAAAAACTCCATAACCCGGATTCAGCGGATCAACTCCAAATGAGGTATGCGGCGCACGGCTCAGGGTAGCCAGGTATGCAAATGCCTTGGTTTCCTGGTTGCCCATTTGTCCCCATCCGGCCCTTAATTTCAGGTCATTGATAAAGGTCGCGTTACTCATGAAAGATTCCCCGCTTATACGCCATGCAGCTGAAAACGCAGGGAAAGTACCCCATTTGTTGCCACTGGCAAACCTGCCTGTTCCGTCCCTTCTGACAACAGCATCAAGGTAATATTTAGACTTGAAGTTGTAGGTCAGTCGGCCGAGGTATCCCTGCAGGTTCATTTTATCGCTGATCTCCCCTACACTGGAAAACCCGCGCTGACCTGATTCAATCAACCGCTGATTCGGATCAGGGGTACTTAGCTGTTCGGAACTGCCGCCCACAAATTCATATGAGTAGGATTGATCCATGGCATTGAATAACAGATCAAAATTATGATTGCCAAATGCTTTGGCATAGGTAATGCTGAATTCTTTGATCAGGTTTATGTTTCTTGAATTTCGCTGGCCGACGGTACCGTATGAATGGCCGTCTCCCTTGGTGGTAGGGTCATCGGGAGTTATGCTGAATACATTCCCCGAATACAAGGTCCATTCATCCCTTACCTGGTTATACCAGTCAACACTCAGTGATCCCCTGAATTTCAGCCCCTTAAGAGGTTCAAGTTCCAGATAGGCATTTCCCAGGTTACGCAGGTTTGAATAGGTATTATCATGCGTGGTAGTTTGACCGTATACATTCATATGGGTCTCATCACCATATCTTTTTGTAATATTCATATTCGGCGTATATGTAACGTCGATTGAAGGCTCGTAACCGTTCACTCCAATTCCGTCAACGGCATAAATCGGCTGCCAGGGAGGCGTTCCGGAAATATAATCAAGGCTGTTGGGTGTGGCATCCTTGGCCTTCTGGTACGTGAAACGGTAATTAACGCCCGCAGACAACATCCGGTTAATTTTGGTAACCAGATTGGTGGCAAGTGAATACCGTTCCATGTTGTTTTGAATGAGTGGCGCTTCGGTTTTGGAATATCCCGTCGAAACGTAGTAATTTGTTGATTCAGTGCCACCTGAAATCCTGGCGCTATAGTCGCTTACTTTAGCATTGTTGTTATAAAGGGGACTAATCCAGTCATAGGTTTGTGAATTTCCCAGGTAATCGGGACTGGCGGGATCAAATACGGAAGGCATATTGCCGGTTTCATCCGGATTGTTCGCATAAGCTTCCCGGTATAAGGCTGTGTAGTCGCCTGTATTCAGAAGATCATATTTTTTAGGAATGTTCTGAACACCGGTCTTCAGGCTGAAGTCTACTTTGGGCTTTCCCAACTTACCTTTTTTGGTCGTAATAAGTATGACTCCGTTGGCCGCCCTTACACCATAAATGGCTGCTGCAGAAGCATCCTTCAAAATTGAAATGGATTCAATATCATTCGGATTGATCATGCTCATCACGTTCATAGTTCCCCTGATATCCTGTGACCGGGCAGATTGGTTCCAGCTTGATCCGGCACCTGTGCTTGCTTCGGCGCCGCTTCCAAATTCAGTAACTGGAACACCATCTATTACATAGAGAGGATCTGCCACACCCCAGGTATTTGTACCCCTTATACGAACTGTAGGACGTGCATTCGGATTACCGCCACCGCTTTCAACAAAAACACCGGCCGATTTTCCCTGCATCGCGAGTTCGGGGCTGATACTTTGTGAATTGCTTATATCCGTTGAATTCAACGTGGAAATTGAAGTGGTAATATCTTTCTTTTCGCGCGTTCCATATCCTATTACCACTACTTCTTCAAGGCTCTGAATATCCTGAACAAGGCTGATATCAATAACCCCTTGTCCAAGCACCTCTGCTTTTTCCTGGTTATATCCAATATAGGAAAATACTAGAATGGAACTTGAGCTGGGAACCACAATACTGTATGCCCCGTTGGCATCGGTAACAACACCCTGAAGCGTTCCCTCCACAACGACGTTTACACCCGGCAGGGGTTCATCCGTCGAAGCATCTGTTACCCTGCCTGTTACTTTAATCTGCTGATTGTTTGTATGTATTGTTGTCAACACGATCAGCCTGTCCAGTACCTGGTAAGAAATATCGGTTCCTTCGAGGGCATCGGTCAGGATAGTAGCAACTGTTCCATCTGTTGAGGCCAGTGACAGGCCTTTGTGAACATCAACCTGGTCAGTTTTATAGAATATCCTGAAGTCACTTTGGGTCTCAATCGCCTGGATCAAATCGGCCAGAGTGCCCGATTGAAAATCCAGTTTAAGGGCGGCATCCTGGCCAAGTCCTATTGCAGAGATCTGCAGGGTGGACAGGATTAATAACAAAGTAGTTAGTTTCATAATCAGGGTTAGTTTTTTTGCGTAATAGTCAAGGCAAAAATTACGCGGAAGTAATTTTTTTGTCATAAATTTGAATGGTTAAAGTTTGACTTGGTTATTGCTTTTTCGCGAAAGCAATAGCGGTTAATACTACACTGATCGGAAAGTGTTCGCGCATTTTCCGGTCTTTTTTTTTAAGTACTGCTAATCATAGGCATGTTTTTGGTTTATAATCAGGGTTATTTCCTCTTTATTATAATTTCTTCATTCTTAACTTTATACTCGATAGGTGTTGTAAGCTTTATTGCCTCAAGTACCTCATAGACAGTTTCATTGTGCACGAATTTTCCAGTATACCGTTCTTCCTTCAGAAGGGCATCTTCAATTCTGATCTTCATATTGAACCAGCGTTCCATTTTTACCGCGATGTCCCCGAAACTCTCATCGGCGAATACGAGCATCTGGTCTTTCCATGAGGTAATAACAACAGTATTTACCTTATTTTCAATGTTGAGGCTCCTGAGGGCCTTCATATTATTCTCTTCTGACGGACCGCTGCTTTTCAGAATTGCCATTTGATTCGGCTTGATCAGCACAGGATCGATGCCCTTTTCCCGGCTTTCAACCCTTACAAGGCCCCTGACAACAGTCGTCTGCGTTTTCCTGTCTTCAGGGTAGGCTTTTACATTAAAGGCTGTGCCAAGGACGACAACGCGCACATCATGGGTATTTACAGTAAATTTTGATTTTCCCCTTTTCTTTACATCAAAATAGGCTTCCCCCCTGAGTGTAACATCTCTTGAGTTTTGTCCGAAATTGACAGGATACTTAAATGTACTTCCTGAATTAATCCACACATGCGTTCCATCCGACAGGATTGCCTGCGCTTTTTCTCCCACAGGCACAATAATTTCATTATAGACGATCTTCTGGTCGGGGCTGTTCAGGTATACCGAGATCATTTGCCATATCCAGGCAAATGCAATAGCCAGAATGATCACTGAAGCCGCTCTCATCCAGAATGATGAAAAATTAATCGCTGATCCTCCTTCCCGGGGTAACTTATTAATTCCTTTCATCAGTCTTTTCAGAGACTCTTCTTTGTCCACTTCGATTTCTGCTTTCCTGTTGCTCAATAATGCAAACAGCACAGTTTTTGCTTTTCTGAATTCATCTGCCTGTTCCGGATGTTCCTGAATCCATTTATTCCAAAAATCAACCGATTTTTCATTCGTTGCTTCTACATATTCTCTGAACGTCTCATCCATTAAGAGATCTTCAAAACTTCTGTTCCTTAACTCATTCATCAGTACACATGGTTTTTTCATTCTTCCTGTTATAATCACGGAAAGAATTACGATTTATACTCAGTAAGGGAGATATATTTTTAAAAAAAACTATTGCAATATTGTGGGACGGGATATGGCCAGCAGGAACAACTGCAACAGCATGAGATTTCGCATGGCTTGCAGACCGCGATGCATGGTATTTCGAACAGATTGAACATTCATGTCCATTATGATGGCGATCATATCATAATCGAGCTCTTCAAAATAGCGTAAATAGATTGCCTCCCGCTGCCGGGACGAAAGGTTATTCAATGCTTCAGTTATTTTCATCAGATTTTCTTCTGAAACCTGTTGCCCGATAATAAAATCTTCATAGGAATACCCTACTTCAAAAGGATGCTCGAAATCGTTTTCTATAGTTACAACAGGATTCCGAAGTTCCAGGTTGTCAATCATATGATTCCGGAAAGATTTGAACAGATACGGTTTCAGATTATCAACAGGCCTAAGGTTTCCGCGGTTTTTCCATAACTGCAGAAACAGGTCTTGTATGCTGTCTTCAACCAGATCATCATTACCGGCCAGTTTGAGGCCATACCGGTAAAGATCATCATGAAACAGCAGAAAAATAGTTGCGATTGCCTCCTTATTGCCTTCCAGGAAACTCTTCCAAAGAAGTTGATTTTCCTTCATTGAAGTATATCTTATATACAAATATATAATTTAAATCGCCACTTAAGCCAATGCCGAACTGCAATTTAAGTGCAAATGCATTGTCATGCGATTTGGTTATATGGATAGATTTAAATAATATTGAAAGTAATATTTTTCGGATTCGACAAAAAATTAAATACTTCTCATATTATGGCTGATCAGAATTTTTTCAGGCGCCTTTTTATTACGGCTTTAAGAATGGCCATTGGCTGGCACTTTTTTTACGAGGGACTTTCCAAAATATGGGCCGGTAACTGGACTGCCTCCTCCTATTTGCTGAATACTTCCGGTTTCATGTCGGGTTTCTATCACTGGATCGCAAATTCACCTTCCGTTCTGGCTGTGACCGATGTGCTGAATATGTATGGACTGCTGATCATAGGTCTGGCCCTATTTGTCGGGGCCTTTGTTCGCTATGCCTCTGTGGGTGCGATATTGCTGCTCGTCATGTATTATTTCGCATATCCGCCGTTCGGAATTTCTTTTATGAATACCACGGAAGGCCATTTGTATATTGTCGACAAGATATTCATTGAAGCATTGGCCCTATTGTTTATCCTGATTTCAAAGGAAAAAGGATTTAGCATCGATGACTTTATAGAGCTTTTAACCCGAAGAAAAAAGGATCAGGTTGCGGAAGTAACGGTAGATGCATCTTCCCGCCGTGAAGCCCTGAAAAACCTGGTTTCCCTTCCCATCCTGGGCTTTATGGGTTGGGGCGCTGTTCGCCATATGAATGCCTTTGGAACCGATGTGATGTCAGGCGCCACCATCCAGGTAAAACGATCTGCCCTGGGGGAATTAAAAGGCACCTTACCCAAAGGAAAAATTGGCGAACATGAGATCAGCCGGCTTGTTATGGGCGGAAATCTTATCGGAGGCTGGGCCCATTCCCGTGACCTGATTTATGTGCCCTCCTTATTCAAAGCTTACAATACGGAAAAGAAGGTTTATGAGACGCTGATGCTGGGTGAAAATGCCGGCATCAATACTATTAATATCGGGTTTCCTTCAAATCCCCTCATCGCCAAATACAAAAAACTCACGGGCAGCAAGATTAAAGTGATCTCCCAGGTAGGGCCGAATATGGAAAAGAATGATTATTATGATTTTATAAACCAGGCAATTGACTATGGGGTTGATGTTATCCAGATACAGGGAAACTGGTGCGACTGGCTTGTACGGGATAAAAAGCTGGATGTCATTCAGAAAATGCTCGATCATATCAAAAAGCAGGGATTTACTGCAGGTCTTGGTGCCCATACGGTGGATGCACTGATGGCCTGCGAGGAAGCCGGCATAATCCCTGATTATTACATGCAAACCATGCATCATGATAACTACTGGTCGGCACACCCCCGTGAGAACCGTGTGGCCTTTGAGGTGGATGGAGAAAGAAGCCTTGATCATAACAGGTTTCATGACAACCTTTTTTGCCTTTTCCCCGACAAGACAGTTCAGTTTGTCAACAGCACCAAGGTGCCTGTGATGGGTTTCAAGGTGCTGGCTGCAGGTGCTTTGGAACCCAAAGATGGTTTCAAATGGGCTTTTGACAATGGCGCTGATTTCATCTGCGTGGGTATGTTCGACTTCCAGATCGTGGACGATGTGAACGTTGCAATGGATACGATCAAGAATTCGGCAAGAACGAGACCCTGGTACGGGTAGAAATTTACGATTTACGATTTACGATTGTTCAGAGCGCACGTGGTATTTTAGAAATTTACGCAAAATCCACCCTCCGCCCCTGCCAGCGGGGGACACGTTTCAGAAATTCATATAAAAGATGAGAAATATTCTATCCCTTCTGGTATTATTCCTGTTACTTGGATGTTCAGGAAACAGTAAGAAAACGTTTATTCCCGCCGACGACTCCAATATCGCCTATATCGGCAGATTTGATAAATCGGATCCGCAAAAACCCGTTTTCATGTATTCGGGCTGCGTGGTACGTACCGTTTTCAAGGGCACTGGCATTACCCTCGTGATGAAGGACGACAGCCTGCGGAACTGGTTCAATGTAATCATAGACGACAGCCTGTTTGTGTTGAAGGCGGACCGGGTCGACAGTGTTTATCAGCTGGCTGCAGGTTTAAAAAACGAAAAGCATACACTCGAAATTTTCAGGAGGACGGAGTGGCATGGAGGGAATACAACTATATTGGGATTTTATCTTGAAGGAGGTAATAAATTCTATAAACCTGAGGTGAGTGATCGCCTGATTGAATTTATAGGCGATTCATATACCTGTGGTTACGGCAATGAAGGCAAAAGCAGGGAAGAGCATTTTACATATGAAACGGAAAATGCATACCTGTCATTCGGACCTCTGACGGCCCGGGCCGTCAATGCTGAACAACAGATGGTTTGCCGCTCCGGGATCGGAATGACCCAGGGTTATGGCGGGGGTAAAGGTTTTAACATGCCCCGGTTATATGATGAGGTGATCAACGACAGTATAATAAAATGGGACTATACCCGTTCTCAGCCGCAACTTGTTATGATCGAACTGGGGGGGAACGATCTTTCAGCTCCACTCGATTCCACCACCTTCGTGGATGACTATATTACATTCGTGGGAAGGGTCAGAGCTAACTATGATTCGGCAAAGATTGTCTGCCTGGTAGGCCCCTTTTCACCAGAGGAGAAATCACACACATGGCAGAATTATGTTCATGCCGTGGTGGATTCGGTTTCCAAAAGTGACAACCAGGTTTATTATTTCGAATTCAGCCCGATCGGGCTGAACGGAAGCGACTGGCATCCCAACGTGGCCGAACACCAAGCCCTGGCGACGGAATTAATTCCGTATGTGAAAAATTTAATGAGCTGGTGAGAAAACCATTGTAGAGACAAGGCAATGCCTTGTCTCTACGATTCCAACCTTTGAAATGATCGGCCCCTGACCCCGCCGGCGGGGATATCAGCCCTGGTGGCGGGCACCCTGTCCCCCTGTCCCTTAAATTTTATTGATCATTTAAAAACAAGGGAATCAGTATGGGCGGTTGCGATCATGCCATTATAAATACTGTTGATCTTTGTTCCGTGAATTACAAAATTCTCGAGTGTGACATTCCTGATATTGTGGGTTTCGTCAAAACCGAGCAATTGGGAAGCGGGAAATATATCCCCTTCAACCTGGATGTTTCTGAAATGAATTCCTTCAATTTTACCCCTGGTTTTGTCTTTTGAATACTGGGAATATAATATTCTGAAATCTATCAGCCATCCCCTGCTGTCTTCTACCCGGATATTTTCGTACAGGATATTTGTTACCACCGCCCTGTCGCCATTATGTATGGTAAATGTGCCTTCCGGCCCCTCTACATGTATCAGGTCACAATTTTTGAAGATGATATTCTTAATCGTGTCTGCCCTTGTTTCGAATCCGATTTCGAGCCCGTTTCCCCAAACGCCATTCCACAATACGGAATTCTGGACTACCACATCATCAACACTGAAGCTGCTGTTGAACTCAGTGAAATAGTTTACCCCGGCTTTAATGGCTATGCAGTCATCTTTGGTTTGTATAAAGCATTTATTTACAAGCACATGCTTTGAGCCTACAATGTCAATCCCATCATCCCAATCGTTAGAGGAAACAATTTTCAGGTTATTGTACGTGATATTCGTGGATGCCGTGGAGGCACAGCTCCAGTGACGGCTTTCTGCAAGAATAATACCTTCTATAAGTACATCGTCACACCGGTTGATCTCAATCGGGCGATGTTCTCCCCTGTTATATAGGCTGTTATCGAGTATGCCCCTTCCGGTTATTTTAATATGCTGCGCCCTGTCGGTCATAAAATGACCACGAACAATGGCTCCGCCTTCAATATAAACCACCTGGTTGCTTTGAATTGTGATCTCACCCGGGTTATGGATCTTTCCGGATTCAAAGTAAATCACATTTTTGTCTGATTTATCCGGTACATTAGTCTCCAGCGGATTTGCGAATATAAACAGTGGTCTTTTAAGGTTTTTATTGATCTCAACACTCAGGTTTTCAGGTTTATCGAGTGAGAAAGAAACCTGGTTGCGGTATAATTCCGCATCAATATTCCGGCTTTTAGGCCGAATATCATAATTGTCGACCTGGGATTGGAATGTCACCTTGATAGTGATCTTCCCTTCAAATGAGAAATAAGCAAAGGCTGCCGAGCGGGTATTGTATACAAAAACAGGTTTTCCGTTTACCTCCAGCTCAAATTCAGGTGCAGCCTCTGCACCTTTTGGAACCGGGTAGATAACAAGACTCGATGCCCCGGCCTGCTGGACAATAAGGAGCCCAAACAAAAGGAAAGCAATTCTTTTCATCAGTTGAATTATTTTTCAATTGGTTAAACGAAGGACAGTTGAAGCTAATCAAAAAAACAACGCAATTGCCGAAACAAATGTGGCAGCCACAATAAACCACCGGTAAGCACTTTCGGGCATCAGCTTAACGATCTTTATTCCGGCCAAGGCACCGAGGGCTATGGCCGGCAGCAATACAAGGTTAAAACTGAGGGTTTTCAGCGTGATATTATGCCATCCCCAAATCTGCAAGGGTAGTTTAAATACATTGACGATAAAAAAGAACCAGGCAGTTGTTCCGATATAGATGTTTTTTTGGAGGTTCATCGACAGTAAATAAACGCTCATGATCGGACCTGCTGCATTTCCGATCATGGTGGAAAAACCTCCCATAATTCCAAACGGCAAGGCAAACCATACTTTATGCGGAATGGCATCCCCGTTCTTCTTTTTCTTTATTTCAAGCCAGATCATCACCAAAAGGCTGGCTATGACAAGGATCCCAATAAGGTATTTGAATTGCAACGCTGAAATGCTTTTCCCGACAAGAAGTCCGGCAAGTATCCCTGCAAAAGCCCATGGCAATACCTTAAGCAGGGTCTTCCATTGAGCGCTCCTGTGGTAATACAACACCCCGAATATATCCGCCATTACCAGCATGGGTAAAACCAGTCCGGATGAGGGCATTCCTCCAAAAATAAAGGCCATGACAGGAACAATCAGTGTTCCCAGTGCATGTATCCCTGTTTTAGCCATTCCTATCATGAATGCGCAGAGGATGGCCAGTATCCACATCGAAAAACTTAAATCCAAGGTATTGTTATTTTAGTGTATCCAGGATCAGAACCCAGTCGCATCCCCTGCCTGTTTTAAGCCAGGCCAGCTCTTTTGACATACCCGGAACATCAAAACTATGTTCGCCCTTGTTATCAATTTCCCCGATCAGGGTTGAATCTCCATTGCGCGGATCGAACCATGATGCCCTGATCTTCTCACCCGGAACAATGCCCAATTTTATTCGTACTGAATTTCCAGTCGGAATATATATAAAAATGTGTGATTTGCCCCGGATGGCACGAGCATAACCTCCACATTCTCCCTGGCCTCGGATGATGAGGGATTGGTCAGGAACAATGTTTTGCATCGGTCGTGATTCCATAAGTTTCTTCAAAGAGCCCATTTGAAGAGCACCTGGCAAATCAAGGCCTTCCTGCCATGATGTTAGTGTTTTAGGTGAATGTTTTTTCCTCGTGCTGTCAGTGAATTGCCATACCGGCTGGGCACCATAGGTAAAACCAGCCGCCCCTGAAAAGACACTCCAGTAGGCTGCCAGCCTCACATCCGTGGAGGTGAAATAGCCATTATCATCAATGGCATAATTCACACCATGGCCCTCGTAGCAAGGTTCGCCATTTATTGTAGGTTTTGGGTCAGGCAAATTCCAGTCCGCGGTAGCCTGCTCATAGCTGCGGATGTTATTGATCTCGGCATGATAAGAACCCCACATATCAAAATCAATCCAGGGATCGTTGTGAAACCACGTGGATGATGAATTAAAACTGTGATGGGTCATAAATGTGGTCGAATAATCCGCTGTTCCATCCTGATTTTTCTGTCCGTTCACCCCGTCCGCTATGCCTTCAGCCATGGCCCGCCAAAGTTCGGTGCCGGATGTGCGTTCATCCGGATGGCGGTCACCACCAAGCACCCAGATAAGATTAGGGAATTTGCCATATCTGTTGCCGAGGAAGCGGCCATAGTTATAGGCCTGCTCTTTAGTATTAAACAGAGGACTGTCCGTTCTGGGTATCACCCATTCACCCCAGGTAGGAACAAGGGCCATATATAATCCTTTGCTTTCAGCCATTTTTATGGCAAAATCCACATGATCCCAATAGTCATACTCAATTTTATCCTTCGGATCACTGCCTTCAGTAGTCAGAGGCAATTCCGGATCTTCCCGCTCAAAAATGCTGTCTCCATAATAATTTACGGGTTTATCCATGTGGAGAAATTCACTGATTATAACCGTCTGGATCACGTTAAATCCTTTTGTCCTCCGGTTCTCAAGATAGGTATCTGTTTCTTCCCGGTTAAGGCGGTGAAGCATTTCCCAACCTGTATCACCAAGCCAGAAGAAAGGTGACCCATCCTCATATTGGATATAATGCGGGTTGGATTTTGAAACCAACAGGTTGCCATGGGTTTCCCAGGGTTGGGAGAACAGGGAGGATGAATACAGGAGGAATGCCAGCGGAATCAGGATGGATTTAAGGACCCGGGATGATCCCTTTGCACTGATCAACCTGATCAGCCCTGTAAGCCAGGAGGCGCTGTGTGGAATCCAGTCCTCATCTGTCAACGAAAAGGGGCCGTCGTTCGCTTTTTTGGGTTCCGTGTCATAAACAAACTGTTTTCCGGTTGAAAACCCGTTGCAGATCACCCCGCGCGTCTGAAACCAGTTACCTGCCCAGCGTTTGCCCACACCGCACATCATACTTACAGGAAGAGCAACTCCTTCGGGAATATCCGTGCTGTAAACCACGCTTGCTTTCAGATTTTCCGTTGTAATTCCCCCATTCAACCCGGCCAGCCATTGAAGGTTGCCATAAGCAATATTTTTTAACCGGGGTTCATTGAAAAGCTCCGCCAGTTCAAGGGCAAGCGCAGCGGTATATCCATAAATGGCATTGGTCCCGTGAAATGTTCCGCAAAACCATACCGGGCCTTCCTGTCCGAAAATTCCCTGTGGAACGAGCAGGAAAGGGTTCAGTTCGCATGCCGGGATGAGGTATCCGTATGCAAACCGGTACAGGGTTTGTTTCCATTTTTCTGCATCTTCATGGTCGGGCCATAGTTGCAGCATTTCCACCAGTGGCACCAGGTAATTCGGGTATATACCGCCGATGTCGGCGCCAAACTGGTTGTTTACTATACCATGGATCCAGGATTTTTCACTATGCGGCATGGAAGGATATTCGATAAAATGGCCATAAAATCCGTTTTCCGGTTTCTCACCCTGAATCTGGCGGGCCATGATCTCACCTGCATATTGTATTGCCCATTCTTTAGCAGCAGGATCATTGTTCTTCCATTGTTCGAGACTGGCCCAGCAAAGGGATACCAGGTCCCGGGTCTGCCATTCATTTTCGGGAATTACCACATTTTCAGGCAAACCGCGCTGAAACCGGCTGAGTCCCAGATCGCCCAGTGGCCGGGCAGAAGTGGTCAGCCATTGAAAAGCCTGTTTTGCAGACGCGTGGTACGTTACTTTTTTTGTTGAGAATGTTTCAGGCAATAGCCTGGAAGCCCTGCTTAACGCAATTACTGCTTTAATTGCATCGTTTGAAAGAACGTCTTTTTCATGGCCGAGCAGATCGTGTGACATGGAACCGGACGGAAATCCAAGTTCACGGGCCTTTTGTTGGGTCATCACCAGGTAATCGCACCCCACTTCGATCTGCCTGTAGATGCGTTTTCTCAGTAACTCGTCAATACGATCAGCAGATTTTTCAACCAGTTCGGAAAGCGCGATGATCATGGCACTCTGGGCGGGACTTTCGACCCACAATGTACCGGCATCCTGCCATCCTGCACCCACTTTGGTGAAATGAACCCTGCGTTCCAGCATGTCTGCAGCAGCCAGTTCAACAGTGTTTTTCCAGAGAATGTCCTTTTGAACAACTAGTCCCGAATCCTGGATGACAAGATCTCCTTTATCCTGAATCTCCACATTCCACTCACCCTCGGAAATGCCGGTAAATTCAGCGATCCACCAGTGACTTTTCCATATTTCACCCCAGTATTTTAAGGGCGTTTCGTTCTTTTTCCCGGAAATCACCGGAACCAGCCTGCAAAGGGCCTTTTCCGACAAGTATTTTTCCTGCGGTAACCGGATAATTATGCGAACAGGATAATCAGGCAGGTATCCAGTTTGTGAAAACAATAATCCGGATACACCGTCAGCAGGTTTGTAATCCGGATGATGAAAAAGAGGGAAGGTTTCAGCCTTCAAAGGCTGACCAGGGTTGCCTTGTGTGCAGGCAGTAACCGCGGTTCCGGCAACCAGTGTTCCTGTGGCCAATGCCGAGGTCTTAACAAAATTTCGTCGGGTGAATTTGCTATTCATATACGCTTGAGTTACTCGTAATTATTTTATCCGAAGTAACCCGAAGATAATAGAATACATACATTAAAACTATTCCATACGCCACAATAGGAATGATAAATGAAAAACCAACAGTGAAAATATCCGCCAGTTTTCCCTGTATTACAGGAATTACGGTACCTCCCAGAAAGCCCATGGTCAGAATGCCGGAGGCCTTGGCTGTATCCTTCCCCAATCCCTCAATAGCCATGGAATATAAGGTAGGAAACAGAATACTGATAAAAAACCCCAGACTGGTTATTAATAAAATTCCTGAAATGCCTTGGGTGACAAATACTACAAGGGCCAATACAACTATTGAAATAACCAAAGAACCCAGTACTGTAAACGCCGGTTTCACCTTTCTTTGAATGATGCTGGCGAGTAAACGGCCTGCAGCATACAAGCTAAAAAATACAGTAAATAACAACTGGTTTTGTGTAAGCTGAATCCCTGTATAATGGGTGAAAGTTGATTTCTGCAGATCCGAAAGCGTTGAAGTGATGTTTTTCAGATACACCTGGTAAAATGAAAATATTCCCCCTTCACAACCCAGCACCAGGAATATTGCCACAAAGCCAAACAATATCTTTGTGTTTTTCCATATTGGTATATTTGAACTCTTTTCCCAAGCAGTTTTTTTGTTTCGATTCTGAGATTGGTTTTGTTCCCTGATAAATAAAGTGGTTATCAACGTAATTACCAATATTATTGCGATAGCCGTAAAAATCCGGATCATGTAAGGAATTTTATCTGCTGAACGGGTGATGCCGGCAGGTACTATAATTGTGATGAGCAGAGGGGCAATTATCCAGGCAATGGCGCCCAGGGCATTTCCAAAGTTAAGCCGGCTTGCACTGCCTTCAGGTTTACCTAAATCAGAAAGCAAAGGATTTCCAACTACCAGTTGAAAATTGAAACCGGCCCCAACAATAAAGAAAGCAGACAGAATGAGCCAGTACCATCCATGATTGAGGGCCGGTATGATTAAAAATGTGCCGGTCGAATACAGGAGCATAGCAATTGTCAGGCACTTTCGATACCCGATACCGGAGGCAATAAAGCCGATAGGAATGGATAACAGCAGGAATGCACTGTTTTTGGCCAGGGAAGTATAGGCCCACTGGGTATTTGTAAGGTGAAAATTTTCGATAAATTCATTGGGGAAGACACTTTCAAAACACTGTGCCATACCGCAAAAAAAGTAAATGAAATACACGAGGTAGAGATAGGACAGGGGATTGTTACTTCGTTTGCTCATAGCTAGGGATTTCTCAACGTTTTACCGGGAATATTGAACCGGCTTTCAGGATCATCCAGCACAAGTACCCAGTCAAAATTCCTGCCTGATGACGGTGATGTAAAATTCAGCAAAGAATGGTTATCTGTTTTCCCGATAAATTCAGAAGCCCCGTTGCGCGGATTGAACCACCAGGCATTTACCTGCCATTGGCTGATCCCGGATGCATTTATTTCAACAGTTCCTCCCCGGGGCAAATAGGCCAGGATGTAATTTTCGCCGCGCGTGGCGCAAATGTGCTCATCGCCAACCCTGGGTGATGTAAGCAGGCTCTGATCGGGAACCCGTTCGGAATAGGGGCGCGACAGGAGCAGGTTTTTGAGATGGATCAATTGTGAGGCCCCGGGAAGGGTGAGGGCCTCTTTCCAGGTAAGTTTGACAAATCCAACGGGATCGCACTTTATATCAGCCATCTGCCATACCGGATGTGCGCCGTATGTATGACCGCAGGCACCTGCAAATACGCTCCAATAGGCAGCCTGTCGGGCATCGTACTCATCAAAAACTCCATTTTCTTCCGGTTTCCAGTTTACGGCATGCGCCTCATATCGGGGTTCTGCATCAATACATGGTTTTGCAGGCTGTCGAAGGTAATCAAAGGCAATCATCATGTAATTCGGATAATTGCGCATGGAATGACCACTCTGGCAGCTGTTAAAGTCGAGCCACCCTGCATCATGGAACCACATGGAACTGCTTGCCTCACCCCAGGGATGAAACGTCATCAGGTGACCGGGATCTCCCGATTTAATGCCTTCGCCCAGTGCATCCCACACGGCATAATTTCGTCCCGCACCCGAACGATCGCCCCCATTCATCCATATTAGGTTAGGTACCTCATTGAAATTTTTTCCGAGCCATTTTCCATAAGCAAAAGCATTGGTCTCATTAAATATTTCAGGTCCAATGCCAAATACTTTATCAATTTTATCCCCCCAGGTCGGGACCAAAGCCATGAATATCCCGCACGACTGCGCTAAACTGAGCACTTTGTGAATAAAATCAAAATAATCAGGATTTGGCCTCGAGGGATCTTCATCCATAAACGGAATCTGTCCGTATGCATTTCCGGTTCTCAATCCATCCAATTCACTGATGAGAACACATTGAATAACATTGTATCCCTGTTCTTTCCTGGTTTCCAGGTAGAACTCAATTTCCTCCAGGGTTAACCTGTGAAACAGTTCCCAAGCCGTGTCTGCCAGGTAGAAAAAAGGGCATCCATTTTCGTATTGGAGAAAATGTCCATTGTCAGATACCTTCAGCTTCAATGTCTGATTATTCATATTACCGATCAATCAGTTGATTTTATGCAGGCTTTCTTGCAGGCTGCGCCATTGTTCTATAATTGCCTCATAGAACGGATAATTACCCGAGTCCTCAACCAGGTTATGGAGGATTAAATAATCACAGCTCATTTTAGCACCTTTCTCAAAGGGTATGGTATATTTAAAGCCCAGGTCAGATTTGGCTTTGGAATTGTCGAAGATGTTATTGTGCATAAAGTTTTCACGGCACCACTCAGATTCCGCCGGGGCCATTTTATATAGCAGGTTCGTGGGAATATAGATGAAATCCGGCTCGGGGGCATTGAGAATTATGGCAATAGTGCGCCACATTTTCTTCATTGTGTACATTTCGTCGCCATTGGCATTGTAGGCCTGTCCATAGGCTTTTTCGTTGCCTGCGGCGCCGGTAAAGGCCTTTGCCGTATCGTCCCTGTGGGCAGCTGTCCATATTGAATTGCCATCCCCGTGCAAAATGAAGGGTTTGCCATGAAGCAACCGGTGAAGATGATAGGTTTGCCCCCCGAAGGTATGTACACCGGGACTCCATGATTCATTATAAGTAGCGGCCGGACGAATGACAGTCAGGCTGAAATATTTTTTTCTGTGTGCCTCCCATAGCAGTTTTTCACATTCAACCTTTTTGTATGCATAAGGAAAAGAAGGCAGGGCGCCAATAACCGTATCTTCGTTTATGGGATAGCCTGATCCTGTTTTAGGATAAACATCCACCGTACTGCAGAAAATAAACTGTTTTGTCCTGTTTTTAAACAGACTGATATCTATTGCAGCATCTTTCGGTTCAAAACATATCATATCCATTACACAATCATAAGATCCCGAAGCAAAAAGTCCGGCTTCATACTTGTCGAGTTCGTTTCTGTTGCCGCAAACGACATTAACCTCTTGCAACAGCCAGTCGGGCCGCCGGGTGTCATTATTAAAAAGGGTAATATCATGGCCTTTACCCTGCATCATTTTTGTGATTCCTGTACTGATGTTTCCTGTTCCACCGATGATGAGTAATTTCATTATATATTATTGGATTATTTATTACTATTAGGTTCATTTCCAGACAGATATGCCCTACTGCCGATTTCATTTTTTACAGATATCCCGTTGAATCCGTTATTGCCGGTGATGATTGCGCTTTTTACATCTTTTTTCAGCCATATGCTTTCAGGCCGGCGTTTTTCTCCCGCATAAGTCCACTGTTTCACTTCATCGGTTTGCGTACCATCAAATGTGCAGGACTGCACCTGCAATTTCCCGTTTTCTGCAATGATCGACCAGTCAGGGTCATCTGGGTCCTTTGACACATGGTTGCTTGAAAAATAGCAATTCATAAAAGACACGTAGGAGTTTCCCAGGATGTGAACATTCTGTTTTACGGGTCCCCAAAATCCGCAGTTGGTAAACCGGATGCTACCCTCGCAATCCTTTTCCACTAAAATTTGGGTGCTTCGCCCGGCCAGGTGGGAATTAAACTGCCCATTGGTAATCAGCAATCCCTGCGACTGGATGGACTCCGCCACAATGCAGGTCTCAGTGGCATCGGCTGCAATGCCGCTGAATTGTCCGTTACAGGAGCCGCTCCAATTGCCGTTTTCAGTGTGGATAAAATGATACCCGATCTTTGCCGGGAATACAAAAGTGTTGGTCAGGTATTCCCAGTCGCTTCGTCCCAGGATGAATGCTTCACAGTTTGCCTGCATATATTGGAACACTTTGCGAAAATCGCCGTTTGTAGCCGGGCTTGCCCAGAAATGACAATGAAACTGTACATTTTCAATCCTGCCGATGTCGCCCACACTTTCAACGAATATGCCCCTTCTTAAAACACATCCGAATACACTATTAATTCGGTGCCTCCCATTTTCATTAGGTCCGGCATGGATGCCATTGTAACTGTTGATAAGGGTAACATTCTCAATGGTGCAATCGAATACGGTTGAGTCAGGTGAATAACTCCCGATATGAAAAGTCCATGGATAGGCGTGGATCGTATCCACATTCTGTTCCGGGTAATATACCGTAATTCCTGAAACGGCGGAGGAATTGCGCATCTCGAACAAGGCCCCTGCCTTTTCATTATCCCTGCCCCCCGTTGCCAGTATGATCGTTCCGTTCAGGGGTTCCCAGGATCGGGGAGCCAGGTTTTCTCCCTGGAGGGAGACCCCTTCGAGATGCAGGCTTCCTCTGATCAAATATTTCCCCGCGGGTACAAACACGGTTCCCCCTGACGCCGATGCTGCCCTGATGGCCTGCCGGAAGGCATTTGTATTATCGGTAATACCGTCGGCCTCGGCGCCGAAGTTTGTGACAGAAAATTGGTTTAACTGAAAGGCCTTGACCGAAAAAGGAAAAACCAGGCCAATAAGTAAAACAACCAGGATTCGCGTTGGTGTTTTCATGATTAATCATTCCTGATTTTCAGTACATTTTCCAACAGGAATGGCTGTGATTGAGGATCAGGCAAAAAGGTTACCTGATCAAACCATGCCTCGTTGCCTGAATTGCATTCCAAAACCGGTAATGTTCCATGGTGGTGAAAAATAACATGATGCAATTCAAGGGTATCAAAGTTATACATATTGAAGAACGCCAATGAACGGGCTTTTCTACCCTCAAAAACGGGTAAATATTCCTCAGATCCTTCCCGGAATGAAAAATCAGCGTTTTTAATGATCAGTCTCAGGCTTTTGTTTTGATCACCTGCAATGCTGAATGAATTGAGGATACCCGTAGCTTTTATATTCTCAAATATCATGGTGGTCACTGGTTGTCCTGTTTGCCATAGTCCGTTTTCAAAGTTATAATTGTAAACGCAATCCACATTTTTGATGGTTACATCCTGAATGAGCCAGTTTCCGCTTACCTGCTTTGGATTTTCATCGCCAGGTGAAAAATGCACAAAGGCAGCCAGCATATTGGTGCGGTTGCTGATCCGGTGCTTGTATTCACCAGGTCCCCAGATAAGGCAATTTTTCACGTTGAAATTAAAGCAACCGAACCTGAAACCGTTGCATGAGGTATTGATTTTGCAGTCATAGACGATAAAATCCCTGTTGTCGCATCCGGCAAACGCATCATCTCCGGTGCGGAAATCGCATTGGTTTACAGTAAAATTCTGGCAAAACCGGGTGTGGAGACCATCATGTCCTCCCCGAATTGAAACCTGCTCAATGGTTGCATCGCTGCAGTACCTGCAGTTGATCGCCCAGTTTGCTGAATTGATTATGGTAATTCCCCGGATGACAATATTCTTACAATTTGTCAGCCTTATACAATGAGGTCCGCGGAAACCCTCCTCTCCATTGGGATTGACGCAATTAACACCATTGATAAGGCCTTCTCCTTCAAGGGTGATATTAAACAGGCTATCACCCGTGATCAGGCCGTTTTTCCACTCACCCTTGCCATAATCGAGGTAGTTATCGCTTCCCTGTAGCAACGCTCCTTTGTCGAAATGAAGCGTGACATTGCTTTTTAACCGCAAGGCCCCCGTTAAATAGCTGCCTTCGGGGAAATAGACAACTCCTCCGCCTTTCGAAGCACAGGAGTCAATGGCAAGTTGAATTTTCGCTGTGAGTAAACCGGATTCATTATTTGAAATACAAACAAGTAATCCAGTATCCGTTTGCGAATGTATTGAACATGCCCAAAGGACAATGGTGAATAAAGAAAGTATCTTTTTTCTCATAGGGTTAGCGGGTTAAAGTTTTTTAATGACAAACGTATTGAACGAATCAGCTTTCAATAAAGGAGATATCATTTTTTTACCCACCTTAATTGTGACTATTTTATTTGTCTTTTCATCCAAAAAGCCAGGGAGGAAATGATCAATTTTTTCATTTTGCTTAGCTTGTTATAATTAATTGTTTTACTTATTAATTACTAATACGAATTAAGAGTTGAAACAGAATATGTTATCAACTTATACTATATCAACTCTTAATTCGGATGATTTATAGGTACGGATTTATCATATATCAAATTTACCATTAACAATGCTGAATGACTGATATTGATGTTTCACATAACAGGTTCATATGAAGCATAGGAAGATAATTGTCTTATACCCATGGCAATTTCGTCCAATTTGCCACTGCAATATATTTATACTGATTGCAGGGGAATATTGTAAAATGCAAGGATAAAGGGTGATAAGGGAATTATGTACAACAGGAAACTGCCCGGTTCAATTAAATCTTAGAGTCCGCCTTCGTATTCAACCACAAAGTTGCAGAACCGGAAACTATCGCAATCTTCTCCCTTTATCCTGGCAAACTGGTCGACCGCCAACTGTATTGGTATGATATTTATTATAGGTTGAAACGAATTGAGTATTTGGGGCATTTCAATTTTCAATCCTTTTAAATCAGCCGGTAGATTATTTCCAATCGTTAAAAGCTTGATGCCCTGAGAATGCATATCGTTTATTAATTTGAAATCGTTTTCGCGGGCAATTTCCTGATCTATCCATATACCCATATTAATTTTGTTGATCAGTACTTCCTGAGGACCATGCCTGAATGCCCCGGTTGTCATAGCAGAAGCCGGTTGTTTTGCGCCTTCCTGCCAAATGAGCATGCTTTCAAATGCTGAAGAGAGATTAGCGCCCCGGGCAAGAAAATAGCTAGAATAATCCATATCCAGCCAATCCGACTGATCAATGATATCTTTCCATTTGGGAATTTCAGGAATAACCTGATTAAGAGTTCGCTTAAGGGATTTGGTAATTTCCGATTTCGAAAAGGATGAATTGAAAGCAGATGCCAGTATCTGACCGGTAAGGATGATTGAAGTGTAGGTATTCACCGAAATGCTGTGGTCAAAATCAACATGAGTCAGTAAACACACATCCGATTGCTGTCCCAAAACACTGTTGGCGCTGTTGGTTATTGAAATAACTTTAGCACCGGCATCTCTGCATTTCGAAACTGCTTTTACCACCTCCACACTTTGACCACTGCGCGATAGAAGAATGACAACGGATTTTTCTGGAATAGTTGTAAAATGCAGGAATTCGGATGAATCACATAAATGAGTTGGCATCCCAGCCTCATTAAATGTTGCCTGAATAGCCAATCCGGCATTCAGGCTGGCCCCTATGCTTGAAATATAAATTGTTTTTGCCGGGCGGATTAACCGGATCGCTTTTTCGATTTCAGTCCAACCTTCATTCAAGGTATAATCCAGGGAGCGTTGAAGCTGGACTGGCTGTTTGAGGATATCTTCAAAGTATTTAGTCATATTATTTATGTTTTTGTCTTACAGAATTCGAAACCGTCCATACCTTTTCCAAATAGAACCAGTTTTTGTTTTCGTGGTTTTCCAACTGAAATTCTCTTCATGGTTAGTTGATCGAATTAATTCACACCGCATTACCATCTATTCATAAGAAAAGACTAACAGCACCATAAATGGCAATATCCAGGCTTACGGATGGCTTAATGATCACCTTATCCGGATTATCGAAGTAAAACTTTCTCAATGATTCTGTAAGTCCTGTTTGATACAATTCAAACGATTTGCTCACAGAGCCTCCGATAACAATAACCTGGGGATCTATTACATAGCATATCAGGTTGATCAAACTTCCAAGATGCAATCCATAAATTTTAAAAGCATCCAGCGCTTCAGCATCGCCGGTTTTAGCGCGTGCTGTCATTACTTCTCCTGAAACCTTATAATGGGAAGTAAAGAATTGACCGCTGCAATAGTCTTCGTAGCAACCGTCCAGGTATGGAATCATACCCAGTTCTCCGGCTCCAAAGTGTTCGCCATTGTGCAGTTTACCATCAATAATCAGACCTGCCCCGGTTCCGGTTCCGGTGATCAGACCAACAACATCCCGATATCCTTTGGCCTCGCCGAAATGCATTTCGCCCAACACGAAACAATTTGCATCATTTTGAAGTCTCACCTGAACAGGAAACTGTGTTTCAAGGGCTTTCCGAATGGCGAATCCGTTGAATTGATGAATGTTCGAAAGACCGTATATCGTTCCACTCTCAAAGTCAATTAGTGCAGGAACAGCAAAACCGATCCCCTCTACCTGCTCAGTCCAAAGCTTTCCGATCAAATTGCATACATCGCTAAAGATGGTTTCTCTGGTTCCCTGCGGATTTACCGGGAAAACTTCATTTCTGATCATTTTACCGGATTCAACGCGTCCTCCTTTGATGGAAGTGCCTCCTAAATCTATTCCAATGTAACAACTCATAGGTTCAGGATTAATCCAACCGGATTGGGTCGGTATTGTATTTTTTGCATAGTCTGCTATAGATATTCAAAATTTTCTCCAGCTTCATTTGTTCCGGATGATAATCCCATTCAGAAATGAGATCAGCGCACTTTTCCTCTACTGCAACAAGTTCAGTTTTCCGGCCGCCTGTTATCCATACTTCTGAAGAAAAAAACCGCTTGTGTACCGAATTCATATCATAGTTTACATCCATATTCATCAGTGTATCAATTGTTTCACCAAATAGTTGATCATTATCGATCACCTCGCAAATTGTTCCAAAGGCATTGGAAACTGCTTCAGGATTATTAATTGGACGAGTAGCTGCCCATGCATATCTTACCGCTTCGATATCCAGTAATGCCTGTACCGGCGACCAAACCTGGTCGGTCGATAATGGCATCAGGTTAAATGCTTTATAGCCAGCCATGAACCCGGTATAAAACCCCAGCGCCTTGTCGCCCTGGGCCATGCTTCCGGGCATTTGTGCCGATGTCATGATGTCTTTCAGGTTATAATACTGAAGACCAAGGGCCTTCATGACCTGTAATTTCATCATTTCCAAACGGGCATGCTCGATGGTGCCAAAGGCCATTTGTCCGGTTTTCAAATCCATGGCTTGCGGATGCGGATAAATGTAAGCCCTGGCTTGGGGGAAAAGCGCGTGCAAGATGGTTGCGGCACCCAGCACTTCAGCAATACCAAGTGTGTATGAACCAATCGGGTCAACGGGTCCGGTCATTCCCATCATTGGCATCGATCCGACCATAAAACTTCCGAGATTGATGCCGGGCTTGAAGCAAAGATAAAGATCGTCAGCATCCAGGATCATGGGACTGGGTGAAAAAAGCATCAGGTTTCGATCCTGAAGGTTTTCGCGACCTTCCGCGATGCAGCAAATTTCGTTGAATTCCGTTTCAACTTCGGCAGCAACTGATTGAATGGTTCCACCGCCGTTTTGATTATACCGGAATCCGATCAAATACTGTTCGATGGTTTTCAGCGGATCGGCGGTATCCTGGGGTACCCCGCAAGTGTAACCCTTTATGTCTTGTTTTGCCGACAGAACCTGCATCAGCTTTGTTCCTTCAATCACATGACTGCGGGTTAAGGGAACTATTTGCTGTGCATGATGATCACAATACTGATAAGGCAAATCAGTCAGTTTGACCACCAATTCATTGGTGACCTGATGATCAATCAGCATATCTGGCCAGCCATGCTGATGCCGGTAATAATCAGTTGTTGAAATACGATTCTGTTTCATATGAACCAGGCATGATTGCAGGGCTTCTGATGATGGAAAAATCCGGTTTCCTTTTACCTGAAGCGATTCATTTTTGCGGGCAGCTTCAATTAATTCTGAATTGCGGGTTGACATTCCTTTTTCAATGACCAGTTTGCATGCTGTTGAAATCATTTCATCTACAGTACCATCAGAAAGAAGTTTTATCATGTGGCTTCAATTTTATTTGTTTTGCTGATGAAAAATATATAAAAGGCCACTGTTGCAATAACAAGGACAATCAATCCATGGGTTGCATAAACCTGATCCATTGGCATGAGCTGATACATCCAACCGCTCAGGATATTGCCCAGGACCGCACCTGCGCCAAAATAGGCAGCCCAAAGCATACTCTGGCCTGTAGTTCTGTATTTTGCCGGAACCAGGCTATTCACAAATTCCACAGAAGATACCCATAAAAGTGTCCATGTCAGCCCATTCATGGCCTCTATAAAAATCACCAGATCGGGATTGCTGTTTATCGAATACAGAAACAGCCTGACTGCGGTAGCAATGATGGCTATAAAAACCACTTTTCCCGGAGCCATGCGCTGAAGCAACCAGGCCGCGATAAAATAAAATGGCAATTCGCTGATCCCTTCCATCCCAATGGCCATGCCTGTTGTTTCGGACGAGGCTCCGATTTGTTTCATATACAAAGCCAGAAAAAAAGTAATGGCCGACTGACTAATGGAAACAATCACAATAATGAGCAAAAAGATCAGGAGAATTTTGTTTGAAATAATCTTTCCGAGGTACTTAAATTCAACATCAATAGCACTAGCTTCCAGCTTCACATTAATAATTTTAAGGGCAGACAGATAACATAGCAGCAAAAACCCCGCACTCGAAAAGAAGGCAGCCTGAACTCCAATCAGCGAAATCAGCCAGCCTGTGAATGAAGCTCCAAGCGCATAACCAATTGCCCCCCAGAATCGGATGGTACTATATGATCTGATGTGTTTGCTCTCAACATGATCGAGGGCAATGCTGTCAAGAAAAGGTAAGACCGGTGTATTAAAAAGCGAAAGGGCTATGGTCATACCTGCAAAAAGCGCAACACCTGATTTCACAAATGGAAAAAGGACAAAAAGCAGGAGGGCACCAATCAGGCTTATTTTCAAACACAATATTTTGCCATATTTATCGGCAAGCATTCCCCAAAACGGCTGAATGACCAGCATCAGCAACCATGGGATTGAAGCGATGACACCTATCTGAATCCCGCTTAATCCGTTTGATTCGAGCCATAAGTTGAACATCGGCATCCACGAGGAAAGACAGGCAAAACCAAATAAAAAAGAAGCCCGAAGCGCATTATTCCGCGAAAATATTATCGAATTTAAATATTGGATGAATGATATGGAAGCTTGCATATCTTAGAATAATACACTTAATAAGATGGATAATAAAATTGATTTTATTTGATTCAGTTTTAAATGTACAAAAAACCCTTCCACGATAAAGGAAGGGTTTTTCATTCATGATTTTATTACACAACAATCGGCCATTTAAATGACGATTTCAAATCAATGCGCCTTCTGGACTGGTTTGATTCTCTTGCGGCCTCAATAATTTCGAGCACATGCAAAGCATGCTCAGCGTTAATTAACGGCTCCTTACCTGTTGTCAGATATTCACATATTATTGATGCTCCTTCTTGCCACACGTAGGTTCCACGTTCAGTGCAAAGGCGTTCGTATTTTCTATGCTCCGAAGTTGCCATATCTACAGCAAATGGCCACCAGTCATAACCAATCATGTCCATTTTAGCTTTTGATCCAATTACAGATAAAGTAGAAACCTCTTCACCCTCATAACTATGTGCATTCACATAATTGAAACCACACTGAATATGAGAAATTGCTCCATTCTTATGTTCCAGAAGGATATGGGCATTATCTTCCTCTTCAACCTTTATAATACCCTTATCTTCTATCTCACGCGCAGGATTTACAATATTAAGGATCGATGTTACTGAAACAGCCGGGCCCAAAAGCCCAACCAATGTGGCAATGTTGTAAACCCCCAAATCGGGCATGCTGCCACCCAGTTTTTCGTAGAAAAACGACGACCAGTTTGGTCCCTCGTGCCCATAACACCCATGTCCGGCTGAAAGTATTCCCAGCTTACCGGCATTGATCTGTTTTGCCATAAAAGCAAATTGTGGACTGTTAACCACTGCAGGGGCACCCCACATGCGTAAATTCTTACTAAAAGCAAGGTCAAGCAATTCCTTGCCTTCCTTATACGAATTGGCCATTGGTTTTTCACTCCAAACATATTTCCCTGCATTTATCGCTATGCGGTTTAATCGGCCATGTTCCTGCATGTCAGTCAGGTTAACAAGCAGATCGAAAGGGACACCTGCCAGCATCTTATCGATATGAGGATACCAGTTGGCAACTTTAAATTCGGCTGCCTTATTCTTTGCCCTTTCAGGTTTAATGTCACACAGACTTACAATTTCAGCATGCGGGCAATTTAACAAATGTGGTAAATACATTCTTGAAACACTTCCGCAACCAATTACACCAACCTTTACCTTGCGGTTAAAGGGTTTAAAATCTGAGGACTCAGTATTAAAAGCAAATATTGATGGTACAACAACAGAGGCAGCACCAATTGTTCCTAAATTGATAAGGAAACTTTTTCGATCAATTTTTTCCATATATTCCATTATTAAACTTAAACAACTACCGGCCATTTAAATGCCGACTGCAATGAAATCCGTTGTCCTGTAGCCTGCGATTTTCGAGCCCCTTCAATGATTTCCAAAACGTGCAGCGCATGTTCTGAAGTGATCAGCAATTCTTTGCCTGTTGAAAGGTGTTCGCAAATCACTGAAGCTCCTTCCTGCCATACAAATGTACCCGAATCGGTTACAGAGGTTTCAATTTCAGGATGGGATGTTGTAGCCAGTTCTACGCCCAGAGGATGCCAGTCATAACCAACCAGATTTAAAGCTCCATCTGATCCGACAATAGAAATTGTGGGACGGTTCTCTCCCAGGCCTGAATGACCTGCCGGATTGAAATAGTTAAAACCACATTGAACATGTGAAAGTACGCCATTTTGATGCTCCAACAGAATATGGGCATTATCTTCGGCTTTAACCTGAATAAATCCTTTATCCTCCACATTACGGGTTGGAGTAATTATATTCAACATGGCAATAACTGATTTGGCTGGTCCGAGCAAACCTGTAAGCGAAACCATGTTGTATACCCCTAAATCCGGCATACTACCGCCATTTTCTTCATAGAAAAATGCAGACCATTCCGGACCCTGATGTCCGTAGTGAGCATGTGCTGCCGCAACCCGGCCAAGTTTACCGGCATTAAGTTGCCGCGCCATAAAAGCAAACTGAGGACTGTTCACCATGGCAGGTGCACCCCAGATATGTTTTCCCATAGATATGGCCAAGTCAAAAAGCTCACGTCCTTCCTTGTAAGTGGTAGCCATTGGTTTTTCGCTCCAAACATATTTGCCGGCCAAAATAGCTATTTTGTTCAGACGGCCATGTTCCTGCATGTCAGTACAATTTACCAACAAGTCGAATTCAGCTCCAGCCAGCATTTTATCAATATGTGGATACCAATTGGGGATATTGAATGTTTTTGCGGCTTTTTCAGCACGATCTGGTTTAATGTCGCAGCAACTCACTATTTCGGCATATTGACATTTCCCCAGATGAGGAGCATAATTGCCATTCATCACGCTTCCGCAGCCGATAATTCCAACTTTCACCTTTCTTCCGAACGGTTTAAAACCACCCTCCGGTTGTGGAGTTACTGAAGCAGAAGCCATTAAGGTTGGCGCAACTACTGCTGCTGCACCCATTGTGCCCATGTTTCCTAAGAAATTTCTTCGTGATAAGTTTTTCATTTTATAGATTTTTAAATACTAATATCCCGGGTTTTGTATGATGTTTGAATTTGCATCAATAACTTCCTGGGGAATAGCATATAATAAGTATTTAGGATCACTCTCCCATGGTTTGAAAGGTGGACGTGCGGAGAGAAATGTTCCGAATCGGATCATATCCTGCCGGGAGCATCCTTCCCATGCAAATTCAAACCGGCGTTCTTTGTATATATCGTTCAACGTAGCAGCATCAAGCAATTTTGCAGGATCTGACAATGCCCTGGCACGAATTTTATTAACCAGGTCAGTGGCTTCGGCCACGCTTCCACCGGTGCGGAGCAATGCCTCAGCTTTCATCAGGTAAACATCGGCCAGTCGGAAAATATGAATGTCATTTTCCATGGAGGTGCTCAATCCGGCTGCAAAGTCCCATTTAGCAATGCGGGCACCTTCTTCCTGGTTAATCCAGCCCCAGCCGGTTTCATCCACCTCATTCATAACCATATCAACTGTATGGTTCAGAGGTCTACCATGTGCTGTTATCAAAACTTCCTTGGTTGCCGGGTCAATCATCGGTCCAATTAAAAACGATCCCTTATACCTGACATCTAACGTGTCAAATGATTTGACATAGTCAGGATTAGCGGCCAAACCATTCCAGGGACTAATGCTTAAACCGAGTGCAATGGGATCGAGATAATGAAGCGTATTGATGGCGATGTCATTTTGCTGGCCACTTCCACCTGCTTTGAAAACTCCGGATAATATCGCTTCCTTCGAGACTTCGTTATTCGGGATAAAATTGGTCTTCCAATTCGGCTCCAGAATGTATGGCATACCAATAACCTTGTCGCAAGCCTCGATACATTGCTGCCATTTTGCGCCTTCTGAAGGGTTCCAGACCTCGGCATTCAGGTACATTTTTGCCAGTAAAGTATATGCTGCACCTTGCGTGAACTTACCATAACTTGCCGGAGTAGCCACATCGTCTCTCAATTCATCTTTGATATCATTGAGCTCGTTTATAATGAATTCGTAAACCTCTTTTCTGGTCCTGGTCGCCGGAAGTAGGGTCTGATCCAGAAAGTCAGTGACAATCGGTACATTTCCGTAGTGATCACACAGGGTATAATACCAGAATGCGCGAACACCCCTGACTTCAGCAATAATGCTTGCTTTGGCTTCATCTGTAATGGCTGGATTAGTTTCGATCATATAGATGGTCTGGTTACAAAGTGAGATTCCGCTGCTCGGATTATTATAGACTCCGTTCCATCCGCTGCTCTGAGAATTCCAGGTATGCTGCATGGCCTGCCGGAACATCGGTTCTCCCCAGTCTCCACCTTTGAATCCCGGGATTGCCATCATATCTCCTGAAAGTTCATCCAGTACAATGTATGAATCCCAATTTTCTATATGACCCTTGAGTGTACTATAGATGGATCCTACAAGCGCATTTACCTGATCCTGATTCGTTCCGAACTTATCTACCGGAACCTCACTGTAAACCGTTTCGTCAAGATCTGTGCATGAATTTGAAAATGCTGCAATAAGAATTGCCAATATGATACTGTATTTTATTTTCTTCATGATGCGGTAGTTTTAATGTTAAAAACTGATTTCGAGGCCAGCGGACAATGTCCTTGACTTGGGAACGTAATAGATGTCCATCACACCCGGAGCAAGACCATCCATATTAACTTCCGGGTCAAGACCTTTAAATTTCGTGATCAGGAATAAATTTTGCCCGGAGATAAAAATTCTGAATTTATTGATGCCCAATGTATTGCGCAGATCAAAATTATAAGCCAGGTTGACATTTTCTAATCTCAGGAATGAGCCACTTTCAATGTAATAGCTCGAAAATAAAGGATCATCTGTAATACCGTTGGTTATCGCTTCCTCCAAAACATTTCCGCCAGGTAACCATTTCGCGTTTGAATATTGAATTCGGGGTGTATTCAACACATCATTGCCATACAATCCGCGAAAGAAGAATGTAAAATCGATTTTCTTGTACGAGAAACTGTTCAGGATGCCATAGGTTAGTTTCGGCATGGCATGACCAATGTAGGTATAGTCGTCATTATTAATCTGACCATCTTTACTGATATCTTCTATAATGAATTTGCCATTTTCATCAATTCCATTGCATTTCAGATTATAAAAAGTCCCTACTTCCTGTCCTTCTTCAATGATTGAGCTGGTCAAATATCCAGAGCCACGAAGGCTGACATTACCAGTTTTGATATTATCAGTCTGGAAACTTTCGTTAGATAGCCTGGTGATAACATTTTTATTGTGTGCAAAATTGACAGAGGCAGTCCAGCGAAAATCATTTTTATTCATGATATCGCCGTTAATTACAACTTCATACCCCTTGTTCTCCATATCGCCAACATTAGCCAGCATGGTTGAATATAAATAGGGTGGAACAGGAACATTGTAAACGTATAACAAGTCGGTTGTCTTTTTAATGTAATAGTCTATGGAACCTGTGATGCGGTTAGCAATGAATCCAAAGTCGATCCCCGGATTGAAGGTTGCCGTTTGCTCCCATTTCAGGTTTGGATTGTTATTCTGCGAGTATAAATAGGTATTGTGCCATCTGCCGTTATCGAAATATTCACTGCCCCTATCATACAAAGCCAGCGATTGGTATGGATCGATACCATCCTGATTACCAACAACTCCATATCCAACTCTTAATTTCAAATCTGAAACGGCATTAACATTATTCATAAACTCCTCGTCTGAAATCCGCCATGCCACAGATGCTGAAGGGAAAAGACCCCATTTATGATTTTCGCCGAATTTGGATGAGCCATCCTGTCGCAATGTGGTGGTGAAAATATATTTATTGTCAAAACTGTAATTTACACGGCCAAAAAATGAGATCAGTTTGCTAATGCTCTTGTAGGAATTAACATCAGTAGGATAAAGGTTTTCTCCGAGGCTCAGATTATTGTATTCGAAAATATCGCTGATGAATCCACGGTTTGAAGCGCCTAACTGCTGGTAAAGATTTTCTTCGTAGGAATAACCGCCCAGAATTCTAAAGTCTTGCTTTCCAGCTGTTCTGGCATATTCTGCAGTGGTTTCAAACAGGTTTTTGTCCCAAAGCATATTTTCCCTTTCTGCATATCCATGATCCTGACGACCGGCTGCAGTTGTTGATGCGTTATATACACTCACATCTTCTGTTCTGCGCTGTTTAAACAGATTTATGCCTGCTGTAAAACCTTTGAAAATCTCGAGATCAACTTTTGCATTGGTATACAATTGACTTGTTTTGTGAAGATTGCTGTTATTTTCCATGTTGTTCACCGGGTTCCCCTGATCCCATTCCTGGATATCAAAATACGTTCCGTCCGGATTCTTTACCGGGTAAACTGGCAGCATGTTATAGGCATACACACTGTTCTGGGTATTATTCGGCTGAAAATCGCTTTGAATTGTTCCTGCAATCAGGGTAATGTCCATTTTGTCCTTTAGGGCTTTCTGGTTCACTGAAATAAGTCCGTTGATGCGAGTAAGATAATTGTCGATCATTACACCCTCACGGTCAAGGTAATTCAATGATGCCCTGTAGCTTCCGTTTTTCAATCCTCCGGAAATGGAGAGGTTGTGATTTTGCGATATACCTGTTCTGGTAATTTCATCGAACCAGTTTGTATTGGCACCTTTATCAAGGCCTGAAACATCCATATTTTGTGAAGCGGTATAATCGCGCCATTGCTGGGCAGTTAACACTTCAGGAGTTCGGGTGGCAATATCAGCGGCAACATAATTGCTATACGTAACGTTTGTCTGTCCCTGTTTTCCTTTTTTTGTGGTGATCAAAATAACACCGCTTGCCGAACGCGAACCGTAGATAGCTGTGGCAGAAGCATCCTTTAATACACTAATCGATTCAATATCGTCGGGGGCAACGGAATTAATGTCCAATCCGGGAACACCATCGATTACTACAAAAGGTGAACTGGACCCAGTGAGAGAAGAAGTACCTCTGAGCCGTATCGTTTGTGAGGTTGTTACATCACCTCCGGGATTTGTAATCGTTAATCCGGCCACTCTACCCTGTAGCAAATCGGCAGCATTTTGTGAAGCGCCCTTGTTGAAGTCTTTGGCAGTTACATTGGTAATTGACCCTGACACTTTCCGGACTGATAGCGAGCCATAACCGATTGCCACGACTTCACCTATGGCAATCGTCGATTCGGTCATGATAATATCTAAAGTAGATTTTCCTCCCACCCTGATCTCCTGCGTATTCATTCCTATATAGGAGAAAATAATGGTTCCATCCAACGGAATATTATTGAGGGTATACTTCCCATCTGAATCAGTTACTGTTCCATTGTAAGTACCTTTTAAAACTATCGTTACTCCGGGTAAGGGCACACCTGTTGTATCGGTAACCCTGCCTGAAAGTGTTATTTTCTTTTCATCCTGAAGGGTACCTGAAGATTTTTTCATTATCACGATATTCCGATCGAGAATAATGTAGGAATATTGATCTTTTTGCAGAATTTCATTCAATATCTCTTCAATATTGGAATTCCTGATATCGAGATTGTAGAGCTTCTCTAGATCAAATTGGTCGGTTTTAAAAAGGAAACCGAATTCAGTCACCTGTTCAATCTTGTCAAAAACCTCGACAATCGTCGCATTCTTCACATTCAGATCAAAAATTGTAACCTGAGAATATGTGCTGGCTGCGTTGGCCATCACGGAAAAGAATATAAAAAATGATGTTAATTTCATAACCAGTAGTAATTTCTTTGTCCCAGACCAATGGAGATCTGAAAATTTTAGTTTTTTCTTCATAGTTTTGTTTGTTTTTTATTAATACTGATTGGGCCTGGAAATCGCTAAAATTTCCACGTCCGTAAATTCCAACAAGAATGACCGGGTGAGTTAGCCGCTCCCCGGTTTTTTGTTTAGATTGCTGTTACTATTCCCATAGGCATTTCAGTTTAAACCAGGTTTTTCAAATAATTCTTCTCATTGTAAAAAAGGTATTAATAGATAATAATTACATCAGATCCGGATTGTTTTTCGATAATCCGGTATTGAAAGTTTGCAGTTAATTTCAGCATTTTCAGCACTTGCTGGGCAGTTGTCGATTTCCTGATAGTACCCGTATAACGGTAGTCCCTCACCTCGTTATTTTCAAATTTAAACTTCACATCATACCATCTGCTCAGTTCAGTAAAGATGTCTTCAAGCCGTTCATCGCGGATTACAAATTTTCCTTCCCTCCATGCCGACATCACGTTTTTGGTAACCGGAACTATTTCAATGTCCTTGTCTTCAAGGTGGTAAACGGCACAATCTCCCGGGTTTAAAGTAGCCAATATATTCCCTTCGCTTGATAAAATTTCGGCTTCACCTTCAACAAGCGAGGTTTCTATTAACTTATCCTCCGGATATGCCTTAAGGTTAAACGTTGTGCCTAAATCGCGAACTATAACCTGGTTTGCTTTTACTGAAAATGGAAAGTGCTCCTTATGCCTGATTTCGAAGTAAGCCTCACCAGAAAGTTCGGCCAATCGCTGCTTTCCAACTTCCTGATAGCTGATTTGAGAACCTGAGTTTAACCAAACCTTTGTTCCATCAGCTAATTCAATAATTCCCACGCTTCCTTTTAATGCTGTAAACTTCTGAATTCCTGAATCGCTATCTTGATGTGAATTCTGTGAAATCAAATAACCGAAAATACCGCCTATACCCAGAATAACCAATACGATAGCAGCGTATTGAAGTATCCTTCGCAATTTTATAGCTTTAGGTTTGTTCGGATGTTTAATTTTATTCCAGAGCAGTTCAAATTCTGAATCTATGTCTATGCTGTGATGATTCATGGATGAATGAAGCCATAAACTCTTCACCTCGTAGAAGATTTCCTCTTCTTCTTCACTCTCACTTAGTCTCCTGTAAAAAAACTCCTTTTCTTCAGTAGTTGCCTCCCCGGTAAGTATGTGTATGATAATATTCTGATCCATCGTCAAAATTGTTTATTTATGAACAAACGAAGGTTCAAATACCCTAATGGATTTAACAGAAATTTTAAATGTGGACTGATTTTAGAATTTCAGTTATTACAGCAATCACGGGAAGATATTCCTTCAGCTCTTTCCGGAGAAGTTTTAGAGCTTTGGTCAGGTGGGCTTCAATCGTTTTTTGGGTTACTCCCAGTTTCTCGGCTATCTCACGGTTTTTAAGTTCTTCATTGCGGCTCATTTCAAAAACAATCCGACAATGCTCCGGAAGATTTTTTACAGCCAGGTCAACTTTCTCTTTTAACTCATTGAATTCCAGAAAATTATCACTGATTTTCCCCAAACTTTTATACTGGTAATCCAATTCCATCCATTTTATTTTCTCATGATGTTTCAGAAGAATTTGCCTTCTCTTCAAAATATTTAGGCAATCATTTTTAACGAGGGTAAATAGAAAATTACCCAGCTTTGTATTTGAATCAAGATTTGACCTTACTTCCCACAGCTTGATAAATGCATCCTGAACAACACCTTTTGCCTCATCTTCATTACCTAAATAGTGCAGGCTTAAATGACACAGTGGTTTAAAGTACATCTTAAACATGTTTTTAAAATCATTTTTTTCGTCACTGAAGAGTCGATTATTTTCGTTCATTATGAAATATATTGAAATCTAAGCTATTGAAGCTTTAACTCAGCTTTTTCATAGATATTCGGATAACACAGCCACACTTCAGGCTGCATCTCCTGAAGTTTTTCATCTCTCGCAAAAGTTAGGCATGAAGTGCTATTAAATAATTGATGGAAGCCCCTTACAAGCCATTGAAAAATTCAACCTGATTTTATATTTTTGCCCTGCATTAAGGCTAATTTGCCTTGTTCTGCTGGTTAAATTTGCCATGAATTGGTCTGAAATTGCAGTAGCCTCCGCAAACAGCAGGGGCATTTTTTCATTTTTGTCAAATTTAATATTTTTAAATTCATACAGAAATTAATGAAGTGGTTTTTCAGGCGCTTCGAACTGGCCTGATTCAATGAACTCCATAAACCCCAGCAAGGCTCCCCAATGATTTTACTGGTCACTGGCTGTGCCTTTCTCAGCGCCAATACCGGTTAGCGCGTTATAGTTTTCACGGGATCGGGGAGTGCAATGACCAGGCATTCTGAATAAGTCGCCTTATTCAAATCCAAATTCCACCTCATTTGCCCAGTGTTCTTTCCAGGATGCATGAAAAGCGCGTGAATTTTTCTTCGATACACTGCGGTCACGGGCTAACTCCATACAACTTCCCATGTTGTTGTCATCGTTCACCCGAAATGAAAACTTAATGGTGCGACCTTCATCGAGTGCCTTTTTAACATCCGGAATTTCACTCCAGGGAATAGCACATTCGGTTATCCGGGTGTTCCCCATGTGGAGGACTGCCAACTGTCCTTGCTTTACCGGACCGTCGAAGGGTGAGGCAGGCTGACGGGGATAAAAATGTTTCTCCGGCATGCCCGGCACCAGTAACCGCCAGATCTCAGTGCCTCCTCCATATTCAGGAGCCACCTGGTTGAGTGCATATTCGTAGTCAGTGCATTTGTACCCTGTATAGCGGGGCATGGTTCCTTTAGGATGAGACCCATATCCATCCTTTCCAATAGGAATTACATTAAAGGCTATTTGAACATTGTCGGTGGCAAATCCCATCCCGGTGCTGTTATCAGGCAATACAGGATCTTTCCTGTATGAAAAATGCCGAACCCCTTCAGGCCATACCAGTGGCGTCAGCTTTTCAATATCTGTAGCCTGCATAGTAATTCCGGCCGGGAGTGAGGGGTTGGTCCCGAAGATCCAGTATCCGCTTTTGCCATAAATTCCTTTCCAGTTTCCTTTCGTCCCGAAGTCTTCTTTGATCAGGATTGCCGAACTGGCATCTGTTGAACTTTTACTGATGCTGTCAATAAAAATGCCGGCCAGTTTTACATTATACCACCAGTTCCCTTTGAAGGTAACCCTGACATTTCCTGACATGGCATATACCAGGTATAATCCTTCCCATAGCTTTTCAAAGGTATGGGAGGCAAGCAGCGACATGGTTTCCGCATCCCTGATCTCCACCCCGGTTTGCCAGGTATCTATATTTGGCAGGAAAAACGACACCTGTGTGGTTTTTCCCGGGGGCAAATGCAGATCAAGGCCAAACCCTATGTTGTTTTTATCTGGTTCCCAGTAATTCATGATCCTGCCAGGTCCATCCGGATTTTGCAATGCCAGGGGATCATTTTCTTCTGCATCCCTTCGGCCATTGGTTTTTTTAAACGACAATTCGGTATCGGGCTTATAGCTGGTGTCCGGATAAAAAAACTCGTCATCATTGCGGGTTTCAAAACGCAAGGTGCCGGGATGAGGGGTAGGGTCTGCGACTTTTGCCGCAAAATAAAAGTAATCATCGTCATAAGCCAGGAAACCCGTTGCAAGGCCTTCTGCTTCTTTGTCGAATTTTTTGAAGGGATACCAGGCAGCTTCGGTCACGGAAATGCTGGCCGATCCGGCTGTTACGGTATGGGGAATACTGTTTTCCCAATCCTCCAGATTTCCATCTATTTTTTTGGTGCCTTTTGAAATTACATTTACGTGCATGTTCTCCTGGTGATATGCTTTTCCGTCCTTTCCGGCATCGACGATCACTTCAAGGCGATAGGTATTGTCAGGTGACGGTTCTCCTGCCATGACCGGTACCTGAATCATCCGTGTTTCATTGGCACCCAGTGAAAAACTGGCCTGTGTTTCCAGGGTAAGGTGACCCAGACTCACCTGCAGGCTTCCTGAAATGGTGCGGTTCAAAATGTTCGTAAGTTGTATTCCGAGCTCCGCATTCTGACCAATCCGGCTTGTCATATCCCTGGCAACAATATCAACGGGTTCATATCCTTCAACAAAACCGTTTTGAAGGGCTGTCTTCAGTATTTCAAAAGATCCGAGTGATCCGTCAGTTCGGAGATAATAACCCTGAAAGGTGAGTGGAATCTCCATCATATTACCTTTTGGAGGAACAGGGTTCCCGTAAAAATCAAATAACCGGAACGCAGGATGTGCCTTGATTGTCATTTTACCCCCGGTCAGAATTTTCTGTTCTGAATGCGGGACCATAGGTTCGGTGCTTCCATGCACACCTCTGAATAATACATTTGCGGTTCCGAAGGCCTCACCGATATCGCCGCACACAACCACCGAACCGTCATCTTCATTCCCTTCAGAGCCATTAAACAGCAATATCCACGGAAGACCGTTTTTGAAAAGCAATTCACCGAAATCACGTTCACCAATCATATGCTGTACTGCACCCATCGCTGCTGCAGGAGACCAGACGGAGGGAACGGCATTGCCGTTATCCGGCCGTGAGATCATATATCCTCCATAAATGCCCATTGAACGGTCATATCCTGCTGAACGGTTAACTGCCACCACGGTGCCGATGCGGTCATCCGTATTCCCAACCCAGCTTTCCGTATCCCATATCAGCACTCTGCCTTTATGGTCTTTGCGGTTATTCCAACCAGGATAGAGACAGGGGGATTCCATTCCCTGGTAATGAATCGATAGAAAATCAAATATGGGGAGGAATTTCTGCGTGCCGTCACTGAACAATTTGTCCCAGGCATTGGAGTTGGAGTCGCAGCCCCCAATCAACACATCCACCCCGGTTTTCCGTGCTTCAAGCACCCCACCTGCCATGGTTGTATAGATTTCACGGTATCGCAACATATCCGCCTGCCACCCTGAAATGGAAATGCCCTCCCAGGGTTCGTTCCAGAGATGGACGCCTGTAACGCATCCACGTGGCCAACCGTTTTTAACACATATGTTTTTTACAAATTTCTGAAAATCAGCATCCAAAGATGGAAGCCAGGCATAGTCCTGCTTGGTTTTAAGATAAATTCCGTTTTCATCCAGGAAGGAACGGGGATTTCCAAGTGGAATTTGTGCGGGTCCCTCGCCAAACATGAGCAACACCGTAATATTCTTGCTTTTGTATTCGCGCAGCTGCCTGTCGAGTTTTTCCATCTCCTGCACATAATCACGGTGGGTGGTTGGAATATAGGGAACGCCCATGCGTATGGCCTGCACACCGATACGGCTTAAAAAATCAGCGCCCAGGTCATCCAGTGATTGTTTGGGATATTGAATAGGGCGCGGATTGGGCTTAAAAGTGCGGATCACACTGGTTGCCAGTCTGCGTCCGTGTTGACCAAGGTCGAATACAACGGCATATCCCCCGAAAGTTTCAGGCAACGCAGGCTCCAGATCAATGTCAGTTTCTCCCTTCGGGGCCAGGTTAATTGAAATTGGTATTGACTGCACATCGGCCATTTTGACTATTTCGGGTAACCAGATATCATTTGGAAGTCCCTTACAGCCATACCGGATGATATCCACCCTGCCGGCGGTAATCATCGAGGCATCCGTGTTATTGGTTATGTGAAAGGTAAAATGAGCTTTCTCGCCGGGCCAGAATACGTTAACTGATGCAGAGGATCCTTTACATAATACATCATAATCATAAAAGCGTTGTCCGTTTTTCAATCCAAGCACGGATTCATAGTTGAGCCATTCTTCAGGTGCTCTCATCTGAGGCAAAGCCGGCAGGATGATAAACGTATGGAAAAGCAGGAACAGGTAAAGGCTGCGCATGGCTTTTTGATTTAAAGGCAAGGATTATTTGCTGATCAGAAGTTTTGCATGAACCATTTTTCCGCGATTAATAACTGTTACGATATACAAGCCTGATCGCAGGTAAGATACATCCACAGGATCGTCGGCAATTCCCGAACTGTCTATGGTCTCAAGCTTCACAACATGCCCAGAAATATCGGTAATTGACAATATCACGGGTCCATTGGCTTCTTGCAACCGGATATAAAAGCACGATTCAGCCGGTACTGGAAAGATCATCATTTCAGATGAGTTATCTGTTTCGGGATTGGAAGTAACCACCGGCGCATCTGTATAAAAGGCCAGTCTTGATGAAGGAATCGGATTCTCCATTGTTCCATCCGGCAACCTCCAGCAAACCGCCATATTATCCCCGCCTTCCTGTTCTTTAAAAAATGCTGCTGTGTAATAGGCCCTTCCGCCTTCCAGAAAAATCGTATCGGAGCACTGATCATCCGGAAATTTCGTGTATTCCCTTGGATCGGTCCAATCTGATACCCAGGCAATTGGATATTCCCCCAGATTTTCCTTTAGTGAATCTGTACTAAGCCAGAGTTCGCCGTTATCATCACTGGCAAAGTAAAAAACATAATTTCCCGTCACCGGGGGCAAAAGCCATCCCGAGACGCGGACCCCATACTGATCACCGATATTGGTGGCCACTTCATATTTATTGATATAGGTAATTGCATCCGGGTTATTTGGATAATTGGTATTGTTTTTCAGATCGCTGACACGGGTTCCTGTGATGCCGTTCCATTTTTGCTGTAATAAAAATCCAGGCTTCGATTCACCATAAGGATTCAGCACTGTGAGTACTGCCATGTTGCTTGTATCACTTCCCAGGTCGTTGCTAACCACCACTTTGATTGCGGCCTGGTTCAGGTTGTATGAAACATCTGTGAGGAACAGCACTGGCTGATTTATCCCTTCCTGCACCTGGTTATTTATCAGCCATTGAAAATGCAGCGGATCTTTTCCGAATGCCTCCACCGAGAAGGATACATTTTCTCCTGTATTGATTGTTGCGGATACCGGATGCTTTGAAATCACCACTGTATCATAACTGTCAATCATAAGCGACAAAACATTATTGACTTTATGACATTCATAAATAACGGATAAGGGATTTATACGGGCCGCTATCTCAAAGCTGCCTTTTTCAGCCATCCATTCAAATGGTTTGTTTGTGCTGAAACTGGTAAATGTTATTGAATCACCCGATTGAAGGGATGAGGTGCATGTATCCGAAACAAACGTTTTTATTTCCTTAGTGATTGTATTTTTCACTGTAAAGTCGACAAGGATGCTTTTTCCTCCGGTATAATTGCTTCCGCCGGGTGATAATCCGGGTCCCTGGTTTTTTACGGTTACAACAAATCTTACGGGCTCATCCGGTTGGAGCTCTGTTATCACGTCACCCTGCCGGTTTATCAGTTTCAGGTCAGCCGGAACGAGATCAGGATAAAGAAGATCATTGGTTTCAAAGCTGCTGACCCTGTATAGAATAACTTTTCCGAATGCATTCTCCTCATTAAAAATGAGGGTTTCATTTCCGCGCTGGTAAACATTGATTGAATAATTAATGTCGGTCCATCCGCTTTCCCTGTTTACGGCATCACCCGGTTTGATCTGTCCCAGATACTCCCCGTTACTTCTTTTATACACATTGATCAGTCCATATCTGGCCAGGGCAACAAAAACATAATCTCCGTTTGTAACAAATGATTTTGAATCCTTTTCACTGCCGGTTTCGCCGTCGGCAGCAAACGGGACAAACATCCGCCAGGCAGGTTTTATGTTTTTGAAATCTGTATCGGGATTCTTTTTCAACGTATCAAGAATATTGTTATACATGCAAATTGTTGATCCCATACACCACCATGTATCAGTGGATTGCCCGTTAGCCTTCACATCGGGTTTTTCATCACTGAACCCGGCAATGAATAATTCATCGGTTTCAGCGTCATAGACCAGCCGCTTAACTCCGTTTGTACCTGATGCACCATTAGAAATGTCAATTAGCCTGGAACCGGCAAAATCGTATAACGGGACGCCGGCATCGTTCACGCCGGTTAGTGGAATAAAACGCACTCCTTTCTCACGCACACCTTTCCAGATATTGCCTGCTGAGTCAACCCATACCGACATAGAGAATGGATTATCAAAACCTTCTTTGAAAGTGAATTCATCGGATTGTATGGATCCATCGCCATTTTTATCCATCCAGATAAAATCCTTTTCCGCACCCAGATTAACAGGATAATTGGAATTGATATCCCAACCGCCCACATTCATCAGCAGGCAGGGAATTGCCACTTCGCTGCCGGGGGAAAACCGAAAACCAGCCAGCTGGCTTGCATACATGTCTGTTGCGAACAGAAATTTCCGGCCATCAATATACTTTATCCAGGAGGAGGTAAAGAAGCCGCCATGTATGCGGGGATCATCCGGATATTTAAAACGGTTGAGCGTATAGGCGTCAAATGACCATTCGGTGCCTGGTGCAGTTTTGGAATAGTCCATTTTAACTTTTTTATCAAAAGTATAGACCTCGCTTACATTTTTTGGATCAGCACTGGCAGTGGCCGTAAATGCAAGTCCCATTCTGTCCCATAACATGCTTCCATCAGGCTTGTAGGCTTGCAGTACCGATCCTCCGCCAACAACGGAGTTTGCCACATATATATTTCCTGCTGAGTCAACGCCAACGCCTTTCAGATCGAAAAATTTTAACGGTCCATATTTCCCCCCGGTGTCTGAAAAGATACCAAAAGTATTTCCGAAAGTGGCTTCCGGATGCGGGTTTGTATATATGTTCCCATAGATGCGGATGTTCTGGGTAATGCCATTGTCTGCCACAAGTATACGATTGCGCAATGTATCAACGAAAAAGGCCGAGGGTATGACAGAATCAGGGAATGTAATTTCCTGGGATTGAAGATCTCCGTTTATCCGGTTGAACCGTATTATTTTTTTGGTTTCAGGTTGCAGCATCCACAGGCACCCGTGGTTATCAGGAGACAATTGTCCAACACCACCATTAATATGATATTTATATTCAGGAACAGAGGATAACGTATTTTTATTGTAGACCCGGATAGTATCTCCTCTTTCATCCGATACGATCAGATTGTCTCCGATAATTGCAATACCGTTCAGGTCACCGATACCCGAATGCACGATCAACATGTCACCTTTGTAGCCATACCCATTGCTGAACGGCGCGGACAAACCATTTGAGATATTATATCTTCTGACAGTTTTCCAGGTATACTGGTCGCCACATTTGGGATATTGCGGGAGGTTGTTCCTGTTTTTTGCTGTAACGGCACCGTCGCAGCCATTCTGTGAAAGCAGCTGGTATATGTAGTTTTTGTCTAAAACCACACCGGTCATGGACATTCTTCCGTATCCGCCTGTTCCGGATCCTTCCGGAATGCTTTTAATTTTTCCGTCGGGGGAAAATGCAATGACATTTGAGCCACCTTCATCCCAGCCTGTGACTGTTGCCACCATTCCGTCGGACCTGACAAAAATGTTGTCCATTGTATGTTGGATGTGATTTGCCTGTACTCCTCCGTCATTCAGCAGCCAGGAAGTTAAATAGGAATTTTTCCAGGTACGGGAAATGCATGGGTCCTGCGCGAAACCGGAAAAGGAACTGACTAATAAAAGCACTGGAATGATTCGTGTTTTCATGTTGTAATTTTTAAAAAAAGTTGCCGGAATAATTCCGGCAACCTCACTAATTTGGACTAATCAACCAATACTAACCACTAACTACTAACTAAAACTAATACTAACTAAAACTAATACTACTATAATGAGATACCTGCTATAATTAATACCTTCTTAATCCTGAATTCATAGCCAATTTAATTGAATATATTGAGGCAGGAACCGATCGTTTGCATCTTGTATCATTCAAACCTGCAAACTGAAACAATTCACAAAAAGAAGAAAAACCCGGGAAGGTACTCTGCTATACTTCAGGAATTGTGCTGATTTTCCTTGCTTGTGTATTCCTGCGGAGAGATGCCATAAAATTCCTTAAATATTTTTCTGAAGTACGACAATTCCTTGAATCCGCTCATATAGGCTACTTCAGCAACATACAGTTTATTTTGCTTGAACAGTTGAGCGGCCCTCTGGAGTCGCATATTACGTACAAATTCAATAGCCGTCAGGTTGGTAAGCTGCTTGATTTTTCTGTAAAGATGTGTTCTGCTCATGCCTACTTCCCTACCCAGATCCTCTACGCCGAAATCAGGATTTGAGATATTGTCGCTCATTACCTTAATGATCCGGTTTATGAGTTTCTCATCGGTGGATTCCACAATAATGTCACTGGGTCGAAGAGTCAACTCCCGCCGGTAAAGTACCTTGAGCTGTTCCCGGGTGACGATCAGCTGGTTAATATGTGTTCCAAGCAACAGAAAATCAAACGGCTTGGAAATATATACATCAGCCCCGGTCTCGATACTTTCAAGCTGGTCTCCGGGTGTAGCTTTGGCAGTGAGGATAATTACCGGTATATGACAGGTTCGCATGTCGGTTTTCAGTTTTGCACATAATTCGTAACCGTCCATTTCAGGCATCATCACATCGCAAATAACAAGCGCCGGAAGGTATTTTAGGGCTTTCTCAAGACCATCAACTCCATCATTGGCTTCAATAACCTGATAGGTTTCACGTAGATTGTTCTTCAGATATTTTCGAATATCCTTGTTGTCATCAACAATAAGGATTGCTGTTTTTTTGCTTTCAGGCATATTATCTTCACCAGGGAGACCATCATAATAAGTATCTTCCAAAACGATGACCTGGTGTTTTAACTGGTCAACATCAGGAATATCCGATGAGAATTCTTCTTCCCTGAAAGATGACTCATCAATGGGAAGAGTTACAATAAATGTTGAACCGGCACCCGGTTTACTTTCAACCTTAATCTGACCACGGTAGATTTGTACAAGATCGTCTGTAAGTGCCAGACCAATTCCCGTACCGGGATTTTTATTATTGCTTTTAAGGTCCACCTGGTAAAACCGCTCAAAGATCCTGCTGAGTAATTCGGGAGGAATTCCTTTACCGGTATCGGATACAATAATATTAAGCGTATCAGGATTTTCAACCGAAACGGTCTCTTTTTTCAATAATTCAACACTTACAGTTATTTTTCCTCCGGCCGGCGTAAATTTAAATGCATTGGAGAGCAGATTATAAAGGATCTTTTCAATTTTATCCGCGTCGAAATAGCAAAAGTATTCTTCCACAGGAGAAATAAATTTGTAGTCAATATTCTTCTGCTTTGCAACAAATTGGTAAGCATTTACAATGCCATGAACATAATTGAACAGATCCCCTTTTGAAATATTCAGTTTTATTACTCCAGCATCTAATTTGGAAAGATCGAGAAACTGGTTTATGAGATTCATCAAGCGGAGTGTATTTCGCTGAATGACATGCGCCAGCTCGGTAAAACCGTTATGTGATGAAAATTCGGAAAGCAGCTTCTCAAGCGGGCCAAGTATCAGAGTAAGAGGAGTCCGAAATTCATGGGATAAATTAGTGAAAAAACGAAGTTTCATCTGATCAGCTTCATGCAACTTGTTCGCCATTTCCTGCTCCCTGTTCCGTTGTTCAATAATTTTAATATTCTGATCTTCAAGTAATTTATTTTTTACTTCAAGTTTTTCATTTTGTCTGGCTATGGCCTCTTTCTGAGACTGGACTTCATTCTGTTTTTCAATAAGCAGATGATTGGTCTTTGTTAAATCTTCAGCTTGTTCCTGGAGCTTGATTTTTTGTTCTTCAATCTCCTCTGTGCGCTCTATAACCAGTTTCTGCAATTTGAGGTGCTGTTGTTTAAGGCTGTATGTTCTTAACAGTATCCAGGAAAGGATCAATGAAAACACACTTATTACAAGCATTAACCTGAATAACAAAGTTTTCCACCAGGGAGGGAGAATTTTAATCTTCAGCTGTCTTCCATTCTCGTTCCATAATCCATCGTTGTTTGACGCGATCACATGAAGTATATAATCACCCGGATTCAGATTGGTATAACGAGCCTCATGATGTGAACCCAATTGTACCCACTCTATGTCAAATCCCTCCAGTTTGCATGCATATTGATTTTTTTCAGTATTTATAAAATTCAGAGCGACAAATTCGAGGGATAGTACATTCTGATTATAATTTAAAATTATTTCATCGGTGAGGTTTATGTGCTTTTTCAGGATAGATTTCCTGCCTATGGGCACGGATTTATTGAAAATTTTCAAATCTGTCAATGCAATTGGCGGAATAATATTGTTCTCAGTCATAGAGACGGGATTAATGGCGTTAATGCCATTAACTCCTCCAAAAAATAACCAACCTGTAGAACTTCTATAGCCCGCTTCGGAGTTTATACGAACGCCATCCCGGTTATTGTAATTGATGAATGTTTCCCGTTTCAGATTGAATTTACTTATGCCATTCAGGGAGCTAAGCCAAAGATTTTCGGAATTGTCTTGTAAAATGCTGTAAACCAAATTACTGGACAAACCATTTTCCGAAGTATAATACTTTGTGGTTTTGTTTCGCAGGTTGAACATGTTCAGCCCGTTGCCCGTACCAATCCACAGGGTATCATTTCCGGAAAAGTGCAGGGAATACACATCCTTGCTGTTAATGGAAAGCATATGGTTTTCACTTTCATGGGAATTGATACCGTAATACTGCATTTTTTTGGTGCGTGCATCCAATTTTATCAATCCGCCACCCTGTGTGCCAATCCAAACATTGTCTTCCTTATCTATTTTGACAACTATAATTACGGCGTTAATACTGAGATTTTTAATATTTACCTTGAAATGCTCGAACGTTTTGGTCTCAGGCGAATACTTATCCAGGAAGCCCCTCACATGTCCTATCCAAAGATTACCCTTGCTGTCTTCAGCAATAGAACGGACATTGATGTCTCCCTGCGATTGCGGATTATTATGCACCTCGTCCAACCATGGAAGGCGCGTGAATTTACCGGTTACAGGGTTAAGCTCATGCAATCCGCCTCCCCAGGTGCCTACCCAGATCCTTCCTTTTTTATCCTGGTAGAGGGCACTTACTCCACCAATATTGAGTGAGGATTTATCGGAGGGTTTATTAACGAAAGTCCGCAATAATTTTCCGTTATCGGAGAATTGCAACAACCCCAGGTCAGTACCGATCCATAAATTGCCTTTATTATCTTCAAGAATGCACTTCACATATCGCATTCTTTGATTTGTGGTATTGTTTATATCCGGAAAGTAGTTTCGGAATCGCTCCTCGTTCGGGAAATAAATGTTTACGCCTCCCTGGTAAGTACCCACCCACATATTCCCGTTACGATCCCTGTATATACATTTAATCAGGTTGTTACTCAGTGATTTTGGATTATTCGGGTCATTAAACTCCTGTGTGATTTTCTGTGTTTTCGGATCATATATATTCAGACCATATTCAGTGCCAATCCATAATCTTCCCGAATTGTCTTCACACAGGGCATGAATATTTCGGTCGGACAGAGCCTGGGACTCATCACCATACCTGTAAAGCCAGGAAAAACTGTATTTGTTTTTTCCCAGTCCTGAATTCACTGTCGCCTTGATCAATCCCTCTTTTGAACCCAGCAGCAACGTATTGTTTCTGTCTACAAAAATATCTTCAAGCGTATTGCAACCGGATACTTTACTGGCATCTCTCATATCAATCACTTCCCGGCTAAAAAAATCACGGTTTTCAGCTATCTGGTATAAACCCTTTTCCCAGGTACCAACGAATAGGGTTCCGTTTTCATCTTCAGCAAAGGACATGGGTGCAAACAGGTTTAATTCACCTTCAGAAAGCCTTTTCTGAAATGAATTTTCTTCCTGGTTGAAAGTGAACAGGCCGTGTTCGGTACCTACCCATAACAGACCTTTCCTGTCAACATGCAGACTTGTAATGTAATTTCTTTCACCGGGTCCATACTGAATATGCTTTTCAAATTTTTCCGTTGCATAATTGAAACGACACAATCCGCTCTTTGTGCCAATCCAAAGATTTCCTTTGCGATCCACCGCCAGGGATGATATGTCGTTGCTGGGAATACTTCCGGTATCGGAAGGCTCATAAAAATAGGGAATTACATTTGATCCGTCGAAACGGTTTAAACCATTTTGTGTGGCTATCCATATAAATCCATATGCATCCTCAATGATCTTATGTGTAATGTTGGAGGATAATCCGTTTTCAATGGTAAGATGTTTGAAAGCAAATATATCCCCGGGTTTATCGGAAGAGCCATAAGCTGAGGCGGCACCGATAAGTCCGGCACAGATAAACCCGGCTATTCTGGAAAATTGCATCCTGAGAGATACCATTTTTTGAAATGACAAGTTCACTAATTTACGTGCAATTTACATTCTTGCTGTAATAAAGCATCCAAAGCTTGCGAAAACTTTAAAGAAATATCAGCAACAGAAGCAGCACAATTAATATAAGGGCCAAAGATATTTCCAATAATATATAATGATGAGTAATCCCCTTTTTGAAAACACGCTTAATCACCTTCATGCTTTAACTATTTACTTTCAATTTTAAAAAATCAAAATTATTACCAAATAAAATCATGATGGCATCCATTTGAACTATTTTGCAGGTTAGAATGATACATCTGATATAGACATGCCTGTTTACAGTCAATAGTTTAAGTTTGATTCAAAAAGCGGGCGGGAATGATACAACTTCATTTTCAGCCTCTTTCGCTTCTTTTAAACCCTTTATATTTATTGGCTAAACATCATATTCCAATAGCCATGATTACCAGTAATAAATTACCAGGCTTGTTTCTGATCGTATTTGTGTTTTTTTTCGGTTGCGGTCAGTCAAAACAGAAGATAAGTGAAAGGAAGCGTCCATATGATTATGTAAATCCAATAATCGGTACCGCCGGGCATGGCCATACATTTCCGGGCGCAACACTGCCCTTTGGCATGGTACAGCTTAGTCCGGATACCTATACCAAAGGTTGGGACTGGTGTTCAGGTTACCATTACAGTGACAGTTCAATCATGGGCTTCAGCCATACCCATCTGTCGGGCACAGGTCGGGGGGACCTGCTGGATGTGCTGATCATGCCAACAACAGGTAAACTGCAGATGAATCCGGGTTCACGTGAAAATCCGGATGAGGGTTACCGGTCAAGGTTCAGCCATGCCGATGAAGTGGCAAGTGCGGGTTACTATTCAGTATTTTTAAAGGACTATAATATAAAGGCAGAACTTACATCTACAATACATGGGGGATTTCATCGCTACACCTTTCCTGAAACAGAAGAAGCAAATATTATCCTGGATCTGTTTCATGGGTATGATACGGATTCTGTAACAGAATCCGGACTGACCTTTGTTAATGACAGCCTGATCACTGGATACAGGCGGTCAAGAGGTTGGGGCGAAGGCAATGAGAAAGATTTTACAGACCAGGTAATATTCTTTGCTGCAGCCTTTTCAAAACCATTTTCTGCCAGGGGAATTGTAAAGGATGATGTTTTTCAGGAGAAAGACTTGCAGGCAGCCGGTCAGAATTTAAAGGCATACGTGAAATATTCCACGCATGAAGGTGAGCAGGTTATGGTTAAGGTGGGAATATCCGCAGTTGACGTTGAAGGTGCCCTGAAAAATCTCTCGGAAGAGATCCAAGGCTGGGAATTTGATCAAACGGTTTCTGCAGCAAAAAATACCTGGAAAAATGAGCTGGAAAAGATAATCATTGAGGACGCGCCTGAATCAGTAAGAACAATTTTTTATACGGCCCTTTATCATTCAATGATCGCTCCATATACCTTTTCAGATGTGGACGGCCGGTACAGGGGAATTGACAAAAAAATTCACCATGCTGACGGACATACCAATTATACTGTTTTTTCCCTGTGGGATACATTCCGCGCAGCCAATCCGCTTAATACAATTATGCATCCACAGCGTGTGCCCGATATGATCCAGTCTATGCTGAATCAATACGAACAATCGGGATTGCTTCCGGTATGGCCTTTATGGGAAAGCGAAACAAATTGCATGATAGGCTACCATGCCATTCCCGTTATTACGGATGCTTATTTAAAAGGTTTATCAGGCATCGATATGGAACAACTTTATCCAGCGATGAAAAAAAGTGCGATGCAGAATGATTTTGGGATAGAATATCTTAAGCAATACAACTATATTCCTTTTGACAAGGATAACAAATCCGTTTCAAAAACCCTTGAATATGCCTTTGATGATTGGTGTATTGCTCAGATAGCTAATGAATTGGGAAAAGAAGAAGACTATCATTACTTCATCAGGAGGTCGCAATCTTATAAAAATTTGTTTGACCCGCAGTATAATCTCATGAACGGAAGGTCATCGGATGGCAAACCCCGTCGCCCTTTCGATCCGGCCTTTTCGTCCTATGGACCTTCTGATTTTATTGAGGGCAATTCATGGCAGTATTCTTTCTTTGTACCCCACGACATGCCTGGTCTCATCTCCTTGTATGGAAGCCCGGAAGCATTTTGCAAAAAACTCGATGAGCTTTTCTCCCAAAAAACATCAACCGGTGATCCTAAACCTCTTGATGTTACAGGGCTCATCGGTGAATATGCTCATGGCAATGAGCCAAGTCACCAGGTGGCGTACCTTTTTAATTATACTCATCAGGCCTGGAAATCGCAGTATTGGTTAAGAAATATAATGACAACACTATATAAGGACACTCCTGATGGACTTTGTGGCAATGAGGATTGCGGACAAATGTCTGCGTGGTACGTTTTCAGCGCGTTGGGTTTTTATCCCGTGAACCCTGCTTCGGGCAATTATGATCTGGGAACACCGGTCATCGGCAGGGCAGTTTTGCAAACCGGAAAGATACCATTTGAAGTTGTTGCTATGGATTTATCCGGAGAAAATCATTTTGTACAAAAAGTCGAGTTAAACGGCAAATTACTGAAAAGGCGTTACATAACCCATAAGGAAATTTATGACGGAGGAAGCCTGATTTTCTACATGGGCAGCCAACCTGTAAAGGAATAAACACCAAAATATCATTCGTTATTCATTTTATACTTCTAATAATCAATAGATTATATTCATGGAACATATGAACCCTATATCTGAAACATTAATTACAACCACTCCTGATGCTAAATATTAGTTTTGAAAGAGTAAAGAAATCGGATCTATAAATTATTAACCCTAATTCTATGAAAAGATTATTACGATCAGTTCTGTTAATTCTGTTTAGTCTCAATCTATTATTCCCAGCCAGTATGAGTGTACATGCCGACGGACCCGCAAAGGCAAATACCGCGGCATCCCAGGAATTGCTCATCAAGGGTGTGGTCAAATCGGCCACCGACGATCAGCCGCTTCCCGGAGTAAACATTTTGGAGAAGGGAACACTGAATGGTACGGTGACAGACGTGAACGGGAGATATTCCCTTACAGTATCCGGCGGAGATGCAATTCTTGTATTCAGTTTTATTGGATTTCTGACGGAAGAAGTTGGTGTGGCCGGCAGGTCTTTCATTGATATGACGCTTGTTGAGAAGATCGAGGAGTTGGATGAGGTAGTTGTGGTTGGATACGGAACAACAAGGAAGAGTGATTTGACCAGCGCGGTTGCCACAGTGGATGTAAAAGAAATGAACAAGCTGTCGGTTACTTCACTTGACCAGGCCATACAAGGTCGGGCATCGGGCGTATTTGTAACGCAGAAAAGCGGCAAGCCGGGAGAGAATGCCAGTATTTATGTACGCGGACCCGGCTCGGTGAATGGAACTGATCCCTTATGGGTTGTAGATGGGGTACCTATTTCAGGACAATATGATCAATCAGATATTGAATCCATCGAGATCCTGAAGGATGCATCTTCAGCTGCCATTTATGGAGCACGGGGTGCCAACGGGGTTATCCTGGTAACCACTCGCAGGGGAAAGGAAGGAAAACCACTCATCAATTTTTCAACCTACCAGGGAATAACCTCACCCATGGGCTTGCCAGATCTGATTAACTCATATGATTATGCCAAATACAAGGATGAAAGTTTTATCAATGGCGGATTTAAAAATTCACTGGTATATCATAAAATTGCACAAAACCCTGATACACTGCTGCCCGTAAGTACAGACTGGATGAAGGAATTGTTTCATAATGGTTCTCTTCAGAATTATACCTTGGATTTTTCAGGAGGTAATAAAGTTTCCCGGGTTTACTCCTCCATTGCCTATCTGAAACAGGAAGGTACCTATTATAAAACATCGTATGAAAGGGTTACGCTGAATTTCAATACCGATAATGAAATTTCAAAGTGGCTGAGTGTAGGTAACTCGCTGAATCTCTCTTATACTAAATCTGATCCGAAGGCAATGAGTGATGAGACCATGCTTCGGGTAAATCCCTTTATGCAGGTTATGGATGAAACGTTAACTCATAGTTATACACACTATGGTCAGCTCACTGGTGAATATGGATTCCAAAATGTTAACCCTGTTGGGATTGAAGATGTGGAGTCACGGATAGAGCGTACATACCGGGTAGTTGGGACACTTTATATGGAAATCAAACCTTTCAAAGGCTTAACCTGGAGAACATCATTCGGAGGGAATTTCAGCTTTGAAGACAGATCGTTATATCTTTCACGATACGACTTTCTCTATATCACAAGGGATAAAGACCGCCTGGAGCATAACCTTAAGTTAAGGGATTCGTACGTGGGTAACTCCGTACTGACCTACAATTTCAAGATTGGCATGCACAGCATTACAGCCATGGCCGGGTTTGAAATGATTGATGAGGAACCGGGCAATGATTATAATATGGCCGGGGAGGATATTGAAAATGGAAAGATCACCTTTACAAACACAGATCCCACACTTCGCACACTGGAAGGCAACCGGGGTGATATGGTCCGTTGGATCTCCGAATTTGGCAGGGTTTCCTATAATTTCTCCGATAAATACCTGTTTACCTTCAACATTCGGGCAGATGGCACATCAAAATTTGCCCGGGGTAATAAGATAGGTGTGTTTCCATCTGCATCGGCTGCATGGCGGTTAACCAAGGAACCATTTATGTCGGGACTCGCTCAATATGCCGATCTTAAATTACATGTCGGATATGGAGTAGTGGGCAATGCTTCATTCGAAAATAATTATCCCTACCTGGCCACTTTGAGAACTCAGCAGATTTATTATGTGCTTGGAAATAACTACGATATTTCCAGCCTTCGCCTGGGAATGAATCCCAACGTATTTGCCAATGAAGAGCTGCAATGGGAATCTGTTTACACTACAAATGCCGGTTTTAACCTGTTGCTGTTTAACAACCGGCTCGAAATTAACGCAGATTACTATATTAAGAACACCAAGGATATGCTGATTCCCGTGGATCTGCCCAACTCAGCAGGTCTTGGCAATGATGCCAGTGCTCTGATAAACCTGGGTTCTGTAAGTAACAAGGGACTGGATCTCCAGGCAAGATTCAGGGGCAGCAAGGGCGACTTTACATACAGCATTGGAGGTAATTTATCATTCAACAGGAATAAGGTGGAATCACTGAATGCCGATAAGACTATTACGGCAGGGGAACTCAACCAGTTTTATACAGCACCCGGACTTCCGATGAGTTCATACCAGGGGTATATAGTGGATGGCATCTGGCAGGCTACTTCAGAAGATACTGCGGCCATTGTTCAAAGGCTGATCAAGGCGAAAAAAATTAAAAACAGGGCACAATATAACAGCACGAAAAACACCGCACCGGGTGACCTGATATACCGTGATCTGAATGGTGACAGTATTATCAATAAAAGCGACCTGGCCCTGCTTGGCGATCCATGGCCGAAATTTGTATACGGTGTGAATCTCTCGGCGGAATACAAGGGTTTTGATATGACGATCTTTATTCAGGGAGTTAAGGGGAGTGAAATCTTTAATCTTTCCAAACGTGTTTATGAAAACACTTACGGCGATTATAGTTTTACTAATAAAATCAGCGGTCGCTGGACTCCTGATAATCCTTCCACCACAATGCCCCGTCTTGCTTATGGGGATCCAAATAAAAACCTCACCACCTCAAGTTCTTACTTTGTGGAAGACGGTTCTTATATGCGTCTGAAGAACGTGGTCATCGGATATACATTACCGCAGGAATTGATGAAGAAAATTGGGATCAATCGTTTAAGGATATATTTAAGTGGTCAGAATTTGTTGACTTTCACGCATTACAGTGGCATGGACCCGGAAATTGGCGGCGGTAAAAACACAGAAAGGGTTCTTGATAACGGGATTTATCCCCAGTCAAAAACCTATATGATCGGTGCCCAGGTTACTTTCTAACATTACATATAAAAATGAATCAAAACATGAGAACGATATATTCCAAATTATGTAAGATCGCTGCAGTAACAGCCTTCGTCCTGTGTGTAAGCTGCGAGGATTTTCTTCAGGTTGAACAATTGAACATGCAAACAACGGATGACATTAACAATCCGGAAGGTGTAAGGAAACTGGACATCGGCATGTTTAATAATTATGCGGGAAGTTACAACTACTTCTGGCCCCTGTTTTTATCCCATTGCGCCGGCGAGTATGAGTTTAAGGAACCCGTAAATGAGGGACCCTATCATTTTGAAATGTGGAACCTCAACCCGTCACCGGTGAATCCGTTTATCGGATGGTTATACTCGGCCTTTTACAGCACCATAAGTTCTTCCAACCGTATTATTTCCATTATAGAAACAAATGCGGGCACCATTGATGATATGCCGGCAGATGAAAAGGACAGAATTCTGGGGAGTGCTTATTTTATGCGGGGACTGTCTTATTTTTATTTGCTGCACGTATGGGGACGTCCTTTTGATGGAGATGATCAGTGGGGCGTGGTAGTCCACACCGAGGTTGTTGACACCAGGGATGCAATTAAGAAGGCCCGGTCAAAACCCTCTGAAGTGTATGCTCTCATTGAAAGTGATTTTGCCAGGGCAAAATCCCTGCTTCCTGATCCGATCGATTTACCTGATACAGAGCTGGGAAGGCCCACTAAACCTTCGGCCCTGGCAATGCTTGGAAAAACGCTTGTTTTTGAAAAGAAATATGCGGAAGCGATCACACAATTTGAAGAATTCACACAAAACTATTGTGATGTTGGTGCTGCAAGTATGAACTACAAAGGATTACTGGCCTATTATGGAGATAATTTCCACGGTGGTGAATTTGAAAACTCCTGTGAATCCTTGTTTGAAGTTCAGTTTGGGGATCTGGTGACTACCAACCCATGGCAGGGCGGGGGTACAGGATCTCACTTTCAGATTTACAGCGGAGGTCCGGATATGGGTCGCGGTAATGTAAGCGTCAGGGACACGCTTTTCTTTGATTTCAAAAAATATGATATCAGGAAAGTGGAATCCCGATTTCATTTTTATGATGCGGAAGTTAATTCCCCAAACTATGCCGATACTATCATTTTCCATGGTAAAACAATTGTTTGCAGGGATTCCGTGATGCTTTACAAAGACGGACTGCCAAACAAAATGGCTCCCTACAAATACAGTAACAAAACAGAAAATTCACCAAAAAAATACATTAACCATCTCAGGGATGCCAACAACGCACAGGGCATGGCAACCGATGTGGGCGATGAAAATCAGGTAGTTCTCAGGGTGGCTGAAGTTTACTTTTTATATGCCGAAGCCCTTATAGAAGGCGGTGGTGATATAAACAAGGCGATACAATTGTTGAATAAGGTTACCCGCCGCGCATACGGATATTACGAGGATGAAGTATCACCCTACGATTATTCTTCAGGCAGTCCCCAGGATTTCAGAACCTATTTGAGAGCCGAAAAACGAAAAGAATTCATCGGTGAACAGGTACGGTGGTTTGATATGGTTCGGTGGGACATAGCCGAAGAGGAGTGCAGGCTAACCGGACGCACCTATACGTCCAGGGCAGCCTGCTGGCCGGTTCCTAATCGCGAAATTGCCGCTAATCCGCTTTGTGAGCAAGCTCCAGGGTATTAATATTTATATGAATATCAGCTCTTATTTATTATTCACTAAAACCAATTATTATGAAAAGGAAATTTCTACTATTTGCATCATTGCTTTCAATGGTTTTCAATTCAGGGTATTCCCAGGTTTGCAACGACACATTACGCAAGTCTGTTAATATTCCTGGTGTGCCTGAGGGTGTCTCCGTTACAATTGACGGTAAAGCAGACGAAGGTTTCTGGAAGCTTATCCCTTTCCAGAGTTGCCTCCGCGATGTTTCTGACGCCTGGACTATTGATGGTATGCGCTGTGTGAAGGATTCTTTAACTGATTCTGATTATAATGTAAACTGGAAAATGGCCTATGATGATGCCAATTTCTATTTCTTTGCTGAAGTGACGGATGAATCATTTATCCCCTACAGTGATGTTAAAGATCAAACTTACCTGAATGCTGATGGAACAATTGCTGCTACTCAGTTTTATTATTGTGACAACCTTGAATTATTTACCTTGTTTGCCCCCGACTCCGTTATAGAAGGTCCCTGGTCACTTACTTACGCATCGCAATTGCGCATGTGGCCCGATTTGACAGCCTATGCAGATAGCATTACCGGTGGCGGCTGGGCAGTCGGAGTTGACAATCCACAGCAAAAGGGGTATATGACCAAAACGGTTGTTACAGATGGCGTAGGGTATACATTTGAAGCAAAAATCCCTTTTTCAGTTGTAGTACCTGATGTGCCGGGAGCACATGCCATACAGCCTGTAGAAGGAGCAACTTTTCAGCTTGATCTAAACCCTGCTGACAGGGATATGCTCATTCTGGACGATTCAACAAGTAAGGCAGACCCCTTTTTCAGGGAAGAAATACTCTCATGGAATTCACGATGGAACCGCGACTGGGGATTCACAGATTATTACGGATCAGCAACACTGACAGCCAAACTCCAGGATCTCAAAGCCATCGACATACCGGGAGTACCTGAAGGCGCTGCAGTTACAATTGATGGAAAAGCGGACGAACCTTTCTGGTCGCTGATTGAAGCTACCCCCGTGTTGAATGATGTTTCCAACGCTTGGACAGTGGATGGTTTATTGCCATTAACACCTTCCGATGACTTTGGATTTGATTTCAAGATGGCATGGGATGCCGAAAACCTTTATTTCTTTGCTGATGTGACGGACGAATCTTTTATTCCATACAGTGATGTGATGGATCAAACATATCTTAATGATGACGGCACTATTGGTAAAACCCAGTTTTATTATTGCGACAACATTGAATTGTTCACCTTGTTCGCCCCGCCTGATGTTATTGAAGGTCCGTGGTCCCTTACCTATGCTTCCCAGCTTCGCATGTGGCCTGAGTTGAATGCTTACAGTGATAGCATAACCGGCGGAGGATGGGTAACCGGTGTTGAAAATCAGCAGGATAAAGGATATACAACTAAAACCGTTGTTACAGATGGCGTTGGTTATACCTTTGAAGCACGTATTCCTTTCTCAATCATTGTCCCCGATGTTCCCGGAGCACATGCAGTTCAGCCGGTTAAGGACGCAATATTCCGGCTTGATGTAAATCCGGCAGACCGGGATATGCTTGTTTTAGATGATTCAACGAACAAGGCTTCTCCTTTTTTCAGAGAAATTATCGCCAGCTGGAATGCACCCTGGAATCGTGATTGGGGATTCTCAGATTATTATGGTTTTGCCGTATTAAAAGATAAGCTTAATCCTACTGCGATTAGGCCGAGTACTCTTTCAGCTATCAGAGTATATCCTACCGTATTCAATAATTCATTAACGGTAGATAACCTCGAAGGCAACAGCACTATCTCCATTGTAAACCTTACCGGACAAAGTGTATATAACCGGAATTTCTCCGCCCAGAAAGTCAACCTGGATATGGAAAATCTGGCAAAAGGCATGTATATCCTGTCAGTGAATGGCAATACAGTAACCAAGATTATTAAGAAATAGCACGATCGGTTTAATAAAAAAGGCTGTGTACTTTGTACATGGCCTTTTTTATATTAAGCAGGTACTTTTCAATCCCGGATTCTATTTCCTGAAAAGATGAAAATCGATAAGGATATATTGATCATTGTTACGGTAACAATCATATTATGAAAAGGAAGTTTCTATTATTGACAACATTGCTTTCTATAGGTATCACCACAGGTTTTACACAAGTTTGCAACGACACCTTACGCAAATCTGTAAATATTCCGGGTGTGCCTGATGGTGTTAATGTAACCATTGACGGAAAGGCGAACGAAGGCTTCTGGAAGCTTATCCCATTCCAGAGTTGCCTCCGCGACATTTCAAATGCCTGGACGATAGACGAAATGCGTTGTGTGAAGGATTCATTAACTGATTCCGACTTTAATGTAAAATGGAAAATGGCGTATGATGATGCCAATTTTTATTTCTTTGCTGAAGTAAGGGATGAATCATTTATCCCTTACAGTGATGTTAAAGATCAGACTTACCTCAACCCGGATGGAACAATTGAAACTACACAGTTTAATTATTGTGACAATTTTGAATTATTTACTCTGTTTGCTCCCAACAACTATATTGAAGGCTGGATACTCACATACGCCTCGCAAATTCGTATGTGGCCCGATTTAACAGCCTATGCTGATAGTATTACCGGCGGAGGCTGGGTAATTGGAGTGGACTATCCGCAGCAAAAAGGGTATAAGGCCAAAACAGTTGTTAATGTAGGCGAAGGGTACACATTTGAAGCAAAAATCCCTTTTTCAGTTGTTGTACCTGATGATTCGCTGGCACAAGCTATACAGCCAGTGGAAGGAGCAATTTTTCAGCTGGATCTAAACGCTGCCGACAGGGATATGCTCATTCTCGATAATTCATACAATAAGGCAAGTCCCCATTTCAGGGAAGATTTATTGGCCTGGAATTCACGATGGAACCGTAACTGGGGCTTTACGGATTATTACGGATCAGCAACGCTGACAGCAAAACTCCAGGATCTCAAGACAATAGATATTCCCGGTGTACCCGATGGCGCTGTTGTAACCATTGATGGAAAAGCGGATGAGCCTTTCTGGTCACAGATTGAGGCCACTCCCGTGACCAATGATGTTACAAATGCATGGACAATTGATTCCCTGCTGCCATTAACTCCTTCCGCAGATTACGGGCTTAATTTTAAACTGGCGTGGGATGCCGAAAATCTGTATTTCTTTGCTGATGTAACGGACGAATCTTTCATCCCTTACAGTGCCGTAATGGATCAGACTTATCCTGAAAAAGACGGAACCCTTGCAAAGACACAGCCTTACTGGTGTGATAATATTGAACTCTTTACACTGTTTGCTGCACCCGATGTAACAGAGGGCCCCTGGTCACATGACTATGCATCCCAGTTGCGCATGTGGCCTGATCCAACTGCTTATGCAGATACAATCACCGGGGGAGGTTGGGTAATGGGTGTTGATAACCGGCAGGATAAGGGGTATGCAACAAAAACCGTCGTAAATGAGGGTGTTGGTTATACTTTCGAAGCCCGTATCCCATTTTCGATCCTTGTTCCTGATGTACCAGGAGCTAATGTAATTAAACCTGGAGAAGATGCGGTCATCCATTTTGACCTATACTCTACTGACCGCGATTTGTTTATATTGGGTGACTCTGCTAACCAGACCGGACTTTCAAGAGAACTGATAACAAGCTGGAATTCACCATGGAACCGTAACTGGGGATGGACCGACTATTATGGTTTTGCTGTGTTTGAACAAAAGATAATCCCTTCAGCTGTCAGGCCGAATACCCTTTCAGCTATCAGGGTTTATCCCACGGTTTTCAATAATTCATTAATTGTTGATAACCTAGAAGGCAGAAACACTATTTCCATTGTTAACCTGACCGGACAAAGCGTATATAACCGGATTTTCTGTTCTCAGAAAGTTAACCTGCACGTGGAAAACCTGGCAAAAGGCATGTATATTCTGGCAGTGAATGGCAACATGGTAACAAAAATTGTTAAGAAATAACCAGGGAGGTTATGAAAATCGCTAAAGACATATTGATCATTGTTACGGTAACACTCATGCTGTTATTTCTGACTGAGTGCATATTAAGGATTTCCGGTGCAGGGTTTTCTCCCAAATTTTTTATTGAAAAGGAACTGAAGGGGAAAAAAGTGCTGATCAATAATGTGGATTACACCATTCCATTTTTTTCTGAACGTCTTGTAAGGACCCCGATGCCTGTCGTAATGGATAAGGTCAGGGAGAAAAATACCTTTCGCATTTTTATTGCCGGTGAATCAGCGGTTATGGGTGATCCGGATTATTCATATGGTGCGGGAAGAATACTGGAGGCTATCTTAAAAGAGCAATTTCCGGAGAAAAATTTTGAGGTCATCAATACAGCCATTACCGCCATTAACTCGAATGTGATCCTGCCAATTGTAAGGGAATGCACTGAACAAGATCCCGACCTGTTTATCTTTTATATTGGCAACAATGAGGTAATTGGACCATACGGGCCGACAAGTGCATTTCTTCCTTTCATGAAAGATCCCTGGTTAATCAGGACATCGATTGCCATCAATTCCACAAGGGTGGGGCAACTCACCAGGCAGCTCGGACAAAAACTGGGAAAATCGGGCGGAATGCCTGCCAGATGGGAAGGCATGGAAATGTACCTCAAGCATAAACTTTCCTGGGATGATCCCCGGCTGGACGATGTTTATAAGGTATACCGGGAAAACCTCCGGGGAATGTGTAAGGCTTCGGAAAAAAGCCAGTCCCCGGTGATTTTATGCACTGTAGCTTCAAACCTTCGTGACTGCGCGCCCTTTGGTTCGGTGCATGGCACTTCCAGGGACAGTTTGGGAGTTATTCAGGATGCGGATCTTTGCTTTGAAAAGGCAAACGAATACCTGAAGGCAGGAAACACTGATATGGCATATAAATATTTTGTAAAAGCAAGAGATTACGATGTATTGCGATTCAGGGCAGATACAAGGATAAACGGTATTACACGTGAAGTTTACAGGGAAAGTGATACCTCCCGGATACACCTGCTCGACTTTGAAAATGTTATAAGGTCTTCTGCCGAAAATGGCATACCCGGTTATGATCTTTTTTATGAGCACGTGCATTTTAATTTCAGGGGTAACTATGTATTGGCGGTTAATCTTGCCATGGCGGTTAAGAAGGCCCTCAGGCTTTCAACTTCCATACCGGCACCTTCCGTTGAATTCTGTAAAAGCAAACTGGCATTCAATGAATATGAAGAATCGGAGATATTTAAGGATGTGACACTCAGGTATACCAAAGCACCATTTATTCAGCAATTAACACATGTTGAAGACCTGGAAAGACTGCATGAAATCAATACGAATTTTGCAGATTCCATGGTTGATGCAAATTTGCTTGAATCCAGCTACATTAAATCTCTTCAGAGTCAGCATGACTGGCTCATCCGGTACAATTATGCACTGTTTCAAATTAAGTACTTTCCGGAACGGCATAAGAAAATAATTCAAACGCTTACGGAACTGAAAGAAGAGGTACCCCAAATGGCTTCTTTATATTTTAATCTTGGCTATGTGTACCAGCTTGATGAAAATTATAGCAAGGCAAAAGAGAATTATACCCTGGCGTTGAATATCCTGCCCGGTTACAGGCAGGTATTTGAGGAGCTTGGAAAAATCAGTATCGTGGAGAATAACAACAGGGAAGCGGGAGTTTTTTTCAAAAAAGCCGGGACCAGCAACATTCAAATAGCTGAAATCTATGTGCGGATGGCCATGCGGTATGCGCAATTGAAGCAGGCAGACAAAGCCAATGAATTGATGATGACATGCCTGGAATACAACAATCAAAATTTTGAAGCGCTAATCAGCCTGGGTGGCTATAACCTGACCAGGAAAAACTTTCAGCTGGCTGAAAGCTATTTCCGGAAATGTGTTGAAGTGAACCCGAATCATGCAGAGTCTTATTATTACCTTGGAAAATCGTTTGAAGGTAACAGGCAATTCAGGGAAGCATTGGGTAGTTATCAGAAGTGCATCGACCTGAATCCTGAAAATAAAAGATACCACAACAGTTGTGGCAGGGTACTTTTTCTCCTTCGCCTTTATCCTGAGGCAATCAGGGCATTCTCAAAAACGATTGAACTCGACCCGGGATTCTATGAAGCCTATGTGAATCTTGCAGATTGTTACATAGCACAAAATCTTCCGGGCGAAGCCCGAAAAACACTTAAAGAACTGGTTCCCGGAAATATTAACGATCCGGTCATCCTTAACCGGCTGTCTCTTGAATACAGTCGTCTCAAAGATTTGAAATCCTCGGCGGAATATGCCAGGCTGGCGAAACAAAATGCCCGCATGTAAATATCATTTACAAAATAATGAATTTAAAAGCAGGTTCTTTTTGATTACCTGCTTTCATGAGAAAATAAGTTCCTTTTGCCATCCCTTCTAAACTGATTTCCTGTTCTTGTCTTTGCATATCAGATTCAATCGTTTTTACAATTTTCCCTTCCTGGTCAATGATCTCATAATTCTGATTGGCTGAAATGTTTCCCTGGATTATTAGCCGGCCATTGGCGGGATTGGGATAGATCACAGTGACCTTATGATCTTTTGAACCGGTGACGGGGCTGTCCACAAGCAACAACTCTCCAAACAAGTCCGCATTCATCCAGCTGTCAAGTCCACCGGCCTGTGTTGCGAGGAAATCCTCACGCCCGTTACCGTCATCATCACAATAGGCAATTGAAAATCCTAACTGTTTATTTGCAGCCAGGGCAACCGGGTTATTGTCCGTATCTTCATTGAAGGTATCATCGTAAAGAAAAATTGCTAATTCAACCGTGATCAGGTTTCCGGTCGAATGAACCGCGATATCCAAATTATCATTGTAAAGTTTTGGTACAAAGTCTCCGTCATCACTAAGATCAACTGCATCAAGGGTAACCGGACTGGTATGATAGGCAAAGGCATTATATGCCTGTGAACAGCATTTATGATCGCCACCGCTCATATCTTCGTCTATGAATATCTCAATACAATCATCTTCCCAGTATTCTGCAAGAGGATCTGTAATGTCATCGAGGAGCACATCATCGGTGATTTCAAGTAATAAATACAATTTTTCAGCGGTCCATACAGCTTTATAGCGTCCATAAAAATCAGCTGAATCCGGCATGTTCCTGTCTGTGAACCACTGTTGGTCAATCAGGCTCCAATTGCCCTGAATCCAGCACTCATCATTTGATGTCCCGTCGAGGACAGGCGCCGTTACTGCCTTAAACGCTTCATATCTTACTTTTTGGGCTGATACACTAAAAATAGCAGCCACAGTCATTAACACTGCAGAAATAGTAGTAATAATTCTCATATACATTTTTGTTTTAAAGCTAACCAACTTCATCAAGGTGGAAAGTGCCAAATGTTCCAATCTCCATGCTTGAATCGACCATTTTTTCCCCTTGCGTTCCGAATATAGAATGGTATGTGTATTATTGTTAACAGCATTTTCTTTATTAAAAAAACACACAATATGAAGGCTTTTTACTCAGCTCTGTCTTCCTTATTAAAAAGGAATAAAACCATTGCGATGACTACTTTTTGGGTGACCGGTACAGGTTCTCTTCTCTGGTTTTTGGTACGGGTAATTCCAAAGCCTTCAAGAGCAACTTATCCATGCATGAGAGCTGCAGCGCCCATTATGAGTGGTTTTGTGGTATATCTCCTGTCGTTGGGCGGCTCAGTGTTAGCATTCAGGAAAGTACGTGAGAAAATTTTGCTGGCCCGGTATTGGTCTGCTTTCTTTTTTACTGTAGTTGCTGTTCTGTCGGCAATAGTTTTATTTTCAAGGAATGAATTCATAGCTCAGGCAGCCAATAAAGCAGGTTCAGCCATGGTTGAGAATGCCGACGGTCCGGCAGGAATTGCCAGGGGTGTTCATCCGGGGCGGGTGGCCTGGGTCTTGGATAACAATGTCACTAATGAAGACTGTTCCAACTCGGCCGATGATTATTGGTTTATGGACAAAAACACCAATCAGGCTGTGACAGGGAAAATGCTTGGGGATGGATTAAAAAGTCTCAGCGGCCAGGAAAACTGCGTTGCAGCCTGGGATATCCTGTTCAGAAATTTTAATTACACGCATAAAAAGGGCTGGGTTGGTTACCAGGCTGGAGAAAAAATTGTGATCAAGCTCAATCTTACAAGTTTGGGAAACGGGTGGGGTACTCTGTCAGAAGGCATGAATTCAACGCCCCAGCTTGCTTTGGCCATTCTTCAGCAATTAGTGGATACAGTCGGCATCGCGCAGGGCGATATTACCATAGGCGACCCTTACAGGGGCTTTTCCGACGATTACTGGGATAAGTGCCATGCCCGGTATCCCAATGTTCATTATATTCAGGGACTGGGAACTGATGGGCGTGAACAAACTGAACTTACCGATGAAGATGTTTTCTTTAACAGTGATGATAATTTTCAATCGAGGCTCCCAAAAGCTTATATTGAAGCCTCCTATTTGATCAATATGCCGTGTATGAAATCACACGGATCCGCAGGCATAACTCTGGCCGCTAAAAATCACCAGGGTTCGGTGATCGGACCTGACCAGGATCCTGATAACCAGGGGATGGGTGAGTATCTGCATTATGACTATCCTGACAATCCAACTAACCGTAAAATGGGTATGTACAGGCACCTGGTTGATTTCATGGCACATAAGTACCTTGGCGAAAATACGCTGGTTTATATTGTTGATGCCATCTGGAGTGGAAGAGACTGGTTTGGAGCCGTTGAAAAGTGGCAGATGGCACCCTTCAATAACGACTGGACTTCCTCATTGTTTCTTTCACAGGATGCGGTTGCCATTGAATCTGTCGGTTTCGATTTTCTTTTTAATGAATTTGAAAATCATTCAGCTGATCATAATGATGACGTGTCCCCAACCTGGGTTGGTGTGCAGGATTATATCCACCAGGCTGCCGATCCTGCCAATTGGGCGCCGGGAATTCAGTATGATCCCGGTAATGCCGATCATCATACACCGGTGGGATCGCTTGGAGTTCATGAACATTGGAACGATGCCACCAATATGCAATACAGCCGGAATCTCGGCAACAACCAGGGAATTGAGCTGGTAAGTGTGCCGGCTAACCTGGTGGCCAATTCTAAGATTGAAGTTACCGGGATATCGGTTCCTTCAACTCTGAATATATCGGGTGAAACCCAGATCGCAGCAGGGATAACCCCGGCAAATGCAACCAACCAGGGTGTTTTATGGGAAAGCAGTAATACAGCCCTGGCCACTGTTGATCAGGATGGTATGGTTACCCCGCTGGGTAGCGGACTGGTCACCATTACGGCCATGTCAGCAGACGGAAATAAGAGAGCATCCACTGAAGTGACTTTAGAGATGCCATCTGGCTTGCATCAGCCAGTCATTGAAAAATGCACGGTTTATCCCAATCCTGTAACTGAATATTTTGTGGTAACCTATACCCTTTCAGAAAGTGCAGAAATAAAGACAGAAATCCTGACAATTGACGGAAAGAGGGTTGCTTGCAGCAATAGCATAAACCAGCCGGCAGGAGATAACTCATATGCAATGAGGACGGGTGATTACAACCTGGCGGATGGCATGTATATCTGCAGGGTTATTGCAAGGGGTGCCAATACCCATATATATACAACCCGTATGCTTATTGAAAGGGAAAAGTAGTCAAGGCTGGCAGAAACTGGTTCTGTCTTATTCAAGAACCAGTTTCTTTTTACTATAGGGTAACGGGTATGCGGTGATCCAGATTTCAGCCTGAAATGTATCAGGGTTTCCGTTATTACCCAATATTACAACTTCAATTGACTTATCAGTCATAGCCGGTTCGAGCGGAAAATAATATGTATAGTTTCCCTTAATGTCTGAGGATACAGGGGCTTCCCAGGTATTGGACGGAAATGAAATCGCCCTGTCTGGCGTGCCGGCGGGTTTGCCATCAATGCGTAATGCTGCAAACACGCTTTCCGGTGCATAATGTCCCGGTATGGCAATAGCAAGATAGCTCTGTTCGGGGATCTCCATAAGGCTAAAGGTGGCTTGCAGGGCACTGGTGAAATCTTTTTTCTCAAAAGATGAAAATAAATTCGATGCCTTCCACCCTGACCGGCTTAGGGCAATACCCTTAAAAAAACCCGTGATTTCAGCAACTGATGCAGGTGAATATTTAATTCGAATATATTGCAGAGGCATCTGATCAGTCGAAAAGATGAGTTTGATCTGATCTCCTTGGTGAATAACCTCGACAGGTTTCCAGTTCATAAGATCGGCTGAGCACTCTGCTGATATGCACGAAGTGGTTTTTGAATTGGTAATTACCAGCGAATCAATCGGGGTACCGCTGCCTAAATCAATACGGAATACCCTGTTTTTTTCATTAATGGAAGGAGATATCCGAAAACAGGTAGCAGTATCATTATCAAAAAGATATTGATCCCATATTCCCTTATTAATGAATGCTTCCCTGTTGAAAAAGCAATCACGGGCATGTTGCACCGCGGGAATTGCTGTTGGGCCAGAGCGCATGAGGGATCTTACTTCCAGGGCATTGTTATCGGCAGCAAAGCAGGTAGCTTCATACAAAGCCTCGGCATCGGCGGGTATTTCAACCTTTTCAGCATCGGCCAGTTTACGGTGATAATCAAGTTTAAATTCCTTGCCTTCAAACCGGATACTCATCGGTTTCCCGGATACCAAACCAATCACAGATTTGCCGTCGAGAGTTGCCCTGGTAAAATTTCGTGAGCCATCGATGAGGCTAATGCGATGATGGTTTCCTGGTAAGCCGCACAGGTTGATTTCAACCGGTTCCCCGGGCCTATTTTTGACTATTTCATAGTCAGCCCCGCGTATTCCGGGTTCGGCAAATTGGTTGCCCGAGACGACAAGTAAACAAGCCCTGAAAGGCTGGATGTTCACTGCTACTTCACTGCCTGCAATATAGTTTCCCAATATGGTTTCAATAGGATGGATTTGTCTTACTTCAACTGTGCGATGACCAGAAAGACCTATCGAGGAATCAAGTTTTACCCGAACCGTTTTGGGCAGCCAGGTTAGATTGCGCAAAGTGATTATCCGGGTCAGGCTATCGCCGCGTGAGACGGCATTTTCTCCGTAATTTTCCGGAGGTAGGTTTATTCCGTTAACCAGGATCTGATTGTACAGTTTATGCAGATTATATATCCTTGCCAGTTTGGCAAATTCGTCATCCTTCAGCAGCCATGGATTTCCATATATTTCAGGTGCAAGGATCAGGCTCCGGTTGAATGCCTGTAAAATCAGGTCATCTTCCCAGAAATCGAGACATGATGAAATGCAAACACCATGGTCCTCGGTCAGTCGTTGAAGTTGTGGTACGGTGCCCCTTGAGAGGGTACCGGTGCGATGATGCGTTCCCGTCATGTTTCCGGGGAAATGAACATCAATATAGGTTTCCCTTCCTTCCCACAACCAGGTGGTTGTTTGTTGCTTTGCCTCGTCATTGAAAGAGATGCGGTGGTTCAAAACAATCAGATCAGGGCTGTATTTGCGGCATTCCTTCATGGTATGAATAAAATTCTGCTGATTGTCTTTTGCCAGATCGGAACAGCAGGCATCAAATTTGAATAATTCAATGCCATAATCCCTGCAGAGTGAAACAAGAATTTCTGAACGTTTACTGGCTTCAGCAGGCGATGTACCATACCCATCCGGTCCCAGCCACATTCCCAGGCGGCAGCCAAAAGTTCCTGCTTTGAAAGAAACCGGGCCTAATCCTTCAGGAAATTTTTGCAGGAACGGTTTCGAATCCAGCGAGCCGTAACGGTTATCTCCAAAGAGTTTTCCGATGCATTCAGGGCCTTCATCCAGCGTGCCGGCATCGATCAGATAAAGGTCAAGTTTCATGCCATATTCATCATACATCCACTTGAAGAAATCGAGATTTGCCATAGTCTGTATGGCATCCGTGCCTTCCCATGCATGGTTGATCCATGAAAAATAGATGGCCTTTGAAGGAGTATCCTCATTGATTACAGGAACAGACTCCTGCGATTTCAGTTCCGGATTGAAAACCAAAAGAACAACCAGGGCAAACAAAGTACATTTCTTCATAATGCATTTTTTACCTCGTTTTATATTGATGTTGCAGCTATGGTGGGCACAATTTTGCAGATTGTATTTTTGGTAACGATTCATCGCTGAAGTTATTTTGTTTCCGGTTTTATGAGACGTATATTTCTGATTTTGTCGAGCAAACAGGGTTCTGAAGAATTATCTGAAATAAAATTTACGAGGTTAAAAATTATTGAATTTCCTGAAGTGCAATTCATCACCAATTCGGCTTCCTGCTTCGAAAGGGTCACCTTTCGGAGTTCGATCTGACCAAAACTTGTCGCATTAAAAAGTGCAGGTGACATTAGTCTGGCGCCTTCGAAGGTTTCGCCTTTGTAGTCGGCACCCTCGCGGAAACTAAACGAAGATTTTTCTACTTTCAGATTAAATTTCCGATCTGTGTCACCAATGATATTAAAAGCTCCAAGAATCCCACTAGCTTCAACATTTTTTAATAGAATGCTGGTAACCGGTTGTCCTGTTTGCCATAGTCCGTCTTTGAAATTATACACATAAAAATGGTCGACATTTACCACTGTTACATCCTCAATGAGCCAGTTCCCGCTTTGCAATTTCGGATTTTCATCTTTTGGTGAGAAGTGCACGAAAGCAGCAAGCATGTTATTTCGTTTCTGTCTTTTGTGAACCGACTCTCCGGGACCCCATATCCGACAGCGTTTGACTGTAAAGTTATGACAGCCCACCCGGAACCCGTTACAGGAGGTATTTATCAGGCAATCGGTTACTACAAAGTTACGGTTATCGTTACCGGCAAATGCATCATCTCCAGTTCTGAAGTCGCAGCTGGTAACGGTGAAGTCGCTACAAAACCGGGTATGCAATCCATCATGGCCACCACTGATTGAAACCTTTTCAACCTTGCCATACGAGCAGTATCGGCAATTAATGGCCCAGTTTGCTGAGTTTTTGATGGTAAAGCCATACAGCGAAATGTTCGTGCAATTAATCAGCCGAATACAGTGCGGCCCACGAAAGCCTTCCTCCCCATTAGGATTGAAGCAATCCACACCATCGATGATTCCTTCACCCCGAATAGAAATATTTGAGAGGTCTTTTCCATAGATGAAAGCATCGTTCCGGTAATCGGAGTATTTGTCACTGCCTTGTAAAACAGCCCCTTTATCGAAAAGAAGCGTCACATTGTTCTTTAATTCCAGTGTGCCTGAGTGATAGATTCCCCGGGTAAACCTTACGGTTCCTCTCCCTCTGGCAGAGCATTGATCTATTGCAGCACTGATTGCCTCTGTCATTAAACCACTTTCAGGAAAAAGTGTGATTTCATTTTTACTTACAGAGAGCTCTGTTACCGATAACAGAAGGAGAACAATAAACATCAGCGTTGTTTTAGGTATAGCTAATCAGGTAAATCGTTAATTTGGAAACATTAAAACTCCCCTTTTCATTTAAAAATAGCGAGGTTTTATTTAACACATTGGTTACAGATTTTATTCCTTGTTTCGAATACTCAAAATTTTCAAAGGCCCACAAAACAGAAGTGTTTCCTTTGGTATAAACAACTCCTGTTTCGCCGGGCAAAATCTCTCTGTCATACATATAATCAGCAACCCGGTTGAAAACCTGAATTAAAACAAACGCGGTTGAATCTTCAATTCCTAAATCTAATTTATCGGCTTTTATATCCCAGTAAAGTTTCCACATCAAGCGATACGCTAAACCTTTAAAGAAAATTTCCAGTGGTTCGTAACCTGCTTTTTTAACTGCTTTTTCGTTGAAATCGCAATATGAATCGGCCCAAAGAGGCAGACTATTGATCCGGTTCAACACATCTGGTCCGGTACGGTTAATTCCAAACACACCCATATCTTCGGCGCAATACTGATAACCCATCTTTTGCATTTCAACGACCCAGCTCAGATGAGCATGATATTGAGTTTGTATAAGTTTGGGAGGTTCGTTGACGGGCCTGAATTTGCCAAGCAGTTCCTTTTGGTCTAGTGTAGCACCATGCCAGTCTTTGCTGTGGTCGAACTGTGCATGGTGAAATTTATCGCTCGACATGTTAAATGAACTGTCCAAAAAAATGCCTTCTATTCCAATGTCATCGTAAAAATGTTTCCACTGTTTCATCCAATAGCTGCGAATTTCCTGGTCCCGAAGGTTCAGCGCACAGAAACGCGGGGTATAATGGTCGGCTTCAATGGCATTGGAAGCATTCCGGACAAAAGGTGATTTTGCTTTTAGGATGACTTCCCTGATCGATCCTTTGAATGGAAGAAATTGTATTCCCTTTGGTTTTCCATCTAGGTGCATAAACCGCTCAGTCGTACTTGAAATAGCTGTATTTCCCCACATTTCGACTTTCGCACCTCCAACTTTTGCTGTTTGGCAAAACTTTTTCAATTTATCCTCACTAACCGAACCGGCAATTTTGAAATCGACATTGCAACACATGTTTGAAAGTCCCCAAACATTCATATCATTCTGACACTGATTCGGGATAAATATGGTCTTTACACCAGCCTCAAGCAGTTTGGGAAGTCCTTTTTGGGTATAATAATCAAAATCAGGTTCAGTCCATTCTTCAATTACCCCATAGGTCGAAATACGCTCCCTTTTCATACCAATTTGGCTGTGCAGTTCTTCATGAACCATTTCCCTGATATGGTGGTAAAGATTAGCAGATCCTATCTTGTCGAGCTTTCCGGGAATAAAAAAGATTTCAACCGGAGAGGTTTTAAGAATCTTTGCCAGGTCGTTACAATGTTCATGAAAATGTACAATCAGATCAGCGTCTCTCCATTTCTCAAAAAGTGAACGAATGTGCGAAACCTGGTTGGGAAAGGTTATCAAGGTTCCCAATTCGGAAGAAGTGAACGTGAAACCCTGAAGATGGGTTTGTAAGGGATGAAATTGGAATACATTTGGATTGGCTATTCCTGGCAAATACCATTCTGTTGAATAAAAATCATTCGAGTCTGCAAATTTTTTAATAGATTCAACAACACCGTTCCGCATCCAGAACTCATTGCCTATGGCAGAACCTCCGATTTCCCATGATGAACGATCGGTAATTTTATAGATTTCAAGATTTTCGCTCGAAAAAAAATACTGATAACTAAAGCCCTTAACCAGGGCTGAACCAATTTTCCTTTCAACTGGTTTTATTTTCATCATTATTTTCGTACCAGGTGCATCTTCAGGTTCTTTTATCCAATCCGATATGTTTCTCCGGTTACGCACGGTGTGAAGCATCCACTCCATCGTGTCACCCAATTGTTTCCGAACTGAAAAACTTAGTGTTATTTCTTCGCTTGTAATTAATTTATCAATCAGTTTATATTTCACCAGTTCGATGGCATCAGGTGTTGAAACCTGAACGAACATTGGAAGATGACTGTTCCGAAGGGATATTCCATTGGCTTTAATCTCGCCAAGTCCCGAAAAATATTCTCCCGCAAATTTGAATTCAAAATCAAAACCATTCCGGAAATGCACTGTTTCCGATTTACCGGGCTGATCATCCATGGCGGACCATGCAGCATTGGTACTAATCGGAATCGATAATGTTGCGACTCCAAGTCCGAAATTCTTCAAAAAATTTCTGCGCTCATTTGTGTTCGTATCCATCTTTTTCCTTTTCAATATTTATCTGTATTTGAATACTCTTGATTGGCGGTCCTCTCCTATTTTCGTAAGCGAAAGAAAAGTACTGAATGTCCTTCTATAGATACCGTTTGCATTTTTTTTGTGGTTCCGGCATCCTGGTGTTTCCAAATGTCAAAAATTATTCTGTCTTCCCTGATTCCTGCGGTTTCCCAAAGTGCCGGAAACTCATATTTCTTTTCATTCCTGTTAAAGAAAATGACTGCAACATCGCCATTTTGCAGCGGTTTGCTCCAGATTTCGAAATCTCCGTCATCATATACTAACTTGCCCTGAATACCATCCTTATCCTGATTGACAGCTATTGCGTCCTGATTGAGCAGAATATTTTTGATTGAATCATTCATGTTTCGTATGTCATTCCCTGCCATTAGAGGTGCTGCCAAAAGACTCCAAAAACTGAAATGTGCGATGTATTCATGATATTTCATGTGGCCATTACCAACTTCAAGCATGTCGGGATCGTTCCAATGCCCCGGACCGGCATATTTTTCAAGACCAACCTGCATATCGAGAATGGTAGTCCATCCCATACCACCCCAGTCACGTTTGCAATCCCAACAATCCTGAATGTCGCCAGTTGTCCTCCATAGGTGACCAACATTTTGTGCCCATGAGAACGGACGGCTGTTTCCCCATTCGCACATACTGAAAACGATTGGCCTGCTACTTTTTGTAAGCGCATTACTCATATCGGTATATGCTTTTACCGGGTCAATTCCCTCAGAAAAACACCAGTCGTATTTCAGATAATCGACGCCCCACTCAGCATAGGTGTTAGCATCGATTACCTCGTAACCATTGCTTCCTGGCCGTTCCTGACAGGTTTTTATTCCGGCACAGGAATATATTCCAAATTTCAACCCTTTGGAATGCACATAATCGGCCAATGCTTTTATACCTGAAGGGAAACGCTTTTTATCAACTACAATCTTTCCATTCGAATCACGGTCAATCTGCCAGCAGTCATCAATCACAATGTATTCATAACCAGCTTCCCTAAATCCATTTACAACAAATGCATCGGCTATTTCTTTTATTAATTTTTCGCTTACATCACAACCGAATTTATTCCAACTGTTCCATCCCATTGGAGGAGTGCTGACTAAATTTGGTGTTTTCTGCGCACTTACCGAGAGGCCTGCAAATAGAATGGCCATTAACATTGGTTTTCTCATATTTTATTACATTTATTATTTACTCATTATTCATTGTAAGCAGATGTGTTAATTTCTAATCATTTCCTTTAGCCCCCTTAATAAATGTTGATTGTTCAGGCTGTTCCTTTTTTGAAAAAAGAAAGTTACCCATCACCAGGTAATCCATTTCGGTAGACATGAAGCATCGATAGGCATCACCCGGATTACAAACTATGGGTTCCCCGCGCACATTAAAGCTCGTATTCACTAGTACATGGTATCCGGTTTGTTCCGAGAATTCCTTCAGAAGGGCATAAAAACGGGGATTTGTTTCGGAATGAACTGTTTGAACTCGCGCTGAATAGTCAATGTGCGTAATGGCAGGAATGTCAGATCTCAATCTGTATAGTTTCTGCAGCATGGTCGATTCCTTGTTATTTTCATAAACCGGAAATCGTCTTGAATGATTAACGGGGGCGATAAGCAGCATATAGGGCGATTCACAATCAATGTCGAAATATTCCGTTACCTTTTCAGCAAGGACAGCAGGTGCAAATGGTCGAAATCCTTCCCTGTATTTTATTTTCAAATTGAGTTTCTTTTGCATTTCAGGATTACGGGCATCACCCAGTATGCTCCTGTTTCCCAGAGCCCTGGGGCCATATTCCATTCGTCCCTGGAACCATCCAATTACATTGCCGTCTGCAAGTAACCTGGCTGTTTCACAATAAAGCTGTTCATCCGATGTGTAGAATTCACATTTTGCATCATATTGAAGGATGATCTTTTCAATATCCTTTTTATGATATTCTGGCCCCAAAAAAGACCCGTTCATTGCATCCGGTTCCAAGATATCTCTTTCCCGGTCCATACCGATATGCCATGCCGCAAAGGCTGCTCCTGCTGCACCTCCCGCATCCCCTGACGCCGGTTGGATCCAGATGTTAGTAAATATCCCCGATCTTAATATTTTTCCGTTCCCGACACAATTCAGGGCCACTCCGCCGGAAAGAACAAGATTGCAGCATCCTGTTATTTCCCTGGCATGCCGGGCCAGCCGGATCATAATAATTTCCAAAACCTGCTGAATGGCCAGGGCAAGATTCATATGATCCTGGGTGATTTCGTCCTCAGGCTGCCTCGGATCTAACCCAAAAAGGGCCTTCCATTTTTTATTGCGGGTCATTGTCAATCCAGTGGCAAATTCAAAATATTCCATATTCAGGCAAATGGAACCATCCTCGTGAATGTGGACCAACCTGTCCAGAATTTTTGATTTGAACTCAAGTGTTTGCCTTGCATCTTCAATCCCATAAGGCGCAAGCCCCATCAGCTTATATTCACCGCTGTTTACCCTGAATCCTAAATAATATGTGAATGCTGAGTATAACAGACCAGCCGAATGCGGGAAATGAATTTCTTTCAGCAGCTCGATCCTGTTACCTGTTCCTTTTCCGATTGTAGTAGCAGCCCATTCTCCGACTCCATCAACTGTTAGAATGGCAGCTTCTTTAAAAGGTGAGGGATAAAAAGCACTGGCTGCATGAGAGAGATGATGTTCTGTGAACAGGATGGGGCAATTCAGCCGGCCCAACCCTTCCAATTCATTTTTCAGTGCCTTTTTCAAAAAGAGCTTATCCTTTAGCCAAACCGGTATTGCGGTTAAAAAACTCGTTAGCCCCCGGGGTGCAAAAGCGTGGTAAGTTTCAAGCAATCGCTCGAACTTAAGAAGCGGCTTTTCATAAAACACAATGCAGATAACCTGATGCAACCCTATACCTGCCTCACTCAGCACGTATTCCACTGCATGCCGGGGAAAGGATGCGTCATGCTTCAATCGCGAAAACCTTTCCTCCTGGGCAGCGGCAACCAAGCGTCCATCTACAAGAAGAGCCGCCGCACTATCATGATAATAGGCTGATATTCCCAGGATGCACTCAGCCATCATGCCGTTAAAAAAGGCTGTAAATAAACGGAGCCAATGCAGATCCTCCTGAAAACACTACCAGGGTGCCAAGCATAAGCAGTATCAGGATGAGGGGAATAAGCCAGTATTTTTTCCTTGTTTTAATAAAGGACCAAAGCTCTGTTAGAAATTCCATTTTTTAGTGAATAGGTTTATAAACGGGGAATGAACTGGTTCAAAAAGTATGGGTTAAATCGCCTGATTGAAAAACATGGTTCCGGGCTTCCCATGTGGAAGTTGTCATTTTATTGAATTGCCTGATGCGGAGCCTGTCGTGTCCGGTAATTTTTCGCAACATGCCGACAGGCATCACCAGAAGATAATATATTACGCTTAGCAGGATGCGTGACATAATCCAGCTTAGCAATTTTGAAAATCCGAACCACACACAAGCCAGTGGCCTGAATACGCACGGAATAACCAATAACATAAACAGCAGTCCGGATCCAATGAAGTAATAGTATGTTCTTCCTGTATATAAACCGGCCAGGTTAGCCAACAGGGCAAATAATATTCCTGTTTCAACAACCTGTTTTTTATCCAGGGAAGTAAGTAGTTGCATACATTATTTGCGTTTTCCTAATGCTAAAAGCTGAAATTACTTGTTTATTTGCTTTTATAATAGCACGCAAACGCATTTGGAACATATAGACCTGCAAATTGGAACGATTCAGATCCAGTACGGGGGAGTTTATTGGGGAATGCCGGGTCTTCCGGTAACCTGCATATATTCTGTCAATTTTATACGGTATTGGGTCTGCAAATCAGTAAGGTTGTCTCTTGATTGCTGCATCAGAGCCTGTGCCTCAAGCATATCAGAGATATTCACCATCCCCGCCCTATAATTATCGCGGTTAATTTTCAGGTTGAGTTCAGTTTGCCGGATCGATTCTGTAGCCACGGCAATCTGTTTAAACGTTTCATCCAGTTCGTTCCAGGTTTTTTGGATCTGGAGCAACAGCAGTTCCTCAATTTTACGGCTGTTATTCTGTACGATCTGCTCCTGGTATTTCCTTTCCTTTCGGCAATGAACCGCTTCCCACCAGTCGGATATGGGTATGCTCAAGGTAGCGAAGGCCAATGCATTTACGGTTCCTTTATCAGGGATGTCATAGTACAGGGCACTAACGCCGATGCCGGCCTGTGGCAGAAATTCGCCCATTTTCATCCGGGTCTGCAGGGCGGATTCCTCTATACTGTTTTGCAGTAATTTATATTCTTCCCTTTCGGGCAAGGCCAATTCGCCACTGATATATACCGATTCCGGTGGTGTTATGGCACCGGTGGAATCGGTAAGATGCATGCTGTTATCAAACGTAATTCCCATGTATTGGCAGAAAGCCATAGAAGCAAGCCGGATGCCATTTTCAAGCTTAAGGCGGCTGAGGCTTACCTCACTCTGTTTGATAGTCACTTTTAATACGTCATTCCTGTTAATTAACCCGGCATTCCATGAATCGTTTGCCTCCATGTAAAGTGAATCAAGCATCTGTTCCACTATCTGGAGGGTCTTCTTTTTTTCCTGAAGGGAAACAATTTGCCAGTACTGTTCTTCGGTTTTCAGTAATACTTCATTTTCTGACAATACCTTTTTCTCACGGCTTACCTCCACACCAAGGGCGGCCAGTTGATTGCCCGTAATGATCCGGCCACCCGCAAAAAGAGGTTGAACTGCTGTAGCAGTACCCACCGTGCCCCTGTTTATGAGGGACATGGAAACCCCCGGGAAATATGCGAATTCAGTCGACGATATAAGGTTGGCAGGGTTTCCGTCATATACCGGAAGGTTTCCGCCCGGAATACTGTACTTTATAAGGGGATCCTTAAACTGAAAGGTTGCCCCGGATGCGGTGACTTTTGGAAAATAACGTGTAAAAGCCGACTTTTTCACCTGTTCTGAGGTCAGGACTTCCAGTTCCGAATTCTTTACGAGAGTATTGTTTGAAAGCGCCATTTTCCGGCAGTATTCGAGAGAATATGTAGTTTGCGCATCAGCCTGAGAGCCCTTGGCCGAAAGCAGCACGAGTAGCAAAACGATCGTCATTGCCTTGCTGATGTTGCTGACAGGAATGCTAACCGGCCTTTTTTTATCTTCATTGTCAAATATCTTCCAATAGGCTACCGGGAGAACAAATACAAGAAACACCATGGATATAAGCGTACCAAAACATATCACTGCCCCCATGGGTGTCCATAACGGGTTTGAACTGATTATCATCGGGATGACCCCCATTGATGCCGCAGCCGAGGTTAGAAATATCGGTCGCATTCTTCGTTTCCCTGCCTCAAAGGCGGCTTCCCTGACGCTCATGTTGTGTTTTACCCTTAATTCCTCGGCATAATCAAGCATGATAATCCCGTTCCTGACCAAAATGCCGATCAGGCTGACAATTCCGAGGATGGAGGTAATTCCGAATTCCACCCGGAGGAGTAAAACCCCAAGTGCTGCGCCCAGCAGGCTTAAGCTTGATGCCCCCAGAACAAGAAGGGCAAGGCTTATTTTCCTGAAATGAAAAACCAGGATCATGAAGATGATGAATATGCTGATCATCAATCCGCCAATAACCTGGGGTAGTGTTTCTTCATCCGACTCATTTACGCCGCCAAATCCTATCTGTAATCCGTCAATGTGGGACCAGGATTCAGCTACTTTCTTAACTTCAGGGAAAATCCGATTAAGGTTTACTTTCCGGCTGATATCTGCCATTACTGTCAATGTGCGTATACCATTGCGTCTTACAAGCTGCCCATGTTCCCATCCCGGTGTTACGGTGGCTATCTGACGTAACGGAACCGAAACACCCGGAATAAAAGAGTGGATATATTCATTGCTTATGTCGGTGACCGATTCTGGACCATTGTCCGCGGTTTTCAGTTTGACCGCCACGGGATAGTCATCCTCCCAGATCGTGGTGACCGGAATGTCATTGAAGCGCATGGCCAGGTTGGAAGCCACTATGGTCTTGTCAATTCCCAGTCTGTTGGCTTCAATCCTGTCAAGGGTAACATTGTTAACAGGCAGCATTTCCCAAAAATCGGTATGCACCCAGGTTATACCTTTAATTGCACGTATCCGGGAAGCAATTGAATCTCCTGCCTTCATTAGGGCAGGAATACTGTCTCCTGATATCCTGACCTCAATTGGTGCATCAACATGCTGATAGTCAAGTTGTTTAAAACGGATATACGCATTGGGAAAATGATTGGCATATTTTCCCGTGTATTCATCAAGCAGGGCTTCAGTAGCCTGACTCGAAACCGTATTCACAATTAGTTGTGCGTAATTTTTTGCCGGGATATTGGGTGCATAGGTAACATGAAACCTGGGAGAACTTGTTCCTACGAAAGAGGTAACGGAGGAGACCCGCTGATCCTTTTGCAGAAACCGTTCCATACTGTCGCATACCTGCGCGGTTCTTTTGAGCGCGCTTCCCTGTGGAAGATAAATTTCAACCGCAAACTGATTACGTTCTGCAATGGGCATCAGCCGGCGTGGTATAACTGTAAACAGCGTAATACCGCACAATACCGAAACTAATCCTATCACCAGCGTATAGCCGGGTTTTTTAAAAGCCCATTGAAGGTGCTTTTCATACCTGGTCTGTATGAAATCGAGAATATTGAATTTTTTATTCTTTAAAGCGGTTGCAGAATGAAAACCCTTGCGCACAAAATAATATTGAAGGAATGGAATTACCATCATGGCAACCATCAGTGAAATACCAAGGGTGATCGTAACAGTCCAGGGAAACATCTCCACAAAATCCTTGAACATGCCGCGAAGTGTAAAAAGGAACGGGAAAAAGGTGATGCTTATGGCCAGGGTTGCCGAAAAAATGGCTTTGAAATAAGTCTTGGCGCTTGAAATGGACGCATACCATCGTGACATGCCATGATCCAGCTTTTCCATATAACTGTCCACAATGACGATCGAATTGTCCACTATCATCCCTAGCACAACGATCAAAGCAGCCAGGGTTACTGTGTTGAGTTCAATACCAAAAAGCATCATCAGGCCAAGTGATATAAATATGGTGAGCGGTATGGATGTTGCAGCCACTGAAGCCACCCGGAAAGGCAACAGTATCATTGTAACCAGAATGACAGAAATGATGGCATATATCAACTCTCGTAAAAATGTACTGATTGAATCTCCTACCACGTTGGGTTGATCTGCAATCCGCTTCATTGAAACATCCGATGGCAGTTCCCGTTGAAAATCATGCAGCACTTTGTCCACCTCGGTACCGTAATCCACGATATTATTTCCCTGCTGCATTTCCATGGAAATGAGCACGCATTTTTTTGCATTATTCAAAATATAACTATCCGGTTCAGGATATTCTTTTTTAACACGGGCCACGTCCTTCAGTCGGATCATATGTCCCGCCGGATCAGAAAATATAATCTGATCCGCAATGTCTTCTTCGTTCTGATATAGTGATGCAACATGGATCGGAACATCCGATACGCCATTGTTTACCGATCCGCCACCTGTAATAATCCCATGCGTGAACAGGTTCAGCATCATGGTTGCAGAGCTGATCCCGTATTTCTCCAGCTTGTTTTTTTCGAGGTAAATGCTGACTTGTTCTTTCTGCAGTCCGTAATGCCTGATCTTTGAAACCGACTCGATCCGGCGAAGCCTGTCCTCAAGTTTGTTCATGTAACCTTCCAGTTCACGGTATGTTTTGTGATCTGCTTCAAGGGTAATCAGCAGTGCAGAGGTATCTCCAAAGTCATTGTCCGCGTATAATGCCGCCACTCCCATTGGAAGCTGAGGCTTCAGGTTATTCAGGCCATGTTTTAATTTCGACCAGAATTCATCAGCATTCTTAACATTATCATTCAATTCAATGAAAATTATCATCAGGCCATCCCGTGAATAAGAATAGGTTTTCCCCTTCTTGATTTCCTTAAAACTGAATAAATAGCGCTCAACTTCCGTGGTAAGCTGTTCTTCAACCTGTAACGAGCTTGCGCCGGGATATGCTCCGATAACAAGGCCCTGGCGTATGGTGACAGTGGGAAACTCCTGACGGGGCATAGTTTTAAGGGCATATATTCCCAGTAAAATAAGCAGTGAAACGACGAGGAAAACGATCCGCCTGTTTTTCATGGCAGATTCAACAAAACTGACCGGTCTTTTCATTTTAGCGGATAATTTGAACGGGTGTGTTTATATTTAATTTCTGATAACCTTCCATAACCACAAGATCTCCTTCGTGAAGGCCCTTTGAAACGATGACATTGCCATTACTGCTTAATTCGCGGGCTTCGATATTTATTCTTAACGCACGGTTCTTAGCCGAATCTACGGTAAAGACATACTTTTCACCCTCTTCATCCACCTGAACCGATTGTTGAGGTATAGGGATCCCTTTTATCTGAGGGTCGCCGGTGATGATTACATTGCATACCATCCCCGGGCGCAGGATCTCTTCAGGATTCTGAATGGCGATTTTTATGTCGTAGGTGTGTGACAATGGATTTGCCATGACCCCTTTTTGTTCAACCAGTCCCAGGAAGATCTTATCCTGAAGGGCAGGAACACGGATCATTGCCTGCTGCCCTACATTTGTGCTCACAATCTCATTTTCAGGTATGGATACCCGGATGAAAACCTTGTCGATCTTAACGATTGTAAGTACCGTAATCCCCGGTATCACGTTCATGCCGGGTTCAATTGAACGTTTGCCCACGATCCCGTTTGAAGGGGAATACAATTTGCAATCGACCAGGTTTTTGGTGGCGATCCGGGCTGCGGCATTTGCCTGCTCAAGTCCTGTTTCCATTTCAACCATTTTCACTTCCGGCAGACTACCGTTTTTATATACTTCGGATAATCGGTCATAAGCATCCTTTGCCTGCTTTTCCTTTGCGGCCGCTAGTTGCAGCGCATTCCGGTAATTTTCACTGTTCAGCGATGCAAGCAACTGTCCTTTTTTTACATGTGTACCTTCATCCGCCAATACCAGTTCAATCGTTCCGCTGGTAAGGAAACTGAGTGGAATGGCAATGGATTCTTCCACCACACCCACATAATAATTGTGAACTGTATCCTGAGCTTCTTTCACCGATTGAACTTTTACACCGACAATTGACTCAGCACCTTTTTGATCTTTGTTCTGGCAACCATGAATGACTAAAGCCACGATTGCCAGGGATATTAATAAGTTGATCTTGAACATTTTGTAATTGTTTTTTCGATTTTCTATTGATCTTTAATCTTTAAGGGATTATTTCATTGTTGTAACCTTTGAACCATTCCTTTTTTCTACCGGCAGAAAGTCTCTACGGTTCTATCTCTGGTCCATCATTGTGTTTTCTACCCACAGGAAGTCCCTACGGGACATACAGCCTAAAGCCTAATTAAAAGAAAAATGTCACAGATACCAGCAGGGATTTATTCCTGGAATCGGGTTGGTCGGTTGTCACTTCAGTCAGTCCAAGTGAATATTTCAGTCCTGCCTGGAGCAAATGGTTTCCAGCCGGAACCTGGATTCCCCCGCCAAATATCCATCCGTAATCTTCATTGTTAATAGTTCCTTCAGAGGGAACCCCGGTAATTTCATCCCCGGATGTTACATACGCATTTTCTGCATAAGTTTTGAACCCGGCATATCCTCCTGTAATGCCATATAAACGGCAATTTCCTCCGATTGAAAAGGATCCTTCCGCAAGTAGTGGAATTGTAAGGTAATTATATGTGCCGGTAAGCTTATCTTCTCCATCTCCCATATCCTGTTTGCAGCGAAATCCCTTTTGTTCGTAAATGATGCCCGATTGAATACCCCATGATTCAGAGAAGTTGTATTTGACAGAAAGTCCACCGCCAAATCCGGTTTTCAATGCATTATTATCATAGATATCGCCGATTTCCGAAAGTGTTGCAACATTCAGTCCGGTTGTAATCCCAAGGTGTAGTTTTTGACCGAAAAAGGGGAATACAGTCAATACCGACAGGGTAAGCAGTGCAAAAATTTTTCTTTTCATTGTAATAGAATTTTGATTGATTAATAATAGAGTATTTAAAGTTTAAAATCTTTAGGTTTAATAACCGATTCGACTAAAAAGGTAAAATAGTCGAAAACAATCCAAAAAAATTTTCATCGCATGATCCCATAAAACAGCACATTCAGGAGTTCTTCCGTTTGTTCCTCTGTGTTCTTCCTTTTGTTCGACCAAAACAAGGGTATCTCAAGTCCCCTCAGTGCAGTTACAACTGCAATAGCAGTTAATTCCACATTTTTAATGCGGAATGTATTTTTGATTACCCCTTCTTCTAAAATATCCTTCAATAAATGGATTTCTTCCCGGTCATATTTCTTCCGGATTTTATCGATGAAATCCAGGTGACTTACCACCTCTGTCCTGATGGCACCATAGAAATTAGAGACCCGCCTGAACGTTTTCATCCGGGTCATTACATAGATTTTCAACTTATCTTTAGGGTCACCCGAGTTGGAAATGGATTTAATTACTTCACGCCTGAGCATTTCAGCCTCCCGTTCTATAACAGCCTCGTAAATTTCCTCTTTGCTGTTAAAATAGTAATAGATGGAGCTTTTTCCTTTTCCCATGGATTGGGCAATCTCATCCATCGTAGCTTTCCGGAAGCCATACTTGCTGAAAATATTGCTTGCCGTAAGAACAATTTGTTCCCTGATCTCTGATTTATCGGATGACATTTTGTATTATTCGACTAAATGGGTAGAATGGTCCAAAAATACAATGAAATATTTTATTTTGCAAATAAATACTAATATTATTTAGCTGGATAAAAAATTAAGGCGGGTTTTAAACCCGCCTCACGCTTATTCCCACTTAAAAGACGGTGTAGAGACGGGTTTTAAACCCGTCTCTACATCATCTAACCCAGTGGTAATATTACCCCGGAAAAAAATTACGAAATTTTAATTTCACGCAGGGGTTTTACCCGGGCCTCTTCCCTTTTGGGAATCAAAATCTGCAATATTCCGTCCTTTTGAACAGCCTTGATTTTTTCCGAATCTACTGTCATGGGGAGCGTAAAAGAACGGTTAAACGAGAAGTAACTGAATTCCTTCCTCATGTATTTTTCATCCTTTTCTTCCCTTTTTTCTTCTTTCTCCGAGGAAACAGTGAGCACATTGTTTTCAAGGTTGATTTTGAAATCTTCCTTGTTAAGTCCCGGGGCAGCCACATCTATTCTGTATTCATCCTTGTTTTCAATAATATTGACTGCCGGAATGCTGTGCTGTGATTCAGCATCAAAAAACTTCGGAAATACTTCTCCGTTAAAGAATTCCTCAACCAGGCTGGGCCAGGCATTTCTAGATCTTAATGTAGGAAACATGACTTTATCCTCCTTATTTTAGTTCGACATGATTGTTAATTGTTTCGTAAGGTATTTTTCAAAAAAAATGCCAATAGCCTAATCGTGACAATTTGGCAAAAAATTGAAAAATTAGCAGGACAAAATGGCATGGTGAGAATTCGGGGATACACGTCATGAAGGATTAAATGGGTATCATTTAAAGAAAGTTGATATATTTGAAACCTTAATTTCATGTATGCGACAATTTCAGCTTCTTATCTTTTGTTTGGGGTTTGGTTTCACTACTGTTTTGTCGCAGGACTACTTTCAGCAGGAAGTAAATTACCGGATAGAAGTAACCTTAAATGACAGTGCCCACACGTTGTCCGGCTTCGAAAGTATTACCTATATAAATCATTCACCACAACCTCTGACCTTCCTCTATTTTCACCTATGGCCCAATGCCTACAAAAATGATTCGACTGCTTTTGCCCGGCATCACCTTGAAAACGGGAATACGAATTTCCATTTTGCCAATGCCTCTGAGCGTGGCTTTATTGATTCTCTCGAGTTTAGAATTGATGGCAGGTTGATTCGCTGGGAGTATTGCAGGGACTCAATTGATATATGCCGCCTGATTCTGGATACCCCGTTAAAGCCCTCTGAAAGCATTATTATTACAACACCTTTTTATATTAAGATCCCGGGTGCCTTTTCCCGTTTCGGACACGTGGCCCAATCATACCAGGTCACACAATGGTATCCGAAGCCGGCAGTATATGATCGCGATGGCTGGCACCAGATGCCGTATCTCGACCAGGGAGAATTTTACAGTGAATTTGGGTCATTTGATGTCAGCATTTCATTGCCTGAGGATTATGTGGTAGGTGCAACCGGCAATCTCATAACCGAGTCGGAACGGATATGGCTGGGGAATAAAGCCATAGGGATAAACAGTCCGGTATCTTCTGCGGCGGTGAACGGGCTAAAAACAATCCGGTATACTGAAAAAAACATTCACGACTTCGCCTGGTTTGCAGATAAAAATTACAACGTTGCCAAAGGTGAAGTTGTTCTTTCAGATGGTCACCTGGTCACAACCTGGGCAATGTACCCGAAGAATGTGGCAGGTTTATGGACCAGGGCTATTGATTATGTCAATGATGCCGTCCGTTATTTTTCCAATTGGTACGGAAATTATCCGTATAACCATTGCTCTGCGGTTTACGGTCAGATTGATGCCGGGGGAGCTATGGAATATCCCACAATTACTGTTGTAGGCAACACTTCCTCAGCGGCGATGCTTGAAAATTATATTATGCATGAGGTGGGACATAACTGGTTCTATGGCATGCTGGGTTTTAATGAGCGAAGGTATCCATATCTGGATGAGGGTTTTAATACCTTCAGTGAATTCAGGTATATGGACACCAAATACCCCGATCTGAAGTTATACAGGTTTATGTTTGACCATCCCGTTGCAGCCAAATGGCTGAATATGAAAGACCGGTCTTACGAATCCTATTATTACTACGGATTTCTCCTGACTGCCCGCACTAAGTCGGATCAGCCGATGAACCTCACCAGCGTTGATTTTACCAGTCTGAATTACGGTATGGTAGCCTATTCCAAATCTGCTATGGCTTATAATTACCTTCTTGAGTACCTGGGTGAAGAAGAATTTAACCGCATAATGCAAAAGTTTTTCAGCGAATGGCAATTCAGGCATCCGGGCCCGGATGATTTCAGGCTGGCTTTTGAAAAGGAAAGCGGGAAGGATCTGTCGTGGTTTTTCAGGGATATGGTAGCTACAAAAAAAACTATTGATTATTCCATTCACAGGTATTCCGATAACAAGGTTCTTGTAAAAAACAATGGCCGGATTTTATCGCCAGTGCATGTCTCTGCCATTTCGGAAGGAAAGAAATCATCCAAATGGTATCCCGGATTTTCAGGGAAGCAATGGCTGGATGTGCCGGGAGAGGAAGCGGACAGGGTCAGCTTGTTTGATTCCCTGCTGATACCCGAACTATATAACAAAAACAATACGATCAGGACTCATGGTGTTTTCAAATGGGTTGAACCCCTGAACCTTCATCCGGTTCAATTGCTTGAAAATTCATCCAGGACGGCAATTGGCATACTTCCTGCCATTGGCTGGAATTATTACAACAAGGCCATGCTGGGCGTGCTGTTATACAGCCCCTTGTTACCGCAGCAAACGTTCGAATACCAGGTAATGCCCATGTTCGCCACCGGGAATCATGATATCGCCGGCATGGGCCGTGTTTCCCTGAATTTCTATCCTGATTATTACATTTTCAGGGCAGTGCAATTCAGTCTGGATGCCCGGCGTTTTGGATATGGCATGGAAAACGGTGCCAGTTATTCCCGTGTAAAAGCCGGAATGCTTGTCACATTTAATAATAAGGATCAGAGAAGCCCTGTAATAAATACCCTGAATTTTTCCCTGCTGACGGCAGATGAAATGGGCACCTACCTGTTTTATGATATCCTCAAAAAATTCTTTATTAACATCGATGCCAATTACACAAACCGGAATGCCTTAAATCCGCACAGTGTGAACGTAAATCTCGAGGTGAATAATGACTATGTGAGGTCGGGCATTGAGATTAATTTCGCGCATGCCCTCAGGTATGCAAGTGACGCACTGCAGGTGAGGTTTTATGCTTCTGCCTTTCTCGCGAAGGAAAGCGATTTCAACACATATTATGATTTGAGGTTAAGCGGGGCAGCAGGAGTGGAGGATTATAAATATGAGCACCTTTACCTTGGAAGGTATGAAAATGTTGTAAATGAAGATCATGTACAATGGCTTTCACAGCAATTCGTAATCAACGAGGGAGGTTTTGTATCCTACAATCCGTATGCTGCTTCTGACCGTTGGCTTACAACATTGGGAATTGTATTCCGGCTTCCCCGGGTGCCTTTGTGCCTGTTCGCCAATGGAGGAACCTATTCCGGGGCCGGACAGAATGTATGGCAGGCAGGGGAAAAACAAATCTCGGATGACAGGATGAATTATGAATTCGGAGGAATGATCAGGCTGGGAAACGTTGTGAAAATATACTTCCCGGCAATTGTTTCATCCGGGTTTTCGGAATTTAACGATGTTTATACAAGCAATTATTGGCAGAGAATACGGTACAGTATTGACTTTAATGCAATCAACCCTTTTAAATTCAAGAATCACTTATTCTAAGGTGTGAGATTGCCCAATATTTTAACGCAGAGGTCGCAGAGTTTATATTCGCAAAGCGCGCTATGAGAGGTCGCAGAAGAAATCTCATTGCATTTGATTTTACGATTTCAGGGTGGGATTACCCCAAAATTGTAACGCAAAATGCGCCAGGATATTTGCGAATTGTGTCGTTAAACACTCTGTGATCTTCTTTAAGCAAAGCGCCTCTGATTAAATTTAACACAGAATAAAATTCTTTGCGTCCTTTGCGGAACCTTAAATATTATCATTAAAAACTCTGCGTTAAATCCAAAAAACGCCGAAGGCGTTTAAAAGCCATTAAGACCTTCCTGAAGCCAGCGTATAAATTTTTCAATATCGGGGTCATAGGTATACCGGCTGGAAGTGAGTTCTTTTCCATCGGCATCTACAATGATATACTGCGGCAATGCATTCGATGAGAACTGCCGGATCTGCAGGTCCTGGTTCATTTTGCCGAGGGTTTTTATAATCTTGCCATTCGGACCTTTATACCACTCACTTTCAGGTAGTTTAGTCTTATCGTCCGTCAAGAGGTCGGCTATAATGAATTTAGTGGATAAGAGTTCCTTCACCCTGGGATCAGACCATACCTCACCATACATTTTCTTGCAGTTGGAACAGGTATGTCCTCCAAAATCGATAAGAACCGGTTTATTTTGCTGACGTGCACAGGCAAGGGCTTCCTCATAGGTGAAATATCCCTGTAGTCCGAGTGGAAATTCAAGTATGTCGGAATATTTGGGAATGCCACAAAGTGATTCAGATGGTTTATCCGGCAATGCGGAAGTGGCTGCATTCGTTACGCGCTGGGCAGGCGGGAGCAGGGTAGACAGGCCTTTTAGTTCAGCACCGAACAATCCCGTAAATAATACAAGGGCAAATGAAAAGCTCGCAATGGACAATAGCAATCCCGGGAATTTCAGCCCGGTATTTTCACTGTCATGCTCAAACCTGATCTTTCCGAGGAAATAGAGGCCCATCAATGCAAAGATCACGATCCAGAGGCTGAGGTAAATGGGACGGCTGAGAATATTCAGGTGATAGGCCTGATCAATTTTACCCAGAAAATAAATGGCAAAAGCCAGCATGATAAATGCAAAGAAAACTTTTATTGAGTTAAGCCATGCACCTGATTTGGGAAGTCTTTTCAGCCATGCAGGGAAAATGGCAAAAAGGGTAAAGGGAAGTGCAAAAACCAGTGAAAATCCAGCCATTCCAATTATGGGCTCAAGAACCTGGCCCTGGGATGCTTTTATCAGCAAACCGGCAACGATTGGTCCGGTGCAGGAAAAAGAAAGAATTGCCATGGCAAGGGCCATAAAAAAAGCACCGGTATATCCGCCTTTATCAGCTTGCTGATCAACCCTATTGGCCAATCCCGATGGCAGTATGATCTCAAACATCCCAAAAAAGGAAGCTGAAAGTGCCATAAAAATCAGAAAAAACACGGAGTTGGTTAGCCAATGGGTGGTTACATTATTTACCGCGTTTGGATTTTTAAAAATGGCCACGAGAACTCCAATCAAAGTATAAATGAATACGATGGATAATCCAAACACGAGTGCCTGCAAAATAGCCGTTGTGCGTGATTTGGTACCCCGGAGAAAATAGGAAACAGTCATCGGGATCATCGGGTAAACACACGGTGTAAGCAGTCCTCCCAATCCGGCCAGCATGGCTAAAAACAGCACACCCCACAAAGTTTTACCGGCAGTATCCGCGGGAGTGGTCCCTTGTTGGCTCGCTGAAGCAGAATCCGCCGGGACAGTCCCTTGTGGCTGTGCAACTGCAGTATCCGTTGTTACGAATTTTTTCGGCAGAACCGTATTTGGCTGTCCTGATTCCCCGGCACTCAACCCATCCAGCCTGAACGTAAAATCCTGGTCTCCGGGAATACATTGCATATCGCTGCAGGTCATGTATTCAAGGGTACCTTTAATGATTATGCTGTCGGTCTGAAGTTTTTTGATGCGCTGGGTGAAAGTAACTTCTTTATTATGAAGTTCCAGTTTCATATTGAAAACCGGATCATCCACGATTTCCGGTATTGGGAACTGGGTGGGTTTTCCGGTCACAGAGAATCCTGAAAGTTCCTCAAAATTTACTGAAAACGGGATAGGCCCGTTTTCCGGAATGTTAATCCCATACATGTGCCACGGAGGAGTGATCGTTGCCTTAAAGACCAGGTCAACCTGGGAATTATCTGCTTTTTTTACGGAAAAACTCCATTTTACAGGTTTGATTACCTGCGTATTTGCCAGATTCAGAAGGCTGAAGGCAGCCACAATAAAAAGAATGATTCTTTTCATGAGTGATGAAATTTGGGCCGTGAACTGCTAGGAAACTATTTCTTCTCCCTTGGAATTAAACAAGTGATATTCGAGAAAATCATACGAAGAAATTGAAATCACCTTTACCGGAACCTTAAACTTGAAACGCCATTTAATATAAAGCGGGATGAATCCGCGTTTTATAAACGCAGCAACATAGGGATGCAGTTTCAGAACAAGATGCTTATGAGGTTCCTTTTCAAGGATGGATGCAATATGGCTTTCGAGTTTATCGACAAAAAGAATGCTGGGGGAAATCTCACCGGTACCATTACAGGTAGGGCATTTTTCCGTGGTGCTGATGTGCATTTCCGGCCGCACACGTTGCCGGGTGATCTGCATGAGGCCAAATTTACTGAGGGGCAGAATGCTATGTTTTGCCCGGTCGTTTTCCATGCAGGTTTTAAGTTTTTCGCTGACCTTTTGTTTGTGTTCACCCGATTGCATGTCGATGAAGTCAACGACTATAATACCGCCCATGTCCCTTAACCTGAGTTGTCGCGCTATTTCCTCAGCCGCCGCCAGGTTTGTTTCAAAGGCATTGGTTTCCTGGTTGGAAACCGATTTTGACCGGTTGCCGCTGTTTACATCCACAACGTGCAGGGCTTCGGTATGTTCAATAATTAAGTAAGCACCGTTTTTAAATGAAACCGTTCTTCCGAAAGACGATTTTATCTGTTTTTCAACTCCAAGAGATTCAAAAATGGGGACTTTGTCACGGTGAAGTTTTACGATTTTTTCTTTTTCAGGAGCAATTGTGCTGATATAATCTTTGATTTCCCTGTAAAATGTCTCATCATCGACAGTGATGCTGTTGAAAGACACACTTAAAAGGTCGCGCAGAATAGCAGACGTGCGATTGAGTTCGCTTATGAACAGGTAGGGAGGCGTAACTCCCTTGAGTGCATCAAAAGCCACCTCCCATTTACGGATAAGCCCCCTGAGTTCAGTATCCAGATCCTTTACTTTTTTACCTTCGGCAACAGTCCGCACGATGATGCCGTAATTATGTGGTTTTATACTTTGAATCAGCGTTTTAAGGCGGTTTCTTTCCTCGGCGGACTGAATTTTCTGGGATACGGAAACCTTATCATGAAATGGCATCAGCACCAGGTTGCGTCCGGCAATGGAAATTTCAGAAGTAAGCCGCGGGCCCTTTGTAGAAATGGGTTCCTTGGCGATCTGCACGAGCACTAGTTGTCCGGGTACCAATACATCTGTAATGGTACCTTCTTTATCTATATCGTGTTCGCGTTTGAATTTCTGAAAGGAAATGATCTTTCCCTTCCGGTTTAACGTCATATCGAGGTACCGGTGGAGCGATCTTACCTGTGGTCCGAGGTCGAGGTAATGTAAAAAAGCGTCTTTTTCAAAGCCAACGTCTACAAAAGCAGCATTCAACCCAGGCATCAGTTTTTTGACCTTACCGAGGTAAATATCACCTACAGCAAACTGTGGGTTGCTTTTCTCCTTGTTTAATTCTACTAACTTCTTATCCTCTAAAAGAGCAATGTTGACATCGCTGGAAGATGTATCAATAATAAGTTCTTTGCTCACATTACGTAATGATTATAAATCAACATCGGAATTACGCAGTCCGCAAAACCTTTGCAATAAATGTAATAAACCTAAAGTAATCAGTGTCTACTTTAGGTTTATTTGCAGTTTATACTAAATAAATTACAGACTATCTGTTCTTTTTCTTATGCCTGTTTTTCCTCAAACGTTTCTTACGTTTGTGGGTAGCCATTTTGTGTCTCTTACGCTTCTTACCGCTTGGCATTATAGTTCAATTTTAAAATGAGAACTTACTTTACACTTACTTTCACCTTATTCACGAAGGATTTGGCAGGTTTGAAGGACGGAATATTATGCGCCGGAATAATCAGAGTTGTGTTCTTCGAGATATTCCTTGCCGTCTTCTTTGCCCGTTTTTTAATAATGAAGCTACCGAATCCTCTCAGGTAGACATTCTTATTTGTATTCAGAGAGTCTTTTACAGCTTCCATAAAAGCTTCAACTGTCTTCTGAACAGTGATTTTCTCAATCCCGGTGTTTTTGGAGATTTCGTTTACAATATCAGCTTTCGTCATTGTTAAAATTCTTTAATTATCAATAAATTAGACGTTTTCAAAAATTATGAGTTGCAAATATAAATCATTTCCTTCGATAAATAAAATAGTAATCCATTAATTTTGAAATCTTTTTAAAAAATAGCTAAAATCGACCTGATGAATTTTTCTTCTGTTCTCCAACAATGGTACGCAATTCAAAAGAGGGATCTTCCCTGGCGCAAAACCGAATCCCCCTATTTAATATGGTTATCAGAAATTATTCTGCAACAAACGCGTGTTAACCAGGGACTTAAATATTATCTCAGATTTTCGGAAAGGTACCTTTCCATTGAAGATATGGCCAATGCCCCGCTGGATGAAATTCTAAAACTCTGGCAGGGACTTGGTTATTACACAAGAGCAAGAAATATGCATGAAACGGCAAAATTTATTGTGAATAACCTGGGTGGACTATTTCCCGGCAGTTATAAACAGCTTTTGACCCTCAAAGGAATTGGAAAATATACAGCCGCAGCCATTGCTTCTATTTCCTATAAGGAACCAGTTGCCGTGGTAGACGGAAATGTTTTTCGTGTATTGGCCCGATTTTACGGAATTAGTGAGCCGGTAAACTCTTCTCAGGGGAAGATTGTTTTTGAAGAACGGGCAGCCGGCATACTCGACCGGGCTAATCCCGACATTCACAACCAGGCCATGATGGAACTCGGCGCGCTTGTGTGTGTTCCGCGAAATCCCCGGTGTGATGAATGCCCGCTGGAGAAGGAATGTGTTGCCCGCAACAGGGGCCTTACCGGCATCTTGCCATTGAAAACCGATAAAAAGCCACAAAGAAACAGGTATTTCAACTATATTTTTCTTCATAACGACGGCAATACATGGCTGAGCAAACGGACCGGCAAGGATATCTGGCACTCGCTGTATGAATTTCCCATGATAGAAACTGACGGCCCGGTCACGGTCGGGGAACTTTCAACCCATCCATCCTGGGATGCCCTGTTTGGCTCCTCACAACTAAAAATAAACGGATCCCCTAAGAAGTATAAACATAAATTATCCCATCAAACGCTTCATTGCACCTTTTATGATGTAGCAGCGGAAGAGCCGCGGATTGAGTATGAAAAGCCGCTTGTTAAAACCGGGATCGGTAATTTGGGCCGGTATCCGGTGCCCCGGCTAATTGAGAATTATCTCTCGGATATGAAACACGTGGACATGATCTAATTTTGGCATTCTAATTTTTTGTATTTTTACCCGAATATTTAAATCCAATAAAATGTCAGTTAATAAAGTGATCCTGGTCGGAAATGTAGGTAAAGATCCCGAAGTCCGTTACCTGGATAATAACCTCCCAATATGTAAGATGTCACTGGCCACCAGTGAGGTATATAAGAATAAGGCGGGAGAAAAGGTAACCACTACGGAATGGCACAATGTAATTTTGTGGAGGGGACTTGCCGAAGTTGCAGAAAAGTATGTCAAAAAAGGATCACAGGTATATATAGAGGGAAGGTTACGCACGCGCTCCTATGATGACAAGGATAAAATAAAAAGGTATACAACTGAAATTGTAGCCGATGTAATGCAACTGCTGGGAAAGAGAACTGACGATTCGGGAGCACATGGCCCTGCAATGAGTTCGGGAGAAACCTCTTCAAATGATCACCAGTCAAATGATCATCAGCAAAATGATCATCCGCAATCTGAAATTAAGGATGTAGATGATGGATTGCCTTTTTAAGATGAGCAGATTAGAACTTATTTTTTGATTGAGTTGGACGAAGACCCAAATCAGATACTCAATTCGGTTCTCGATTTTTCCGTGAATCCGATTACCCTGGATGTTTTAATGGCAATAATTGCCATTATTGTTCTTATGGGGATATCCGCACTTGTTTCCGGCGCAGAGGCTGCTTTTTTTTCATTGTCACCGACTGAAGTGAATAAAATCCAGAATTCAAGATCCAGGACAAACCGTGTAATCACACATTTGCTCGATATGCCTGAAAAACTGCTGGCTACCATTCTCGTAGCAAATAACCTTACAAACGTGGGAATTATTATCATTTCGGCATATGTCACCAATTCCCTGTTCAATTTTCCTGATACCCCGATCCTGGGCTTCTTTATACAGGTTGTGGTTATAACCCTGGTAATTGTATTCTTCGGAGAAATCCTGCCAAAAATTTATGCGATTCGGTACTCACAAAAAGTAGTACGTTTTATGGCACTTCCCCTGGATATGTTTGAAAAGGTCTGCCGGCCTGTTAATTTTCTTCTCATTAATACTACCTCGGTAATCCATCGGAAATTTTCCCGCCCGGGAAAGAATATTTCAATGGATGATCTTTCCAATGCCCTCGACCTTACGGAACATGGCATAACTGAAGAAAAGAAAATACTGGAAGGGATTGTGAAATTTGGCAATATTGATGTAAGGGAGATTATGACTCCGAGGGTTGATATACTGGGAATCAGCATTCGGACGCCCTTTAAAAAACTGATCGCGCATGTCATTGAGTCGGGTTATTCAAGGATCCCGGTTTATAACCACGATCTCGATAATATAAAAGGTATACTTTATATTAAAGACCTGCTTCCGTTCCTGGGAAAAGCCGATTCATTCAACTGGCAGTCGCTGATGCGGCCCCCCTACTATGTCCCGGAAACCAAAAAGATCAATGACCTGATGAAGGAATTCCAGACGAGCAAAATTCATATGGCGGTTGTAATTGATGAATATGGGGGCACCTCCGGAATCATTACGCTTGAAGATATCCTGGAAGAAATTGTCGGGGATATATCGGATGAATCTGACAATGATGAAGTGTTTCATATTCGCATAGATGAAAACAATTTCCTGTTCGAAGGAAAGATATTGTTGAATGACTTTTTTAAGGTCCTGAATATTGATGAGGAAACCTTTGACGATGTGAAGGGAGAAGCTGAAACGTTGGCAGGCCTGATTCTGGAGCTGAAAGGGGATCTGCCCCGGAAGAATGAGGCCATACCCTGCAAGGGATTTCTCTTTACAATAAAATCCGTTGATCAGCGGCGGATTGGACAGATACATGTCACACTCAAACACGAAAATGCCAAGCATGAAATTACTAAATAGGCGACCGCCCTATACCGTATTGTCGATTTTTTCAGCCGTGATCATCATCGCTTTAGGTCTGGCCGGTTGTCATGAGAATTATACCCCTAAACCCAAAGGTTATTTCAGGATTGACTTTCCCGAAAAAAAATATACCACCTATTACAGCCAATGCAATTTCAGTTTCGAATACCCGGTTTATTCAATAATTACTCCTTTTAAGGGAACTGAAGCTGAGCCATGCTGGATTAATATTGAATTTCCCGGGTACAAGGGAAAAATTCACCTCACCTACAAGGCGTTGGATAAGGATCTGGCAAAGTATGTGGACGATATTCATACACTCGCCTATAAGCATATCATCAAGGCAGATGATATCATTGAAAAACCGGTTTCTTTTCCCGATCGCAAGGTGTATGGATTAATATATGACATCAGGGGCAATACGGCCTCGTCATTAAGCTTTTACCTGACAGACAGCAGCCGGAATTTCTTAAGCGGAGCCTTGTATTTCAGTGTGATTCCCAATAAGGATTCGCTGGCACCCGTCATCCGGTTTTTTTCGCAGGATATTAACCACCTGGTTGAGACACTGAACTGGAACAATCTATAATAGGAGATCATCATGGCAATAATCATGAATGAACAATTTGAGTGTGGTTGCCAGTTGGCTGTCTGGAAAATTACAGAAAACCTTGATACCCTTTTATCCGCCATTACCCTAACAACAAAGGAAATGGAAACCCTTGACAGATTCAGCCATGAGCCAAGAAAACTTGAGTGGTTGAGTGTAAGGGTTTTATTAAACGAAATGACCGGCAGGGAACTCAATATTTTGTACAATGGGAACCGTAAACCTTACCTGAAAGGGAATTCATTCTATATCAGCATATCGCATTCACGGGACCTGACAGCCATCCTGTTAAGCAAGGAGAAAAGAGTAGGGTTGGATCTTGAATATATGTCGCACCGTATTGGCAATATCGCAAATAAGTTTATCAATGATAATGACGTGATCACGGCGGACGAAGAACAACGGAAATACCATCTTTATATTCACTGGTGTGCCAAGGAAGCCCTTTATAAAATATGCGATAAGCAGGACATTAATTTTCGGGAAAATCTCACAATAGAACCCTTTGAACCAATGGAAAAAGGGGTTCTGCTGGGAAGGGTGCATAACAGCCTGAGGAATGAACCCTTTATGATGAATTATTTCAGTCTGGGAAATTACGTAATTGTATGGTGTTGCAAGTAATTCATGTACAAAAGGGTTAAACAGCATATGTCTTCTGCTATCTATAATAGTCTTTTCCGGGAAAATCGAAAGATTTTTGCCTTGCTGATCGATCCTGAGAATCAGGATGAAGAAAAGCTGATTCATATACTTGAAGTCGCTTCCCGGTCAAAAGTAGATATTATACTTGTTGGCGGCAGCCTGACATCACGGCCTGTTGACGAGGTGATCATCACGGTAAAGAAACATGCAACCTGTCCGGTGATCCTGTTCCCGGGCAACCTGCTTCAACTCAGCGGAAAGGCCGATGGAATTTTACTGCTCTCCCTTCTTTCAGGCAGAAATCCGGAGTACCTGATAGGCAATCATGTGCTGGCTTCCAGGTTTTTGAAACGCTCCGGTATCGAGATCATCCCCACAGGATATCTGCTGATTGACGGGCATCACCTGTCGTCGGTAGAATATGTAAGCAATACCAGGCCAATACCCTCCTCAAAAGCCGATATCATTGTGGCAACCGCACTGGCCGGCGAACAGCTCGGGCTGAGGCTTATCTATCTTGAAGCCGGAAGCGGTGCAGGAACACGGATAAAGGAAGAAATAGTATCGCAGGTTAAGGATGCCATTGCCATACCCCTGATTGTAGGAGGTGGCATCAAAACACCTGAGGACATCAGGTTACTTTACAAAGCCGGTGCTAACGGCGTGGTCGTTGGTTCTGCGGTAGAAGAAGATTATACAATTCTGCCTTCCCTGGCGGCGGTTCGCGATGAATTCTACCATTAACGATATGTTGTAGAGACAAGGCATTGCCTTGTCTCTACGATACCCGTTTTAGAGATAAATCCGTTTATCCCCAAAAAAAATCCTTTCATCAACATCTTTCCCGTGTTAACCTAAAATGCGGAACATACGGCCGACATCTTCGTTATAATTATCATACGCACACATTGAAAAGGTTAAAAAAAGATACGATCAGAAGCTGATATAAAGAGTTGCCCAAGTTGGTTTAGTTAGTAGTTTTGTTTAATGTGAAAAAGACCGTCGTGATGACGGTCTTTTTTTATGTATTTTTGCTATAGAAAATACCGGACGAATGGAAATATCAGGAAAGGTCAGAATCGACAAGTGGTTATGGTCTGTTAGAATTTACAAGACCCGCAGCCAGGCCTCAGAAGCATGTAAAATGGGAAGGATCCTGATCAGTGGCATGGAAGTAAAACCTTCGAGGGAAATCAGGATAGGCGATATTTTATTTATCCGTAAACTCCCTGTCATATATACGCTCCGTGTAATCGGGCTTGTTGAGAACCGACTGCCAGCTTCGCGTGTTAAGGAATTCGCCGAAGATATGACGTCTCCCGAGGAATTGGAAAAGCTGAACATAAAAGACACGGCTTTCTTTAAACGCGACAGGGGTACAGGACGGCCGACTAAAAAGGAGCGGAGATTGCTGGATGATATTATAAATCAGTGACAAGTGACAAGGGACAAGGGACAAGAAAACCCTCGTCACTCGTCACTCGTCACTCGTCACTCTAAAAATATGCTGATAGCACAGGAAAAAAGGAAAACCAACATGGCCGAATATATCCTCTACATGTGGCAGGTAGAGGATCTTATCAGGGCTCATCATTTCAACATGGATTTAATTGAAGAAAACCTGATTTCTCAATACGTCCATTCCGAGAAAGTAAAAAACGATATACGCGACTGGTACGCAAACATGATGCTTATGATGTACCGTGAAGGAATCCGGGAAAGAGGGCATCTCAGTTTTCTGAAAACACTTATTGCGGATATGAACGATTTTCATATCCGGTTACTGAATGATCCACTGGAGAAGTATTATCATGAACTGCATGATCTTGCCTCCGCAAATATTGATGCATTCAGGCGGAAGCTTGCCGATACGCAGACAAGTGACATCGAAACCTGTATGAATGCCCTATATGGCTTGTTGTTGCTGCGACTGAAGAAGCAGCGGGTACACCGCGAAACCGAAGAGGCTATGTCAACTTTCAGCAAGTTGCTCGCCATCCTTTCAAAAAAATACCTTGAAGCGGAAAGAGGGGAGCGGGAAATCTAGTGACAAGTGACAAGTGACAAGTGACAAGTGACAAGGAAGAACTTCCCCATCGGGATTTCATAGCGAGAATTTGAATTTGAAATAAATATGTTATTTTTGTCGCAGGGGCATTTAGCTCAGTTGGTTTAGAGCATTACCTTGACAGGGTAGGGGTCACTGGTTCGAATCCAGTAATGCCCACAGAATTTGTAATTTTTGACTGGTTAGTGTAGAGATGGGTTTTAAACCCATCTCTACATGTTATCCAATAGCCTGCGACATTTTTCCTCTTCTTTCTTACCGCAATTTGTTGTAATTTTATCTGATATCTCCTTCAGTAAACTGGTTCAATTTAAATACGATAGTATGAAATGGCAAGGCCGTCAACAAAGTGGTAATATCGAAGACCGTCGTGGTATGGGACGTGGAAAAATGGTCGCAGGAGGCACCATTGGAACTGTGGTTATCGCATTGATTGTTTGGATGTTGGGAGGGGATCCGTCACAGGTGGTAGGTTCCCTGCAGCAGGGGGGCAATCAAACTGAAGCAGTAGATTCGTCTGTAATAAGAGCGGAGGAAGAGATGGCCGCATTTGCCTCTGTGGTTTTAAAGGATACAGAAGATATATGGACGGAAATATTCAGCGAGAACGGAAGGACTTATCGGGAACCCACACTGGTTTTCTACAGCCAGGGTACCGAGTCAGCCTGCGGGAGTAATTCTTCGGCTACCGGACCATTCTATTGTCCGGGAGATGAAAAAGTGTATCTCGACCTGAGTTTTTTGCAGGATCTGCAGGATAAATTAGGTGCAAACGGTGATTTTGCCATGGCATATATTATCGCGCATGAAGTGGGCCATCATGTGCAGAAACAACTTGGTATTACCGATAAGATGAATGAACTCCGTGGCCGGGTGTCAGAGGAGGAATTTAATGAAAACTCGGTAAGACTGGAACTTCAGGCCGATTTTCTGGCAGGAGTATGGGCTCATTACGCGGATAAAACGAAAAATGTTCTCGAAGAAGGAGATCTCGAAGAAGCCATGAATGCCGCTGAAGCAGTTGGAGATGACCGTATACAGATGAAATCCCAGGGATATGTTGTACCGGATGCCTTTACACATGGAACCGCGGCACAACGAAAGAAATGGTTTATGAAAGGGTATACTACCGGAGATATCCAACAGGGAGATACATTTGCCTCCTCAAATCTCTGATATTCATCAGCCGATCAATTTATGTTGGAAAAGACGACATAATGTGTCGTAAAATCCATCATACATGCAACCTGATTAAATTTAACTACTTCGTAATCATTTATTTATATATCTGGCATGGAGTTCGCATACCGGGTATAAACTCAACCCATGTTTTCATATTTTAGATTTGCAGTCCGGCATTTATGGAAAAACAAGCTTTTTTCCATTATCAATATTGTTGGGTTGTCGCTGGGCCTTGCCTGCTGTTTTATTATTCTGATGCATGTAAGGTTCGAAAAAGGCTATGACAGGTTTCATACAAACAAAGACAGAATAATCCGGGTTTTGAATAATCATTTTGCCTATACTCCTATAGTTATGGCACCGCTCATGCCCGGATATTTTCCTGAAATTGATAAGGTCGTTCGGGTTGGCAAGTTTGACTGGACAAAATTTTATGTAATAAAGGATAATGAATTTATTGAGGAAAAAGACCTGATGTTTACGGATACGACATTTTTCGACATTTTTACCTTTCCGGTAATCCAGGGCAATCCTGGCAGGGTTCTCCGTTCACCTGACCGGATCATGCTTTCCGAAAGCATTGCCCGCAAGTATTTCGGAAATAGTAATGCAGTTGGAAAAACAATATTGATAAGACTGATGAACACACCTTACACCTTCACGGTGGAAGGTGTGTTTCTTGATTTTCCGGAACAGTCTCATTTTCATGCGAATTTTCTTATTCCGATGGAGTTTTTCCATAATATCCAGGGAGAAAATATGGTCACCAGTTGGGGCTCCAATTCGGTTTTCACCTATATTCTTATGAGAGAGCCGGGTGCGATGAATGCTATTTCCGACAGGATGCCTGGATTCATCAAAAAATATGTTCCCAGTGACCATGCAAAGTACATTAATTATGAGGTTCAACCTCTTTTACGCATACATCTGAATTATGAAAAGGTGCCAGCAGATATTGAAATCCAGGGAAGCATTATTCAGGTCACCATTTTCACATCCATTGCCATCCTGGTGCTGATCATTGCTGTAGTAAACTTCCTGTTGCTGTCACTGGCACTTTCTTATCAGCGAATCCGGGAGTTCGGAATTCGCACAATTGCAGGAGCAAGGAGACGTGACCTTGTGTCGCTGGTAAGTGCGGAATTCCTCATCGTATTTGTTCTGGCAGTGCAGATCGCCTTGATGCTTGTGGAACTGGCCATCCCCCAACTGGAATCGCGGATGAATTTTAAGGTATATCATGGTGTTTTTTCCAACGCCCCGCTCCTTTTTCTTTTTATGGGCCTGGTTTTTCTTATCGGTTACATGGCCAGCATTTATATTGCCCTCAGCGTATCCCGATTAAAACCTGTGGAAGCCCTGAAGAACTATTCACTAGTGCGGAAAAACAGAATTCCTACACGGGGTGTTCTTGTTATTTTTCAATTCTGCATCATGACAAGCTTGCTGATTTGCCTTATGGTGATGCATAAACAGCAATGGTTGTTGCGTAATAAGGATCTTGGTTACAGAAAAGACCTGCTCGTTACCCTGTATGTACCGTTCAACGGGCAAAACAAATACCAGGTTCTCAAGGAGGAAATTAAGAGAATGCCTGGCGTTACAAGCGTATCCGGAGCAGCATATATACCTCCCGGAAACCAATGGTGGACAACCTTCGTGACAGATCCGGCAACCGGAAAAAAGCTGGAAATGGAACAAATTATGAGTGATTATGACCTTGTTGAAACATTGGGTATTAAAATGCTGGAAGGACGTAGTTTTTCGCGTGAATATGGAAACGACAGCATGGCGGTATTAATTAATGAGACAGGCTTGAAAATGATGGGAAGCAAAAATCCCCTTGAATCCTATCTCTATATAGGAGATAGTAATAATATCAGAACGAGAAGGGCTATAATAGGCGTATTTGGGGATTTTCATATGCGTAATCTATATGAAAAAGTTCATCCCATGTTACTTTTTTTGGTGCCTGCTTCTACGCAACAAATGGCCATACGGCTATCAGCATTTAATACAAAATCCACACTAAATGACTTAGAGAAAATATGGTCGTCTGTTTTTCCGGATGATCCGATCCAGTATGTTTTTGTAGATGAGGCGCTCAGGTTAAGTTATCTGAAGGAAGACCATGCACAGTCACTGATCGCTGTATTTGCATTCTTATCGTTGATTATTGCGTTGCTAGGATTATTCGGATTGTCAGCATTTGCGCTGGAACGCCGGACCAAAGAAACAGGCATCCGTAAGATAAATGGAGCCAGGCCTATGGATATTTTGGTTGTGCTTACCCGGCAGTTTGCAGGATGGATACTGGTCGCTTTTATTATTGCAGTCCCTGCTTCCTGGTATGCCATGCACCGCTGGCTGCAGCATTTTGCGTACCGAACCGAAATTTCGTGGTGGATTTTCCTCCTGGCTTTTGCCGTTTCAATACTGGTGGCCGGAATAACTATTATCTGGAGGACATACCTTGCCGCCGTCCGGAATCCGGTGGAGGCGCTGAGATATGAGTAGGGACTAATGAGAGGGGTTGATGGAGAGAGGGGGAGAGGGGGAGATGGAAAGACTGCATGACTGCAAGACTATTAAGTTATCCCTGTTTTGTGGTTAATATGATTCAATAAACGGTTGCTTGTTTCGGCACGATGAATGATCAGCAGGGAGGGAAATTGATTGACCGGCATATTTTTCTTGCTTTCAATTGCCTTCCAGTTATTTTCCGAAACTAGTATCAGATCCATCGATTTCAGAAATTCAGGATGTAAAATGCTGCCCTGAATGGTTTCCATATGAATGCCGGATTTTTGGAATGCCGTTGAGGAATCCTTGTTTTCAAGTCCCCGGTGATAGGTATAGAATTTTCTTCCACTCCTGTGATTCAACAATGCGGCATATTCAAACAGGTAGTCATCCCCGTTACCAAAATAGACCAGCAGAACCGATTTTATTTCATGAAAGTTCCGTTCATTAAAAATAAGAACATCACATTGAACCTCATTAATGATCCTCTTCAGGATCCCCCCCAGGATATCCGTGCTGAAAATACTTCGTGCGCTTCCCAAAAGCAGGAAATCAGGTTTTTCCGTTTCGCAGGAACGCAATATTTCAGTTGAAATCTCATTCGTATTCAGATAAAGCGTGTTGAGGGTGAGTTTGTGGAACTCAGCCATTTTCCGTATGGGAACAAAGCTTTCCTTTTCAAAAACGCGGGCGTCATGAGGTGAAAGGTCTGTCCTGGGAGAAATATGCAGGGCGGAAAAAGTGGTTTCACCTGCCGCCCGGTGAACCAGTTGATGGGCGAGATTCAGCAGAACTCCCCCCATTTTTGGATTGGCAAAGGAAAGCATCACCTTGTACGCTTTTTGCCTGGGTACCTTAATGTGGCTTTCGGGATAAAAATAATTTATAAGGTTCAAGCCGGGACCTGTGATCAGGGTTGTGGCAAGCGCCATGATCACGAGCATGGTGAAAACCTCCGGACTGAGAATACCGAGATCATATCCTATGTTCAATACAATGAGTTCCATCAGGCCTTTCGCGTTCATCAATACGCCCAGGGCAAGAGAGTGGCTCCATGAAAGTCCGCTGAATCGCGAGGCCAGCAGGGTTCCCCCGAATTTTCCAATAATAGCGGAGAGGGTGATCAGCCCGCAAACAATCCACAGGTGGGTGGAATTGATGAGGCCGATTTCTGTCCGCAAACCAGTGGAAACAAAAAACAGCGGAAGAAGGATCACAAGGGAAACATCCTCGATTTTCTCAGTAAAAACCCTTTTAAAACTAAGGTTGTCAGGCATAACAACACCGGCCATAAAGGCTCCGAACAGTGCATGGATTCCGATAGCTTCCGTGGCCAGGGCCGAAAGAAGGATCAGCAGAAAAACGAGAGCTACAATTGGCTTGCTCATGGATTCCCTGCTTGCATAAACTCTTCCAATGCGGAACATCAGAGGTTTCACAACGAAAAACATTCCTGCGATGTATACAACCGATAACACAATAGTGACCAGGGAATGGCTTATTCCACCTGATTTTACTATGGCTATTACAACAGCAAGCATACACCATGCAACAACGTCTCCGATTGCAGCAATGGATATTGCCATTGTACCCACCAGGGTTTTCGTGAGTTTGCGCTCCTGCACTATACGGGCAAGTATGGGAAAGGCTGTTATGCTCATTGTGGTACCCATAAACAGGGCAAACGAAGTAAAGGGAATATTTCCGGGTGCAAAATCCTTATACAGGTAGGATGCCAGCAGGATACCTGAAATAAAAGGGATCACGATACTGGCGACGCTGATAAGAATCGCCGCGTTGGCCGATTTTTTAAATGCCTGTGTATCCAGTTCCATGCCAATGATGAACATGAAAAATATCAATCCAAGCTGGCTAAGATGCTGAAGGATGTTTATCGAATTTTCCGGAAAGATAACCTCGGAAATACCGGGTGCCATGGCACCCAACAATGACGGTCCCAGGAGCAGACCTGCCACAATTTCGCCGATCACCATAGGTTGCCCGATTAACTGGAACAGATATCCCATCAAACGGGCAATCAAAAGGATAATTACCAGTTGAAGAATGAGTATTCCGGGTGCGTGGACCAGCTTATCGGTAATGTTCTGAAGGATCTGGCCTGGTGAAAAATGAGTTACTGTCTGGACAGGTCCTTGTGCCAGGGCATGACTGATCGATTTTTCACCTGAGAAAATTATAAATACTCCAATGAAAATTGTAATGACCAGGAAGACGTAAAAAAGCAAGCTTTTTCTCATATCTTAATCAGCTTTCCTGTTCTTTAAATTGACCGGCAAACCGGGTAAACAAGCTGATCACGATAATACCGAGCAGCATCTGTGCGCCCAGCACAATCCACATATATTCAGTATGGCCCCGTGTTTCAAAAAAGCTGTAAAATTTGGAAGTATATACCCACCCGCTGACCAATCCGCCCAGGCCTATCGCCAGAAAGTTGGAACCATTGTAAAGGCCTGCTTTTTCTTTGGGGGCAAGCCACATAATATATTCCTGGATTCGAGGGGAACTGATCATTTCACCGACTGCAAAAAGCAGTATTCCGAGAAAGATCCAGGCCGGACTGCCAATGCCTGCCAGGCACATAAATCCGAAACCGGAAGCTATTACAAATAATCCGAATAGAAATGAACCTACCGGTTTATATCGCTCAAATATCCGGGTTATAATAATTTGGAACAGTATTATGGCATATGCCGGGTTGGAGATCGTTTCTCCCAATATTCGCCTGGTTCCATCCACGTCCCTTGAAACTAAATCTGCCACATGCTGGCCGAGTACCGATTTCACATTCAGGTAGAGAGCTGCCCCGTCAAGTGTAAATTCAACATACTTGGATATGAGATTATAGAATGTCCAGAATGGCAGCCAAAAAAAGACCCCAAGGATCAGGAGGAACAGCGCGAATTTTGAATCCGACAATGCTGTACGCATATCCCTGAATTTCTTTTTCAGTGTTTCTCCCTCGATTGCTCTCGGCGGTTCCTTATAGAAGAAAAGGGTAATGATGAACATAACCCCGATGGAGAGAGCGGATGCTATATAAGCATTTTTCCAGGAGGTTGCACGTAAATAGCCGAGGATCAGCGGTCCAAATGTGGCGCCAATATTAACCATTGCATAAAATATTCCGAAGCCCAGGGTCCTGTTGGTTCCATCAGTGACAACACGGACCGTACCGGAAATGAGGGGTTTAAAAATACCGGCCGCGAAACCGATGCAAAGCATTGTAAAAGCGATGCCGGTAAATGAGCGGGTGTAAATAAGCAAGACAATAGAAGGGAGATATGCCAGGTAAGAGATGAGGAGCATCTTTTTAAATCCGAACCGGTCTGCAAATGTTCCCGAAAAAATAGGAATTGAATAGGAGATGGCCAGGAAAAGTCCCTGGATGATTCCCAGCTGTTCGGTTTTAAATCCCAGCATTCCGAAATAAATGCTGAAGCCCATATAAATACCATAATAGGCAAATCTTTCGAGGATTTCAACAGAGTTGGCAATCCAGAATACCGGTGGAAAGGGTGTTCGTTTCTGCATCATGGTGTGTTGATGGCCGGAAAGATAACAAATTAAACGATTCCAAAAATTATCCCGTTTTTTTCACATCAAGTTTGAAACCGGTATTGTGAATATTTACAATGGAAACATCCGGATCTGTGCCCAGCATTTTTCGGAGTTTTGTAATATAAACGTCCATGCTGCGGCCCATGAAATAATCATCTTCCCCCCATATGGTTTTTAAGGCTATATCCCTTCGCAGGATACGGTTCATGTTCTGGCAAAGCAAATGAAGCAATTCGGCCTCCCTTTTCGTAAGCCGGCGCTCGTTTCCCGCGGAGATAAGCAAATGGCTTGTATAGTCAAAAGTATGTTGACCGATTGTAAAAACTATATTTGGACTGACAGCATTGTTCTTGTATTTGGTACGCCTGAGCACGGCACTTATTCTCAGTTTCAATTCTTCTGTGCTAAAGGGTTTCGTTATATAATCATCGGCTCCGAGTTTAAAGCCTTTGATTCTGTCTTCCTTTAGCGACTTTGCCGTCATAAAAATTATCGGCGTTTCGCAATCTGTTTTTCTGATTTCTTCTGCAACGGAGAACCCGTCTACAAGGGGAAGCATTATATCCAGAAGCACAAGGCTATAGGAATTTTGCTTAAATTCATCCAGGCCTTCCTGGCCGTTTCTTGCCAGTATTACCTTATAATCGGACATTTCAAGATAATCATGGATCACGATACCCAGATTTCTATCGTCCTCAACGAGTAATATCTTGGCTTTGGGAACAGTCATAGTGTCCTATAAACATCCCTGAAGCCGCCTTTGTTCACGATGTTAAAAACGGATGCTCAGCGCTTGTTGAAAAGATTCATCGTCCTTTCCACACCGGCAGTTCCAACGCTCCGGATGATCTCATGGCATACGGGGATTTTCTCCTGTAAAACAGGTTCCTCATCGGGTTTCCACTTGCCCAGTACATAATCGATCTGCGTGCCATATTGAAAATCACCGCCGATACCAAAACGGAGCCTGGCAAATTCAGTGGTTCCAATTACTTCTATTATGCTGGTAAGGCCATTGTGTCCACCGTCACTGCCCCTGGGCCGCAGCCGGATGGTTCCGAACGGCAGGGCCAGATCATCGGTTACCACAAGCAGATTGGAAAGTTCGATTGATTCTTTTTGAAGCCAGTAATTCACGGCTTTTCCACTCAGGTTTACATAGGTGGAAGGTTTCAGAAGCACAAAAGTGCGGCCTTTGAATCGATATTCCGCAACACTGCCATACCGGCCCTCGGTAAAAGCAATATTGGATGCACGTACCAGTGCATCCAATATCATAAATCCTATGTTGTGACGGGTATCCTGGTATTCTTCTCCAATATTACCCAATCCTGCAACCAGGTACTTCAACGTTAATTAGTTTATTTCTTTGGTTCAGCAGCGGCAGCTTCAGCGGCAGCAGCAGCGGATGCAACACCTGCAGAAATTACAGCAGCAGCAGCAATGCTTTCAGCACCCTCTTCCATACCCTTGGCTATCCTCGATGAAACGACACCCACAACTAAATTATGGTGAGGCTCCATTACTTCGATTCTTTCGTATTTGACATCACCGGCAAGTATTGAATCTCCAATATTCAGATCGGATATGTCAACAACAAGTGTATCAGGAAGATCTTTGATCATTCCTTTCACTTTTACGTATTTTTTCCGTTGTCTGAGTTTTCCACCGGCACGGATACCAACCGAATTACCTGTAATTTCAACCGGAAGAGCAATCACGATAGGTTTGTTGGAGTCAACCTCGACAAAATCGATATGATTGATTACATCGCTTACAGGGTGAAACTGAATTTCTTTCATCACGGAAGGATGCACCTTACCGTTAAGATCAATATTTACAACATACACATGGTTTGTGTAAATCAGGTTTTTAAAATCGCTGATGGATGCAGAAAAATGATAATTTTCTTTGCCGCCATACATGACACAGGGGACCAATTTATTCCTCCGGAGAATTTTGGCGTCTTTTTTACCCAGACTGGTTCTGAGCGTACCTTTTAATTCGAATGATTTCATTTTAAAAAATATTAAACAATTAATACGTGCTACTTGGAATCCCGCAAGTGACCGGGTTCCCCATTACACCCTTGTCTAATGATAAACAGTGGTTTAAAAAGGAGGGCAAATATAGAAAATATTTACGATTTACGATTTACGATTTACGATTTTGTCCCAAATTAAGTTCTGTGGTTCTGCAGTTCTGCGGTTTTGCTATCCCGTAGGGATATTCTATCGGTAGAAAATGCAGTCTTGCAGTCTTGCAGTCGGGTAACATTTTAAATAGTGAGTATTCGTTCCCTGGCTGCCCAACTAGCAGACTAGAAGCCTAGCAGCCTAGAAGCCTGCTTTACACAATAAAATTCTTCGTAATCGATTTATACTTATACACCTTGTGAATCACGTCGGCAAA
>JBGSSA010000199.1:0-8516 GCA_041737295.1 Bacteroidales bacterium | reverse complement strand
GGCCTCTAACCAAAATATACCCGAACCAATTATTAGGGGGGTCAACATCTGCCGGAATGACAGACGAAAAATGAGACAAAAATCCAATTTTTGACCGAAATTTATTCAATTTCGGGGGTCAGCATGCTCCGAAATATCCATCCCTGGTTACAAATTGATTTTTTGGACCGGTCTATATGATCCAGTTCCTCAATAATCCAGCCTGCAACCTGTTCCCTGATATGTCTTAGTTTGGGATCAAAGGCTATCTCCGGATAAACCGGTACTTGATTGTATTTTTTCAGATTCTTAGACAATAAATCGACCTTGGAATGATAGGTATTTTTTGTATCCAGCTCAGTTTTGATTTCACGTGTAAGGTATTCACTGTACTGGTAAGAATTGAAATTGAGACTGATAAGGGGTATTTTTAATGAATTATCAAGCTCTTTTGAATTTTTATGCAGATTAATCATTTCCTCCAGCATAAATTCGAAGTAAGTAAGTCTCTGGTATGAAACTTTAGAATTCAAATTATCACTCAAAAAGTCCCATATGGGTTGCAGGGCAATACCTAATAGTATACTCTTCTGTTGTGGAAGCGAATTCAGAAGACGATCCAACTTCGAATGTAACGAAATAGTAATAAGTTGTTTATGAGCAATGGTTGCAACTGCAGTAAAATCAAAATATTCCCGATATCTTGATTTTAAAAACCACAAAATCGCTTCAAGATGTTCTCCGATACTAACCAGCAACCTATTATATTCACGATCATTCGTCGTTTTTAATCTGGAGTATTCACAAAGCACATTCATAAGAAAATTCAGATGGGCTTGATAATTCTGAATGAATATTCGTGAATGTTTTTCATTCAAAAAAGAAAAAACTTTGCTCACTATGCTATTCTGAATTCTGGCTCTTTGGGATAATGATATCATATACCATGACGAAATATTTTCATGGTTGAGACAGAACTCGGCATTTTCCGGGTTCATTTGTTCCAGGATAAGTTTATCCAGGATTTCAAATTCAAAATATGGGTAACATAGTTTTTCACCCTCAGATTGAATCTCCATTACAGGATGTGTAAACTATTTGTTCGATTATTCAATATTACCAAACTGTTGAGAACAACTTGTCAAGTTCTCAAAGCAGGTCAAATTAAATTAAATTATTTCAACCCTCCAAAATAATAAACATGAAAATTATTACTTGTTGACTGACATCTTAAGCTTATAGCCTGACTTATGTTTAGAAACTTTAGGACTATCAAGCTTTTCGCGCAATACCTGCATGTCTTCACTGATTTTTTTTTCAATTACTTTGGCATAAATCTGAGTGGTTTTAATACTTGAATGACCCAATAATTTAGATACCGTTTCAATGGGGACACCGTTGCTTAAAGTGACCGTTGTGGCAAACGTATGCCTGGCAATATGTGTGGTGAGTGGCTTTCTTATTTCACATAAATCTGCAATTTCCTTGAGATATGCATTCATCTTCTGATTTGAATAGGCCGGAAGTAATTTACCTTTTGCCTGGGCAACTGGATCATTCTTATATTTTTCAATAACGTTCATTGCTTTTGGAAGTAAAGGTATTCGAACTGGCTGATCTGTTTTTTTTCGCGCTGTTGATATCCAGTAGCCGCCGTCCATTCCGAGAATTAGGTTATCTGAAGTAAGATTAAAAGCATCGATATATGCAAGACCGGTATAACAGCTAAAAACGAACATATCCCGTGCATGCTGAAGCCGACCAATTTTCAGTTTTTTGTTTTCAATGGCCATTAGTTCGCCATCAGTTAAATACTCTCTGCTTTTTCTAATAAATGTGGGTTTGAACTGCATAAATGGATCCTTGGCCAGCCATTCATATTTAATAGCCATATTTACAACTTTCCTCAGGCGTTCAATGTGCTTCATGACCGTATTCTGTCCACAGGGTTTCTTTTTTGCTTCCGTAGGTTTATATTCTTTCATGAATTTCTCATAACCAACAACAAACTTGTAATTAAGCTGGGAAAGGTAAAGATCCTGGGTATGGTATACAGAATTAATATAAAGTTGAAAATAAGCCCTGGTAGTAAAATAGTTCTTCATAGTACCCCATTCCAGAATATTTCGCATTTGCTCATTATGATAATCGAAGAGGTTAAGCAGTGAATGCTCTTTATCCTCAATTCCCAAAAACTTGTTTTTAATAGCTTCCGGAGTTACTAGCTGCTTATTAATCTGCATTTCGTGATAACATTCAACGAGGCGGCTTCGGATTTGTTCCAGGTTTCTGTTTAGCCTTCTTAATTCATCGCTCTTTGGCTTTGCAAGGCCTTTTCCAAAGTTCCAGTCATCACGGTGTATGGATTTTTTAACTGAGATGATTGTTCGCCTACTGTCAACGGTGATTCGGGCGTATATAGGCATCATGCCATCTTTTTCTTTTTGAGATCTTACTAAAAAGAGAACGCCGAAAGTGTTGCTGTTGCTCATAATAATACATTTTAGAGGTTAATAATTTAAATTGGTTACAGGTCTCCCAAAAAATGTTAAAAAAGACCTTCCGAAGCCCCTAAAACGCATCAAAAACCACCAAGCTATATTTTACAAAACTTTGTGTGTAAGATACTTATAGAACTTTCGGGAACCCAAATGTAAAATTATTTCTGGGTCACCGAATAGGTTCCATAGCTATTGGTGTTTTTTGATATGATTATGTATCACAAAAAATAAAAAAGCCCGTAAATCCTACGATTCACGAGCTTCTGTTTTTGTTTGATCATCAAAAAGTCGGGGCGAGAAGACTCGAACTTCCGACCCCTTGCACCCCATGCAAGTACGCTAGCCAACTGCGCCACGCCCCGAGGATATTTATTGATTTGTTGATTTATTGATTTGTTGATTTATCCGTTTCTTTAGAAGAATCTTCTATCATCAAATCATCAAATCATCAAATCATCAAATCATCAATTAATTTGGTCGGCAAATATAACTGAACTTTTCAAATTAACGAATTTTTTTGATCGAAGTTTAGATGTGATTTCCGTTTTATAAAGCACATTTACGGGGAGTGGTTAAAAGTTTGTATATTAGGGTAATTATATCTGAAATCAAATGAAAGCTAAAACAGCAACCATCCTGGGCGCAACCGGATTAATCGGCAGTCATATTCTGGAATTATTGAAGAACGACCCTCAATATGAAAGAATTAAGGTTATTGTCAGGCGACCCGTATCGATTGAACATCCCAAGGTTAAGGTTATCCAGATCGATTTTTCGGATGAAAATTCTTTTAAGGACGCGATAGCAGATAGCGATGCTGTCTTTTGTGCAGTCGGAACTACAAACAGCAAAGTGAAAGGAGATAAGGCAGCTTACCGCAAGGTGGATTTCGATATCCCGGTAAATGCAGCCAATTATTGTGAACGAAATGGTTGCAACCTGTTCTTGCTTGTTTCTTCCATTGGTGCTGACAAGAGTAGCGGAAATTTTTATCTGAAATTAAAAGGCGAGGTGGAAGATGCTATTACCAGCCTGAATATTAAGGCGATCTCCATATTCCGGCCTTCCTTTTTGCTAGGTGAAAGACAGGAAAACAGGGGAGGAGAGAAACTTGCCAAGGTGCTGACAACTTTCGTGTCATTTATGTTCCCGTCCAGGTATAAACCGATAAAAGCGCTTGATGTAGCCAAATCCATGCTGGCAGTATCCAAACTAAACATCACCGGACTAAAAGTCTATCAATACTCCGAAATGATGCAATTACTAAAAGAGTAGTTCTGCCTTCCTCCCTTAACTTGGTTTGCATATTGTCTTTTCGTATATTTGCAGTTTTAATTGCAAAAAGAGGAAACAAACCCTATATGGCTGATTTTAACCTTATAATGCCCAAACTGGGCGAGAGTGTACAGGAAGCCACGATTATCAAATGGCTTGTAAAACCAGGTGACATGATCCAGGAGGATGATTCACTGCTTGAAATCGGAACTGACAAAGTGGATTCTGAAATCCCATCCCCGGTTGCCGGTAAGGTCCTCAAAGTGCTGTTTCCCGAAAACGCCCTTGTTCCCGTGGGTGAAATCATCGCTGTAATCAATACCGACGGCCAAGGAACGGTTGAAGAAGCCCCTGCTGCCGCGGCAACAAAACCGGAATCCGGCAAGACAAACAAAAACCACGCTGAGGTGGAGAAGGATGCCAGTGCTGCTGCAGCTGAAGTTGAAGCCGGTAAGGGTGCCAACAATGTCAAAAAAGACGAGGTTGATAAGGTTAGCCAGGTTACTGAACCGCATCAACGCGTTACTGCTGAATCCTTCCCGGGTAGATTTTATTCACCCCTTGTAAGAAGCATCGCTAAGAAAGAAAATATTTCAGAATCCGAACTTAATTCGATTCCCGGTAAGGGAACCGATGGCCGTGTCAGAAAGACCGATGTGCTCCAGTATCTTGAAAAACGCACCCGTCAGCCCGAGGCCGTTAAGCAGGAATCTGCTAAGCAGGAACCTGCTAAGAAGCCTGAACCATCAAAGGCAACTGTTTCCATGTATCCGGGGGATGAAATTGTGGAAATGGATCGCTTGCGGAAGCTGATTGCTGATCACATGGTCATGTCAAAGCATACATCTCCGCACGTAACCAATTTTGTAGAAGCAGATGTAACCCACCTTGTGTTATGGCGTGAGAAAATTAAAGATGACTTCCTGAAGCGTGAAAAGATCAAGCTCACCTTTATGCCGGCTTTTATTGAAGCTACCGCCAAAGCATTAAAGGAATTTCCCGGTGTTAATGCATCGGTGGACGGAGATCGTATCATCCTTCGCAAAAATGTAAACATCGGTTTTGCTGTAGCCTTGAAATCGGGCAATCTGATTGTCCCGGTTATCAAAAATGCCGATCAAAAGAGTATGCTGGGTATTGCCGTTGAACTGAACCGGCTGGCCGATGCATCCCGGAATAACACTCTTTCCCCTGATGATATTCAGGCCGGAACTTTTACGATTTCCAACTTTGGCACATTCCGCAACATTACCGGAACACCAATCATTAATCAACCCCAGGTGGCCATTCTGGCAACCGGAAACATTGAAAAGAAACCGGCTGTTATTGAAACCCCTACCGGCGATGTGATCGCTATACGGCATAAGATGATCCTTTCCCTTTCCTATGATCACAGGGTGGTAGATGGAGCTCTTGGGGGAATGTTCCTGAGAAGGATTGCCGATTTGTTGGAAGAATTTGAAATTAACCGCACGATATGACTTTATTGAATATTACCGAACCTCTGGCAGAAGTTGCATCAGCAGATGCCAAACCAGTTAAGATGGATATTCCCAGGCGTTTCAACATAAAATCCACGGACAAAGAGACTCTGTCCCATTGGTTTCACCTGATGGTACTGGGTCGTGCGTTGGATGACCGTGCTCCCAATTATCTTAAGCAAGCCATCGGATGGTCCTATCATGCGCCATATGCAGGGCATGATGGTATTCAGCTTGCCATTGGACAGGTGTTCAAACGTGAAACGGATCATTTGTTTCCCTATTACCGTGACCTGCTTACCTGTCTTTCAGGCGGACTGACAGCCGAAGAAATTATCTATAATGGGATATCCAAAGACACAGACGTGGCCGGCGGTGGACGGCATATGTCGAACCACTTTGCCAAACCTGAATGGAATATTAACAACGTTTCATCTGCCACGGGAAATCATGCACTCCATGCAGCCGGTGTTGGGCGGGGTATGAAAAAATACGGGCATAAGGGGGTATCAATCTGTTCACAGGGAGAATCATCTGTTTCGGAGGGATACGTGTATGAAGCGATCAATGGTGCTTCTAATGAAGAATTGCCTGTAATTTTTGTTTTCCAGGATAACGGGTATGGGATTTCAGTACCAAAAGCCGACCAGACAGCAAACCGTAAAGTAGCTAATAATTTCAGCGGTTTTAAAAACCTTCGGATTATCCATTGCAACGGAAAGGATGTTTTTGATTCAATGAATGCCATGACAGAGGCCCGTGAATGGGTGCTGCAAAATCAAAAACCCTGCATCGTGCAGGCTAACTGCGTACGTATGCATTCACATTCAAATTCCGACAAGCATGAATTATACAGGGATGACCTGGAACTCAATTACGTTGCCGAATACGATCCACTAGGCAAGTTCCGCAGGTTGCTTACCCGGTATAAACGGTTTACTAAAGAGGAACTGGTGGCAATTGAAGAACAGGTAAAGCTCGAGGTTAAGGATGCGCACCGGAAAGGAATGGCTGCTCCGGACCCTGATCCGGCCTCTGTCCTGGATTTTGTAATGCCGGAACCCTATAAAGCCGATAAATATCCTGATGGAACCCATCATATTGACGGCCCGAAAATGAAACTGATCGAGGGTATTAATGAAACTCTCAAAGCAGAATTCAGATTAAACCCGGATACATTCCTATGGGGCCAGGATGTGGCTAACAAGGATAAGGGCGGCATTTTCAATGTGACTAAAGGTATGCAGCAGGAGTTCGGACGCGAAAGGGTATTCAATTCTCCTATTGCTGAAGACTTTATTATGGGTACAGCCAATGGCATGTCCCGTTTCAATAAAAAAATAAGACTCATTGTTGAAGGTGCAGAATTTGCCGACTATTTCTGGCCTGCGATGGAACAGTTTGTCGAGACAACCCATGAGTACTGGCGCACGAAAGGCCAGTTCTCTCCGAACGTGACTGTCAGGCTGGCTTCAGGTGGCTATATCGGCGGTGGACTATACCATTCGCAAACCATCGAAGGTGCATTGACCACATTCCCGGGGGTACGAATTGTTTATCCTTCCTTTGCAGATGATGCAGCAGGATTGCTCCGTACCTGTATGCGAAGCGAAGGTTTTACAATGTTCCTCGAACCAAAAGCGCTTTATAATTCCCCCGTCGCAGCGACTCCGATCCCGGACGATTTTGAAGTACCCTTCGGTAAGGCCCGCATCCGCAGGGAAGGAAATGACCTGTCGGTTTTCACATATGGCAATACTACCCATATGTGCCTGCAGGCAGCTGAAAAGTTATCACTTGAATCGGGAATTAGCATCGAGGTAGTTGATCTCCGGTCGCTAATCCCGCTCGACAGGGAAGCGATTTTGAACTCTGTGAAAAAAACGGGCAAGGCACTCATCGTTCATGAGGATAAGGTATTTTCCGGTTTTGGTGCTGAACTGTCAGCGACCATAATGGAACATGCTTTCGAGTTTCTTGATGGCCCGGTCAGACGGGTAGGTTCTACCTTTACCCCCGTTGGCTTTAACAGGATACTTGAGAAAGCCACCCTTCCGAATGCAGATAAGATTCTGGAGGCAATGAGGGACCTCTGTGATTATTAGGGACAAGTGACAAGTGACAAGTGACAAGAGACAAGGGAGAATTGTTCTGCTATCAACAAACAACTATCAACAAACAACTAAGATGAAAAAAACCGGATTGATTTACAGTTTCAATACCAACAAAACATCCCTCGCTGCCCGAAAAATCACGGAGGATTTCGGTGACTTCAAGGTTGAAAATGTAAATGCTGAAACCATCACTGAAAAAGAGTTTTTGTCCTTTGATAATCTCATTTTGGGTGTCCCCACCTGGTTCGACGGCGAATTACCCAATTACTGGGATGAGTTTATTCCTGCTCTTGAAGAACTCGATCTGAAAGGTAAAACTATCGCCATCTTTGGAAATGGTAACCAGAAAGGATATCCTGAAAACTTCCTCGATGCTGTGGGCATCATGGCCAATCTCGTTGAAAGCAGGGGAGCTAAACTCGTCGGTTTTACCCCGGTGAAAGGTTTTTTATTCGAAAGCTCGAAGGCTGCTCGCGGTGATCTTTTTGCCGGCCTGGCACTGGATTTCGAAAACCACGGAACTCAGGTGAATTCCCGCATCAGGAAATGGGTGGAACAATTGAAGGGGGAGTTTAAGTAGGGACGAGGGACAAGGGACTAGGGACTAGTGGATACTGCTAAAGAATTCAGATCTGGTTATTCTATAATATTTTTAGTATTCTCATTTGATTTTTCACATGAAAGCAATCTTTTTATTCTTCATACTTTTCCCCGCCTTTTTTGTAAATGCGCAGGATAAGATCACGATTTACAATCCTGAAGCAGACGCCAGGAAAGAATTGAGTGACGCTGTTAAAGTGGCCAAAGAACAACAGAAGCATGTATTAATACAGGTTGGAGGAAATTGGTGCCCATGGTGTATAAGGTTACACGGGGTCTTCGAGTCGGAAGCCCGGATCGATTCAATCCTGAAATCAGACTATGTTTTTATCCTGGTCAATTATAGTAAAGAAAATAAAAATGAGGCCGTTATGGCTGATCTGGATTATCCCCAACGGTTTGGATTCCCTGTTTTACTTGTGCTTGATCAGGAAGGCAGGCGGTTGCATACTCAAAATACCGCATACCTCGAAAAGGATAAGGGATATGATACAGATAAACTTATCGGATTTTTACTCGACTGGAATGAAAAAGCCCTGGATCCGAAATCTTATTTAAAGTGACGA
>JBGSSA010000198.1:0-8686 GCA_041737295.1 Bacteroidales bacterium | reverse complement strand
GGCCTCTAACCAAAATATACCCGAACCAATTATTAGGGGGGTCAACATCTGCCGGAATGACAGACGAAAAATGAGACAAAAATCCAATTTTTGACCGAAATTTATTCAATTTCGGGGGTCAGCATGCTCCGAAATATCCATTACAAGCGTGAAATTGGAAATTGCTTCAATCTTTATGAAAAATTTACCCATGTCCCTCATCCTGGGGATTGGCCAAATATCGAGAAATTAGTGAGGCATGTTTTTGGCGAACAATATGAGCTTGGGTTAGATTATATTCAACTACTGTACCAAATACCTACGCAAATTTTACCAGTCCTCTGCCTTGTTGCGAAGGAAAATCAAAGCGGGAAGACGACATTCGCCGATTTTATGAACCGATTATTCGCTGAGAATTCAGTCATTATCAGCAATGAATCATTTCAAACCGAGTTCAATGGGAGTTATGCCACCAAGCTAGTTGTCAGCATTGACGAGGGGAAAATACATAATGATAAGTATGTTGATAAAATAAAAAAACTGGCCACAGATGACACCATCCTACTTCGCAAGATGCGCACGGATCATAAGAAGATCGACTTCTTTGCAAAGTTCATAATCCTGTCAAACCGGGAACGAGATTTCATAAACATTACCGATGAAGATGTTCGTTTTTGGGTGCGGAAATTGAAAAAAATCACAGATTTTGACCCAAACTTCTTAGATCACCTTACCGCGGAAATACCTGCATTTCTTGATTTTCTATGCCACCGGGAACTATCTACCAAAAAACAACATCGCGCATGGTTTCCACCGGAAATACTCAATACTGCAGCACTGGACACCCTTAAGAAGGAAACACGTTCCGCGGTGTGTAACGAGTTGATTCTTGGCATCCTGGAACATATGCAAAAGTATGAGTTGGATAAATTTTACGCCACTGCCAGCGATTTAAAAGAACTCCTGTTTTCAGGTAATTCGCGTGTGGAGCGCACTTCCATAATGCGATCACTTCGGGATGAGCTTAAAATTTCCGCATTGATAAACAAACGATTCACAAATTGGAGGGGAGTAAATGCTCCAGGTAATCCGTATCTTTTTGAATATGACCAATTAATGAATATATCATGAAAAATTGTAAGCAAATATTACTTACCTGTAAGAAAATAAAAAGCGGAAAAATTACACCTGAAAGCCTTGACTGGTGTGCTGTTCAGAGCTTTTGTAAGTTTGTAAGTTATTTTTTATATATATATATATATACTATAAGAGTAGAGTATATGATATATATAGGGTATATAAAAAAGTATACTGTAAAGTCGGTAAAACAAAACTTACAAGCTTACAAGCTTACAAACCCTTATCTGGAGCGGATTTCAGCTGTATATTTTTTTCCTTGTAAGTTTCTTTTTTACTTACAAAAAATATGAGTAGCTACTATTGAGCTACAATGTGAATTGAAAATGAGCTAATTACGATAAAATTGGAAACATTATGGAAACAATGACATATTTTGATCGAATTCGACAGGCTGAAAAGGAGGGAGATATTAACGCTTATCAAGCCCTGGACCTGTATATGAAGGCTGAAATGGTTGATTTTTTAGAAAGCATTGCAGATACGCTATCAGAAATTTCTGATATCATGCCCTCAAACATACCACCAACGGAATAAATACATAAAACTATGCCACTCGCAACCTTTTTTAACGTCAATATGCCCTACGGTTTGAAAAGAATCAGTGAAGGCTGGGTTACTTTCAATAGGGAGTATCAACCACTTAGCTGGGGCAGTACATATCCAAGAATCATCGATGAGGTAACAATGCCACATGAAATAATTGTAGAATACAAAGGACTTACTGAAAAATTGATTCTTTTAATCGTGGATGATGAAGATTCAATCCATCGGGATGAATCCGGAAATATAGTAAGGTTTTTCCTGTACAATGATGGATCGAATCCAGGTAATATGTCAGGCAAAAGAAAAGATATCTGCTATGTGAAGTATTTCAATAAGCTGCAGAAGCTTTGCCAATTAAAACGCAAATAAACATCTCAAAATATGACATCTACAGACACCCCAGTGATCGCAATAGTGATGCAAGGAAATCATAAGGACCGACTGAAGATCCAGCCTTATGCCTATTTTGTAAGCTACGAAGCTCCGTTTGATTTAACCCTGTGCCTAGTAAAGACAGAGATCCTGAACAATCGGACTAGGCGCAAGGTATTTCGGGACATGGATAAAGAAGTGAAAAAACTGACAGGGACGGAGCCGGTTTCTATGATCTATTTCTCCAAAGGTGCCGATGTATCAAAGGTCCATGAATTTTTAAATATACAACTGAACTGAATATGAATACAGTAAATCTATTCCAAATGTGTGCAGCGATAACTGCAGCCGTTCCAGGTGCCCCGGTTCGATATAAGGATGAGCGTAACCTAGTATTCCGTGGTGAACATATCCAGATACACCAGGGTAAAGCCAGCTCAATAAAAATAAATTTTCAATTCGATAGTCCAGAGAACCTTTTAAAAGGGTTACGTGATAGCGGGTTGAGGCTAAAGGATTGGGAAACCGATAAGATATTAAGTAAATATTACATGGCCACACTATGAAAACAAAAAAAACTAACTCTTACTGGCAGCGGGTAGCGCAGGCCATGAACCAGGAGGAACCAAAGGAACTGGATCTATGCAATGTGGATTCGTTTTCAAACGGAAAGGATCGGATAAAGAAGTCCCTGCGATCAGGTTCGGTTCAGATCCGGAACGAAGGCTGCGGACAGTGGTAAAGCACTGAAAATTTGTTGTTGTTTACAGAAATCTAAACATATAAATATCATGTACAAAAAAGGTGAATCAGGTAATCCGGCTGGAAGGCCAATAGGTTCTAAGAATTTAGCCACTAGTCACATACGAAGTGCAGTGGAGGACTTTATAAGCCGGAAAATTGTTGAGGTTGATGAAATTTGGGAAACACTCAGCCCAAATGAAAAAATTAAGATGCTTTCTTCTTTGCTTGACTTCATCCTGCCAAAGATGCGGAGCCAGGCTATAACGCTATCAGATTTTGAATCTCTTTCGACCGAGGATCTGCGCCGTTTGGCATCGGAGGTAATAGATCAATCACAAAGAGGAGGCACCGATGAAAGCGAATGATGCAAGGAACGCAACCCGTCAGGAACTTATATTTTTTCTTGAGGGTGTCAAGGCCGGAAGTGTACCAGGGTTCACGCTATGGAATATTGCCACAGATAGCACAATAACAAGGCTAAGGCATGGTAAGACTACCATAGTGAAGCCGGAAGTATTGCTGCAGCAATTCAAGCCGGATAATCACCTTATGGTACTTTGTGACGGTGGCATTGAATCCCTGAACGTGCCTGCAGAGGTAAAAAATCTGATTGTACAATATGGTAATGTGATAAAATTTTACGGAAATGAATAAGCCAATTGATCAACTCAAAAGGGAAGAGCTGGTTCAGCTGTTAGAGGAAATCCGGACCGGGAAGAAAACGTTCAAATCCAATGTTTACAAATATGAAGCTGGTCAGTATCACATCCACAATACCGGATCATGGCAAGCAATACCGGCACCGGGAATAACAGAGAATGATACAGTCCTTTGTTACGATTCAGATGCACCAGGAGACGTCAAAGGGAATGTCTTTGGCATATCATCACCGGCAACCATGAGAGCGCACATGGAAGCCTGCCGATGCACTCAGGATGAAATTAACAGCCAGCTGGCAGGACTGCCGGATCTGGATTCTTTTGCCGATGAGATAATGAAAGCAATGAAAAATTAACCACTAAATAAATAAAACTATGGAAACATCAAGAAAGGTCTTTAGGCCACGGGTAATGAACCTGAAGTTCGTCCAGTTTAAACCGGCTACAGGGGAGAGGGCATTCCAGACTCCGGTAACCCAAATCATGAAAGCACTTCGTGTGCCGCAAGGGCAAACCGCTGCCCAGGTGCTAATGCTGGTTTTGCAGGATGTCAACGGCAAAGAACTTGATTTCGGAGCCGAGATTCAGACACCAGAACTGATTGCAGTCGGGGTAAAGTGTACCATTGACGGTGCACCCGCCGATGGCACGTTCGTACTGGGTTTTTCTGGAATGACGGTAATTTTTAAGGGAGGTACGTTAATAAAAATTATCGAGCCAAAAAGAGAGGACGCCACCCTCCTTGCAGCAAAAGCTCTGGCACGTGGGTTTGCCGAACTTCGGAACCAGGTGAAGAGCAGTGGGCGCAATGCATTTAAATCAAAAATCGCAAATTTAAAATCCTAATAGACATGAAAAAAGTACACGTATGGTCAAATGAACCAGCAATAGAGGCCCGGAAAAAATATGCCTCCGAATTGGTAAATAACCTCAATTTCGTTGTAACTGCCTTTCAGACAAGGCACAATCATTTCGGACAGGGAATTGATGAAAGTTTTGCTTATGAGCTTGTCTCGCAACCAATTGAGACCTGGGACCAACTTTTGAGGGTAAATTCGCCAATTAAGCCAATAGCAACCGGTAAACCTTTGGACATTACAAAACTGGCAGAACTTACCGGGATTGACAGAGCCGGATGGATAGCAGCCTGTACAGGCACACTGGCAGGTTCACGGAATGAATATTCCCGTGGAGGGAGCCAGGGGATACTGCGATTAAGTGAAAAGGACAAGCGTTTGGTAAACTGGCAGGATGGTAAGTTTGCCCTGGATGAAAAGGGACTTGCCTCTGACCTGGAGCTGCATAAAATTTACGCCCAGTCGCCTGAGCAATTGGCTGAACTTGCTTGGCATGAGGAACTTTGCCAAAAGTTGAATGAGGCAAAGGAAAGGAAAATACTTACTGATTCATTCGATTGTAACCAGGTTGCGCAAAAGCTGGGAATCCTTCATGAGAAAAAAGACAAAAAGTTTGACCCTGAAATGTTCAGGATCGATTATAAGTCACTTTCGACTGTCATCAAAAAAATGGAAGTAAATTGAACGTGTTGAGTTGTTTAGTTTGTCGCCCGGTGGGAGCCGTCATATCTCCTGCCGGGTTTTTTCTAAATTTCGTAATTTCACAGGTATGGCATATAAAAGTGATTCAGTAAAAAAACCCGTTCCGCTTCGGTTAACGAGTGAACTAAAAGAGCAAGTCAAGGCAAAAGCAGTCAGTGAATCCCGCAGTTTCAACAACACTGTGGAATATGCGCTTCGGTTTTATCTGCGTGTGACTGCAAAAAGATAAGGCCGGGATTTTGTCCCAGCCTATCAGGTTAATGCGTTCGATATGGTAGTTGAAAGATAAATTGTCTTTACGTAAAGACGTTTCAACAGATTGCGATACCCATTTTATATCCTTTAGTGTTTGTTCATCCATTGCCGTTGCTTCTGGCATTTGCTTATGCGCTTCTGGGTGCCACAGGAAGCAAGCATTATCAGGATAATACCCAGCATGAGCAGGATAACACAGAATTGAAACGTACACCCAAACCACAGGGTTAGCCGTTCATTCTCTTGCTGCGTTCTCATGGCCTAATAGAAAAAATGTTCCATTCGATTATCAGGTGCCGGATCTGATTCTATACGCCGGGATAGTTCGTTCTGAATAGCCTGGTTAAAAACTTTCAATTCATCGGCTGAAAATACTTCCAAGTAAACAGGCCCACAGGTTTGCAAGTTCGACATGAAGGTTTCCACGTTCATTGCTGCCTCCTTTCCCGAAGCTGAACCCGCAATTCATCCGCTGTTATATCATTCTCATTATGGATGCAGTCTTCAACCATATCATTATCATCCTGGCCGTAGCTGTGATCGAGTTCCGCTTCGGTATCGAGTACTTCCAATCTCACAGGATTTTTCCGCTTGATCAGGTTCTTAAGTTCATTGGTTACTGATCTTATTTCAGAGTGAAGGGCATGGATGCAGCGATCAGCCAGAGTTGACCAATCCTTTTCATTAATCTTCCCTTCCTGATAAGCATTAAAGTGACTTATAAGCGTTCTGGTGGCAGGAGACCCCGAAGTAAGATAAACACTTGGTTTGTGGCCAATGGTGCCGGTATAATCACTGTATTGCCGTACAAAGTGCTTTGATTGGCTTATCTTCTGGATTAACTGCCAGAAAATAGCATGAGAATCCTTCCCTGCCTGACAAAGTAATGATTCAGCCTGTTCAGGTAAGATTTCTGCGCTATCAAGTTTTAGGATAATGTTCTCGATCTGATTTAACAGATCCGTGATTGTGGAATCACTGAAAAAGTGTTTGTTTGTGTTGTCCATAAGTTCTTGGTATTTTTAAATAGGGCGGCAGTCACCACCAAGAACCTCACCGAAGTGAAAGGACTAGGGACTTGCACCCATGTGCTGCCGCTTTGTTTATGATTTTTGAGTTTCATTTGTGAGATTCTTGGTATCTCAAATATACGAAAATATATACATTTAGATACAAAGAAGTATAAATATTGTAAAACCGGACATTTTAGGCAGCAAACTGACCAATGTTTTCAATAGGTTTCCAATTAACGAAAAAACCCCAGTGTTTACTAGGGCTTTTGTAGCGAGATCGGGAATTGAACCCGAGACCTCATGATTATGAATCATGCGCTCTAACCAACTGAGCTACCTCGCCATCCTGTTTTGTGACCAATTTTATGCTTGAACAGAAGCGGTATATTGATCAGGGACGCAAAGATATAATTTTTGGGTTAATTAGAAAAAAAAGTTGCATTAGGTGTTCTGTTTTACGGCTAAAATTCAATGATGATTGTTGTTTGTTTTGAATAGCTGTATGTTACCTAATTAAATTTGCCATGGAAACAACCCGAGTAGACCAGGAAAAAATCGATCAGTTGCTTTTTGATATCAATAATATGGGCGGCGGTCCTTATGAAGGCGTCAGCTGGCATGCCCTTGAAAAATATAATTCCTACGAGGAAGGATCCCAATTCAAATTGATTGCTGATGACATGAACCTTACCCAGCTATATGCTGCCCTTGCGGTATATTCCCGTAATGTCATGGATTATGTACAGCAACATCCTGAACAAAAAGACCTTCTTCTGATGGATGTTTTTAACCTGGTGAACCTCGAGGAAACAGCCCGTTTCAGAAATAATGCCTTTCCCTATACAGATGAGGGTTTCGCACATAAAAATGAACTGGCTTTCTTTCCGGTTGACCTGGCCCGGCAAGCGGCTGAGGGAAACCTTTCTGTAGAGGGACTTGGAAATGAAAAGATACGCTATGAATGGACGGTCAAAACAGGAAAAAGGATCTTTCTCCGGTTCCTGTTTGAATTTGGGCAAAAGATCAGGGATCATGTCTGCGAATATTATCCATCCCATGAAAATGAATCAAAGGACCTCGTAACGGAAATTAACAGGATACTCCTTGTCAGGGCAGGACTGTTCACTGAAAGTGTGTGGATACCGGTTGCCGGTTTCATTGCCGTTTTGCTTGTGAAAAAGGGACTGGATAAGTTTTGTAAGGGGGAGATAGTGTAAATGGCACAGGCTGGAGCCTGTGCCGAACAATGGGCATGTGCCGAACAATGAACAATAAGTTACAGGGTGGATACTTTGCCCAGGAAAAGTATTGTATTTGTCGTGGTTTCACGGATGGCGAAGAGAAATGGACGATCGGCGATGAACTGAACAGATTCAGGCGGAGCGGAAGTTTCTATAATTTCTACTACCGTTACTGCGGCGGCTTCGGTACCCTCTTCATTTACCTCAACGAATGAATTGTGCTTTACCATGCTGATACATAAGTCAGCATCCGGATTGATATTGCTGAAATCAGCCGGACCAAAGGCTTTCACCATTCCCAACCCGATGAGATCGTCATTCAGGATCCTTTCGTATTCAAACTTGAACCGGGGCAATGCAATCTCAACCTTTGTTTTAAACGTATCAGCAAGCCACCCGTTCCAGATCTCCGGTGTCAGCCCGTCCGCCAGCGCGGTGACAGAATGGCCGGCAGCAGGCAACATTACAACCATCGAAAAATTCCCCTGGCCATATGGCATTTCAAGGAATTGCAGGCTGTCGTTAAAATAATACCTGAACGCCCCCTCCTGGTGCATAAATGAAACCGTGCTTTGTCCGGTTCCCGCGTTATTAAAAGCCCCTTCCGCAGTTAAATCCTTGTCAAAATCATAGGTCCACATTCCCTTGAAATAGATTGCATTGATCAGGTACATAACCACGTCGGGCCCAATATGATCCAATACCTTTTTAATCTTATCATTTGTTTTGGTGGCGCACCAGCCATTGATCGTATTCACTGCCCCGGGGTCTGAAAAATCAAGTGCCTGCACCTCGGCATTGTAATAACTTTCGTTTATGCTTAAGAAATCGGGAAGCACCGAAAATCCCAGGCGGTACCAGATTGAATTGGCAATTCCCAGTTTGACTTCCGGATCCAGGTTCAGCAAGGTATTGCTCAATGTCTGGAAATACCCGTTTATATCCTCCATAGCATAATCAGGGAATTGCAGCGTGTTCTGCATTTCTGTCCTTGTGTCGCCATTAGCGCCATTGGTTGTCATTGCCAGGGCAAGGGATATGCTGAGCGGCGAGATGAAAACATTCTTATTCCTGTCTTCACTTTTATTGATCGTACGGAACATATCAAATCCGAATGCGTTGTTAGCCAATACAAGGGATTTCTGACGAGGGGTAAGGGAAACCTGCACCAGTTCCCTGTT
>JBGSSA010000158.1:0-6300 GCA_041737295.1 Bacteroidales bacterium | reverse complement strand
AAATGACAAGGAAATATTCCCGGAGGATTTCGATGTAAAGCTGATTTCCTATGGTTATGGTATCGCTCCCAATGAGATGTTTTATCAGCTGGACGAAGAAGCAGCCGGAAGTACCATAAAAGCCAAATTCAAGGATGGTGGCGAAAACATGGGATTTCCAACACCCTACACGGCCAATCTTTATTTACGACTTGAAGACAAGTTTTAAATGGAAAAGGTCATAAAGGAACGCCAGGAGAAATGGGTGATCATTCCCCTAAAAGTGGAAAGATCACAACTCGTCCAGATTGAGCACCGGATGCCGTCCAATGTATTTCATTGCACAGGGGTATTTGTCTCAATTTACGGGGTAAAAGGTTATTACCTCCCCACACGCTTTGGAGAGGTGAGCCTGCAATTTAATAACCGGGCGTCCCATCCTGTGCATCTCCCTGGAAACTTTGTACCCTATCGGACGAGGATGGATCAAATGCTTTATAAACTGGAAGAACCCATCACAGGAGATACCCGGGTAACGGGCTACTTCAGAAATATCCTTGAATTTCCTTACAACGTTCAAATTTACCTGCAATGTCTGTCGCAACTGAAAACCATTTTGCAAACCTGATCATGGACAACTATGCGCTGGCCTATATTGCTTCCAGGATGAAGCAAATGGGATATGAAAACTATTCATTTGAGCCGTATGTGGCTGTCCTGGATAATAACAAACTGGTATTTGATATCCAGGGTCAAAATGAATATTACTACCTGATATCAAAAGAGCTGACATACGGAATGGAAATCCTGGCAGATAACAATTTTCTGCCGGTTTGGGATTATCACAGTTATATGGAGCTTCTGGGTGTGCATGAATTTACCGGAAATATCCACATCACCATTCCCATGAATAGCGGTCAGCAGGTATTTGAATTTATCCGGGTAATACCCAATTATTAATTATGAGTTCAAATATGGAACGCACCAAATACACGCTAAATCTAAGCAACATCCGGACAAAAATCCGCACTTACCAGGAACAGGGAAAGGATGTGCTTTTTACTGCCATTTTCATTTCCGGAAGGGAAAAAAGCAAGCTGATTGACAGGGCACCGGCACAACAACTGGCCCTTATCACGAAGAACCTGAAATACGAAAATCCGGATAAGGTCCGAATCGAGCTTTATGATGGGAAGGATGCAGTAAATCCTCTCTGGCTGAAGGAAATTTTACTTGCTACCCCGGAACCAGAAACCGAGACGGAATCTAGCGGTTTCCGGGGATTGGGTGAAGCAGAGATCAGCCGGATTGTGGATGAACGATTTCAGGAAAGGCAGCGGCTTGCAGAATATGAGCAGCTGAAGGAACGGGTACTGGAACTAACTGGAGAGAATGAGGAGTTAAGGGACATGATCGAGCAGCTGGAGAATCATACCAGCCAGGTAGAAACAGAGCTTGAAAGTAAAAAGCAGATCCGTTATTATGCCGGTATGCTGGGAGATATCCTGGAGAGTTTTGGAATTGCCAGGGACAAAGTTAAAAAGCCACTGGCAGAGCTGATGGGGCTTAATGAAACCGGGAACATACAACCCATTTCGGGGAAACAGGATGACCGCTCGGGGATTGTGGATTCTCACCAGTCCATCACCGCACCTTCTGCAGAAGACCAAAAGCGAAGCGAAATCATTGCCCTGGTGGCCGAGTACCTCAAAACCACCTCCAATGAGATCCTGGGAGCCCTATTCACCATTTTTTCCGAGGTCGAGCAAGATAACAGCCTTGCACCAGCAATTGTCGGATTCATTAATCAGAAAAAAGAGAAATCTAATGGAAAAATTTGATTTTACTGTGATGATTGAAGCTGAGAACAAGGAGGAAGCCCGTCAGGTGCTGCTTTCGATGTTCGATATCATGAAAACAATTCGCCAGGAAAGTGGCACGAAGGATTTCATTGATTTTGCAGGAAAGCTCAAGGCAAAACCTTCGCTGGTTAAAAAAGCCAAATTTTTTATTTGATGGCTGAAAAGAAAGATAAATACAGCTTTTTGGACCATCCCCAACGGGTACTCATCGGGGGTGCCGTACTGGGTGTTGGTGGTTTTCTCCTCTACAAATTTGGAAAGAAGATCATTAACGGATTCCAGGCACGCAATACGGCAAGCATGGCCGATGACAGTCCGGCAGTACGGCAGGCTATGGCTCTCAGATCGGCGGTAAATCCATCCGGCGCCAAATGGATGCGCTCTTTTGATTTTACCAATGTGAATGCCATCCTGGAAACAGCCAAGCAGATCACTAACCTGGATGAAGTGGCTGGTGCATACCGGAAGCTCTATAATGCAGAACTACTGAGTGAACTGCAAAATGAGCTGAATACCGGGGATTATCAGAAGGTACTAACCATCCTTTCCTCCAATACAAAGAAGGAGGCAGGCACAACCTTCAAGTTTGCGGAAAAGAACCAGCTGGTTGTAGCAAAAACAGATGTTTATCTTAGAAGCTCTCCCGATGCCAGTTACCATGGTGCCGTTTATGAGATTTCCGCAAACAAAAATATTATCCGCAAAGCCAAGGTTGGGGAATTCCTGGGATATTCCACCGGTGGGCAGCACTTTGATGAAAAAAACAATGTGAAATTTATCGAGGTGGCCTACCTGGTTAAAAAGGACGGCATTCCGGAATCCATGAAATCCTTTGCCGGAAAACAATTTTCCTACTGGGTAAGTTCCAGCACAGAGTATGTTGAGATTTTTACTGTCTACAAAGACATGCTCTCCAAATACCCGGCAACCCAGGCAGAAGTTGCATATAAAAAGCCATTGACATTTTATTCCGGACTGAAGGGTATGGTTATCAATCCGGTAATAACCCGCAAAGCGACTCAGGTTTTGGATGAAAAGATGCAGCCTTTTATCCTGGTAGGTCCTGGCACACTTCTAGGGGAATACCTGATGGCACTGGATACAGGGGTAACCCGGTTTATCAAATTTAAAACCGTGGATAATACCGAGCGATGGGTCAGAGCGGAATATGTAACAACAAACAGTTAATAAAATGATACTGATAGAAAACTTTAAGGGGAATAAGGGAGAAAGCAAATCCGTGTTTGAACAGGCCGTGGAAGTGATCTGCGGAAGCCTCGAAATAAACCCCAGCTGGCTTATGATGGTAATGTGGAGTGAAAGCCGTCTGAATGCACAGTCTGTGAATAAACAACCAGGTGATCCAGAGGATCCCCAGTCGAGAGCAGCAAAACGGGCTACCGGTCTTATCCAGTTTATGCCGGATACAGCCCTAAAGCTAGGGACAACCAACAAAGCTCTGTTTGCCATGTCAGCTGTTGACCAATTGCACTATGTATACAAGTATTTCAAGCCCTGGACCGGCAAAATGAAAAGCTATTTCGACTTGTACTTGGTGACTTTCTTTCCTGCTGCCATTGGTAAGCCCGATGATTATATACTTCAAACCAGTAAACTGTCAGCTTCGACCATCGCAAAACAGAATCCATTTTTTGATGTAAATAAAGACGGAAAGCTTACCGTGGGAGAGATCAAGCGACGTATGTATGAATCCATTCCCAAAGCCATTGTCTCTAATGTGATGGCAGCGCTTGAAAAAAAAAGTTTGAATTAGGATTTGCCGGGTTTGTTGCTCTTGGAATAGGGGCTTATTGGATATTAAGCCGAAAAAAACGGAAGAAGAAAAAGCGAAAATGAATTCATCAATTACAACAACCCCCTTCCTGGATCGGAGGACATTTCACCGAGCCATAGGAGCAAAATACACAGCAATCGCCGGGTTTTGGTTTAAGAACGCTCCGGCATGCAGTACATTCATAGAAAAACATACAGGCATCCACAGGCATGGTTTCTATTTTAGAGTGTCCGCACTCAGGGCATGTAATAACGGATAATAGTTGCATTCTAAATATTTAAACAAAGGTAAATATAACAATCACATATGAAACTCTCTAAGCGATACAGAATAACCATTTCCGCCGGGATCATCCTCACTCTGCTTGCCGGATTTTCAGTTTTCAAATCCATGGACGGTGTTGCCTCTGCCTGTGTTGCCGGTATTCTTACAATCCTTACTACTTATATCTGGGGAGAAACCAAACGTCCTTCCTAAAAACATTTTCAATATGAAAGCAAAAATATTCTACAGCTCACTATTACTCTTCTTATGCTTTACAAACTTTGGCTTTGCAAGACAATATTTCAAGGAGAGAAAGGATAAGAACCGGATCCAGACCAGCTTCGAAATTGCTGAATCTTCTGTCCGCATCTATAGACTAAAGAACGGACAACTAGCCGCTCAAAACCAGGTTATGCGGCTTCATTATGATGAGCTGGTTGCTATCTATCCTAAAATTCTGGAAGAAGTAAAGAACATCGAGATCCGGCCAAAATACCTGACCCAATACTCCGAGACAGTTGTCAACCAGGAAAAGGAAATCCGCACTAATCTTAGGGATAGCCTTATCCTGGATACAATCCGTGCCAGGGTTTTTAATTATGAGGATTCCTTCTACTCGGTTAAAGGAATTGCTGTGGGAGATTCACAGAAGGTTAACATTCATTCCAGGGATAGCATTTTTCAGGTTATTTATCGGGGTAAACGAATCCATCCATGGATGTGGATCCTTTCAAAAAGACAGACAGAACAGGTAATTACCTGTAAAAATCCGGCCAATACAATACTATACAACAAAACCATTCAAATCAGTAAAAAATGATGAAAAAGAAAAATACAAAAACTAATAAGGCTACCGTCAAAAGTCCGAAGAAGACCAGGTCAAGAAAAAGAGTGGCTGCTAAAAAGATGACCAGCAGGGCGGTCGGTAAAGTGGCAACTTCAATATCCGGAGCCAAGACGGCCAGCCTGAAACGGACTATCCGGAGAATCAAAACCGGTTTAAAACAGCTTGAAAAGGTTGTAGGAAAATAGTTATGGCAAAAAATCAATATCAGCTTAACCAGGAAATCGAAGCCTTTATCCGGGATAAGGATATCAAAAAACAGCGTTTTTCCGCGGCTGATATTGATTTTATAGGTCAGTACGAAGGAAGCGGTGGACAAGGCAGCAAGGGGGCAAAAGGCGAAGGAGTCTTATATGAGTTCTATACGCCGGATTTTGTTGTGGATCTGATGTGGGAACTAGCCTACCGGTATGGATTTGATGAAAAAGGAACTGTTTTGGAACCCAGTATTGCTACCGGCAGACTGATCCGCCCGGCACCTCAAAAAGAAAGCTGTGTAGGGTTTGAAATCAATCCAATTTCAGCCAGAATCGCCGAGATCACCTATCCGGGAGCTACCATTCATAGGGGATACTTTGAAACGGCCTTTTTGCAACCATCACGGTTTACGGCCCGGCTAAAGGATAAAATAACCTGGCTGCCGCAGTATCCCTTTTCACTTGTCATTGGTAATCCGCCCTATGGAAAGTACAAGAACAAATACAGCTCCTATTTTTCAACGCCAAAGATGCACCAGATCGAACTGTTCTTTATGTACTATGGACTTAAAATGCTCAGGGCCGGTGGGCTACTCGTCTATCTTACTTCGAGCAATTTCCTTCGAAATGGGATATCCTATAACCAGGATAAAGAGGAAATCGGAAAGCTGGCTGATATCCTGGATGCATACCGGCTGCCGCCAGTGTTCCGGTTTTCCCAAGTTCCAATTGATATTTTGGTTTTAAAACGTAAATAAGATGGCTGAATACAACATACCCATTAGTACACCCCTCATTGTTTATGATACTGATCTGGATGATCTGAGTAAAAGCATTAAAGAGATTGAAGAAGATTTTCGGGTGAAGGAAATTGATATCACCTTCCGGGAAGAACGCCTGATTTTTTCTTCCATCCGGTCATCAGAGGATGCTTACAATTTTGTGAAGGAAGTGATAGGCGATGGTATAGAAATACAGGAACATTTTGTGGTCGTATATCTGAACCATGCCAATAAGCTCATTGGATACTACAAACACACCAAAGGCACTATTAATTCTACCCAAGTGGATGTTGAACTCATTGTGGCTACCGGACTTAAAATCCTTGCCAAGGCAGTGATCCTATCACACAACCACCCTTCCGGAAATACCATGCCCAGTGAGGCAGATAAAACAATCACCAAAAAGATCAAGGAAGGATTTAAATATTTTGATGTCTCTGTGCTGGATCACATTATTGCAACCAAAAACGGCTATTACTCTTTTGCCGATGACGGAGAGCTATCAGGATTTGGTTCCAGCGATTCGGCGGAAATTGAAAAACAGCTTCGGGATGAAATTCTTCTTCAGCTTAAAAAG
>JBGSSA010000156.1:0-10905 GCA_041737295.1 Bacteroidales bacterium | reverse complement strand
AAAGAAAAGGTGTTAATAACCAGAATAACTCCGAAGAGTTATTTCCGGTTATTAACACTTGCTTTACATCATCATATTTATTCATAGATTTAACTTAAGAAAAGAAAACTATTGGTTCGAAGGATAGGGAGTAGAATAATGGTATTTGCGATTAAAATTATTTAAAGTATAAATTGATTTCCTTACTCCTGAAAAGTAAACATAGGATAAAATAATTTTGGAAAGGTTTTTTATAAACCACTCACTTAATTAAATTCTAAGTTCAATTAATTTGCATCAGTAAGTTTTTCTTTTTCTAACCTAATCATCCAACCTACTTACATATGAAAATTGTAGTCTGAAACTAAATAGAAATTTCTGATTACCAAAATATTTTAATTAATTTAGAAATTTTCTAAATAGTATTATTAGGATGCTTTTATAAACCTTGGTTGCCAAATTCCATTAGGTTCTTGAAAGCGTAAAAAGTTCATTTAATTCCTCAAAATTCGATTTGGTCCTCTTGGAAAATCGGTTGATAACCAAAATACTTTCGTTGTTAATATTTCCTAGAGCTTTATTATAAAAGGAAAGAGAGTTAATCAAATGCTTAAGATAAAAAATTATCAAAATACAGGAAACCGAACTGTCTTAGTTAAAATCCATGATCCAGATTACTTATTTACCGTATTTAATTTCATTTTAGGCTTTATTGGACTAATAACCATAAGATTATCTTATAGACTTATTCTAACGGACTGAATCTAAACACTAATTTTTACTCTTGCATCATAATTTCATTCGCGATGCAAGCACCCCAGATTCAAATCAATTCTCTTGTAGCCACAACCTCCGGGATATGCGGTGGTGTGGGTAAAGCCATTTCAGCCAAATTGATCCTGGCCAATATCACATTCACAGGAATGATTGATGTGGCTTTTTATGCCGCTATATCGGCCATGGTGGGGTATGGGGTTAAGAAGGCAATTGATAAAGCTGTATTCCACTTAAAACGGCAGAAATGAATAAGCTGATTGGCATAGGGATCGCAGGAGGGCTAGTTTTCGGAATTGTCAATCTCTTGAAAATGAAAACCGTTTCTGACAGAATGGTAAGTAACCTCTCAAATCCTCGCATTCATAAGGTTGATTTAACAGGTATTGCTTTCCGTACTGAAATTAAAATCCAGAATCCGACCAAAAATAGCATGACCATAACCAAGCCGGTTGTCACCCTTTCAAGCAATGGTAAATACATCACAAGCAATAGCCCTGAACAAAAATCTATTATAATTCAGCCGCTGACAACAACAGATATCGATACCATAGAAATTTCCATATCCTGGTCAACCCTAGCGGGATACCTGACCGGGATCATTAGTAAAGTTCCAGCCTTGATATCAGCATTCAGAAACAAAGATTTGAAATCTGTGGCATCCACGCTGGCCATTCCCATGGAGATGAAATACTCTCTTTATGCTAACGGCATTTATTACGAATCTGTCCCTGAAAAACTGATGTGATGAGCAATTATTTGCATAAAGCTAACATATCATCCGGCTTTAGACTTATTAAAGTCGGAAGTCAGTTTGACAGGTTCTTTTCCAAACCAGAGGAACAGGACAGGATCATCATCCAGGATGGCGAGGTGGATGAAACCGTTGATCTCATGAAAAGGGTGGTCTGGAAATATATCAATGACACAAAAAAGATTGCCCAATACCTCAAAGGAATAAATGTTCTTGAAACTTGCTGGAATACCTGGGACTTTCTATTTAACCATATCCAATACAAACTCGATCTGAAAGGCCTGGAACAATTGCGACGTCCCAATCGAAGCTGGGCAGAACGGCAGACCGGTATAGACTGCGACTGCTTTTCGATATTCGTTTCCAGCATTCTGACAAACCTCAAAATTCCGCATGAATTCCGGATCACCAAATACAATCGCGAAGAATACCAGCATGTTTATGTGATTGTGCCAACAGGGAAATCCGTATATATAACAATCGACTGTGTTCTCAGCGAATTCAATTACGAAAAACCATTCACCGCTAAAAAAGATTTTACTATGAGTTTAAATGGAATCAATGTGGCTGTGCTTTCAGGTGCTGACACTGACAATGTATTTGACCTGGTAGCAGGTATCGATGATCTGGAACTTCTCGGATCTGATGACGACGTCCAACGCTTGCAGACAATCTACGATCATCTGGTTAAAACCAGGAAGATGATTGCTGAAAAACCTTCTCTTATCCAGGATGTGGATTATCCCCCTGCATTTTTGAAAATGCTGGATTATGCCATTGAGAACTGGAACACACCGAACCGGGAAAAAGCCCTTGAAAACCTGGCCAAAAATGAAGATGCCCTGAACAGCTTAAACGGTTTTGATGGAGACAATGACAATGAACATGATGGCCTCGACGATTATCTGTTTGGTGATGACTTTGACCCTGAAAACCTCGGAAAAGCTGCTGCCAAGAAAAAGGGATTCTTCAAGAAAGTTGGTGAAGCAATCAAAAAGGGTGCAAAAGCGATTGTCCGTTTTAATCCTGTAACGATTTCAGCAAGGGCAGGATTTCTCTTGGCCTTGAAGCTCAACATGAAGAAAATGGGAAGCAAGCTCAAATGGGGTTTTGCAACCAAGGAAGAAGCAGCTAAGAAAGGTATATCTGCCCAGGAATGGGAGAAATCAAAAAAGGCCCTGGATAAAGTGGAAAAGCTTTTTGTGGATAAACTCCAAGGAAAGAAAAGTGCGCTGAAGAATGCCATCCTGAAGGGTAAGGCTGGTGGATTAAATGGTACCGAAGATGAATCCTTCGATGGGTTTGGCTTTCTGCCGGCTGCTGCCCTGGCCGCTGCTGTACCGGTTATCACTGCTGCTCTAAAAATTATGGTAGATGGTGGCGTGATGAAAAAGGAGGAAGCCGATAATATCCAGGCTGAAATGAATTCAAAAGCATCGGAAGCGGACAAGCTGGCCAATGATCCTGATATTATTAATTCAGGTACTGAGGACAATGCTGGTTCATCTTCTGCAGGTTCAGAAAATGTTTCAACACAGGGAGGCATTGTGGGATTTGTAAAGAAACAACCACTCCTTGTTATCGGCGGTGCTGCCCTTGGCATCTGGGGGCTATCTAAACTTCTTGGTGGCAAAAAGAACAAATCAGGAAAGAGTTTAGGAGGGACGCCTGGCCGAAAAAGCCTTCCCTACAAAAAAAGAAAACAGGGAAAGCGGAAGGTTTCCGTCATCACCCTTAAATAATCCAATCAGTTCATAATTCTAAATTTAACTATCAATTACATGGCAAAAAAAGAGAGAAAATCCGGCAAGCCAAACCTGGATCCCAAAGCCATCATCGAGGAACTTAAAACACCCGGACTGATCATCCTGGGTATGGTGGGCGGCAATATGGCCGGTAAGATGATCGATAAGGTTGCAAAAGTAGATCCCGAAGCCACAGGCTTCCAAGTTAAGGCACTCTTAAAACCGGTTGTGCAGATCTCGGCCGGAGTTGGCGGAGCCCTCCTTCTGAAGGACAAAAACATGAAACTTATTGCTTCCGGCGTCGCTGCAAGCGGTATTGCATCCGGGGTAAAAGTATTCCTAAAGAAGGACATCCTGCAGGGACTGACCAATTTTGCCGGACTGGGCGATTCTGATCCTGGGAGCCAGGTTTTCCGTGAGCCGGTGAACCTGAGTATCGAGCCTTATAATCCTGAACTTCCCAAACTGCCTCCTGCCCAGGTGGAAGCCATTCCGGTAGAAAATGAGGATGAGATAAGTGGAGCAGAGATGGGAGTCTACGGGGATGTTAAGGAGGTGGAAATTCTGTAATCCACAAAAGAGCAAATCAAACAAGTCAACAAATTTTAAAACACTTAATACCAAAAACCATGTTTACATTAGGACAGATCATAAGCAGCGAATTCGAATTAATGGGTGTAATGACCGATGAAGAACTTCTCGGCGCATTGGAAAAGGCACCCCAGGCAGAGCGTAAAGCATTTCTGAAAAGGGTTAAGCAACCAAAGGCAGCCCCGACGGCCCCTGCAGGTGGCGGTAACTCCAGAGGCGAGTTTGAAAAAAGATTGCACCTTCTTCCCAAGGAAATTCAGGCCGGATTGGCCAATAAAACCCTCCAGGCCGTGGATGTGGCATATTATGTCACCAAGAATGTTTCCAATAACAAAATTGCCAAAATGCTCAAGGATGATGACAACAAGGTTGTCGGAATCTCGAACATCTCAAGCGCAAAGCTGGAAAAAGGAAATGTGATGCTGCTCAGTGGTATCATTCTTCTTGGAGCCAGCAACAGTGCAACGGCTGAAGGTGGTTCTTTCTATGTACTGCCGGAATACCTGCGTAACGGTGAATTCGAATTCAAGGCCAATGGTACAACCCTGATTCCTTCCACTTCATGCGAAGTATTCAACACCGAGGGAACTGACCGCCAGCTGGGCTATTACAAACTCGATAATGCAAAGATCATCTATGATCAGCAGGCAATGGAACTGAATATCGAGTGGGGACAGAACGCAATCGATCCGCAGTTTATCAAAGCGATCCTGGTAGGTACTGCAGTAACGAAGTACTAATTCCATGGGCAGCCTGTTTGCCTGGATTGCTGATCCAACTGCAACCATTAGCAAACGGGCTGTACCAATTTAAATCTTAAGAATTCATCATCCTTATGGAAAAGACAAAAGCAATAAAATACCAGATCGTCAAGGTGACAGTAAATGCTCCTGGCGCAACGGTGAACATCAATGTCACAACCGACAAGATGTATAAAAAGATAACCGGTATACTGGTGAGCTTTCCTTTTTATGCATATTTCGCCCAGCGGTCCTGGCTGTCCCTGTTTATTAATGACAAGGAGATCTTCCCTGAAGAATTTGATGTAAAGCTTATTTCCTATGGGGTTGGTGTTCCTGTAAATGATATGTTCTACCAGATGGATGAAGAAGCCCTGGGAAGCACAATCAAAGGGAAATTCAAAGACGGTGGTGAAACCTTTGGATTCCCCTATCCATATTCGGCAAATCTCTACCTGCGACTTGAAGAAAAAAGCTAAATGGCCGGGCAGGATAAGCGGAATTGCGAGCGGTGGGTAATCATTCCCCTGAGGGTGAAGGCAAATGAAGTGGTGCAGATAGAACACCGTTTACCTTCCAATGTATTTCATTGCACCGGGATAACGGTTTCCATTTCAGGGTTAATGGGATATTATATTTCATCAAAACTGGGTGAGCTAAGCTTGTCATTTAACAACAGGTCAGTTCAGCCGGTAAATTTACCGGCCAACTGGATACCCTATCGAAAACGACTGGATGATATTCTCTTTAAGCTGGAACAACCCCTAAGCGGAGGAACAAGAGTCTCCGGGTACTTTCAAAACATCGTACCGCTAGAATACAATGTTCAAATCTACCTCCAATGTGTAGCTTCAATTTAAATAAAACTGCAAATATAATTATGGACAGTTTTGTCATTGCCTATATCGACTCCCGGATGAAACAGATGGGTCACACCCATTATACCATTGAACCATACCTGGCTGTTCTTGAGGATGGAGTCACAGAATATAATCTTAACTGTTTCAATGAAGTCCTCTTTCTTAATTCCAAAGAACTTGCCCTTGGAACCGAAATGATTGCCGATAACAATTATTTCAAGGTGGAAGATTATTACAGTTATATGGAATTGACAAAAGTCCAGGAATTTACCGGTTTTCTGACAATCAATGTTCCAGCAGTCAATCATCTCCAGATTTTTGAATTCATCCGGGTTATTCCGCTTACTTAATAGGTATCACAATGGAAAAAAGTAAATACACGCTGAATTTGAGCAACATCCGGACGAAAATCCGTACTTACCAGGAACAGGGAAAGGATGTTCTGTTTACAGCCATTTTCATTTCCGGAAGAGAAAAAAGCAAACTGATTGACAGGGCACCGGTGCAGCAATTGGCCCTTATCACCAAGAACCTGAAATACGAAAACCCGGATAAGGTCAGAATTGAGCTTTATGATGGAAAAGATGCAGTAAATCCACTCTGGCTGAAGGAAATTTTACTTGCCTCACAGCAAACTGCTATGGAAACCGAACCCAGTAATTTCAAGGGATTTGGAGAAGCGGAAATCAGCCGGATTGTAGATGAGCGATTTCAGGAAAGGCAGCGGCTGGCTGAATATGAACAGCTGAAGGAACGGGTATTGGAACTAACCGGGGAAAATGAGGAGTTAAGGGATACCATCGAGCAGCTGGAGAACCATACGAGCCAGGTAGAAACCGAGCTGGAAAGTAAAAAGCAGATCCGGTATTATGCCGGGATGCTGGGAGATATCCTGGAGAGTTTTGGAATTGCCAGGGACAGGGTTAAAAAACCCTTAGCAGAGTTGATGGGACTTAATGACACCATGGACCCGAAAACTATGCAGTGCAAACAGGATGACCGGTCCGGGATTGTGGATACTCACGAATCTGCCAGCTCACAATCTCTGGAAGATCAGAAACGTAGCGAAATCATTGCCCTGGTGGCCGAGTACCTCAAAACCACTTCCAATGAAATCCTTGGTGCGGTATTCACCATATTCTCGGAGATAGAGCAGGATAATGTCCTGGCACTAGAAATTGTAAAATTTATAAATCAGAAAAAAGAAAATCATAATGGAAAAGTTTGATTTTACTGTGATGATTGAAGCTGAGAACAGAGAAGAAGCACGCATGGTACTGCTTTCGATGTTTGATATCATGAAAACCATTCGCCAGGAAACCGGCACCAGGGATTTTATTGATTTTGCAAGTAAGCTCAAGGCAAAACCTTCTCTGGTTAAAAAAGCAAAATTGTTTATCTAATGCCTGAAAAGAAAGACAAATACAACTTTCTTGACCATCCACAGCGGGTGCTCATCGGTGGTGCAGTGCTTGGCGTAGGCGGCTTTCTCCTTTACAAATTTGGAAAGAAGATCATTGATGGGATACGGGAGCGAAACACTGCAAGCCTGGCTGATGATAGTCCTTCAGTGCGTCAGGCCATGGCCCTAAGATCAGCGGTAAATCCATCGGGAGTAAGCTGGATGCGTTCCTTTGATTTAACGAATGTGAATGCTATCCTGGAAACAGCCAAGCAGATTACGAACCTGGATGAAGTGGCCAATGCGTATCGGAAGCTTTACAATGCCGAACTTCTAAAAGAGCTGCAAAACGAGCTGAATACCGGAGATTATCAGAAGGTTCTAACTATCCTTTCATCCAACACGAAAAAGACAACCGGTACAACCTTCAAGTTTGCTGAAAAAAACCAGTTGGTAGTAGCTAAAACGGATGTGTATCTCAGAAGTTCTCCGGATGCCAGCTATCATGGTGCCGTGTATGAGATTTCTGCAAACAAGAATATTATCCGCAAAGCCAAGGTTGGTGAATTCCTGGGATATGCAACTGGCGGGCAGCACTTTGATGAAAAGAACAATGTAAAATTTATCGAGGTGGCCTACCTGGTTAAAAAGGACGGCATTCCCGAATCTATGAAACCCTTTGCCGGAAAGCAGTTTTCGTATTGGGTAAGTTCCAGCACAGAGTATGTTGAGATTTTTTCAATCTACAAAGATATGCTCTCCAAATACCCGGCAACACAGGCAGAAGTGGCATATAAAAAGCCCCTGACATTTTATTCTGGCCTGAAGGGTATGATCATCAATCCGGTAATAACCCGCAAAGCGACCCAGGTTCTTGATGAAAAGATGCAGCCATTTATCATGGTAAGACCTGGCACACTTCTAGGGGAATACCTGATGGCACTGGATACAGGAGTAACCCGGTTTATCAAATTTAAAACCGTGGATAATACCGAGCGATGGGTCAGAGCGGAATATGTAACAACAAACAGCTAACAAAATGATACTGATAGAAAACTTTAAGGGGAATAAGGGAGAAAGCAAATCCGTGTTTGAACAGGCTGTGGAAGTTATCTGCGGAAGCCTGGAAATAAATCCCAGCTGGCTTATGATGGTAATGTGGAGTGAAAGCCGTCTGAATGCACAGTCTGTGAATAAACAACCAGGTGATCCGGAGGATCCCCAGACAAGGGCTGCAAAAAGGGCTACCGGCCTTATCCAGTTTATGCCGGATACAGCGCTAAAGCTTGGGACCACTAACAAAGCCCTGTATTCAATGTCTGCCGTTGACCAGCTGCATTATGTGTACAAGTATTTTAAGCCCTGGACCGGCAAGATGAAAAGCTATTTTGATTTGTACCTGGTGACTTTCTTTCCGGCTGCCATTGGAAAACCCGATGACTATGTTCTTGAAACCAGCAAACTACCTGCTTCGACCATTGCCAAACAGAATCCATTTTTTGATGTAAACAAAGACGGAAAGCTTACCGTGGGAGAGATCAAGCGCCGCATGTATGAATCTATTCCCAAGGCCATTGTCTCCAATGTAATGGCAGAGCTTGAAAAAAAAAGTTTGAATTAGGATTTGCCGGGTTTGTGGCTATCGGAATCGGAGCATACTGGCTATTTGGAAGAAAAAAACAAAAAATTAAAAACCATCACAAATGAAGCTCTCGAAACGATATCTCATCACAGTCGCAGCAGGAGTAATCCTGGCGATCCTTGCTGGTTTTTCGATTTTTAAAAACATGGAAGGCGTTGGATCAGCATGTGTTGCCGGTATTCTTACAATCCTTACTACTTATATCTGGGGAGAAACCAAACGTCCCTCCTAAAACATTTTCAGTATGAAAGCAAAAATATTTTATAGCACCCTGTTACTATTCCTGTGCTTTACCACCTTTGGATTTGCCAGGCAGTATTTCCGGGAGAGAAAGGACAAGAACAGGATAGAGACAAACTTTGAAATTGCGGAGACTTCGGTTCGCATCTATAGGCTAAAGAACGGCCAGCTGGCCTCTCAAAACCAGGTCATGCGACTCCATTATGATGAGCTGGCTGCCATTTATCCCAGGATTCTCGAAGAAGTAAAGAACATCGAGATCCGGCCAAAATACCTGTCGCAGTACTCCGAGACCTTTGTTAGCCAGGAAAAAGAAATACGTACCAACCTTAGGGACAGTATCATCCTGGATACAATCCATGCCAAGGTTTTTAATTATAAGGATGAGTTTTATTCTGTAAATGGTATTGCCATTGGAGATTCACAGACTGTTAGCATTCATTCCAGGGATAGCATTATTCAGGTGATTTATAGGGGTAAACGAATTCATCCCTGGATGTGGATCCTGTCAAAAAGACAAACAGAGCAGGTAATTACCTGTAAAAACCCTGCCAATACTATTCTGTACAACAAAACTATTCAAATCAGCAAAAAGTGATGAAAAAGAAAAATACAAAAACGGGTAAGGCCGCTGTCAAAAGTACAAAGAAGACCAGGCTTGGAAAAAGAGTTGCTGCTAAAAAGAAGACCAGCAAAGCGATCGGTAAAGTTGCACCTACATTATCCGGAACAAAGACTGCCAGCCTGAAACGAAGTATCCGGAAAATCAAAACCAGTTTAAAACAACTTGAGAAAGCTGTGGGAAAATAGTTATGGCAAAGAATCAATATCAGCTTAACCAGGAAATCGAAGCCTTTATCCGGGATAAGGATAGTAAAAACGAGCGTTTTTCTGTGGCTGATATTGATTTCATTGGTCAGTACGAAGGAAGCGGCGGACAAGGCAGTAAGGGGGCAACAGGAGAAGGAGTCCTTTATGAGTTTTATACCCCGGATTTTGTTGTGGATCTAATGTGGGAACTAGCCTATCGGTATGGATTTGATGAAAAAGGAACTGTCCTGGAACCCAGCATTGCTACTGGCAGACTGATCCGGCCGGCACCCCAAAAAGAAAACTGTGTAGGGTTTGAAATCAATCCCGTTTCCGCCAGGATTGCAGAAATCTCTTATCCCGGAGCAAACATTCACCGGGGATATTTTGAAACAGCCTTCTTAGGGCCTTCCCGGTTTACGACCCGGATAAAAGATAAACTGACCTGGCTACCGCAGTACCCTTTTTCTCTTGTCATTGGAAATCCGCCCTATGGAAAATACACGAACAAATACAGCTCGTATTTTCAATGGCCAAAAATGCACCAGATCGAGCTATTCTTTATGTTCTATGGCCTTAAAATGCTGAAAACAGGTGGACTGCTAGTCTATCTAACATCGAGCAATTTTCTTCGAAATGGGATTTCTTATAACGAGGAAAAAGAGGAAATCGGAAAGATCGCTGATATCCTGGATGCCTACCGGCTACCGCCGGTGTTCCGGTTTTCCCAGGTTCCAATTGATATTTTGGTTTTAAAACGAAAATAAAATGGCTGATTATAACATTCCAAAAAATGCACCCCTCATTGTCTATGATGCTGATCTGGATGAACTGAGCCGAAGCATCAAAGAAATTGAAGAAGATTTCAGGGTGAAGGAAATCGATATCACCTTTCGCGAGGAACGACTGATCTATTCTTCCCTCCGATCATCGGAGGATGCTTACAATTTTGTGAAGGAAGTAATTGGCGATGGGATTGAAATACAGGAACATTTTGTCGTTTTGTATATGAACCATGCCAATAAGCTCATTGGATATTACAAACACACCAAGGGAACTATTAATTCTACCCAAGTAGATGTTGAACTCATTGTAGCCACCGGTCTTAAAATTCTGGCCAAGGCCGTGATCCTTTCTCACAATCATCCTTCCGGAAATACTATGCCCAGTGAGGCAGACAAGACGATCACCAAAAAGATCAAGGAGGGATTTAAATATTTTGATGTATCTGTGCTGGATCACATTATTGCAACCAAAAACGGCTATTACTCTTTTGCCGATGACGGAGAGCTATCAGGATTTGGTTCCAGCGATTCGGCGGAAATTGAAAAACAGCTTCGGGATGAAATTCTTCTTCAGCTTAAAAAG
>JBGSSA010000121.1:0-1548 GCA_041737295.1 Bacteroidales bacterium | reverse complement strand
TCGTATGCCATAATTGAACGTGCCCGGCTGTTTAATGATAATGTCTGCCCTGAATATGGCTTTATCCACGCTTGATTTGTCAAGCTCGAATTCATGGGTGGCAATTATCCTTTCTCCATTTTCTGTAATCACAAGTTCGACCCCCACATCCTTAGGCGAAATCTCATTCAGATCCAGCACGACTCTCGCCTGGTAAGCATGGTCCATTTCATATGCTTCGCTGCCATTGGTAAATATGGAATGGTCCACCACAGAAATGTTATTCCAGGCTCTTTTAATCCTTTTCTTCCAGGATGATATACGTTTCGCCATTTCAAAATCATCTTCAGCCATGGCTTTTGTACGGGTGAACAGTCTGCTGTAAAAACGATGGTTATAGTCGTTCAGCATCCGGCTTGTCACGAAATGAGGGGCAATGGAGGCAATTGAATTTTTCATGTACCGCACCCAGGTTTCCGGAACGTCCGTTTTATTCCTGTCATAAAAAGCAGGGATGATCTCCTGTTCAAGCAGGGAATAGATAATTTCCGAATCCAGGTCGTCCTGCAGGTTATTGTCTTCATAAGTAATTTCATTTGTCAATGCCCATCCTGCTTCAGGCTGATATCCTTCAACCCACCACCCGTCGAGTACGCTGAAGTGAAGTGTTCCATTCAGCACAGCCTTTTCACCGCTTGTTCCCGATGCCTCAAGAGGCCTGGTAGGCGTATTGAGCCAAATGTCAGCTCCCTGCACCATGATCTTGGCAAGGGTTATATCATAATTTTGAAGGAATACGATCTTTCCCAAAAACTCCGGTCTTTTGGAGATATCAACTACCATTTTGATCAGGTCTTGTCCGGCCTTGTCATTGGGATGGGCCTTGCCTGCAAAGATAAGTTGAACGGGTCTGCCGGGAATGTTCAGGATTTGTCCAAGCCTTTCGGGATTCCGGAACAGGAGATGTGCACGTTTATAGGTGGCAAAGCGGCGTGCAAAGCATATCGTCAGTGCCTTATCGGATAACTGGTGATTAATGGCTACAATCCGTCTCGGATCTTCATGGCGTTTCACCCAGTTTTCTTTAAAACGGTCCTTTATTGTATTGATCAGGCGCGACCTGAGTTTTTGTTTTGTTTCCCATACCTTGTTGTCGGGTACGTTATAAATTTTTTGCCAGTAATCCACATCCGACAGGTTGTTTTCGAAATTTTCGCCGAAAGATTCCCTGTAAAGTTTTTTCCAGCTCTTTGCAGCCCACGTATTGTAATGCACACCATTGGTGACAAAGCCTATGTGCAATTCCTCAGGAAGGTAACCGGGCCACAGTTTTGAAAATAATTGCTGGGTTACCGTTCCATGGAGCATACTTACACCATTAATTTCCTGTGACAGGTGAGCAGCAAGAAAGCTCATGTTGAACTTTTCTCCCCAGGCATTTATATTTGAACGGCCAAGCGCCATCAGGTCATTCCATTTAATCCTCAACCGTTCAGGGTAATGCCCGATGTATTGTCTCAACAATTCTTCCTCGAATTCATCATGCCCTGCCGGAACCGGGGTATGTGT
>JBGSSA010000102.1:0-2951 GCA_041737295.1 Bacteroidales bacterium | reverse complement strand
TATGTAATTCAATGATTATTATCGAACTGGCATATAAATTATCCCTGATTGCGACTTTTTCAGTCATTTCTGTTTTTCTGAATAATAGAATTGACAAATCGCTTATGTTGGGAAAAATACTTCAGGGTTTACTGTTTGGAAGCATTGTAAGCATCGGCATGTATCATCCTTTTGTTATTAATGAGGGTATTTTCTTTGATGGCAGGTCAATCGTAATTAGTTTAAGTACATTGTTTTTTGGGCCGGTAACCGGACTTATAGCTTCATTCATTTCTATTATTTACAGGATTTACCTTGGCGGAGCCGGTACAATAATGGGTATTTCGGTAACCATTGTTTCATTCCTGGTGGGTTATTATTTCTATTCAAAAAGACGAATGTCCGCATTCAGATTATCCTGGATAAATCTCTACCTGTTCGGATTGCTGGTTCATATTCTGATGCTTGGTCTGATTTTTACCTTGCCGGGAAAATACATCCTGCAAACATACAAGGCAATAGCCCTTACGGTAATTGGCATATATCCAGTAATTTCCCTGTTCATCGGTCAAATACTTCTGATTGAAGAAGATAATAAAAATAAAACCTCGAAGTTAAAGGAAACCGAGACCTTGTTCCAGTCCCAGGAGCGGGCCAGGCTGAAAGCGTTGCATGAAAGTGAAGATAAGTACAGGGCCTTTTTCGAAAATAGTCTGGATGCCATATTTCTGACATCACCCGATGGATCGATATATGCGGCCAACCCTTCAGCCTGTCAGATGTTTGGATATACGGAACAGGAAATAATAGATCTCGGTAGAAATGGACTGGTCGACAGGAATGATCCCCGCTTAGCCGGTTTATTGCAGTACAGGGAAAAGCACAAAAAGACGAAAGGTGAATTAACTTGTATTAAGAAAGACGGAACTCCCTTCGAAACCGAATTAACTTCCGCCATCTTTACGAATGTGCATGGCGAGGAAAAATCGAGTATGATCGTACGTGACGTTTCTGAAAATAAAAAAATCCAGGAGGAGATCACCAGGCTGAATGACAGGCTGAACCGGTTGATAAATTCAGTGAAAGACCTTGCTGCGGCAAGGAGCATAGAGGATATTCGGGATGTTATAAGAACTTCAGCCCGCAAATTGATAAATTCGGACGGAGTGACGCTGGTGTTGCGCGAAGGGGATTTTTGCTATTATTCAGATTCGGATGCCATTGAGCCATTATGGAAGGAAGTAAGAATTCCCATTGAAGATTGTATCAGTGGCTGGTCCATGGTGAATAAGCAACAAGTTGTCATTGAAGACATATATTCAGACCCCAGGATTAAAATTGAGCTTTACAAACCCACTTTTGTAAAAAGCCTGTATGTGGTTCCCATTCGTTCCGGGTCACCAATCGGTGCCATCGGGAACTATTGGGCAACAAAACACATACCGTCAGAAAATGAAATGCGGTTGATCCAGACCCTGGCCGATGCCGCGAGCATATCCCTTGAGAATATTCAACTCTATAATGAACTTGAAATTCGTGTGGATGAAAGGACGTCTCAGCTTCGTGAAGCCAATAAGGAACTGGAAGCATTTTCGTATACAATTTCGCATGATCTTCGGGCTCCACTGCGGGGGATATCCGCATTCACCACGATACTGATGGATGAATTCAGTACCACCCTTGATCCGGAGGCAATCCGCTATTGCACCTTAATCCGTGAAAATACGAAGCGGCTTGGGATCCTTGTAGATGACCTCCTTGTATTTTCAAGATTAGGCCGAAAAGAAATAAACAAGTTTTCGGTGAATATGGACCGACTGATCTTATCGGTTTACAACGAAATTACAACCCCGGAAATGCAGAAAAGGATTGACTTCAGCATGGATGAAATTGGGTTTTCATATTGCGATGAAAACCTCATCAGGCAGGTATGGATAAATCTTCTTTCCAATGCGATAAAGTTTTCCTCCCGCAGGGAGCAGGCCAGCATCCGGATTTCATGTCATCATGATGGCAGCAGGCAAGTGTTTTGCATTCAGGATAATGGAGTTGGATTTGACCAAAAATATGTCGGTAAGCTTTTTGGGGTATTTCAGCGACTGCATAATGAAAGGGATTTTGAAGGGATTGGTGTAGGACTTGCCATAGTCCAGCGAATCATTTTAAGGCATGGTGGTGAAGTTTGGGCTGAAGGTATTGTTGACGAAGGGGCCTCGATACATTATTCATTGCCGTTATCGGTGTTGAGCGACAATTAATTCATACAAAAATTCTGATTATGACACAAAATATTTCGGATAAGAAAACAGGAGAATATCGTCCGGTTGATATTCTGATCGTTGAGGACAACCCTGGTGATGCTGAATTGATAATCAGGTCTGTATCGACACAATATCCAGCCTGCGAAGTATACGTGGCTGAAGATGGTGAAGAAGCGCTGGATTTTTTGAATTGCAGGGGAAAGTTTTCCGGTCGGAAACCGGGAAAATCATTGAAAGTGATTTTTCTGGATATTAAACTTCCCAAGATCAATGGATTTGAAGTACTCCGGGAGATAAAAAGTCACGCGGATACAAGATCAATTCCTGTTGTAATTATTTCATCCTCGGGAGAAGATGTTGATATAAAGGAGGCCTATGACCTGGGTGCAAACGCGTATATTACAAAACCATTCGAATACGAAAGGTTTACTGCCATAATGCAGAGTACCGTCTCATTCTGGCTTTCCGTGAACGAGTTACCGGATAAAAACAATATGCTGCTTCAAAGAGGCAACCGATAAACCGGGAACTCTTTTTTACCTTTTGTAAACCCGAAAAAATAGTATATTTTTGCGGCGCTAAGGAGGAATGGCAGAGCGGTCGAATGCGGCGGTCTTGAAAACCGTTGTTCTGTTTACACGGAACCGGGGGTTCGAATCCCTCTTCCTCCGCTGAATAGCCTGGCAGGCAAAAGCAAAACCCCGCAAATCA
>JBGSSA010000094.1:0-18218 GCA_041737295.1 Bacteroidales bacterium | reverse complement strand
GGTTATATCCCTCTATCCCGGTATTGATAACTTACAGCTTGGTTCATTCCAGGGTGGTATCACGATCAATGCTACGGTAGGTCAGCCTTACGGTATGATACAGGGTATCGACTATGTATATCAGGATGGTCAGAGAGTTATCAACAGGGCTAACGGCAGGTATCTCAAAACCAGCACTTCAAATAACAATTTAGGAAAAGTGTCCCCCGATTGGAAGGGTGGTATCTTAAACAGCTTATCCTATAAAAACTGGAGATTAACTGCCCTTGTTGATATATCAAAGGGAGGTCATATCTGGTCACTTGATATGTATTACGGACTTGCTACGGGTATGTATCCTGAAACCGCCGGAACCAACGACCTGGGCAACCCTGTCAGGAACCCGCTTGTAGGAAATGTTACGGACGGATATGGTGAAACCAGCGGTGGTTTTATAAATGAAGGTGTCAATGTACTGGCTGATGGTACTGTTCAAAAAAACGTAACCAGAATAGCCGCATCCAACTACGGTTCATTTGGATACCTCCGTATTCCGGATAAGGAATTCGCTTATGATGCAAGCTATGTCAAACTGAGGGAAGTATCGATATCCTATAGCCTGCCTTCATCCATGCTGCAGAAATTCTTCATCAAAGGAATCGACCTGAGTATAGTTGGATCAAACCTCTGGATCATCAGCAAACATTTACCTTATGCTGATCCTGAGTCTGGTCTTGGCGCCGGTAACCTAATGGGCTATTCCACAGGTTCACTGCCAACAACAAGGGATATCGGTTTCAATATTAAACTCACCTTTTAATTAATAGCTATGAAAAAAATACTTATCATACTTTCTTTTTTCGCGCTTATTGCTTGCGAAAATCTGGAAGATCTTAACAAGAACACAAAGGACCCTGCTGAGGTTCCAGGAGAGACCCTATTTACAGGTGCGCAACGAAGAATGGCTAACGAGGTCACCAGCACCAATGTAAACCAGAACAATTTCAGGTTGTTTGCCCAGTATTTTACTGAAACCACCTATACGGACGAAAGTAATTATGATCTTACCACCCGTACCACACCTGATAGTTGGTGGGATGAATTCTACCTGCGTGCACTGAAGAATTTTGATGAGGCATACAAGGTAATTGAAGCCACTCCCAGCCCTGCCGGTGAAGATCCTGCAGTAAAGGCAAATAAACTGGCCATCATTGAAGTGAATATGGTTTATTGCTACGACATTCTTGTCCAGACCTTTGGTGATATTCCTTATTCAGATGCACTGGATATTGAGAAACCGTTGCCTGTATATGATGATGCCGCTGAGATTTATGCCGACCTGTTAACCAGGCTGAATGCTGCAATCGCAGGTCTCGATCCCGATAATGCCAGCTTCGACGCGGCTGATAACATGTACCACGGTGATGTGGCCTCATGGATTAAATTCGCCAATTCACTGAAACTGAGAATGGGCATGCTCATCGCTGATGTTAACACTTCAGCAGCACAGGCTGCAGTTGAATCAGCTGCAACTGATCTGATTTCCTCTAATGCAGAAAACGCCAAGATCGTTTACATGAGCGCTCCTCCGAATACGAATCCTGTTTATATTGATATGGTAGCCAGTGGCAGGCATGATTTTGTTCCGGCCAATACCATTGTTGACACGATGAATTCTTTAGAGGATCCGAGACGTGCCTATTATTTTACACTGGTAGATACATCTACTGAAGCCGGAGTTGAAAAGCTTGCTTATTCTGGTGGCGTATATGGTAGTTCAAACGACTTCCTGGCATACTCCCACGTAGCTGATCTTATTCAGACACCCACTTTTCCGGTAACTCTTTTTGACTATGCTGAAGTAGAATTCTTACTGGCTGAAGCAGTTGAAAGAGGTTTCAGTGTTGGTGGAACTGCTGAAGAGCATTATACTAACGCTATAAATGCATCCATCGAAGATTGGGGAGGAACAGCTGAAGAAGCTGCAACTTACCTGGCCGACCCGAGGGTTGCTTATGCAACTGCAGAAGGAGACTGGAAACAGAAAATCGGTATGCAGAGCTGGATTGCTTATTATAACCGCGGTTTTGAAGCATGGACACAATTCAGGAGGTTGGATTATCCTCTGTTGGTTGCTCCCCCGGATGCATTATCAGCTTTGCCAATCAGGTTAACTTACCCCATTAATGAACAAACATTAAATGGCGCCAACTGGGAAGCAGCTGGCACGGCCATCGGTGGTGATGCAGTTGATACACAATTATTCTGGGATACCTTTTATTCCCCTGCTGAATAATAGTTGAAACATATTAATTATCAAAACCCGGCAGATTTCTGCCGGGTTTTTTTGTTCCTTGGGGTCGGACCAAGCTATATATCACATATCCAGTTAATTGATTTGAAAAAATAGCTATAAATTGATCTTAGAGGCTGCTTTTTATCATGTTTTTTGACACTCTAAGAACCTGCTATCTCAGATTCGCTAAAACTACTGCCTGCACAGTTCCCAATATGAATACCATTATACCCCTAGTATTTATTCATCCTATTCCCTATCTTTGCACCCTGGTTAAAACGGTAGCCTGATCAGATACCGGAAATAAAAAGATATTGCATAAGAGTAATTATGGATAATTATAATATTAACCACCTGAAGGAGCTGGAAGCGGAGTCTATATTCGTGATCCGGGAGGTGGCAGCACAATTTGACAAACCTGCCATGCTATTTTCAGGCGGAAAAGATTCAATCGTGATGTATCACCTGGCCCGAAAAGCCTTTTGGCCAATGAAAGTTCCTTTCCCGCTCCTGCATATTGACACGGGTCACAATTTTAAGGAAACACTTGATTTCAGGGATGAACTTATGGAAAAAACAGGAGGACGATGCATTGTCCGCCTGGTACAGGATAGCATTAACCAGGGAAAAGCAATTGAAGAAACAGGCATAAATGCCAGCCGTAATATGCTGCAAACCGTAACCCTTCTTGATGCAATTGACGAATTCAAATTCGATGCGGCCATGGGTGGCGGAAGGCGTGATGAGGAAAAAGCACGGGCTAAGGAGCGCTTTTTCTCCCACAGGGATGAGTTTGGTCAATGGGATCCGAAAAACCAGCGTCCTGAACTCTGGAACCTGTTTAACGGCAGAAAGCGGATGGGCGAGCATTTCAGGGTTTTCCCCATCAGTAACTGGACTGAAATGGATGTTTGGCAATATATTTATATGGATCACGTTGAAATCCCAAGCCTGTATTTTACACATCAGCGCGAAGTATTTAACCGCGATGGTGTATTGCTTGCTTCTGCTCCATTTATGAAAATGAAACCAACCGAACGGATTGAAAAACTTGATGTGCGGTGCCGGACCATTGGTGACATAACCTGCACGGGACTTACACTTTCTCAAGCCAATTCCCTTGAAGATATAATACTTGAGGTGGCTGCCTCACGTACAACTGAAAGAGGAGGCCGTTATGACGATAAACGCTCTGAATCTGCCATGGAAGACCGGAAAAAGGAGGGATATTTTTGAAGTGACAAGGGACAAGGGACGAGGGACGAGTAGTTGATAGTTGATGGTTGATAGTTGATAGTTGATGGTTAGATGTTGGATGCAGGATACTTGATGTTGGATCAAGACAGACTCCAAAACTGCAATCGTAAATCGTAAATCGTAAATCGTAAATCGTAAATCATAAATCGCATTTCTACCAACAGAAAATCCCTACGGGATTACAAAATACCGAATTATAATAATAGAATACCACTATGACATCTCATCAGGAAAGACACGACGGATATCTCGATATGGAATTGTTGCGGTTTACCACAGCAGGTAGCGTAGATGACGGAAAAAGCACACTCATAGGGCGGTTACTATATGATAGCAAAGCTATATTCGAGGATCAGCTTGAGGCTCTCGAGAAGGCCAGTATCAATCGCGGGGAAGAACAGATAAATTTGTCACTGTTAACGGATGGTCTTCGTGCAGAACGCGAACAGGGAATTACTATCGATGTGGCGTACCGCTATTTTGCAACACCAAGACGAAAATTCATTATCGCCGATACTCCAGGTCATATTCAGTATACCCGAAACATGGTCACCGGTGCCTCAACTGCCAATGCAGCCCTTATACTTGTAGATGCCCGGAATGGCATTGTTGAGCAGACTATCCGTCATTGCTTCATTGCTTCCTTGCTTCAGATTCCTCATGTTATCGTGTGTGTGAATAAAATGGACCTGGTTGAATACAAGGAAGAAGTGTTCGAGAAAATTCAGCATGATTTTAACCGGTTTTCTGATAAACTCGATATTCGTGATATTTATTTTATTCCGATCAGCGCATTAAAAGGTGATAATGTGGTTGACCGGTCACAGTTCATGAACTGGTACCAGGGTCCAACACTGATGTATTCCCTTGAGCACCTGCATATAAGCAATGACCAGAACTTCATTGATCCGCGGTTTCCCGTGCAGTATATTGTAAGGCCTAACAGTGATGAATATCATGATTTCAGGGGATATGCAGGTCGCGTTGCTGGCGGGGTTTTCTGTCCAGGGGAGAAGGTTACTGTTCTTCCGTCAGGATTCACAAGCCGGATAAAGTCCATTCATATGATGAATGAAAATCTTGAACTTGCCTTTCCACCCCAGTCTGTAACAATTACGCTCGAAGATGACATTGATATCAGCCGTGGTGATATGATTGTAAAAGAAAGTAACCTTCCGCAGAAGAGTCAGGATATTACAGCCATGATCTGCTGGCTGAATGAAAAACCGATGCGTGCCGGTGCAAAATACTGGATCAGGCACACAACCAGGGAAGCACGTTGCATTGTTCGCGAGGTAAACTATAAAATAGATATAAACACACTCGGAAAAAACTATGATGATAAAAATATTGGGTTGAATGAAATTGCGGAAGTAACACTTCGTACAACGCAGCCGATGTTTTTTGATTCATACCGGAAGAACAGGATTACAGGTTCCCTTATACTGTTGGATGAAGGCACTAACGAGACTATTTGTGCGGGGATGATTCTGTAGGAAAAGTTCTGCAGTTCTGCAGTTTTGCAGTTTTGCAGTTGAAAGTTCTGCAGTTCTGCAGTTTTGCAGTTATGCAGTTTATGGACAGGCTTTCTGGAATTATCCTTTTCGGGATAATAAGTAAAAAAGTCTTGAAGTCATGCAGTCGTGCAGTCAGGACCGCTTTCGGGGTTAATCTTAAATCGTAAATCGTAAATCGTAAATCCCTTTTCTACCGATAGTAGATCCCTACGGGATCAACGGTTTCCACCCTCCTCACTCCAAATAACCGATGTGTATGGATACCGCGTTCGAGGCTGAATATTCCCGTTTCATCCAGGCGGTCAATTCGCACCCATCCTGAACAATGGATAATTCGACTGTCCGCCATGATCATCCCAACATGATTGATTTCTCCTTCACCATTGCTGAAAAAAGCAAGATCCCCCGGTAAGGCATCATTAAGTGCAGTAACCTCCTGTCCGGCAGAAGCCTGTGGGCTGGTATCCCGCGGAAACGAGACTCCATGTATTTTAAACAGCGTTTGAATGAACCCTGAGCAATCCGCGCCAAAAACCGATCTTCCGCCCCATAAATAGGGTGTGTTCATAAACTGCCACGCGGATTCCTGTATTTTTTGTGATGGAAGGAGTATTTCTCCGGATATGGGTCTGATCCTGTATTTCTGTTCACCAATCATGAATTCATGGGTATCCGGATCATAAAAGTAAAGGCTGCTTCCTGCCGTTATGAGCTGCGAAGTTCCATCCGGCATGTCAATTTCGGCCAGTTTGCCGTAAAGAACAGTTTGATTTTTATGGCTGTCCTGTCCTTCTTCCCATTCCGCTTTGCGGAAAAATTTACTGTCAATCCAGCCCGTATATATATCTAAAAAAGTCCTGATTTTCAGCCAATTATTGACAATTTCCTCAATAACATAAAACTCTCCAAACAGCAACTGGCTGATCATTTCGGACTCTTCCTGCGGGGCCTTCCGGATGGGAATAACAGCAACCAGACAAATACCGGGTGTACCGGCGGCATAGTTGTTAACGGATAAAGATTTTATCATAAGGGATGAACATCGTTAACTATTTGTTGTTTAAGTTCTATCAGAAGATAATTTTTCCTTATTTTGTACGAAGGTTGGCTTAAGCGGATAAATCATTTCCCGAAAGTACAAAATATAACTATTTGCCACAAAGATCATGATTTTGAATTTCATACGTAACCACATCCGTACAATAATCATCTTGTTCTTTTTTGTGGTCACCTCAATTATAATCATATACTTATTGCCCCATGAAGGAAAATTCATGTTTGAATACCAGAAAGGCGGATTCTGGAAGCATGAAAGTCTGACAGCTCCATTTAATTTTCCTGTCAATAAAACAAAGGCCGAGTATAATCGTCAGCGCGATTCTGTATTGCATGAATTTAAGCCCATATTTGTTTTTGACAATAATATTGGCAGCCAGCGTATACAAGAGTTAGACGAAGATTTTAACGCCCGTTGGATTGAATATTCAATTACTCAGTTTAAGATTCCTACACGGGACGAATACAAGTCGAATCGTAAATACACAATGAACCGCCAGCTTGAAGCCGATTACCGAAATTACCTTGGGTCACTGTTACGCGAAATCTACCGCCGGGGGATCATTGACATGAGTTCACTCGAAGAAAACGGGCAGGTAAGGTTCGACGAGGTGACCATAGTAAAAGGTAATGTGGCTGAAAATTATCCGGTTGCCAGCCTGTTCACCCCGAAAACGGCCTATGAGTATGCCACAACGCGGCTAAAGAACAGTATACCGAAGAAAAACAGTTTGCTTGTTCATAAATACGACCAGTTTTTTCTTGATTTTCAAGTCAATAATTATCTTTCAATCAATGTTACCTATGATGAAGAACGATCCACAAAAGTAAATCAGGGGCTTTTGGAGAGTATTTCAAGTACGCGCGGATTGATACAGGAAGGACAAGGAATTATTTCAAAAGGAGAAAGTATTACCGATGAAAAATTCATGATCCTCGAATCATTAAGGCAGGAGTATGAAAAGAACCTGGGCTCAATGGCCCGACAGCTCGTAATAATTGGAAAGTTCATCCTGGTTTTTGCTTCCCTTATGGTTGTATTCCTGTTTCTGACCAGTTTCAGAAAAGAAGTATTGGAAAGCTACAGGAGGGTAATATTTATTCTTCTTACCATAGTTTTAATGGTGTTGGTTGCCAGCACCACGCTTAAGTTTAACCTGGTAAGCATTTACCTGCTTCCTTTTGCAGTTATGCCCATTATATTAAAGACATTTTTCGATTCCAGGCTGGCCCTGTTTATACATATTATTACTATTCTTCTTGTCGGGTTTTTCGCGCCTAACAGTTTTGAATTTGTCTTTTTGAATGTGGTTGCCGGCATGGTGGCCATAATTAGTCTGACCAACGTATACAGGCGTTCAAAGCTTGTTGTCACATCTCTTTATGTGATTGGGGCTTATTCGGTCATTTATCTCGGCATCGCCCTGGTGCAGGAAGGGAACCTGTCAACCATCGAATGGAAATATTTCAGGCTATTTGGCGTGAATGGTATCCTGGTAATGATTTCCTATCCGCTGATTTACGCGTTTGAGAAAACCTTCGGATTCATGTCCGATGCCACGCTGATGGAACTATCCGATACAAATCAGCCCCTTCTTAGAAAACTGGCAGAAGTAGCTCCCGGCACATTCCAGCATTCATTGCAGGTAGCCAACCTTGCTGAAGATGCAGTATTCCAGGTAGGCGGTAATCCTTTACTTGTCAGGGCTGGTGCACTGTATCATGATATCGGCAAAATGGAAGAACCCCTTTTTTATATTGAAAACCAAGCCACATCGATCAACCCACATGATAATCTTGAATTCGAACAAAGCGCCCGGATTATCATAGACCATGTAAGGAAAGGAGCAGAACTTGCAAGAAAGCACAAACTTCCCGAGGCAATCATCGATTTCATCCGATCACATCATGGAACTACAACAGTGCAGTATTTTTACCGTTCATACCTGAGAAAGTATCCTGAGGCTGAAGTTGATGTAAAGAAGTTTTCCTATCCGGGACCAAAACCCGGATCACGGGAGACCGCCATCGTGATGATGGCTGATTCGGTTGAAGCTGCTTCAAGAAGCCTGAAAGAAATTACGGATAACACCCTGGATAAGCTTGTTGATACCATTATTGGCAATCAGATGACAGAAGAGCAGTATAATGATGCCCAGGTAACCTTTAAAGAAATTACAATGATTCGAGAGGTTTTCAAAAAACGACTTCGAAATATTTACCACGCCCGCATATCCTATCCCACATAAAAAAACCCCCCCGCCGGCGGCGGAGAGGTCTATTCTTTAATTTCTTCCCCTTGTATAGCTGATAATCAAAAGATTATTGAACTACTACTGTTGTATCAGCGGCAACTGTATCAGGAGCTACAACAGGAGCTTCTTCAATTACGGTTGAATCAACGGCAGGAGCTTCAGCGGTTTTTGATTTGCATGAACTAAGGGCAATACCACCAAAGAATACAAAAGCAACAAATAAATAAGCTATTTTTTTCATTTTTTTAATTTTTGATGTGAATTATAAGTTAATTAATCGCAGCAAAAATAGTAAATAAATTTATTCGGCAATTTTATTTTTTTAGTAATTTGAATAATAGTGCATTAAAAAAATATTTAAATAGTTTAATTTTACTATATTTTAACAATCATAAAATACCAACCATAAGAAAAACAGCAATTTGCTAATATTTTCATGTTAACATACTTGTTAATAAAAAGTAAAACTGTTTTTCGGGAATATCCAGTGCCGCTGAATAAATTGTATATTTTCCTTACACTCTCCTTCTTTCGGGTGGTACCTTTAACAAATTACTGATTCCTGCGTTATTATTATTCAAATAAAGGAGTCTCTTTGTAAGATATCTAAATATTGAATGCTTTCAGGTTTTAATTTCTATTTGGGTTTACCATGTTTGATTTCCATTTCTTATTTAGTCTGAAGAAAGGACGTTTATATTCATTGTGGTTTTTTATCTTTTCTGCTGAGTTGATCCGGGCTCAGGCGGATACAATTGGAATAAGGCCTGTTATAACTGAAATTGATAAGGTGGAAGTAACCGGGTACCGGAATCAATCCATTTTTACGGATATATCACGCGTGGTAACAATTATACGTGGCGAAGAGCTGGAGAAAGCCGGTGTTCAAAGTCTGCAGGATGTACTTGAATATGCTTCAAATATTGATGTCAGGCAGCGCGGCGGGTATGGAGTTCAGGCAGACGTGAGCATCAGGGGTGGCTCATTTGACCATACACTTGTGCTTATCAATGGAATTAATGTGAGTGACCCCCAGACCGGACATGCCAGTATGGATATTCCGGTTGATCCCGAATTGATTGAGAGAATTGAAGTACTTGAGGGTTCGGCAGCACGGATACTGGGGGCTGGTGCATTTACAGGAGCCATTAATGTTGTTACCAGGGAAGATAAGTCCACCAGGGCTTCTGCGCGTTTTTTCATGGGGCAGCATGGTTTTTACCGGATCAACCTGAATGCCCTGTTGAACAGTAAAAAATTCCGCCATACAATTTCCTTTGGTGATGCAACTTCAAAGGGATATATGAAAGACACCGACTTCAGGATAAAGAATGGGTATTACAGGTTGAATTATTCGCATGATAATACGGCAATAGATTTTCAGGCCGGGATACAGGATAAAAAATTTGGTGCTGCCGGATTTTACTCGCCAAGATTTCCAAATCAGTATGAAGAGACCGGACTTTGGTTTGCAAGTCTTCGGGCATCAGCCGGGGACAAAGTGAAAATTTCTCCTTCCGTTTATTGGCGCCACCGGCGGGATCATTATTTACTTGACCGGGATAATCCGTCATTCTACGAAAATTACCATCTTACTGATGTTATGGGAAGCCAGATCAATTTAGCCTGGCGGATGAAGAAATTACTCAATACCGTGGGTGTGGATATCCGGTCGGAAAATATCATAAGCAACAACATTGGCTTCACCCAACCTGATCCGATTCCCGTAAGAGGTACAGACAGTGCATTTTATACCAGGCAATACGGAAGAACAAACATAGCCTATTTCCAGGAACATGTTATTTATGCCGGGAGTTTAAGGATTTCCGGCGGAATCATGATTAACTGGAATTCGGCTTATCCCGACAAGCCTTCTGTATTTCCCGGCCTTGACCTGAGTTACAGGCTGTTTCCCGGATCCAGTGTTTATTTCAGTTTCAACCGTGCTTTGCACCTGCCTACATTTACAGATTTGTTTTACACAGATCCGGTTAACCAGGGAAATATCCATTTAAATCCAAACCGGATGATCTCCTATGAGGGAGGCGTTAAATTCCAGGGTAGTATAGCCGGTGCAAACCTTGCCTTTTTCCGGAATTCGGGAAAAGATATCATTGATTGGTTGTGGTCATACGGACAGAACCGCTTCAGTCCCGTCAACCTCACCCACTTCAGATCTATCGGTATTGAAACAAATCTTACATTTCGGTTTAACCACACCGGTCGTCGAAATCCGGTTCAGTCCATGACCCTGAATTACCTTTATATGGACATTAATAAATCAGTATCGGATTCCGTTTCCAAATATGATAACATCCGCAATAAAATGTCATTCGTAATCAGGCATCGCGTCTATGGTAATATTGAAGCGATTTGGTCGGTGAGTTTCCAGGACAGGGTGGGAGAGATGATTGCTTTCAATACAGCAGAAAGCAATTATTATTCAGAACCTTATAATCCACACTGGTTGCTGGATGGAACGCTAAACTGGCATTTAAAGCACCTGACGGTTTTTTTAACAGTAACCAATATACTGGATACTAATTATACGGATGCTGGTTCGGTCATGCAGCCCGGACGATGGTTCAAAGCAGGAATTGCGCTCAACTTTGGCAAAAGGGAAGCGTTATAGCAATGTCTGTTTATACTTCCTCTTTCACCTTTTTTGTAGAATGTGCCTTGATCACCCTCAGATTTCTGCCAGCAACTTCTTTCCCGTCGAGGGTGTTGATGGCTTCCATAGCTTCTTTCTTATCGGGCATCTCAATAAAGCAATAGCCTTTGGATTTGCCGGTAGGTTTGTCTCGGATGAGTTTGATAGTCTCAACCTTCCCCATAACTTCGAAGATTTTACTTATATCTTCTTCACTTAAGGTGTAGCTGATATTGCCAACGTAAATTGTCATACAACATTTAAATTTATGGTGAATGCCTCTAAAAGTTACAACTAAAAATTATCATTAGAAAGTTTTGATGGAACCAGAGCCAGATGTTTTGCATTTCATAGCTATTTGAGAACTGGTCATATTTTGCAAGTAAAACAACTGACTATCTTTTTTGTTGAGTATTTTTTTCATGAACTAAATATCATTCCAATTCTCTCCCCTTTTAATCCGGCTGATTTGCATTTCCGAAACTTTAAATGTACGGGCCAACACGGCACCCGGAACACCCATATTCAGCTGATGCTTGATAATCCTGACATCTGCAATGTTTAATTTCGTATAGTGCCTCGGATCAGGAGCTTCATAGGCTGAACCAAGAAAATCCTTCCATCCGTTCCATTCTTCATAGAAATACTCAGGCCGGGCAGGCATGTTTGCAGGTCTTTCTTTCCAGTGTAAATACTCTTTGGAGTTTTTTATACCCGATTCCCGTGAAACACGGGATGCATCCTTGTAAATAAGGTAATGACGTGATTTTTTCTGTTCGGGATAGCCAAGGAAATCCCTCCATCCTTTCCAGGTTCCTTTTCGCATAAAATACTCATCAGGTATCCTGGGAAATTTGCGCGGAAGGGGTTTTTTATTGCGCTTATAGGCATCAAATTTTCGGGCTGAATTTACTCCCTGGGGAACAAGTTTTTCAATTGCATATTTGCGAGCCAGGGTATATGACCATTTCAGTATATTATCCCAATCACTGATTTCTATCTTTTTCATTGCCTTGGTTAATTTCCGTTACAGTATTAACCAAGTTTTCATAAAAAAGTTATTGATTAAAAGACCTAGTTATCTTCTTCATTCTCATCATCAAGAAAGGTGGCCTTAACAATGACCGGATCGGAGGCAGGAAGTCCCTGACCCTGGGCATGCGTCCCGTTTTTGCCTATTATTTCCCAGAGCTTCAGATCGGGATATCTTACGGAAAGCAGCAAGGCCATCATGGAAAATACCTTGGGACCCTGCGGAATGATCATCACTTCCTGGTTTATACGGTGATCGAGGCAACAGGAAGTCAGCAATGAGTTAATAGAGTCAGGATGATTCATGTCATACCTGAAAATGTGGTTTGAACTTAATTTTTCGAGAAGTAACTTATTGTTTTCTGCAACTGAAAACGTATAATCCGGATCCGTCTTCGACTCGGGAACAAAAGCCATAATATTGACGGGCCTTATCTGTTTAATGGCTTCATTAAGAAGTTTTGCATTGTTATCCAATCCTGCTATGATTGTTACCGGCTTCGTCTTGCGCAGGTCATCTTTTTCCTGCATAATCGGACCGAAATATTCAGTATTGTTTATTTTATCAGTTTGTTCAAAAATCTTGGGGGTATATGAAAGGAAAAGATTGATTTTTTCCGACCTAAAATTGTTCCGGGTAATGTTATCCATAATTACGGCATACCATTTTTTAGGCATGCAGGAATAATCAATTAATATGTTTAGTCTTTCGATATTCTTATTGCAAATTTCATTGACCAGTTTTTCAATAGCTGTGGATTCAGTCAGGGATTCAGTATAAGTTGTGAAACCATTGGCTTCAAAGAATTCCATATGCTTGTTTCTTTCGGCGCAATTAATCTGTTCATCGATTTTCAGGAGAAATTTGACAGTCGCATTGAGGCCTGTTTTGGAAGCAAGGGAATAACATCTGGGCTGATAGCCACATACTGCAATAAAATAATCAAATCGCTCATAGCGGAGTTCATTGTAATCAATTTCGCTGATGTGCGTAAGTTCCATGGTAACTGGCAGCTATAATTTGTTTACCTTATTAATCATCAGGTCATTAGGAAGAATTCCGAACTTATCGGATGCGTATTCGGGTTTTATCCTGTTTACAAAATACATATCTATTTTCCCCAGGTTTTTTGTTTCGATTTTACCACGGTAATCGCAATCGAAAAAGTCTCTTATATATTCATAGGTGGCACCGGAAATATTCACCCAGCCAACATGTCCGCTTTGTTCCATCCGGCTGGCAATATTTACGGTATCTCCCCAGATATCATAAGCAAATCGCTTTTTTCCTACCACCCCTGCTACCACGGGTCCGGAATGTATACCAAGCCTGAGTTCCCATACAGGCAGGTTGTTTAAAACCTTTGAATCATTCAATGTATTCATATAGTGCTGAATTTCCAACCCCGCCAGCACCGCATCAATGGGATTGCTCTTATTGCTCAGTGGAAGTCCCCCGGCGCACATATAGGCATCGCCGATTGTCTTTATTTTTTCTATATAATGGGCTCCTGTGATTTCATCGAATTTTGCAAAATACGAATCAAGGATGCTTACAAGGTCTTTTGGGTCTAGAGTTTTACTGATGTTTGAAAAGCCCTTGAAATCGGTAAACAACACAGTTACTAGCTTATACTGACGCGTACCGGCCCTTCCCTTGGATTTTAATTGTTTGGCCACTTCAAAGGGCAATATGTTAAGAAGAAGTTTTTCTGATTTTTCCTGCTCCTCCTCAATGATCATTTTCTGCTGGTTGATCTCTCCTTTTTGAACTTCAAGCTGGGCATTGGCTTTTTCGAGATGCCGGGTGATTTCTTTCATACGCCTGTATTGCGCATTCAGCTCCTCTTCCTTGATCTTAAAAGGGGATATATCTACCTCCACTGCCACCAGTTTTTCAATAATCCCCGCTGAATTAAGCCGGGGAGTTAAAAAGATCTGAAGCCAACGGTTATCTCCGTTTCGCAGGTTAACTTTGCCGATGCATTCAATCGATTTTTTTTCATTCAGGCATTTATAAAATAAATTGGCAATTTCTGAACCGGGCGCCAGTCCAAATATCGTCTTTCCATGGGATGAACGGTATTCGTCCAGGGTGAAGCCATGAAGGAGTTCAAAACCATCATTTACCCATTCTATTTCACCCAACGGATTGATCAGTATGTAAGCAAAAGATGCATTGGAGGAAGTAACCATCAGGTTTTCAATCGTCTGAATATCGTCCTTCACATGTTGAATCTTCTTATCTATATTCCGGTAAGAATCAACTACCTCAATGGCTTTTTTAAGCCGGCTGTTGAATTCATCGGCGACAATGGGCTTATTGATAAAGTCAAATGCTCCGGCATTGCATAAATCTTCAACAGAACGCTGGGTCTGAAATGATGTAAGCACAATAACCGGAATTCTTTTTCCGGTTTTCTTTTCCTGGAATTGTGAAAGAATAGCATATGAATCCGGATCATCTGCATTAATATCCAACAATACAAGATCCGCCTGGTTGGCTTCTTCCCGAATTAACTCACCTGACTTTTCATCCGTTGGTATGACCCGGAAATTATAATCTGAATTGTTCAGGAAATCCGTTATCAGTTCCCTGTTTTCCTGATTACTGCTTATTAAGAATATCTTATAATCCATATATGCACAATACCATAAGGGAATGAGCTCTTTATATTGATTTCTTTAACGGATTATAGGAGATAAGGTTATAGTGAATTGAAGGAATACCCTATTACAGGAAACGTCATTGCGAGCGAAGCGCGAGCGTGGCGAAGCAATCTCGTTTATAACAGGAGATTGCTTCGCTCGTGCCTCGCTCGCAATGACGTAATGCGGGATTAATGAAAGGCCGTGAGGGTTTCTTTAATGATATCGATGGCTTCAAATAGCTGATCTTCAGTAATCACGAGGGGGGGCGCAAAGCGGATGATATGATCATGCGTGGGTTTTGCAAGCAGTCCGTTTTCCTTGAGTGCCAGGCAAACATCCCAGGCGGTTTTTCCGTTTTTAGGTTTTATTACGATTGCATTGAGTAATCCCTTACCACGGACTACTTCAACCATCTCGTGATCCCTTTCAAAGGTTTTTAATTCTTCCCGAAATATTATCCCCAATTTTTCAGCATTTTCAGCCAGTTTTTCTTCAACAAGTACCCTTAAAGAGGCAATACCTACCTTGGCAGCCAGCGGATTTCCGCCAAAAGTTGATCCGTGCTCACCGGGTTTGATGCATAACATGATATCGTTGTTTGCCAGCACCGCGGAAATAGGCAGTACTCCTCCTGACAGGGCTTTTCCGAGAATGAGAATATCCGGGCGGACTCCTTCGTGATCACATGCAAGCATTTTACCGGTTCGTGCCAGTCCGGTCTGTACTTCATCTGCTATAAACAATACATTATTCTTGCGGCAAAGCTCCCAGGCAGTCTTTAAGTATCCGCTGTCCGGTACATATACACCCGCCTCACCCTGGATTGGTTCAACAAGGAATCCTGCAACTGTGGGATCCTCAAGTGCCTTTTCAAGTGCTTTTGTATCGTTATAGGGTATAATTACAAAGCCCGGAGTGAATGGACCAAATCCTTTATATGAAGATGGATCGGTGGACATGGTAACGATTGTGATTGTCCTGCCGTGAAAGTTATTCTCACAAACAATAATCTTTGCTTCATTTTCAGCTATTCCTTTTTTCTCATATGCCCATTTACGGCAAAGCTTCAGTGCGGTTTCAACTCCTTCTGCGCCGGTATTCATTGGCAACAGTTTCTCATAACCAAGTAATTCGGCAGTATATTTTTCAAATTTACCCAGGCAATCATTGTAAAAGGCCCTTGAGGTGAGTGTTAACTTCTTTGCCTGCTTCTTTAGCGCCTTTATGATCTTGGGATGACAATGTCCCTGGTTAACGGCGGAGTATGCAGAAAGAAAATCATAATACTTTTTACCTTCTATATCCCAGACAAAAACACCCTTGCCCTTTTTCAAAACAACAGGCAGCGGATGGTAATTGTGTGCGCCGAATTCATGTTCAAGACTTATATAATCCTGGTTTGTAAGTGTTGTCATATTTTAACTCTTTACTTATAATTAAACAAAAATACAGAATTTACTTGCGCAAGTTTTGAATTATTATTCAAAAATAAAATGATAAATCGCAGTATTGAAAGATAAAAAATAGTATTTACAGTTGCCTGCGTTTTGTAAAAAAATAAAACATTTTTTCATAAATAGTTGCAATTATAAATTCACGGCTTATTTTTGAATATTATTATAAACTAACTCAACAACGCAAATGGAACAAAACGCGATGCCTGTGGTGAAATTTTTCAATGGTAAAAAAATACCGGTTGAACTTCACAAAGTTAGGGTAGTACAAAAACTGCACCTGAAGAAGATTGAAGATAGATTTAAAGCTATTGAGGAAGCAGGATACAATACATTTCTACTGAACACAAAGGATATTTTCCTGGATATGCTTACAGATTCAGGTACCAATGCAATGAGTGACAACCAGGTAGCGTCAATGATGCAGGCAGATGATGCTTATGCCGGATCGCAGAGTTATTACCGGATGGAAACCGCTTTACGCGATGTATTTGGCAAGCATTATATTCTCCCCGCGCATCAGGGCAGGGCAGCAGAAAACATAATATCCCAGGCTTTTATTAAAAAAGGCGACGTAATCCCGATGAACTACCATTTTACGACCACTAAGGCGCATATGGAGCTCAATGGTGGCACTGTCCTTGAGATATATACTGATGAGGCACTTAAGATCAGGAGTTCAAATCCATTTAAAGGAAATATCGATATTGAAAAATTAAAGAAGGTAGTGAAGGATTATGGCAGGGAGCATATTCCCTTTATTCGCATGGAAGCTTCAACAAACCTAATCGGAGGCCAGCCTTTTTCAATAAAAAACATGCGTGAAGTGAAGGCTGTTGCCGATGCTAATGGAATCATTATTGTTCTGGATGCAAGTCTGATTGGCGAAAATGCCTATTTTGTGAAATTGCGCGAAGATGAATTCAAGAACAGTTCGGTTAAGGATATCCTTCTTGAAATGTGCGGACTTGCCGACATTGTTTATTTCTCAAGCAGGAAGGTGAGTTCTACCCGTGGTGGTGGCATTTGCACCAACAGCAATGAGCTGTATATGAAAATGCGTGACCTGGTTCCTCTTTATGAAGGTTTTCTGACCTACGGAGGTATGTCAACCCGCGAAATTGAAGCCATGGCTGTAGGATTGTATGAAACCTGTGATGATACGGTCATCAGTCAGTCACCTTCATTCATTGCCTATGCAGTAGAGGAACTTGATTCCCTGGGGGTGCCTGTTGTGACTCCTCCCGGAGCTCTTGGATGCCATATTGACGCCATGTCATTTCTCTCTCATGTACCGCAAAGCGAATATCCTGCCGGTGCCCTGGCAGCTGCCCTGTTTATTGCATCGGGATGCCGCGGTATGGAACGCGGTACTATTTCAAGTGTAAGGGATGAAAACGGCAACGACGTACTTGCCGACGTTGAATTATTACGGCTGGCATTTCCGAGACGCGTGTTTACCTTGTCGCAGACCATGTTTATGATCGACCGGGTAAACTGGCTGTATCAGAACCGCAAACTCATCGGGGGATTGACTTTTACAGAAGAACCCGCAGTTCTGAGGTTCTTTATGGGAAGACTGAAACCAACCAGCGACTGGACGTCAAAGCTGATTAAGAAATATAAAGAGGATTTCGGAGATTCTTTGTAGTAGTGACAAGGGACAAGAAGTTGATAGTTGATAGTTGATAGGAGTGACTATTAGGCTGCAGGCTATTAGGATGAACCGTCTTCAGTATTCGATGTTCAGAGTTCCTTGTTCGGTGTTATTTGACTAAAAAATAGTATCGAACAAGGAACACCCAACGTCGAACTCCGAGGGCTCCTCACTGCAAGACTGCATGACTGCAAGACTACATGACTGCAAGACTACATGACTGCATGACTGCAAAACTGCAAAACTGCAAAACTTTCTTCCTTGTCCCTTGTCACTCGTCACTCTTATGTAACTACTCATCTAAGCCGCTTCAAGAAGAGCCAATCTCTTTTTTAATTGATTGATTTTCTTCTGTTTATATTTTTCTTGATATTCCATCAGGGCATTTGGGTTAAATGCTTCCTTTTTTA
>JBGSSA010000088.1:0-27659 GCA_041737295.1 Bacteroidales bacterium | reverse complement strand
TATGGAAGTTGAATGCACGTTACGCATAAAATTAAAGGTGTAACGAAACCAATGTTTATCTCAGTCAACCAGTACGTTTGAATAATTAAATGTAGTGAATAAGTTGGGAATGTGATGAATGAATCCCGGAAAAAATAGCGTACAGGTAAGCTGTTGAGGGATCATTATTCATTCGGCAACCTGAACCACCACGGGCTGGTGTTGCCTTTCAAAGGATGTCATATGTCAGTGTCATACCCAAACGAATGCCTGACCAGCCGGGCTTAATGGTTTCCCGGGTGGAAGGATTTGTAAGCAGAATATCCTTTTCCCCGTCAAGATGAAAATCGCGCTTTCCGGCCTGGAAATAGTAGCCCAGGTTTAGCCCGAGGCTTATTTCCGGAAAAAGGGTGTATGTGAATTCGATGCCGGGTTCCACATAATAATTCAACGCTTTGAACCGCATCGTTTCATTTTCCAGTTCCGTATCAAGCAGGATCAGATACTCATTGATCTTCAGATCTGAAAAGGCCATGCCGGGCTCCAGGTATACCGAAAACCGCAAGTTGTTCTCTTCCAGCAAATCCACTGCGGCAACCAACCCCAGGTTATTTGAATGTACCTTCATGTCAAGCCGGTATTCTCCCGAATAGTCTTTGGCCGATATCCGTGATCCGGTGGACTGAAAAGTGTAGTTCAACCCGAAGGCAACTTTGTGCAGTTTAATGAGCAGGGACGGCTGATAAAACCAATACGGCGGAAAATCCGTCACCAGTTTTGTGTCAAAAACGGGATGTACCGCCTCATTCAGGGATTTCAAATCATCCATGGCATAGGTTCCCACACCGCTTGAAAACCCGATGCTGATCTGCTGCGAAAAGGTGTACGTTCCTGCTGCCAGGGAAAGAAGGAAGATGACAACTATTCTTTTCATGTTCAGTCCGGATAAATGAAGTAAAGCAATCCCTTGCCGTAAACGATCGTGTGATTGACCAGGTAGCATGCCTCGGTCCAGTTCGTTGGATTGAAATGAACGGGTACATCCTTTATCAGCGATCCGTTTGAAAAACTTCGTACCAGCAGGTGCCCGTCCGTATACGTCAGCATTTCGTCATTGTAATAGTCAATATCAAGCAGGGCGTCATCTTTCAGTTCCACTTCCCGAACTATGGACATGTCACTGCACAGGTTGACCGACAGGGTTGACCCGTCCCAGAAGATCACCCGGTCCGGGTGGACTGCATCGAATTCGTAGAATTTTATGTTGTTCGGATACGCCAGTTTGAAGGCATCTGTAAACTGGCCGTTCCTGAACCGTACCATGCGCAGCGTGTCGGCAGATACAAAGAAGTATTCCCCCGATGGGGAGATCTTCAGGGCCTGGGCATAATCCCCGAAGTAATTTTTCGGGTAATACCCGAGCGGGGCGGAGGCGGACAGGTCATACAGGCTGAATCCGCCGTCATAATGCTGAATGATGGCTGTTCCCGTATCGGAAACAGCAATCGCGGGATGCGACCCGAGGGTGATGTTTTGCAGGCTGTGAATGGAATAATTGTCTAATTCTGTGCCGCTGGTGAACAGGATATCGCGGTCGCAATCCACGTAGGATGTCAGGTATTTGCCGGTATTTGAGCTTTGGGTAATGACGAAATTACAGGTGGAGCACCCCGTTGGTTCATACGTCAGCGTTTCAACGTCCCGTCGCTGTGAAATTGAATACCGCTTTACGGCATTGCAGTCATAGTAAACGAACTCGTCGTTTTTCACCGGGAAGCAATACGGCCAGCCTTCCGGGTACCTGAATGAAAGCCCGAGAAATCCCCAGGTGGTGGATTGGAACCAGTAGTATGACTCCGGAAAGTAACCGGCATTGGTTTTCCTGGGGACAAGCCTGAGCTTAAAATACTGCATATCGCCAAAACAGCCGCCGGTAACCTGGTACACGGTATCATTCAGGTCACGCGTTGCCATAACCCTGTTGTCGCTGTTGAAATCATATTCAATATCCTGGTAGACCGCGAACGTATCAATGGCATTGTAGTATTTGCTTTTACTCCACCTCACCAGGTACTTATTGGAGTCCTCCACGGAATAAAATATCTGCGGGAGGTCAGGATCAAGGTACAGGCCATCGCCTGAAAACGGAATATTTTCCCGGGTAATTGCCTGTACATAATATTGAGCCAATTCTCCTACATACGTGCTGTCAATAAATTCATTGGTCTTCACTCTTTTTATTTCAGTATCATTGAGATGTGGCCCTGACCTGGAAATAGCATACTCCATGAAATTACTGGCACGGTACTCTTTCCATTTTATTTTCAGCAAGCCATTTTCAACGGTTTTGCTGATTTCAGGAAAATAGTAATCCATCATGACCAATTTCCATGATTCTGAGGCAACAAACCCTTCAACACCCAATTCGTCGGCCAGGCTTCCTGTTCCTGAACCGGTATAAACCTCTATTACCAGGTCATGGATTCCCACGGCTAACTGTCCCGTTTGCAGCTGGAATGTGCCGCTTCCGGAATTTTCAGATCCCAGGTCAATTCCGTCGATGGAGAAATTCACCAGGTTGATTTCCTGGTTATCACTTTGAAACTGGAATTTAATCTCCATGCTGTTGTATAGGTACAGGGTATCCGCATCAATATTCAGTTCCACTGCCTGGATCAGCGGGGGTGTCACATCCCGGTTGACGGTACGGTTATATACTTCAGAGGGCTGATATTCACATGAAAAAAGGATGATTGCCGCCAGCAGTGGGATTAAAAATGAGGCATTTTTCATTGAAAGGTGAGAATTGGTCGTCGCCTGGCTATTATTAGAAAAGTACAGGGTAATATACGAAAAATTATACCCGGGGATACCTTAATGGTCCTCAAAATGCGATGAAAGGGGTAAATCAGCTATTCCACCGCTGACAGGATTTCTTACCAGTTGCCGACCAGGTCTGTGAATTCTTTCCGGTAGCCGTTGGGGTCAAAGGTCAGGGCCCCGTTTCCCAGGTCGAGGATCATTTGCTTTGACGCCGTGCCCTTGTATTCCGATTGCTTCATCAGCAGTCCGAACCCGGTTACCGCAGCCAGGAACCGCATATTTTCGGAAGCAGTGCCGATCGGACGGGGCATCATGTTTATTTCATGCTGCAGCAGCCGGCTTTCGGTTTCACCGGGCTTTTTATAGCGGAAATCAAACCGGGCATATTTTTCACTGCTCAGCACATCCGTCAGAATTACCTCGTACAGGGCGGTAATGGTTTGTGACGAACCGATCTCCCCGGCGTCGACGGTGTCGTTGCTGAAATCGGTGGAATCCAGCTTCCTGTTTTCATACCCGATCAGCCGGTATGAATCCACCCTGTCGGGACTGAAAGTGACCTGGATCTTTGAATCCTTCGCCACGGTATAGAACTTTGCAATTTCATATGAAAACACCTTCTGGATCTGCTTAGCATTGTCGATGTACTCGTAATTGCCATTCCCCTTGTTCGCAATCTGCTCCATCATGTGGTCGTTCAGGTTGCCCTGTCCCACACCCAGCACCGTCAGGTAAATACCCGATTCCCGTTTCTCTTCGATGAGTTTTATCAATTCCTCCGTCGACCGGGTACCCACATTAAAGTCCCCGTCAGTGCCCAGGATGACCCGGTTATTGCCATCCTCAATAAAATTCTCCGATGCAATCTGATACGCAGTGGTGATCCCTGCTTCCCCGGCGGTGAAACCCCCGGCTTCGAGCCGGTCGATAGCGTTTTTTATAACTGTTTTTTCGCTTCCGGAAGTGGAGGGAAGCAGCACCCCAGCCGTTCCGGCATAGGTTACGATCGCTATCCTGTCCTGGTCCCGTAAATTTCCGGCGTGCGTTTAAAAACCGTGGGTTTATTTACCCTTGATTTCGAATTCGATTTTCTGAAATACCATTCCATAATGCGAGCCGGGTGGATTTTCCGTAATTTTCATTCCATTCCAATCGACAGCATAATTCCCTGAATACAATAGCCAGGCTGTTTTGCCATCCGCGCTTATGAATTTTGAGGGAATATTCACGAAATAAGCCTGCTCGCCGAAGTCCTTAAGATAGGTGATTATTTTCCAGGGGCCTGTTATGTTGTCTGATTCAAGGATATACGTATTCATCTTTGCGCAGGTGTTGCCGCCATCCGTAATGCACATGATGTATTTTTTCAGCGGGGGGTTATAGGTCATTGTAACACAACCCATATTATTGTTCCATTCAAGAAGCGGTTTTATGTTGTCGAAATCGCTGGTCCAGATGGCATCCCCTTTACTGTCGTACCCGGCAAAAAATTCGTATTTCGACATATCGTTTATGTTTTCGATTGTTGGAACAACCCGCAATAAATAGATCTGGTCACCGGTAATCCAGCTGGCATTCCAGAACCTGGGTTTTGTATCCGATGTATCTGCGCCATGGGCAATTAAATAGGCCTTCCCGTCAGGGGAATGCTGCATATTCTTTCCAAAATCAATAAAATGGGGCGATCCGATTTTTACGGGGTATCCGTTTATACCCGTTTCGGTGAAAAGAGGTTTTTCAGGTGTTAACGGACAGTCCTTCCAGCTTCGTCCATAGTCCGTTGAGGTTCGAAAACCCACAACCGGACCCAGCCAGGGCCAGTTATATGTTTTGTCCCCGTATTTTGCCTGCGGCGCAGGATCGAGGCAATAGGTACCATAATACCATACACCGTTATAGACAAGACTTCCGCATGGGTACCTGCCGTGATAACTCCCCGCGGAAGCTCTTTGCAACCCCAGGCTGTATACTTGAAGGGTTAACGGGTCATCGCCTTCCATCACACCCTGGCCTGTAGTGGCATATTCCTTGTAATCCCCGGAATTCGAACATTCATAGGTTCCGTCCAACCGCCAGGTGCAACCGTCTGTCCAGGGAGAATACAGCTTATCATCAGATGCCCATGAGGGATACCATGTATCTCCGTAATGAAACCCGCTTTTCACCCCGGGAAAGGTTATCCCGGTAATGGTTTGTGATTTGGGAAACGGACAATCCTCCGGCATTTCCGAGTTCCAGGCAATGGGGGTGTATGTTAATGTATCAGGTTTTAATTGAGCATGGGCATGATACGAATTGAAAACATACAGGAGCGTTGTGAAAGCTAAAAACCGGTTTTTCATCTTTTGGTACATGTGAAAGTGCAGTATTGATATCAATTCAGTCTTCACAAGATACGAAAATCTCACAAGTCCGTAGCGTGGAGATCACCCTGATTTTTATACCCGGTTATTATAATGAAAAATAGTAGTTCAGTTTAATAAGAAATACGTTGGAAGGGTAAATTGCAAACAAATCCGAAAGATTCTCAGACATAGATGGCTGGTACCATGCATTGCTTCCCGAGCGGTTATGGGACCATACCAGGTAAATAAAGGACCCCCTTCGGTATTCCCACTTTGCAACAAGATTAGATCGGAATTCGTGAAAGCTGAAGTCAGGATTATCAACCTGGTAGGTATGTCCCGGCATTTCTGTAATCTGATAGATGTTTTCCGTTTCAAGATACTGAATTTCAGTCGGAGTGTAATAATGAAACCTGTCTTCAAATTCAGCTGCCTTAGGGTTTACCACTTTTTTCAGGTCATTGAAATTTCCTTTTGAAATAAACGGACTTCCATAATACTGCACGGATAATTTCGGGCTGAATATCATGTTTAGCCTGAACGTCATCCCATACGTAGTTTGTGACATGTTACCCAGCACATAGGCTTTTCCCATGTCTGTTTCGGGATTTCCGACATATTGGGCGGCATTAAAATTCCTGGAATAATTGAATTCCGCGGAAATGTTGTATTTTGAATTAATGCGGAACTGCATAGAGGGAAATACTTCATAAAGACCACTATATCCATCATTGAAAAGGTGTATATGTCCTGTAATATGCCCGGCGACAGGTTTTGAATTGTCGGTATAAATGCTTCCCGAAAAACACCAGAATGGATTCACGACTAATCCGGGACCCCCACGTAAAATGGTTGTATTGAAACCTTGAGGTAATCGGTTTACATTCATGTTGATCCCGTATTTATTCAGAAACTGTAATTGTCCGTTTACCCTAAGCATCAATTCCTGGCGTTCTCCTCCGAATGTATAGCCCGCGTATTCCTCGAAAAGAAACTGGTAACTTCTGAATATCTTCCCGGGTTTATTCTCCACCCAGCTGAAATTTAGCGTTTGCCTATAGTTATCGGCTTGCATCATATATCCTATATCATTCAGGTCCAGGCCGGGTGACCGCCATGAGAAGTTGCCGTTGAAACGAAATCTGTTATTGCCTTCCCTGCCAATTGCAACCTGGCCTCCTGTACCTGTAAGCGAAGTAAGGCTGGTGTCAACCGAAAGATAACGGGCGTCATCTCTCTGAAAATAATGTGCAGGCGACCGCTGCAAATCTGTTATAGCCTTATTACTGCCATTTACATCACTGATGACTGCTTTCGCCCTCAGAAAATAATTCCGGTCATGAAAATACTGCTCCAGGTCAATTCCCCCGGTAAAGGCTGATTTATTAAGATTATCCAGATTGGATTCACTAAAAAACCGGTTTGAAGCCGTAAAAATACCTCCGATTATAGTGTTCCCTTTTTTATAGTCCTTTTGCAACCGCGATACGAAATAATTTGTCAAAGGCTCGGATACCTCCTTATGAGTCCTTTCCGGCGTGGAGATTTCGACCATTTCGCGGGATGTAAGGCCTTGCAGGATACCTAATGAAAAACCACCAGCGGTTTTACCCGATATTTTAACGGCACTGATGATCGAGGTATTTTCAGGATTATGCGCATATTCCTGATTGCTGTTATCGACATCAGGCCAATATGAAGGTGCATGACCGATCCGCCTTGAATAAAACAGCTGATCTTCGCCGAATGAGTAGTTCAATATATTTCTGCCTTCGAGGAAAAAGGGACGTTTTTCCTCAAAATAGGTTTCAAAGGCAGTCAGGTTCATTACCGACGGGTCCGATTCAACCTGTCCGAAATCCGGGTTGATGGTGAAATCCGCCGTGAATCCTGTTCCCAGACCTACTTTTCCGTCCAGTCCCATGGCAAACGACTTGTCAAAACCAGATGAAAAAGGATTTCCTGTTTCCTTTTGCGAAAAATGGGCTTTCCCCAGTCCATAAGGAAATAGTTCAAACCGTTGCCTGTTCATGATTTTATCAATACCATGGATTTCTCCGAAACTATATATAAAGCCGGAGTTATTGCGTGGAATGAGACTCCATTGATCTTCCTCCTGTAATCTGTTTATCCGGCGCCATGCATGCATTCCCCAGATTTGGGATTCCTGGTTGTTAAACCGGATCTGACTTAAGGGAATTCTCATTTCAGCGGTCCAGGCAGAATCCCCGATTGCGGTAGCCCCATCCCAAACGGCATTCCAATTGAAATCAGGCACTCCTTCATTGTCGATGATCAGGTCTATCTGGTTCCCTGCCGCTGATATGTCGAATTCATAACCAAAGCGGTGATCAAAATAACTGTCAAAACAAATACCAACCACATCGCCCGAAATTTCATCCCTTTTGCCAAAATGCCGGTGCATTTTACTGATATCTTTCTCAAATGCCCGGATTCCGACATAAATATATTTATCGTCGTAAAGTACTTTTAGATTGGTTTTTTCAGAGGCATCTGTATTCTCTGCAGGCAATTGCTGAACAAAGTATTCACTCCATGATCCGGAATTCCAGCAATCGTCGTTCAGGCGGCCATCAATAACAGGTAAATTTCCCGAAATTCGCTGTGTGTGATATATCCTTTTATAGACAGTTCCTTTCTTCAATGAATCATCTTCCGAAGCCAGGGTTGTGGAATACAGGGGACAAAAAAATTGTAAACCACAGATGGTTTTCAGCATCCATAGTATAACCAGAATCTTGATTTTCTGCATAAAATACATAAAATTAATACCGAACAACGGATTTACGGCGCGGGGAAACTAACGTACCGATGATCAATCTGTCCGGATTTAAATTTAGACCCTTTTTGACATTCATTCCCTATCCGTTATGGTAAAAATTTTATTGTGCAGGCCATTGTATAACCTGCACCACCCATGCAATAGACAATGAATCCCGTCCGCCGTTTGCCGGAAGGCACTTCCCGCCATTTCAGGTAATGGTTGCAGCCTGGCCTGTATTTCATTTTCTGTTTATACTGTAATACTCTATCTCTTAATTATTTTAGGTAAAAGCAATAGTTCGGTTTTTCATCTTTTGGGACATGTGAAAGTAAAGTATTGATTTCAATTCAGTCTTCACAAGATACGAAAATCTCTTATTTTTCCTGCGGTATCCCTATTTCAAAAGCTGCAACGGGTTATACTCCGTAACTTTAACCGGGTTTTGATCAGGGTCTCGATGATATACATTTTCCGGTTTTTATATGACAGTTTACCAAGTATACCCTGTATACGTTACAGGATTGTTTAACTGACATGAACACAACGGAATAAATATGCGTGCTTTTTGCCTGTTTGGTTGCGTGTGAAAATCACTGACCGCAAATAACACTGGCATGTCGTGCCACCAGTCGCCATTGCGCCTGCTGTTTCATCCATATGTTCGTGTACCGCCTGTTGATCGTTTTTCCCGCATCGGGCGATTTGCCTTTGGGAACGACGATTTCCCTGCCCATAACAATAGCCGTGTTTTCATATACTTTAACGGCTTCGGCTATCCGCTGAAATGAGGCATATGTAACAGCGCCCGAGCGGATCCGGTCTGCCCTGTCGATTTCATTAAAGGGGTTTGTGACCATAAAATCTTCGGTCCAGTATTTATCCATTTCTTTCAGGTCACCGCTTAATACAGCGGCAGCATGCAGGCTGTCGAGTTTTCTGACTTCTTTTTCAACGACAGGATCATTCTTGCCGGGTTGAGCATAGGAATATGCCATACTACAAAGGGTGAGAAGTACAGCCAGGATTGATTTTTTCATAGGATTGATTATTTTTATACTGCCTCTGCCTGTTTGACAAAGAGCCTGAGTACAACAATCCATACTGTAAAACGATCAGATTTATTTTTGAGATGATTGGATTTCCTGCGGACTGCCGGCTCAGGAATAAGAAGCATCATTTGTTTTTCAGAACTATTAATTTCATTTTAGAGATTTATATTTTCTACCAGGCTGGATCTGAAATGGTATTCCTTCAGAATGAACCTTATCAGGATTAAATAGTTTATTAACTACAAAAACGATTCTACCCATGAAAATTGAAAAGACGATTGAAATTGGCAGGAATTCCAAATTGGTTTTTGATTATCTCAGGGAGACCAAAAATCAGGATAACTTCAGTGTTTGGAACATGACAGATCCGAATATGAAAAAAAACTACCGGGGTAAGGATGGCACGATAGGTTTTATGTATAGCTGGGATAGCCCAATGAAAAATGTGGGCGCAGGTGAGCAGGAAATCACAGGCATTGAGGAAGGAAAAAGTATTGATTATGCGATCCGGTTTTTTCGCCCGATGCAAAATACAGGGAAAACAAGATTCCAAATTACGAGTAATGGAGCTGAAAGTACATCTGTTACATGGAATTTTGACGCTCCCTCGAAATTTCCCATGTCATTATTCTCACCCATATTTAAGGTCATGCTGGGAAAAGACCTTCAAAAAGGGCTTGTAAACCTCAAGCGTATTTTAGAAAAGAAATAAACAGTGAAAAAAATGCCCCATCATTATGAGGCATTTTATTTCAGAATTTAAGCGTTAACGCCAATTCCTTTTTTTATACGGATATCTCCTTTCGGGCTTCCATTTCAAATTCATAACCCATATCAAATAGCTCAGACTTAAGCGTAGCTAATTTTTTAGCTTCAACCTTAACCTGTTTCATGTGTCCATAATTCAAGGCCAAAAACAGGACAGGGCTGTGAATGTTTCCCATTAATCGTTTAAATACGGATGACTTCTGATAAAAGTGCTTTTTGGCATTTATTTTACAAAGCTGGAGTTGATACGGAGACATATTCCTGGGTTTGAACACAACCGTATTATGATCGTAGTATTTCCAGCTGGTTGTTATCAAGCGATTTTCATTTTTCAGATCGTCAAACGTTTTTGTTCCGAAATAGGGAGTAAGTACATTGAAGGAAGCCGAACACACTTTGTTTTTTATTAGAAATCTGATTGTTTCAGAGATTGATTTTTCGGTATCGGTATCAAAGCCAAAGATCATGGATGCATGAATAAGAATACCCATTTTCCGGATCTTTTTCATGGCACTTTCCAATTTTGAAATTTCCTTTATGGCTTTATGCATTGTTTTCAGTTGTACCTCTGAAACGCTTTCTATTCCAAGAAAGAGCGCTTTGCATCCGCTTTCTGCCGCAAGTTTCATGAGCTCATTATCATTGACTAACAGGGAAATGGAAGCCTGTCCTACCCAGTTGATTTTAAGTGGCTTAATCGACCTGAACAGTTCCTTCGCATAGCCAGGTTGACCAATAATATTATCATCCAGGAACATGAAATTTTTTGCCCCCGATTCCTGAATGTCACGTACTACATTTTTGATGGGAATATGCCGGATTTCTTTTCCGAACAGGTTGGTTACACAGCAAAAATCACAATTATAGGGGCATCCACGGGTTGTCATAACCGGAATCAGATTATACAGCCTTCTTTTTGTTATGTTGCTGAAATCTTTTGGAACATATCTTTCCAGATCCGGAAATGGATTATGGTACTTTTTTTGCAGCCTGCCGTGCTGAAAATCCTGAAGTAGTTTTTCCCAGACTCCTTCAGCTTCACCAATTACAACACAATCAGAATATTGCAGGGCTTCATCCGGCAAAATCGTCGGATGTACACCCCCCAATACCACTGTTTTACCTCTTGTCCTGAATTCCGTTGCCAGCTCATATGCCCTCGTGGAATTTGCGGTCATGCAGCTTATAGCAACCAGGTCGCAGGTTTCTTCTAAATTTATGGGTTCTGATTCCTCCTCTATGATTTTAACCTCATGCTCAACCGGAGTCAGTCCTTTCAATATATAAAGGGAAAGCTGGGGCATCATAAGCCCCTTGTTGGTTCTCTTTTCAGAATCAATAGTCGGAGAAATGAGAAGTATTTTCATGCTATTTTCATTATAGTTGAATCAGCCACCCTGAATAGCTAACCCGTATGATACTAAATAGTTTGAAATCAATAATATTATTATTCAGATTTCCCTGCCTGCCCGGGTATTTATAGTAATCTACGGTAAGGATCTTTATTCATTCGTGATATTTGGTAACCAGTCTATATACTATTTCATGCTGTTCATCAATATTTTCTGGCTTTTTCCGGCAAAACACTTACATTCAGTTTCGGTACTTTAACCCTTATCCAATGGAACTAATAGTCTGGTTCCTTATTTCGAAAATCCATTTGTTTCGGATGAAGAAATGGCACAAAAAATCTATTGCCCCGGCCTTGCTATTATTTGTTTCAATAACTCTCTTCAGTCAGAATTACAACATATCCGTCCCTTTTGAATTAAGTAATTTCAGATTTGAAAAAGCTGATTCTTTTACTTCAATTCAATGCGTTGAAAATAAGGAAATAAGATATCCGATGCCGGCTGGAGATCCCAATTTGCCATACATCCCCTTTTATGTTTTAATGCCACACAGTTCAAGCATTAAGGGCATTTCAATTGAAGAAGGTAATTTCGGGATTTTGGAAGGGAATTACAGGATTGCTCCCAAATCCATTGAAGAAAGCAATTCCGATTCAGCAATGTCTGCATTCCATGCATCTTTAATAATGCCGGCGAATAGCCAAATCGTTATATATGACTCAGCAGAATTGTATGCAGGCTTTTTAATTAACAGGATATTTGTTAGTCCGTTCAGGTATAATGAAAAAGAGCAGCAGCTGCTTTTTACCAATAAAATGATAATTAAAATTGTTTATCAAACTAATGTTGAGCCTCTTAAATACGAAACCTCCCCGGAAAAAATCGAACTATGCAGAGAATTTATTAAGGAGATGGTAATAAACCGGGAGGAAATTAATAAAGTTTTGCCTTTAGAAAAAAAAATGGATTACTCCAAAGTTCATATATACAAGGATATCGGGAAAGATTCAGGGAAATCCAAAACCGTTGAACCTCTACCTGAAAAATCCGAAGAAGTCAAGCCATTTTATATAAAACAAATAAAAACAAGATAGATGTAAAACATTTATTATGTGGAAGTATATACTGATTTCATCCATATTTCTTCTATTATCCAATTTTTCAGTTACTGGGCAGACTGACAAATTGCTTGTGCTTGTAAATTCCCATATTTATTCTTCTCTGAAGTTCGAAATCGATCGTTATGCAGATGATATTGGCATCGGCTATACTGTAGAACTCTACGAAACATCAGGCGGCACACCGCAGAATCTCAGGAATTTTATCATATCGCAAAGCAATAATCTTGTTGGGTGCATCTTTATAGGAAGTATGCCTGATTTTATCTTTGAAATCGAATATGATGTGATTGCCCGGCATTATACTTCTTTTCCATGTGATTTGTTTTATATAGACCTTGATGGGGCCTGGTCCGACGAGGACAGTGACGGATTATATGACAGCCATATACCTGGTATGGGGGACGTTGCTCCTGAAATTTTCCTTGGACGTATCGATGCTTCCCGTTTTTCACAAAATGGCGAAGACCAGATTGAGGATTTGCGAGGGTATTTTAACCGTGATCATAATTATTGGTCAGGGGCATATAGTTTTCGGAAGACGGGATTAACATACTCTGATGAGGATTGGAAGTATGATATGAATGTTAATGGGGGAATGCCTGAATTATACGGACAAAATAATTTTCTGCTTTTCACAGATGAGCGGGTTAGGGCAGAAGATTACATAAATAACAGGTTGGAAAATGACCAGTATGAATTTATCCAGGTTGCAGTTCATTCAGATGAAAATACTCATTATTTTAACGTAGACGGGGTATATCCCAAGACGATATCATCGGATGAAATTCGCAATACTTCACTAAAAGCATTAGGTTACAATCTCTTCGCCTGTTCTGCATGTGATTATACCAGGGATAATTTTCTTGGTGGAGCGTATATTTTCAATAACAGTGAAAAATCCCTGGTTGCAGTTGGGAGTACGAAAATTGGCTCCATGCTTCAATTTTATGCATTCTACAATCCCCTGGGAGAGAATAAGCCTATCGGGCAGGCATTTAAAGAATGGTTTGATTTCATTGCACCTTATAATGATTATAGCAGGGCCTGGCACTATGGAATGACTATCATTGGGGATCCGATGGTCAAATTTAATTGCGGTGATTCCAATCACGGCCCCCTGGCAGATATCGGAAGTAACCGGCGGGTTCTGTGGCCCGACACTTCAATACAAATAAATGCCAGTATTAAGGACGATGGGTTACCTGCAGGTTTGCAGGTAACGCAACTTTGGGAAAAGATCAGCGGTCCGGGGGATGTTTTATTCGACAATAAGGATGCACCCTCAACATCAATGAATATCTCCTCAACGGGTGATTATAGAATAAAATTAACCGCAACGGACGGTGAATATGTTTCTGAAGATTTTACGGATATAAAGGTATGCCATATTAAATGGATAGGTGAAACCAGTCCGTCAGACGGAATTGTAATGGGAATAAAAGTACGGGATAGCCTTGCCTTTCTGTCATCAAATAGAAAATTGGAGATCATTAATGTAAAAAATAAGGCAAATCCATATTTAATTGGTTCAAAGGAGTTTCAAGTTCCGCTTATGATTGATCCTTATTATAGTAACCTTGATATTGACTCAAATTTTGCTTATGTTGTATTGAGCGAAAACGGATTGCATATTTTCAATATCAGCGATGGCTATAATCCTTATGAAACAGGATCCTTCGAAATGCAGGACAATTTGGAAAAGGTAAATGATGTTAAGGTAACCGGTGATTATGCCTATGTTTCCAGTAATACGAGAGGCCTCATGGTGTTGGATATACATGACAGGACAGCCCCTGAACTGATCGGCTACTGTCCCACCGATGGCTCTGCCGATGCACTTTCAATACAGGGCGACTATGCATTCATAGCAGATGGATCTAATGGACTTAGGATAATTGATATTTCAGATAAAAGTCATCCTGAAGAGATTGGTCACTTTAATGATGCATATGATCATACTTATTTTAGACAAGGGATTCAGGTACTTGGAAAATATGCCTATATATCATATAACGACTATGACAGATTTTATTGGATCAGCATAATTGATATCTCCGATAAAACCAACCCTTTTGAAGTATCTCACCTGGATAATATGCATAAAGGATTTTATGTGGAAGGAAACTATTTGTATTATTTTGGAACAGCGGATTATGATGTTCTCGGCATTTTTGATATAACCGATAAGTCAAATCCAACGCTTATTGAATCCTATAAAAGAGACGAAGTGTACTTTCAGAATCCGATGAATTTTTTTAAATCGGGCAGCTATCTCTATATGTCAGATAATGTGAACATCAACGGCCTGAACATTTTACAGGTAGGCCTGGATAATACCTGCCCCTATGTTTATGCAGGAGATGACCGGAATACTTTCAGGAGCAGAATTTCATTACAGGGAATGGCCAGCGACGATAATCTTCCCGGCGGATCTTCACTGTCCTGGTACTGGCAGAAAATCAGCGGCCCTGGTGATGTAAGTTTTATCAACCCGGATAAAGTCAATACCGAAGTTCATTTTTCAGATTCCGGAACTTATGTATTACAGCTTTCGGTTTTTGATGGCGATTTAACCGGAAATGATGATATCAGGATTATTAATTTCTCGGGTCCCCCGAAAAGCAACAATGTTGCAGTCTGTGCCGGAGATTCCGTTCCCGGTCTGACTGCCTCAGGAGACAGTATCCGCTGGTACAGCGATTTGCAGTTGACCGGGCTTCTTTATGCCGGCGATACGCTGGCTACAGGAAAAACCTTCCCGGGCTTGTATACTTACTATGTTACCCAGACAATTGAAGGCATTGAAAGCGATTACAGCAGGGTGGACCTATCCATTACCCCATTGCCGGCCATTATTATGGGAAAAGATACCACGATTACCAGGGATCAGCATATCATTTTGGGTCCATATAGCGACCGGAACATCTATTTATGGAATGATGGTTCGGGAAATCCTTATTTTGAATTTTCAGCAAATGAAATCGGACCGGGCAATCATATCATATCTGTTTTGGTAACCGATACAAATACGTGCAGCTATTCGGATAGTCTTGCGGTTTCTGTTGTCTTTCCCACTAATACAGGGAATACCATTACTGGTAGTGAATTAGCTATCTTTCCAAATCCTGCTGATAACGTATTAAATATTAAAATCTCAGAGTTTCATGCAGAGGATATCCGGGTTAACGTTTATAATCAGGAGGGTGAACTATTGAAATATACGGAGACTTGTACTGACCAGGCAGGCAATGCGATGCCTGTTGATATATCCGGCCTGCCTCCAGGTATGTATTATATAAAATTAGTAACCCGTACTAAACAATTTGTGGGCAAATTTATAATTCAATAAGTGTTAATCCCCCTCGTTTTATTTTTTCCAATTTCCCTGTTTGATTGCCAATAGTTCGTTAATTTTAAACTATGGCAATATCCGAACTTCCCGGTACCCCTAAAGTAAGGCTTCATTCGCTCGATGCCCTGCGGGGTTTTGACATGTTCTGGATTATCGGGGGAGGGGAGCTTTTCCAGGCACTTGCCGCATGTTTTCCCGGGAAAGCCTTGCAGACTATAGCCGTGCAAATGGAGCATGTTCCCTGGGCGGGTTTTCATTTTTACGACCTGATCTTCCCGTTGTTCATGTTTATATCAGGGGCGACAATTCCGATCGCCATACTTTCCAGGCTTGAAAAAGGAGTTTCTAAAAAGGACCTTGTACTTAAAAGTGCCCGCAGAATGGTCATTTTGATCATGCTGGGCATCATTTTTAACGGAACACTACGTGATGGTTTTGCAAATGCCCGGTACGCCAGTGTGCTGGGACAGATCGGCATAGCTTACTTAATTGCATCCATAATCCTGATCTATACCCGTACTTTCAAAACGCGGCTTGCCTGGGGTATTGGCATCCTCGCAGGATATGCCGCCCTGCAGTTATGGGTGCCTGTCCCCGGATACGGGGCAGGGGTTTTAACCCCGGAAGGATGCATCAACAGTTACATTGACCGGAATTATTTGCCGGGCCGTATGGGCCAGGGTACATACGATGCACTGGGATTGCTGTGCATAGTGTCCGCTTCAGCCGTTACGTTGATGGGGTCTTTTGCAGGACAGATCCTCATAAGAAAAGACACGGCGAACAGGAAAAAGGTGATCATCCTGCTGGCAGCGGGAGCCGGGCTGATCATTCTTGCCCTGGTTATCGCCCCATTTTACCAGGTTATCAAGAAGTGCTGGACTACCCCCTATAATTTGCTGGCGGGCGGCATCAGTTTTTTGCTGGTGGCTTTGTTTTACGGGGTTATCGATGTGTGGGGAATGAAAAAATGGGCGTTCTTTTTCACAATTATCGGGTTGAATTCAATTTTCATTTATCTCATTTCGACAGGGAACCTGGTGGATGTCGGCCATACTGCCAGGTCCCTTGTCGGATGGATCATGAAGCCGCTCAGCGAAAATGCCGCTCAGCTTGTGCTTGTCGTGGCGGGGATTATCCTGTGCTGGCTGTTGCTGTTCTTTATGTACAGGAAAAAGATATTTATCAGGGTATAATTAATTCCGGGCAATATGAAAACAGTATTAGGAATCGCGCTATGCCTTGCCCTCCTGGCGGGCTGCAATACCCGTTCCACTGTTCCCGAAAGGGAAAAGAAAATCCGGGGATTCATGATCGACGCACCCCGGGCGACCGAAACCCTGGAATATTATTACAGGGTAATCGATTTTTGCCGGAAAGAACAGATCAATACGATCATTTTCCGGTTAACCGATGACCAGGGTTCTGCGTACCTCTTTACCTCCCATCCTGAACTGATCATGCGCGAAGGGGCGTTTTCCGCGGAAGAGCTGAAACAACTGATCGTTTATGCCCAAACCAACGGCATCGATATGATCCCTGAGATCGAATCTTTCGGCCATTCCCTGTATATTACCGGCACAAAACGCTATAAGTTCCTGAATGACAGTTCACCGGGATATGACTATAACGCGCTGTGCCCGGTCAGTGACAGTACGCTTGCATTAATGGATGACCTCTATTCCGAGATCGCCGCCCTTTTTCCTTCTCCGTATTTCCATATCGGGTGCGATGAGGTCAACTGGGGTGGAAGCGAGCTGTCGAAAAATGCGTTGAAAACAAGGACAAAAAATCAGATCTGGGCGGAGTATGTTAATACATTGAACGGTTACGTGAAATCCCTCGGGAAAAAAACAATAATCTGGGGAGATGTCCCCATTTATGTGGAACCGGGGGTACTCGACCTGCTTGACAGGGATATAGTGATCATGGACTGGAATTACAGGGAAAATCGGAAAGAGGTTGTTGATAGCATTGCCCGTGCCGTTCTGGGCAAAGGATTTAAGGTAATCGGGGTTCCCGCTGTAAGCTGGTGCAGCTGGAGTCCAAGGGTTGGGACACTGCAATTTGAGAATATCAATGCCTACGCTGAAGTATACTGCAACCTGGAAGACACGGGTAATCTCGGAATCGTGCTTTCAAACTGGGTGCCGAAGCGGTATCTCCAGAACAGCCAGTGGGACACGTACACCATTGCTGCAGAGATCCTTAAAAACCGGGGCAGCTATCAGTATATGGATGCCATCCCGGGATTTGTATCAAACCATTTTGGCGCCACCTATGATGAGAACTGGGAAGAAATTTTCAGATCGGTTTATGAGGAAACTCCGGCTTTCACATGCGGGGAACAGGATAGTCTGAAATTCTTTCCCTGGTATTCCGCGAATCAAATCAGAGAAATTGCCGACCGGAAAGAGCCGCTCCAAAATCATTACGGTGAAATAGTCAGTCTGCTTACCGTTTACCAGGACAGCGTGAAAAAAAACCATGGCGATTTTGATGATTTCAAGATGACGGTTGAATTCATGGAATATTGCTATAACCGGCAGAATGAACTGTGGCATTTTGCCCGGTCCGGAAACAGGGATCTGAAATCCGTTGAAAGGTATCTGAAAAATACAGCCCGGGCGGACCAGCTTCAGTTATCCGCATTAAATACGGCCTGGAGTATCGGCCGACGCTGCAGGCCTGACAAAACGGATGAAAACTTCATGGGATCCTTTAACAGGGCAGCCACTTATTCAGCCCTTCTGAGTGAAAACCCTGCTGAATTCATTAAAATTCTCGGAAAATGAACAGGTTGGATTACGCGGTGCTGATCGGTTATTTCGTACTGATAACCCTGTATGGCTTATACCTGGTGCGGAAAGTAAAGTCGAGCCGGAGTTATTTTCTCGGGGACCGGAAATTCAACTGGTGGGTTATGATGGGACAGGCATTCGGGACCGGCACGCATGCGGAAATGCCGGTTGCACAAACGGGGGCTACATTCTCGCACGGGTTTTCGACCCTGTGGTACCAGTGGAAAAACATGCTCATCACCCCGTTTTACTGGCTGATGGCGCCTATTTACCGGAGAAGTGAACGTACGACCGTCGGAGAGATCGTGGAGGACCGATACGGGAGAAATCTTGGCTTGATCTATTCTGTTTTCGCCATCGCTTTTTTCGTTTTTAACATGGGGGCCATGCTGCAGGGTGCCGCCAAGGTAATTGCGGTCATCACCGGGGACGTTATCTCACCGGATACCGTTGTGATCGCCATGACGGTTGCTTTCCTCCTGTACAGCTTTTTTGGCGGGATGATCGCATCCGCTTATACCAATTTCATACAGGCCTTCCTGATCATAATCCTGTCAATGTTGCTGATTCCCTTTGGGTTACATGAAGTGGGCGGATTTTCAGGGATGCGCAGCAGTCTGCCTGCCGACTTTTTCAACTTATTCAGCGATCAAAGCGGCATGGGAGCATTTACAATTGCCATGCTTGCCGTCAACGGCATAGTCGGCATAACGGCACAACCGCATATGGTGGCCATGTTTGCCACGGGCAACAATGAACGGTCAGGGCGCATCGGGCAGACATTCGGGTCACTCGTTAAACGTCTGTGCACCATTGGCTGGGCCCTTTCGGGACTTATTGTGGCCGCCCTTGTCATAAAGAACGGCGTTAGCCTGGCCGATCCGGAAATGGCATTCGGGTATGGATGCCGGGAACTGCTGATGCCCGGACTTATCGGTCTGATGGTGGCGGCTATCCTGGCCGCCAACATGTCTACCTGTTCCAACTTTATGGTAAATACAGGGGCGCTCTTCACTGAAAATTTCTATAAGAAATATGTCAATCCCCTCGCTGACGATAAAAAGATGCTCCGGATCGGACGGTATTCGGGATTATTGCTGTCCCTGTCGGGGGTTGTATTTGCCCTCACCATCCGGAATGTGCTGCACGCATTTTTATTCACGGAAACCATTGCCGCGTTCATGGGGATCATTGTTTTGGGAGGGGTGATCTGGAAAAGAGCGAACCGGTTCGGCGCACTTGCTGCCGTGGCGATATCCTTTTCCGTATATTACGGTATTAATTTTTTCGAGACCGGAAAGCTATTGCTTGTATACAAATGGCAGCCGGAACCTTTTGGATGGGCCATGCTGGCAGGTTTTGCAGGTTTTGTAATCGCCAGCCTGCTCACAAGACCGGAGGATCCGGCGGACATGGAATTCTTTTTTGGCAACATGAGAAAGAGTTCTGACCCGGAAGACAGGCTCGCCGACGGGTCGAAAAAAACAGCCCGCGAAACCGGAAAAGATATGTTGCTTCTTGATATACCGGGATGGTTCCGTGCTGACCGGTGGAAGGATTTTTTCACCCGGTACCGCGAGGACATTGGCGGATTTTTACTCAGCTGGGCTTTTGTCGGCCTGCTCATTTTGCTGGCATGGGCGATCATGCAAATCAGGTAATGACTATTAAAACAATTATATGGACAAGTTAAGATTGGGCATTATCGGAACCGGTTCAGTGGTGAGGGAGATCTATGAATACCTGTATTATCACAGTGATTATTCCCCGCTGATCGCGGTGGAAGCCATATGCAGCCGCCACGGGGAGAACATGACGGAATTTGGGGATGCCCATGCCATTCCCGTTGACCGGAGATTTACCGACTATAAAAAGCTTATTTCAACGGTGCCTCTCGATGCCGTTGCCATCAACACCCCGGACAATTTCCACAGGGAACCGGCTGTTTATGCCATGGAGGCAGGGTTGGACGTTCTCCTGCCAAAACCGGCTGCCGACAATGTGAAAGATGCCCATGCGATCATTCAGAAGGCCAGGCAAACAGGGCGGTATGTCGGCGTTGATTTTCACAAGCGTGAGGATCCCAGGATCAGGGAGGCAAAGGCACGGTTCAGGAATGGCGATTACGGAAAATTCCAGTCCTCGGTATGGTACATGCTTGATAAGCTGATGGTGGCCGATCCCAACCATTCACCCCGGTTTTTTGCCACACCGGATTTTGCCGAAAAAAATACACCGGTTTCCTTTCTTACGGTTCATATGGCCGATGCTTTCATGACAATTACCGGGTTACGACCGGTGACCGTCAAAGCCATCGGGTACAAGCAGAAACTCCCGTCCCTGAAGCCACTGGCTGTGGATGGATATGACCTGGTGGATACGGAGATCCTGTTTGAGAACGGCGGGGTTTGCCATATCATCACCGGGTGGGCTGTTCCAAACAGCGCACACGCCGTGACAGTGCAATCCGCACGCATCATCGGATCAGAAGGATTGCTTGACCTCAGCCTCGATCTGCCCGGATACCATGAGGTAATTGCCGGGGGCATTTTTGAAAGGAACCCCCTTTTCAGGAATTTCGAATCGAACGGGATGGTTTCCGGCTATGGGATCAGTTCCCCGGGGAAGATCATTGAAAATATGATCCGTCACAGAAATGCCACACTTCCGGATGATGAATTCGAAAGGCTGATGGATCCCTTTCCCCTGGGGTTTTACACTTCACTTGTGTGTGAAGGGGCGCACCGCTCCCTCGAAGCAGGTGTGAAGAGTACCGGGGGCGTGGTGACCGGGGAAAAGGTTATCCTTAAAGATCTGCTCGAAAAGGAAATCGGGAAGAGTGAAAGTTCTTATTATTACAACAATAATAACGGGTAAAAATTTCTATAATAAGATGGCTAAATACAACCTGGTACCAGTTGACGTTCCGGCCGTAGATACAAAATTCAGGACTATCCGGACGAAACTGCCTGTGCCTGAATCATTGGAAATATTCAGGCTTTTGCAGCAGTCCGAACCGGTTTCGATGATGGGACAGCCCCCGGTGGTCTGGGACAGAGCCGAAGGGTTCCAGGTTCATGATAAATGGGGTAACAAGTGGATCGACTGGTCATCGGGGGTGCTGATCGCCAATGCCGGTCACGGCAGGCCGGAGATCATCAGGGCCATTTGGGAAATATTGGACAAGGGCCTGCTGGCGACCTATGTATTCGTGCACGAAAAGCGGGTGGAACTTACCGGGATGCTGCAGCAATTATCGCCCGATCCGGAAAATTACCAGGTGTTCCTCCTGAGCACAGGGAGTGAAGCTACCGAAAACTGCATCAAACTGGCAAAAACGTATTCACTTGAAAAATACGGGCCCACCAGGAAGTATTTTGTGACATTCAAAAATGCCTTTCACGGCCGGACGCTCGGGGCGCAACTTGCCGGGGGAATGGATAAGCTGAAGTCCTGGATAGTCGATGATGGCAAAACCTTTGTGCAGGTGCCTTTCCCTGACGGATTTAAAAACCCGGATGTTTCCTTTGACCTGTTCCTGAGAACATTGAAAGATCTAAATATCACACCGTCAGAGGTGGCCGGCGTTATGTCAGAGTCATACCAGGGCGTTGGGCCCGATTTCTTTCCCTATGAATATGCAAGGGCACTTGCCGGGTTTTGCAGGGAAAATGACATTCCCCTGGTGGCCGATGAGGTGCAGTCGGGTTTCGGCAGGACCGGCAGGATGTTCGCCTATGAACATTATGATATCATTCCCGACCTGGTGGCCTGCGGCAAGGGTATTTCATCCTCCCTGCCCCTTTCTGCCGTGATCGGAAGGAAGGACATAATGGGACTGTATGCACCGGGCTCCATGACCTCTACCCATTCAGGAAGCCCGATCCCTGTCGTGGCTGCCATCGAAAACCTGAAGATCATCCGGGATGAAAACCTGGTGGAACATGCCCGTGAGATGGGGGAGATCCTGGTTCCCGGGTTAAAAAAGATACAGCAGAAATACCCGTCGGTGCTCGGATGCCTGCAGGGGAAGGGACTTGTAGCCGGTATCCAGTGCGTGAAGAAGGGTACACGGATCCCTGACCCGGAACTGGCCCTTCTGATCAACATTGCTTGTTTTCAAAAGGGGTTGCTGATGTTCGCCCCGGTAGGAATCGGAGGGGAATGCATCAAGATTGCGCCGCCCCTGGTTATTACACAGGAAGCGTTGATTGAATCGCTGGAGGTTTTTGGGGAGGCATGTGATGAAGTGATCGCTAAAAACAGAAGGTATGATTGATCAGATCAGGCAGATAGTCTCGGAGGATAAATTCCGGTCGGAGGTCATTGCCTTCCTGGTCGACATCTGCAGTGTGGACACGACTGCCACTGCCGACATCCGCCTGATGGCCGAAAACGAGAAAAAGGTATTCGACATCATTAAAAAGAACCTGGGGAAGTTCTCGTTTGAAAATACCACGATACATGAAAAAAAAATATCGCCTGCCATTAAGGATCATCCTGCTTTTTCGAAGCTTCAAGGGTTGGATGCAGAAGAGGTTTACAGGGACAGGCACAATTTGCTGTATTATATTGACGGTCCGCCATCCCGCAAGGGGAACAACACAGCCGTCAACGCCCATATCGATGTGGTAGCGCCTTTTTTTGCACCTGAAAGAAAGGGGGATGTATTGCTGGGTAGGGGGGTAATTGACGATAAAGGAGGAGTGGCGTCAATTTACGGGGCATTGAAGGTCCTCGACAGGCTTAGCCGGGAGAAGCGGATTTTTCTAAAAAACAACATCACGGCGATGTTCGTGGTGGAGGAGGAGAGTGGGGGTAACGGGTCGCTGGACCTGGCGGTGGATAAAGAGCTGAAGAAAAGATATGATTCTGTGCTTGTCATGGAATGTGCCGGGAATAAGGTCTATCCGGCCAACCGGGGAGCCGTGTGGTTCAAATGTGGGATAACTGTGAGGGACAAAACCGCAACGTCCGGTCAACGGGTAACGCCTTCCCTGCTTGAAGCCATGATATTTTCAGTGCTTGAAATGCAGCAGGAGGGAGATGCGGTGAAAAAGGAATCAACTCATCCGCTGTTTCCGCATAAACCGGTTCAAACGTGTAACGGAATGCTGGGGCCCTTTGGCGAGCATCCATCCAGGATATGTGGGGTGGTTAAATTCCTGGTAAGGGGCATATCGGATACGGGACAGTGTATTGACATGCTGACCCTCCTTCAGAATGGACTGAATTCATACATTGCGAAATACGGGGATAAAACCCGGGTATTCGATATCAATACCGGGAAACCCAAGGTTGAAAAGCATTTTGATACGGAGTACGATCCTGAAAATAATGCCATGACCATCAGGGTTTATGGATCACCTGGCCATATGGCTTCCCTGCAGGAACATGATGCGGCAATCACAAAACTGGCCTACCTGGGCAGGGAGCTTATCAATTACAGAATTGGCAAGGGCATACCGCTTGAACTGGAACTTGAAGGTGTGGATTCTACCCGTCAATTGATCCTCGAGGGAGGACAAGGCTTTCTGCCCACCCATTCCATCGGGGAAATAGAGGAACGGATGAGCAATGCCTTTAAAAGGGGAGTAAAGAAGTATTTGCAGCTTGCCGGGCAGGACGAGGATATTTTTCAGTGTGAGGTCACCTACGAGAAGCTACATAACAACGCATATTATACTAGTCCGGAGTCCACTACCTTTAAGAACGCGCTGAAATCTTCCATCGAGGCCGGTATCACTGACAGGAATGCACCCGTGCTGGGATGGGATGCATCATGCGATGCCAGGCTGTTTGCCGGCGAATATCCCAATATGCCCGTGATCACAAGCGGGGCAGGGGAACTGCGTTATGCCCATGCCGATAATGAACAGCTCTATCTTCCCGACCTGTTTGATTCGATTTGTTTTACCACACTTTTTCTGCTGAAGGAAACGGGGAGCGTTATTTCTTAAACTCTCCAAAGTGCCACAGGATCCCGGACGGGTCATGCAGAAAACATTCCCTGCCCCAATCGTTATCCCGGATGGGAGTAAGCCTGACGCCTTCATATTTTGTGGTGAGGTTTAACGATGAAAGTTCATTCCAATGGCGTTCCACATCTTCAACCTCGAGAAAAATCATTGAATTGTCAATCCAGTCCTTTACGTACGCATCCTGCAGGTAAAATCCCAATCCGTCGGTCCTGAACAAGGACATATCCTGGAATAGAATCGTTTCCTGAAATCCCAGGTCGCGATAAAATCTACGTGACAATTCAAAGTTTTCAGCCCCGATGAAGGGACGGATCGATTTAGCTCTATGTTCCATGGTCTCACACTTAATATCCGGATATCATGATGCAAAAATTATAAACATACCACAATGCCAATGGTTTATTTAATTCCGCATTTCGTAAATTTTAAAATATTATATACATTTGCCCTCGTAAAAACATTGGATGTTTAAATTTAAAATGGATTTTGTAAAGTAAATAACCGCTGGTATCCTGCCAGGGTTATCCCTTAATAAAGCTCAGGCAATTCCTGCCGGAGTTATAAGCATTTCTGTTTATTAGTATCAACATGAACCATGGCAAAGAATCTATTGTATTCTTACCCCATGATCTCAACATTTTAAAATTTTAACCATCATGAGTAACGAAAATAAGTCAATTCACGAATTCGACTTCGATTTGATCTGCGAATATTTTTCAAGCATTGAACGACAGGGGCCGGGGAGTCCCGAGGTTACGGTTAAGGCATTAGGCTTTATCGATAATCTCAGCCGGGAATCCAACATTGCAGACATTGGTTGCGGAACAGGCGGCCAGACTATGGTGCTGGCTGAACATGCAGAGGGGCATATTACCGGTATAGACCTGTTTCCCGCCTTCATCGATTTATTTACGGCCAATGCAGGCAAACTGAATCTTCACGGCAGGGTAAAGGGTATTGTCGGATCTATGGATAACCTTCCCTTTCGGAATGAAGAACTGGATCTTATCTGGTCAGAGGGAGCCATCTACAATATTGGTTTTGAACGGGGCCTGAACGAGTGGCGGCAATTTCTGAAAAGTGGCGGCTATATTGCTGTAACAGATGCATCCTGGTTCACGGAAGAAAGGCCTTCAGAAATCGATTTGTTCTGGAAGGATGCTTATCCTGAAATGGATACTATTCCCCATAATGTTTTCAAAATGCAGAAAGCCGGATATGTTCCGGTTGCAACCTTTATCCTGCCGGAAAACTGCTGGACAGAGCATTTCTATGATCCGCAGGTTGCAGCACAGGAAGTTTTCCTGGGAAAATACAGCGGTAATCCGGCTGCCGAAGAACTTGTTGCTAACATGCGGCAGGAGGCTTCATTGTATGCGAAATACAGGGAGTATTACGGGTATGTTTTCTATATCGGGAAGAAACTGTGATACGTTAACCAGGAAGGATTGTCCCGGAGACGGGACGATCCTTCTTTACTTATAATGCCAACGCCCGGGGTCTTAGTGCTTAAGAATTTTTCCCGGTCCGACCCGGAATGCATTGCTAATCAATGCCAATAACAGCTCTCGGTTAGTTGGTTTGCTGATATAATCAACACAACCCGAATCAATTGCCTTTTGTCTTTCATCTTGCGCTGCATAGGCCGTCTGAGCTATAATCATAATCTCAGGCTTTAATTGTCTGATCCTGCGTATTGCTTCATAACCATTCATATCAGGCAAACGAATATCCATTAATATTAAATCAATGGTTTGTGTGGATGCAATATGAACAGCATCTTTCCCATAAGCCGCGACAATTATTTTAAAACTTGTATTCTTAAGGATTTCCTTTAGATATTTTGCATTATAAACATCGTCCTCAACAATAAGAATTGTTTTGTTCAGGAATTTAATTTCAGCATTAGCTTTAATAACTATTGGTTCTGATTGTAAAGACAAGGATCTATTATATTCAATCGTAAAATAAAAAGTGGTTCCTTTATCTACTTCCGATTCTAACCAGATTCTACCGCCTAATAAGGTGACTAACCCCTTTGCTATTGACAAACCCAAGCCTGTACCGCCAATAATCTTTGTTTCTTCGTGGTGTAACTGGGTAAAACGCTCAAATATTTTAGTATGCATATCTTTGGGAATGCCAATACCTGTATCAGAAGTATAAAATAGGATCGTATTATTTTCATATTTACATCCACATTCAATAGAGCCTTGTTCAGTGAATTTAAAGGCATTTTCAATTAAATTAGCAAGTATCTGCTTTAGTTTAACCCTATCTGTTATAATTAAAGTGTATGACGGGTCACATAAGGATTGCAATATTAAATTAACATGTTCTTTGCCGACGCGTTTTTGATATTCGGTAAAAAATATTTTAAGTTCCGAAAACATTTCCGGTATATTACATTCTTCATTATTAACAGTCAATTGTCCTGATTCAATCCTGGAGATATCAAGAATATCATTTATAATATTCAGTAAATCATTACATCGTTGATTTATTATTGTAGAAAAATCTATAAGTTTTGCTTTATCACCGTGATACTCTGCCAATAAGCTTGAGAACCCCACTATACCATTCATGGGAGTTCTTATTTCATGACTCATATTTTGAAGAAATGCTGTTTTAAGCCTGTCGCTTTCTTCTGCCTTTTCTTTTGCTATATATAATTCTTCATTTGTTTTTTTGAATTCTTCGTTTAGTGTTAAATATTCTTGATTTTGTTTATATAGCTCTATCGTTCTTGATTCAATCTTTTGTTCAAGCTCCTCATTAAGTTTTTCCAATTCATTTTGATAAAAAATACGCTCAAGTTTAGCGGAAATGATTCGAATAATCTTTTCTAACAAAGGAATCCGGACAGCCAGATCTTGTCCATTACGATCATTTACAAAAACAAAGTATTGATCTTTTATTATTTTCGAATCAATAGAAATTACTACTGCACTATATGCGTTGAAAACAGTATTTGGATAATTAAAAAGATAACTGTTATCCGATTTGTATAAAAGACATGATTCTTTTGCGGCTAATTTCTGAATGGTTATTTCCGAGACGCTAAATGCTATATTTACATTATCCTCATTACTAAAAAGCGCATAGCTGCTAATACAATCAAAACAATTGTTTTTAAATTCAAATATACCTGAGAATTGAATATTTGGATATTTCGGAGCATGCTGACCCCCGAAATTGAATAAATTTCGGTCAAAAATTGGATTTTTGTCTCATTTTTCGTCTGTCATTCCGGCAGATGTTGACCCCCCTAATAATTGGTTCGGGTATATTTTGGTTAGAGGC
>JBGSSA010000087.1:0-3357 GCA_041737295.1 Bacteroidales bacterium | reverse complement strand
TTCGATTCTTTGCATCATCACAGTCTTAATTTTAAATGGCATTGGATTATGGTTTGGGTATAATCCAATTTATTCATTTTTATTTTAAAACTGTATACTATGTCTCTGACCCCTTGTATACTATGTCTATGGTCCATACACGGGGGCAGGGGGTGGATTTTGACGCATATTCTACCAACAGTTAATCCCTAAAGGGATTCTTCATAATTCATAATTCATAATTCTTACCTGGATTCATCATATTGACTGATCTTTTGCAGGATGCGGGTCTCTGCATCATCATACATCTCCTTAATAAAATCATCCGAGAAGTTGAAGGTGCGTTCCTCCAGTGTCAGGCTGTCAATTCTTTCGAAAAGCCTCTCACGGGCCTGTTCAATATCTTTGCCATAGATATGGTATGAATCTGCCTGCCAGTTCAATCTTCCAAGTTTAACCAATTTTCCGGTCCGGCGACTAATTTCGGCAGCTATAATCTCCCGGTTGAACTGGATAAAACCGAACATATTCATAAAGCTTGCACCCCAGGCATCATTGCTCCGGAAACGGATATTGCAGTTCAGCCACCAGATGCCATCACTGTCTTCCAGTATCCGGTACCAGAGAGATTGAAGACATGGTGGATCAAAGCAGTCCAGGTCGATATTCGGCATCCAGGTGATCATCTGTGCCTGCCTTGTAAAGGGTTGCCTGCACAGTTTATCGATTACCGCTTCTATCTGGTTTATATTGAATAATCCCGTGATGACGGATCCGCCGGGTCCGGATTCCTTCCATGTGCCGTACTTCTCCAGCCTGCCATGATATGTATATTCCCAACGGGTGTCGGCAGGATCGTTCATATTTTTTACCCAGTGGTCCTTGAATCCTTTCAGTTCGAGTACATATTCCTTAAGGTCTTCTATACCTCCTGGGAAGGCCATATGGATCATGGGCTCGCTTTCCGGTTCTTCGATTGTCAGGTTCAATGTGCAATCGATGCTTTCGGGGTCTCCGGGCTTGTCATACTGGGTTTTAAAACGCACCCCCCGGTTGTATAGTTCTACCAGTGCCTTTTCGAAGGCCTGAGCGAGGGACCTTTCTGAAACAGTGATTACAGGAATATTTAACATACGTATGTAATAAAATTTATAATTACTTCTGAACCTGTCATCCGGCAGCTGTCATACCCTTGACAAGTATTGCCTATAGTGACAACCTGGTCTCCCCGGCTTTCAACTCATACATTTTCCCATCCCATACAAGCGTCCCGGTCAGGTTCCCGGGTAAATTCACCAACACATTCCATTTCCCTTTTTCAAGCGCATACTTCACAGATATCTTCCCAAGGGGGTGTGGAATTTCGCCACCCGCTTTTTTCAGGTCACCCAGATGCGGTTCTATTTTCACCCTTTTAAATCCGGGTGCGCCTGCATCTATTCCCAGTACGATGCGGTAGAATTCAATATTCGGACTTGAACCCCAGGCATGGCAATCGGATCGTGCGGTGTTTATATTGGAATCCTCGGCCCAGGTGGACATACCCATGGCAATATTTTCAAACCACTTATCCAGCCATGTCAGGTAACTGTTGCCCAATCCTGCCTTTACACAGGCGAGATGCAAATAGTATTTGAAATAAATGGATGCCGGGGCAAGGGAAGGATCAACGAGCATTTTTTTGGCAAGCAGGTTGCTTTCCTTTCCGGAAACCATGCCGGCAAGGATCGCGAGTGAGTTGGCATGTTGTGAAAACAAATCCTTTTCGGGAGTATCTGCATATAATCCTTTCGAAGCGTCCCAGTATTTTTGCTGAATGGTCTGTTTCAAAACGGAAGCCCTGTCAAGGTATTCCTTTGTAAATGCTTCCATTCCCAGGTTATGCTCCAATTCGGCAGCAACCTGGTATGTCCATAACAATTGCAGGTCAAGCACAGCCGAATTTCCTTCTTTTCCAAAGGGTGCTGCCCCACCCGACCAGCCTTTCCGGTCCTCGACCCAATCCGTAAAAAGCCAGTAGGGGACTCCCTTTAAGGAACCGTCCTGCTGCTGGTATTTATTGAAGAAAGCCAGCACGTCCCGGGTACCGTGGATCTTATCCTTTACGAAACTGCTGTCGGGACGGTACATCCAGTAATCGTGCAGCATACCGATATACCACAGCGAAAAAGTAGGGATGATCTGCAGTGAGAAGGACGGATGGCGGCTGCTCGTTACGCCTTCGGCAATACGGGAATGATCCATCAGGTTCAGGGCATTCCTGACAAGCCGGTCATCCCCGCTGTTATAAAAGCTTACCATGGCCTGGATGCGGCCATCACCAATGTATTGAAGCTGCTCATAAAAAGGGCAATCCATGTAGGTTTCAATAGCGCACAGCCTGGCAGTCCGCCAGCCAATATCAAGTACTTTTTGCAGTGATGTATTATCCGATTCAAACCGGGCATTCATCTCGAACGGATATCCTGTAAAAGTGCCATAAAAGTCATCGATAACAAGGGGGTCATCTTTTGTCTCGATTGAAAGAAGAATATACCGGAAAGTCCTCCAGTATAACGAAGTGAACTCCTGCATCATGCTCCCGTCGGATATCAGGCTGTCTTTTTTGCCCAGGAAAATCTTCTCCTTCACCTCATCGCGGTTGCCCTTGCCGTATATTTTGTCAGATCCCATATATCCTCCGCCTTTCACATTATAATAAGCAGAGTTGGCAGGAATGAACAGCGCCTCCGTGTATTTGATCCGGATCCCCGCATCTTTGCCCTTGCTGAACAACAGCGTCGGGTATGCATTGGTGAGATATCCCTGGTCGATCAGAATTGTTGCTTTGCTGTGAGCTGCAACCGTAAATTTGACGGGCTTGACTGGAAAATCCGCGGGTAATTTCATATCCGACTCACGGACACTCAGGAACCTCTGGATTTGAATTTCCCTTGACGGAATGACCGAAGGAACGAGCATCCATCCGAAGGCATCGGATAACCCTTTCGGGGACCCCTTTCGCCAGTAAGCACTGACAGGCTTGCCCCAGGAAGAATCATCAAAATTTTCCTTTTTCCAGCCACGGACACTTTTGCGCATGTCGATAAACTCTCCCGGACCGGTAACATAATACCCGATCACCTCAGGAGAATTCACGGGACTGTAACTCTTGTCACTAGTGCATTTCCAGGAATTATTCGTATTTACGGCAGATTCTGCAGAAGTATTCCCCTGCATAATGAAACCGGTCCGCCATGATATCTGCGCTTCAGGCCGCAAATCACCTTCATTCCATACAAGTGCTGACAATATGTTTTTGCCATCTGCCAGGTAGGGTGCCAAATCCAGCGTTTCAAAATTCCAGTATAACAGGTCTCCCCTGGCAGGTCCGGTTGA
>JBGSSA010000085.1:0-5956 GCA_041737295.1 Bacteroidales bacterium | reverse complement strand
GCCTCTAACCAAAATATACCCGAACCAATTATTAGGGGGGTCAACATCTGCCGGAATGACAGACGAAAAATGAGACAAAAATCCAATTTTTGACCGAAATTTATTCAATTTCGGGGGTCAGCATGCTCCGAAATATCCAGCTGACAGGAAGTTCTCAGAATTATTCAGCAATCGCAAGGCTGTCTTTGCCCCTTTGCTTCCTTCACGTCTGGATTGTTCAAGTCTCGCTCTTTTACTTGAAACCAAAGCAATTTCCGATAAAGCAAAAAATCCGTTTAATAAAATCAGTATACTTAATACAATAATTTCCATATCATTTCAATATGAGTAATGCAGAATGTACCTTGTGCGTCCACCAAAATTATTAGTTTTATCATGATTTTGGAGGTTATCCGGAGAAATTAATCGTATTGGTCCTCCTAATTCTGGCTGTTACATAATGATATGATTTAAAAGGCTGTTAGGAGACAACCGCTTTTATCAGGTGGCCATGGCCAACCTTATTCGTTGGAAACGAAACTCTATTCGCGGGCACAGTCACATGCAGCAACTGAATATAAACGCTGTTGGGTGTTCGTTCATTTTCATATTCCATATCCTTTTTCGATATTGCTTGATAGATCCCTGATGAACTTTGACATTGGCGAACCATCAATAACATCATGATCTATTAAGATGGTCATATTTAAAATTTCTCTTATTTCAATTTTATCATCAATTACAATGGGCTTTTTTGCAATGTTACTTATTCCAAAACAGATTGGATGTACAGAAATTGGAATGAACCAACCACTGACATTTCCAATCGTTCCAATTGATGTAAATGCAACATTCCCCATTTTTTTAAATGCTAAATGGGGATGACTTAACAAATATTTCCAAAATATTCTTCTTACAAATCCAGGTAATTTATAGTAAAGTCTCTCTAAATGACTGGCTCTGTTATGTAGGACAATATCTTTACTATTTAGTTCTATATCTTTGGCTTCCCTAATTTGAGTTGTTATAAATTCAATACTTTTTTCATTTGCCTTTTCAATTATTAAAGGTATTGGGACTTTTTGATCATTTAACTTCTTTTCGACAACAAGAGATATATTTATATCATTAAAAATTAAAACCTTTCTTTTTCCTAAAAGATATCCAGCTGCTAGCTCATGATCTTTAATAGTCAGGCTGATTACTTTTATCAACCATGCAGTAAATGAAATCCTATACGTCTTATTTCTTAACTTCTTTATCTTTTCCCTTCCTTCAGATACATCTATTTCTATCATGGCTGCAACCCGATGTTTCTGAATTCCAATCGCACAAATATCAAAGGTTGCAATTCTTGTTTTTGGAAATGTTTCTATCTTATAATCCATATACACGAAGTTGGCATTAGTTTCTATAATCTACAAAGGTTTTTTTGATTATAGATTTAACTTCCCTTCTCACCACCTTCCATATTGATGTGTTTCCAAAATGCCTTTTGTTTAAGCATCCACATGTGGATTTTGGGTGAAACGCCACCCATTGGATTGCCCGGGCTTCTGTTATCACCTGCGAAAAAGCCGTCAAGTGATATACCGCTATCAAAAATAATTTTACTCATATTTTTCTATTTTATATCGTTGTTTATTGCTTACTACTAACTAATAATTTAAGATAGTTTTCAAGTCGGTTTAATGTCTGCTTACCACCTTCAATGGCATTTACTTTCCTATTTAATTCTTCAATGATTGCTTTTGACTTAAATACTGACTTCATTGTCAATAATGTCTTTCCTTCTGCTTCCTCAAAGAAAACTGAGACTGTGAAATTATAATCTTCACTTTGTGCACCAGAATGTTTATAGGTCAGCAGCGTAGGCTTTTTCACTTCTACATACTCAATTTTATTAACCCAATCCCGTCCCATACCGTGCATAATAAAATCCCAGATTTTGCCTGGTTCTACAGTCATTGATTTAGTAGTCAGCGAAAAACCATTTGGTCCCCACCATTCTTTTATATGTGCCGGGGTGGTCCATACTTCCCAAACTAAATCTCTTGGGGCATCAAGAATTCTTGTATGTATAAGAATGTTGTCTTCCTGTTTGAATGTATTGTATCCTTCCATCTTTCTATTTCTTCTTTTTTTGAATTTTTGCCAAATAACTTTCCAATGAGTCAAGTTTGTTGTCCCAAAATTTCCGGTATTGGTCTACCCAGTCTGACACTTCTTGCATTTTTTGAGGATTAAAGTGATAGTAAATCTCACGTCCCTTTTGCTCCTGCTTTACAAGTTGGCACTCAGTCAGAATTTGGATATGCTTTGAAACTGTTTGTCTTGAAGAATCAAAGTTTTCCGCAATTGCGCCTGGGGTCATTGCTTGAGATGCTAACAAACCTAATATTGCTCTACGTGTCGGGTCAGCAATTGCCTGAAATATATCTCTACGTGCTTCCATTTTATGCAGTTACTCGACTGCAAATATAGTGCAGTTATTTAACTGCACAAATTTTTATATCAATTTTTTTACTTTCCTTGCCAGGATTTAATGTCTTTTTCTGCCAATCTATACTCGTTAACGGGAAATTAAGTATCTGCCTTACCCACGGACAGTTCTGCCTAAACCCCTGATTACCATGCCCAACCGGCAACACCACGGGCTTTAGGTTCTGTGCTAACGAATTTCGCGGCCAGTCAGCGCGAGAATTAAATAATATCCGGTTTAATGAAGTATGATTTATTGAAATGATTGAGGAACAAATCATAACAACTATATGGTTGACAAATAATTTAAAACCCGACAAATATTATTTTTTAAACGCATTCTTTTATTCATTTTTGTGGTATGAAAGGAAAATTCGCTCTCACACTAACAACCCACCGCGTTCTCGGCCCCCTGTTTAACCCGGTCATTATATTACACAGCAATAACCGTGAATACTATTCTGTCACCGACCGCCTCTCCCTGGTCAACCTTAAACAATATGAATCACAGCTTTCCCCCGAACATATCAAAATCATCCGCATCATTGAAGAATACAACGACAACCAATTACTCAAGGTCTTTACCAAAAAAAAGATCAGTGCCCAGGATTTTCTTGCCGGTGTAGATGAAAACCTGCTGGAAAGGCAACTCAGACCCTATATTGAAAAACGGCTCCTACGGTGCATGGAAGTCCTATCCGGAAGCGATATTCCTATTTATTCCAAAAAACAAAAGAATAATATTTACGAGACCGACCGCATCCTCCTCCATGATGAAACGGCCAACGCGGTATTCAACTTCATCCGTACTCCCGAAGACCTGCAATACTTTCTCACCGTCAGCATCGGCGAGCAAAACATAAGGCTTACCGGCCAACCGGGTTTTATTCTGGTGAACGATCCCTGCTGCCTGATCATTAACAATAATCTTTTTCAATTCGACGACATAGACGGCAAAAAACTCCTGCCTTTCTTCAAAAGATCCACAATCAGCATCCGTCGCGAAACGGAAAAGAAATTCCTTGAATCCTTTGCCAAACCTGTTATTCAGAAATACAGGGTGAATGCAACAGGCTTCAATATTATTGACCAGCACCTGCAGCCTGTTCCCGTACTTTCCCTTGAAACTTCCTTAGCAGGAATGCCTGTGTTTATGCTGCGTTTCAAATACCAGGATAAGGCCTCGTATTTTGCGAATAAAAAATCGGAACTGCTTGTCACGCTATCCCATGCCAATGAATCATTTGAATTTCAAAGGCTGAACCGTGATTATGATTTCGAAAACAGGATAATTTCCTCTCTTCTTGAAATCGGGCTGGCAAACCTGGAATCTTCTTCATTCCTTCCTTTCAGGGTCAACAAAACAGAAAATATCCTGATGACCTATGACCTGGTTAGCTGGCTTAACTTTAATGCCGATGAACTCCGCAAACTCGGCGTGGAGGTGTCACAGCTCCTTCCTGTCAACCGATATTACCTCCAAAAAGTAGAACTCCTACTAAAGATCACGGAAAACGTCAGTGACTGGTTCGATATTCATGCCGTGGTAAGACTTGAAGGATTCGACATTCCATTTATCCGATTCAGAAATCATATCCTTACCGGAAGGCGCGAATATGAACTTCCCGATGGCCGTATTGCCGTGCTTCCGGAAGAATGGTTTGCGCGGTTTAAGGACCTGTTTACATTTGCCCGCGAAACCCAGGACCAGCTGTCGCTTGAAAAACAGCATTTTCCGCTTCTCAAAGAAAGCCTCCAGGGTCTCGACGGTTCCTATGCCGGTAAACTCAAAAAGTGGCTGTATAATACGGTTATTCAGGATCAGCCTGTGCCCTGCCAGATCAAGGCGGATCTCAGGGATTACCAGAAAAAAGGCTTCGGCTGGATGTTCAGGTTATATAACAATGAATTTGGCGGATGCCTGGCTGATGATATGGGCCTTGGCAAAACATTGCAGACCCTCACGCTCATACAGCATGTGGTAAATGAAGAAAAAAACAGGCAGCTCGGGCCTGTGACCTCTGTGTATGAACGTCAACTCACCATTTTCAGCGCTTCCACAGCAGCCGATGTCAAAACTAAGCCATCCATCGTCATTGTTCCTTCAACTCTTGTGCATAACTGGATCAACGAGGCTGGTAAATTTGCACCCCAACTCAAAACGGGATACTATGGCGGCCAAAACCGGAAAACTTTTAACCAGTATTACGACAAATACGATCTCATTATAACATCGTACGGCCTGATCCGGAATGACCTGGAAGCCCTTAAAAGCTACGATTTCCTCTATATGATCCTTGATGAAAGCCAGGTGATCAAAAATCCGCATTCCAAAACGTATAAAGCTGTGATCAGCCTCACTGCAAAACATCGGCTGGTGCTGACAGGTACTCCGATCGAGAATTCACTCAGTGACCTGTGGGCACAAATGAATTTCCTCAACCCCGGCCTCCTTGGCAATTTCGAATTTTTCCGGAATCAGTTTGTGACTCCCATCGAAAAAGGACGCGACCAAAAACAAACGCATATCCTGCAAACCCTGATAAAGCCATTTGTGCTGCGACGAACTAAAAAGGAAGTGGCCAGCGAACTGCCTGCCCTCACCCAGCAGATCATCTATTGCGAGATGTCTGAATCACAATTGGCCTTTTACGAGACTGAAAAATCAAAGGTCAGAAACCTCATCCTCGATAACATCCGGCAACAGGGAATGGAAAAGTCATCGTTCATGATCCTTCAGTCCCTTACAAAACTCCGGCAGGCAGCAAACCATCCGTCCCTTATAAGTACCTTGTATGTTGAAGATTCCGGAAAGCACGATGTGATCATTGACAATATCCGGAACCTGATCGCGGAAGGTCATAAGGCGCTCATCTTTTCATCTTTCGTGAAACACCTTGACCTGTATACCACTTACTGCGACCTGAATAACATACCGTTCGCACGGCTCACCGGTGAGGTTCCTCAACCCCAACGGGAGGCTATCATTAAGGAATTCCAGGATAATAAGGATGTCCACCTTTTCTTTATTTCGATTAAGGCCGGCGGATTTGGGCTTAACCTGACTTCAGCGGATTATGTGTTTATTCTCGATCCGTGGTGGAATCCTGCCGTGGAGGAGCAGGCTATGAGCCGCGCTCACCGGATGGGACAGAAGAAAAAAGTATTTGTTTACCGGTTCATAACAAAAGATACGATCGAGGAAAAAATCCATCTGCTGCAGGAAAAGAAATCACAGCTGGCCGATGTTTTCATTAACAGCAGCAATCCGCTGAAAGCAGGGGATCAGCAGGAGATCTTGGCTTTATTGGAATAGGGACCAGGGACTGGGGACTGGGGACTAGTAAGAAGGAGGTTCTGCAGTTCTGAATTCTAAGATATATGCAAATTTTTTAATTGAAATTTTGCTGATAAATATTCACATAAGGTGACTGTCTTTTAATAACAGCAAATACTCTATTCACCAATTTACATCTTATGGAGTTTATTATAAGGT
>JBGSSA010000070.1:0-4316 GCA_041737295.1 Bacteroidales bacterium | reverse complement strand
TAACATTTGTGCAGGATTTTAGAGAAACGGGCTTCAATGTTGGATTGCTGGGAGAAGGGAAAGCAATCATATTATTCATTTTTAAATTGTTCACCCTGACCGCCTCCAGTGCATGGGTATAATAGCCGGATTGAACGGCGCCCCATGAAATGCTTCCCTGGTTAAAATACACATTTTCAGCATTTTCAATATAAACCACAGGAATATTTGATTCATAAATTTCTTTTCCGGCGACCGTATTGGGCCTCAGGTCAAAATTGCCTCCGCTTACCTTGTCCAGGGCACTTTTCCTCAATGTGAAATCAAAGTTGCTGAAATATATATTCTGCAGTTTTGTTTCTTCAGAGGCATACATCAATATTGAGTTCTCTCCGACGCAGGTTACGTTGTCGAAATGAATGTTTTTGACAATTCCGATATGGGGTCCGGTCACGCCGCGAAGGGCTGAAATTTTTATGGGTTCGCCATTTCCCCACCAATCTCCCGTGTGCATACGGGTTTCAATCCTGATATTTGAGAAATTGATATTCTGTGCTGATCCTGAATCACGCACTGTAATGTTAATTCCGCAATTGGAATCGAAAATGGTTATGTTGTTGAAATTGTAACCCGACATGTGGTTCTGGTCCCAACCGCCTATACGGATTGCACTTGAGCGTGACTGTAACACACAATCCGATACATTGATATTCTCTGATGGTCTCATAATGCCCTTGTAACCCGGATCTCCAAAATGATGGGCATAGCCGGCCAGTACAATGGCATCGTCACCGCATGTAATGATACATCCTGAAACATTGACGTTGCTGCTGGAATTAATATCCAGTCCGTCGCTGTTTGGGATAAGCAGGTTATTGTCTATCGAAATGCCCGTAATTCTCACCCTTTCGCAATGTACAATCAGGAAAGTCCAGTAAGGAGCATCCACCACCTCAAAATCCTTCAACACTACATTTCTGCAATTGCTGAAAACGATCATCTGGTGATACCTGTCCTTCGGCATCACCGGACCATCGCCGATTCCGCTTTCAACCTTCCTGAATTCGAACTTCTGACGGATATAATTATTCACCTCGCCCCGGATGACTTTTGCACTGTCCTTATACATAAATTCCATTCCCTGCCCGAATATTTTCCCTAGTCCGGTAATGGATACATTTTCTGCATTCTCTGTATAAAGTACACCGGCAAGTTGTTCATTTTGACGTTGATATTGAGAAAGATCTGTTGTGGCTTTTAATACGGCACCATTCTCCAGGTGAAGCTCAACATTGGATCTAAGATTCAGGGTACCAACAAGGTATTCGCCCTGAGGAACATAGACTATGCCTCCTCCCCGGTGAAAGCAGCTGTCGATGGCATGTTGGATATGCAAGGTTGTCAGGTCCAACCCATTGTTCCGCGCACCAAATTCCATAACATTGTAAACAGCTGATTTTGAAGTGAAGCAGACTGCTGCAACAAGTAAAATGAAAATAATCTTCTTAATCATAATGTTTTAGTAAGTCGGTGAGTTATGAGGCAATTTATGAATATATTTTCAATTTCTATCGTTTATTGGAATTGGCCTGGCGGGTTCGTATTACAATAATAAGAATTACAATGATAGCCATTAGAAATGCGGCAATTGACAGCCACATATCCTTCCTGTTGAAAAGCGGCTCATTATTGCCAATCATGATAAAGGCTGACCAGTAAAAAGGATTGGGTGGCCTTCCGGTGCCCGTACTCTTCAGGCTCTCAATTTTCGTCTTTCTCAGGGCTTCAGCTGTAGGCACGCCCCTGCGAAGATTCAGGCAGAAATTCCTGATCATGATGGATGCCGCGTGATCATTGATTTTCCATAAGGTCATGACAAGGTCATTACAGCCGGCATATTTAAATGCCCTGCCAATACTGCTCAATCCTTCACCTTTTAACAGCTGCCCATAGCCTGTTTCGCAACCGCTAAGTATGGCGAGATGAGTATTCATATCGAGATTGAACATTTCATCAAGATAAAGCACATCGTTATTGCCATTTCGGTCATCATCGCCTGAAAAAAACATTCCCGATAATTCCGGAATTGAATCATTGATAATTGTATGCCCTGCAAAATGGATTATTTTGGATGACAGTGAATTTTTGAAATGTGATTCGGTGGCCTCTTTGCCCAGAAAGGCCTGTCCATCAAAAATTTCAGATGCTTCTTCAATTTCTTCAGTATTGTATTTAAGATTCGAAAGAAAACCTGATTTTCTGCCCAGCACACGTACTTCATCCAGGGCAGAGTTTTCGCCGTAAACAGGGGCAAATCCGGAATAAACAATACGTTGGGCAGCTTTTTTTTTGCCCCGTTGAAAGTTTAATAACCCTGCCGAATATTCATAGCGCACGGTATAATCCAGGATCAGGTAGTTAAGTCGTTCATATTCAACTTTAGAAGAATTTCCGGGCAGTTCGCTGATCAGGGCTTCAAACGGCAGGTAACACAATTTCCCATCAGGGATCAGAATAAGTTCAGTTGCATTAGAAAACTTCGATAGGGCAGGTTCTAACAGTTTTTGGTATAACCAGAAGGATTGTCCTGTAAATCGCCTGTATATTGCCGGGTCATAACGGTTAAGGTTATCGGAATTGTACAGGGATTGAAGCACATCATCCAGATATAAATTAAACTCTTTATTTTTGGGAAATACCTTAAAAACAGTTCTATCCCGGTTGAACGCGATCATGGCAATTGAATTTTCACAATCAAGGTATTCTACAAGTATTCTTCTGCTGGCATATTTTTTAATTTCCTGTAAATCAGGAATTTTATCACTATATTTTACCTGGTAATATTCAGGAAACCGTTTTTCAAGAACTTTCAAAAATCCTGAGTATTCATCTTGTATTCGTGCACTTTCAAACTGACAATTCCGGATTATTTCCGGATCTGCATTGGTGAAATTGAGTTCATGAAGATCATTTTGCATCTTAACAAGCTGGCTTTTAAACTGGAATTCCTTTTCAATCAGCGAATCGGGAATATTGCCATATTTACGGGCCTGGTTTTGACGAATTGCATCCATCAACACCTGGTTTTTGCTCTTTTCAATAAAATAGTATGCATAGGCAATTACTGAATCATTTGGTTCGGCCATATATGCATTATAGCATGCAATTATGGCATTCTCATACATTTTTCTAACATCCATAACGAAGGATTCCTTAAATTCATCCGTGGAAATCATATGCCGGAATTTCTCAAAAACACGGGTGGTGAGTTTATAAGTTGATAATATCGGATCATACAGATTGACACTTGATCTTTTGTTTTTCGCTGCTTCAAATAACGCGTTTGATTTTGTAATCAAGAGACCCATAATGATTTTATCAGGATGAATCGTTGAGATTTCAGGGTTTTTTGATGGATTTTTAAGAAATGCAGAATCCTTGTAAAGGATCATGAAAGCCTTCTGGGTTGAAAGAATGGCTTCGTTGTATTTACCTTGCCGAAGGTAGGTTTCAGCGATTTTGGACAAAACCTGTGCCTTTCGGGAAATATTGTAGCTCTTTTCGTTATTGATAATTGTTTCGATCTTTTGAAAGTAGAGCAGGGCTTCGCGATAATTACCTTCATGAGATAATACAGTTCCTTTCATCTCATATACTTCAATAACCAAAGGATCATCAGGTTGAATAATTTTCAGGCAGTAACTCAGGTATAAATTGGCGGAATCAAATTGATTGGTTTTTTGAAAAATTGAAGCCATCATTCTGTAGTTGGAAAAAACAAATGGCTTCCAGCTTTCTGTAATTTTTACGGGTACTTTTTTAAATGCTTCCCTCAGAATTGATTCTGCCCTGGCATATTGCCTGTTCCGGCTAAAAGTGGAAGCGATGTACAGCATGTACGTATAGGCGTACAGATCATCATTTTCCGGAAGTGATTTTTGAATGAGCTGATAATAGGAATCCACCCTGTCGTTCAGTCCCATATCAATATATAAATCAGCCAGATAGGAGTATGATTTAAATACCGATGACTTATCAGGATGTGTTGTTTTATTTAACCTTTCGACAAGTGAATGAAATATATCCGCGGCCTTCTTTAATTCACAATTCCCTACGAAATAGGCTCCGATCATCATTGTCATTTCCGCCCTGATATAATATCGCGGATCAAGGGAATCCAATTCAGAAGAATTCGCTTCCATGATAAGGCCACCCTTTACAACAGCATCCTTCATCACATCGTGATGATAATTCAAATCGGCTATGTAGGCAATCATGCTCAACGCCCCCAGGCAAATATCCCAATATCCGTTTTTCTCACTTTCCCGGACCACGTC
>JBGSSA010000068.1:0-4610 GCA_041737295.1 Bacteroidales bacterium | reverse complement strand
CTCAGATCTTCATATTTTGTATAAAACTGATTGTCGTGGAACTGAACCTTGGTATCCCGGTGACAATTAATACACCATCCCATCGAAAGGTCAGGTACCTGGGTAATGCGATCCATCTGTTCAACAGCACCGTGGCAAGTCTGGCATTCCAGTTTGCCTGCACCTACATGCTGGGCATGACTGAAAAAGACATGATCCGGCAATTTATATACCCGTGTCCATTGAACAGGTTCCTTAGTTTCAATTGCAGCAAATATCTTGTTAATTTCAAACCGTCCCGACCGGGTTCCTTCCCGCACCACCATATGGCAATTGAGACAAACATTCATGGAAGGTATGCCTGCAGAGGTTCCGAATTCTGCACTGTTATGGCAGAACTGGCAATCGATCTTATTCTGTCCGGCGTGCACCATATGTGAAAATTTAATGGGCTGGTCGGGCATATAATCCTGAGATCTGCCGATGGCAATCGATTCCTGAACGACTATTTTGGTTATGAACAGGGCTGAAGCGAGTAATACAACAACGTGTACCGGTCTGTACCGGATAATACCGAACCAGACAAGGTCAAGCAGGGACAGGAGAAATATCAGGACAAGACCGGTAAACAGAAGAATCTGATTTATAACAGGTTTTTGTTTATATCCGCCATGATCATAATAATCGTGCAGGAATCCTTTGAGCTGGGCTACTTCATACAGGGTCAGTTCTGTGTAACCTGTGTGTGCCTCGGAAAGCTTCTTCCCGCCCGGTGCCAGCAGGATAGTCTTCATGTCATCAAGATTCCTGGATTCCAATTTAGCAGCGACTTCAAAGGCCGATGGATTCCAGTTCATTTCCTCCCCGGGTTTAATATTATGACATGAGACACAGGAGGTTTGCCCTGCCTGGTTCCGAATCAACCCGTAAAACAGCCTTTCACCCGTTTTAATATCATTATGGGTAAGTGTAAAGGTGGTATCAGTGCCCTGAACAACAATGGTGGTTTCCGGCCCGGCACAATATGACCTCAGTCCGGAAATAAGAAGGAAGCACAGGAAGACGATTCTTCTGATTTTACGAATGGAGGGACTAAGGTTGAAAGTTAAACCCATACAAATAATTTTGATGTTCATCTGAAATCGAAGACAGAAGCTATTCTGCTTTTATTGTTGCATCCGGCTTTTCAAAAATAAAAAAAACTGACGCCACATAAATAAAGATACAATAAATTATAATCAATTTAAAAACAATTGCTGCACCCCCATTGAAATCTATAAGTACAACATATAACAATTTGAAATGTTTCGATTAATGGCACCGGCCAGGGCAAAACAATATCCCCCATTTCTACAATCCGGCCATATCCTCGGGTGTATCAATACCGAAGCTGTCGTATGATGTTGTTCTTACTGAAATGTGAAAACCGTTTTCAATCCATCTTAATTGCTCCAGGGATTCGGCTTTTTCGAGCGCGGATTGCGGCAGGCGGGTAACTGCAATCAAAACCTCCTTGCGAAATGCATAAAGGCCAATGTGCAGGTAAAATTCCGCTGTCCGGTACCAGTCTTCCATTTCCGCACCGCGAACAAAGGGTATCGGAGACCGGCTAAAATAAAGGGCTTGCTGGTTTGATCCCAGTACAACCTTTGGCCGGTTTGGGTTAAATACCTCCGGAGTGCCCGATGCTTTTTTAACAAGTGTCGCAATGTCCGTTTGGGGATCGTTAAAACATTCCATTAACAAGGTTATCTGCTGCGGTTCAATAAAAGGTTCGTCTCCCTGGATGTTCAACACCACGTCAAATTGCTCTCCCAATTCCTCTTCCACCCGGATTACAGCCTCAGCACACCGGTCGGTGCCACTGGCATGCCCGGTGGAAGTCATGATCACCCTTCCCCCGAATTCCTTTACAGCCCTGTATATACGTTCATCATCGGTAGCCACATACACCATTTCAAGAACCGTGGAGGCCTGCTCATACACTCTTTGAACCATCGGCTTTCCCTGTATAAGGGCCAGGGGTTTGCCCGGAAACCGGGTGGAGGCATATCGTGCAGGAATGATCCCTATATATTTTTTCGTTATTGCCATTGGAAACATGAATTTTTGACAGAGCAAATTACTAAAAAACTATTAATATTGTAATTTTGTCATAGTTTTTAATCCCTTCCCGGGAACTGATATGGATAAAAATGAACTTCTGAAGATAAAACAACGGTTCGGTATCATCGGCAATTCCGATGCACTGGCCCGTGCCATTGATATTGCCGTGCAGGTTGCTCCAACCGATTTGTCCGTTCTTATTACAGGTGAAAGTGGTGTTGGAAAAGAAGTTCTTCCCCAGATCATACACCAGTTCAGTACCCGTAAACATGGCGGCTATATAGCCGTGAACTGTGGTGCTATACCGGAAGGAACTATTGATTCTGAACTTTTCGGACATGAAAAAGGATCCTTTACCGGGGCATATGAAGGCAGAAAAGGATATTTTGAAGTAGCTGACGGAGGCACGATATTTCTTGACGAGGTAGCCGAATTGCCTTTATCGACGCAGGTAAGATTATTGCGCGTGCTCGAAACCGGTGAATTCATACGCGTAGGATCATCCAAGGTGATCAGGTCAAATGTGCGGGTAATTGCAGCCACCAATGTGGATGTCGGAGGAGCCATCCAGCAGGGTAAATTCAGGGAGGATCTCTTTTACCGGCTCTGCAGTGTGCCCATTGAAGTGCCCCCGTTGCGACACAGGAAGGAAGATATCCCCCTGTTATTCAGGAAATTTGCAGTGGATTTTGCTGACAGAAACCGGATGCCGGCCATCTCCCTTACTGAGGAAGCAGTGGAAATGCTTTCGAATTACCGGTGGCCCGGAAACATACGTCAGCTGAAAAATATTGCCGAACAGATCTCAATCATCGAAGAAAAAAGGCTCATTACGCCGGAAGTGATGCGATCCTATCTTCCCGATTATTTTGAATCCAAACTTCCGGCTATTTTGGATTCCGTGGATCAAAAAACGTTTTCCTCGGAAAGGGAGATCCTTTACAAGATCCTTTTCGACATGCGGTCCGACATGAATGAATTGAAAAAGTATGTTCATGAAAATATGCATAAAGGAGGCGATGAGGGTGAATTGCATACCACTTCCCATGTAATGCCGAAGTTTGTCCACGATGTGGAACCGATACTCGCAGATGATAAACCCATAAGAAAATATGATATTCAGCGTGATCCGGGGGAAGACATTCAGGATACACAGGAGATTACAGAAGAATCATTGTCCCTGGCCGATAAAGAAATTGAAATGATCCGGAAGGCACTGGAAAGACACAAGGGAAAACGGAAACATGCCGCGAATGAACTGGGCATTTCTGAAAGAACATTGTACCGTAAAATAAAGGAATTTAATATTGAGTAGCGTATGCGGTTGAATCAGGGAATTTTCAGGATCGCGGTATTTACTCTCCTGTTGGGGTCATTTTTGTCGGTGAGTTCATGTTTTACCATGAAATATTCTGCAACAGGAGCTTCGATTCCCCTTGAGGCAAAGACTGTTTCTGTACAGTTCTTTGAAAACCTCACCCGTAGCCAGGAAGCCGGATTGAACCAGCAGATAACCGACAAGCTGAAGGATTTTATTCAGGCCAATACACAGCTTCTCATCATCAACGGCATCGGGGATATTGATTTTGAAGGCGCCATTACGGGTTATGCAGTCACTCCTACAGCTATTATTTCAGGCGATGAGGCTGCCAAAAACAGGTTCACCATTACGCTGAAAATAAAATTTACCTGTGAGGTCAAACCTGAATTGAATTTTGAAAGCAGCTTTTCAAGATATGAGGATTATGATGCAGACGTTGATTTTGAATCAGCCAAAGCTTTATATACTGATGATTTACTTGCCCTCCTCGTGGAGGATATTTTCAACAAGGCTTTCGCTAATTGGTAGAATTCGCGAATATGCAAAAGAGACAATTCCTTTCTTATATTCAGCACCCGGATAAAATGGACCGGGAAACCCTGGAAAAGTTCCGGCAGATCAGGGATCAGTATCCTTTTTTTACCACTGCCCGTTTATTGCTCATCCGGAATCTGTACCTGCTGAATGATGCGGAATACACCCATGAAATAGAATTAACGGCCCCCCATGTTGCTGACCGAAGGGTGTTGTACGAACTTATTCACCCTCTGTCGGAATCTGTCACAGAATCCGGGACATCCGGTGATATTGTGATTCCGGAGCCTGAAACAGGCGTCACCGTTGATACCATGGAGCCGGTTTCCGGGGAGATTCCTGAAACCGTGGTGACTATTCCGGCGGCAGAAGAAATTCCGGAAGCAGAACCGCTGCTTCAAATCAGTGAAATCCTTCCTTCGGAACCTCCGGAAGCATTGCCGGAAGAAGAACCCCTGCTGCAACTAAGCGAAACTCCCGCCGCGGATCCTGAATCAGGATTACAGGAAGAAGCACTTGCCCCGGACAGTGGAGAAACCCCGGTGCAGGAAAAAAAGAACCTCAGGCAAAACATTTCAAATTTGCTTTCCTGGCAATTACATGAACTTGAACTGGTAGATCCGGCAGAGGAAGTATTGATGCCTGAAACCGGACTTGACATTGAAAAGAC
>JBGSSA010000036.1:0-2353 GCA_041737295.1 Bacteroidales bacterium | reverse complement strand
AAACTTTTTATATATTTGTCCGGTATGCCTTTTGGTAAGAAGGCCATGATTTGCTCTGAAGTGAGTATTTACTAAAAAATATCAGGCCATGAAAATTCCCAGGTCCGCCTATAACTGGCTAAGCGCCATTGGATTTATTTTAAGTCTGAACTCCCTGTTGATAATGATAATCCTGTTTATCATTTCGCTTACCGTCGAATCAAGCAATACCTATCTTGGAATTTTCATCTATATCGTATTGCCTGTGATCCTTGTTTTAGGACTGATCCTGATCCCGATCGGGATGATCGCTTCGCGAAAGAAGGGCTTGTTAACCCAAACAGGTCAAAAGTGGCCGGTTCTGGATTTTAATAATAAGAAGACCCAGCGATCAATAACCATTGTTTCAGTTTTTACCATTGTGTTTCTGGTGGTATCCGCAATGGGGAGTTACCAGGCATTCCATTATTCCGAATCCGTTGAATTCTGCGGAAAATTATGTCACCGCGTAATGAAACCTGAATATGTAACCTACCTTAATTCTCCGCATGCCCGTGTAAGTTGCGTTGAATGTCATGTAGGTGAAGGTGCATCATGGTATATGAAGTCAAAGCTTTCAGGACTGTACCAGGTATACTCGGTAATTTTTCACAAATACCCAAAACCGATTCCCACTCCTATTGAGAATTTGCGGCCTGCCACCGAAACGTGCGAAAGATGTCACTGGCCGCAAAAATTCTATGAAAAGAAATTGAGAAACATCAGGGGATTTTTGACTGATTCATCAAATACTCAATGGAATTATGCCCTGTTGATGAAAATTGGCCCTTCATTCAGTGCTCTTGGCTTAAGTGAGGGAATTCACTGGCATATCAATCCCGATGTATCGATTGAATATATTGCATCTACACATGACCGTGAATCAATTCCCTGGGTAAAGTACACCAACAGGAAAACGGGGGAAATAAAAATTTTCCAGGATAAAGAAAATGCATTGAATAAAAAATCCATGGATTCGCTGCAGTCCAGATCCATGGATTGTATGGATTGCCATAACCGGCCATCCCACTCCTATAAATCAGCCAATGATTATCTTGATAATGCGCTTATATCCGGTATGGTACCTGAAGAATTGCCATTTATTAAAAAAGCCGCGATGAGGGTACTTTCCAATCAATTTACTTCTACAGACACTGCCCTGATTGAAATCAGAAATATGATCACTACATACTACCAGGAAAAGCACCCCCAAATTTATAGCGGGCAAAAGGAACTTATAGAAAAGGCTATCAGTGGCATCCAGGATGAATTTCAAAAAAATACTTTCCCGGAAATGAATGCATCCAGCAGCAAATATCTGAATCATATTGGTCATTGGGAATCCGATGGCTGTTTCCGGTGTCATTCCGGTAAACATGAGGACGAAAAAGGGGCGGTTATTTCCAATGACTGCAATTTATGCCATACCATAATTGCCCAGGGAACTACGGATAACATGGAAACTACTTCATACACAAAATCTCTTGAATTTGTACATCCTGTTGATATTGGTACTGTATGGAAGGAAAGTAAATGCACGGAATGCCATCGTTCTCTTTAGAATTGCAGGCAACAGTTTGATCCGTACATTATCCCTTAACCGAGATCTCCTTTAACAGTTCCATTTTATTGATATGAATATTCTTCCCGCTTGCCCGGACAATCCCTTCGTTCTCAAACTCCTTGATTATCCGGATGGCACTGTCTTTCGACATCCCTGAAAATTCCGCGATGTCCTGTCTTGATAATGTAATATCGAACTCGAGATTGTTGTGTATTTTTTCCGCCAGGTAAATCAATACATCGGCTATTCTGCCATGCATCTGTTTCTGGGTTATACCCACAAGATGCTCAAAGGTTTTCGTGCTGCATGTTCCGCAATAATTCATAAACGCTTCGGCAAAATCCGGATTGATTCGTATCAGTTTCTTAAAATTGGTTATATCAATAAAACAGGCAGTTGCTTCTTCCAATGCTGTAACTGAATAATGATAACGCATATCCACATAAATACCTGTTCCGCCGAAAACATTCCATGGCTTGATTATCTCTAAAATCAAATTTCGGTTATCATAACCCTCAATATATTGTTTGGCAAGGCCACTGGTTAAATAAACCAGGTTCGAGGCTACTGTTGCCTGCTTTATAATGTTTTCACCTGCATTGAAATGCACTTCAAATCGCTTGTCATTTATAACCTCCAATTCCCCGTCAGTCAAATTTTCAAATAAAGAAATCCGCTCATTACATTTATAACAATTGACGCAAAAAACTGATTTATGAAATTGTGTCATACTCTGTTGTTTTTAATTGTTTCAAATAACAAGGGTATTAA
>JBGSSA010000018.1:0-6013 GCA_041737295.1 Bacteroidales bacterium | reverse complement strand
TACCCTTTCGGAATCTCCATAGGCCTTGAGCGATGCAGCAACAACCAATCGGCATTCTCCATCAGGGATTCCAATGCCAGTTCCCAGATAATATCATTGGCTTCATCCTGATTTTTCATTTTTATGGCCTTATTCAGTTTTTCATGGGCAATTGTGAAAAGCTGGACCATTTGCTGACATGTTTTCGATTGCTCCGAAAAGATCATTTTCTCACTATATCCGATTAAGGCGGCGGAAATCACCAGAAAACTATGGGTACAAACAACCAGAACAGCATGAAAATGTTCGTGATTCTTTTCCAAAAAAGCGGGCAGGTATTCGGTGAGCATGCTGAAGGCAAACAAAATGACCGCAGCGCTTAATGCACCCATGAAAAAGCGGTTTGCCAATTTTCTGTGACCCAGGTGAAGCCGTTCATATTTATAGCCGGTTTTCTGATAGTAATCGAGCTGCGCTTTCACCCAGTTATCATTAATATAATTCAAATTTATCGCATCGAAAGAAATATTGGATTTCAACCGGTTCTTCGATAAGGTATTTTTCAACAGTGTGGCACGCAGGGCGTAGATTACCCATTCAAGTTCGCCCCGGTGTTTTTGAAGATAGTATTCCGATACATTGGCCCTGATATTCGCATAATCTAAAAAATACTGAACCCGGTATGCCTCAGAGAGGGCCCTGTAATCCTCATGTTTCTGTTCATAATTCCGGTGATTCGCATTCAAAAACCACAGGGCTCCAATGCCCATGGTGAGGGGGTATAAAAGCAGTAGCAACGGCTTATGCCAGAATTCGGCATATGCCTGGAAGAACATAAAGGCAAGCACGGTAAGTACAAGCAAGACTTTCAATGCAAAAAACCTCCTGGTTTGGAAATAGGTTGCCAGCAAATCTGTAATTGTCTGGTTACGGGCAATTGTGCCCGGAATTTTTTGATCCTGAGACAGATGAATATCTGACAACAGGGCGGCATGTTTTTTTACATCATGATTAAACGTATCGATGTGTTTCAGGAACCGACTGTCCATCGCAGCGGCTCTTGATTGATCCGAACCCTCATTATCTGGATAGATCATTTTACCAGTGTGCACATCCTTGCCGGGATTTGATGATATACGCGGTGTAAGAATATGATATATTGGTCCTGTCTGAAGATTCTTTAGTTTCTGCTTTAATTGCGGATGTTCTGAAGGGAGGCCGGTTCTTTTTAAATTTACAATATGTGCAGTACCGCCTCGTTTTACGTGTTCAATGCCATCCCATAACGCTATAAGCAGTTGCGAGTAACGTGCAATGAAGAAGCCGATCTGGTAATATTGTTCTTCCCGTTTCGCCTTACTGTTTTGCAAATCTTCCGGAAGGGTACCTTCAGTCAGCGGTATTTCAAACCACATTTCTGCCTTTTCAAGCAATATGTCAAATTCCTGCAGGGATTCCGGGGATGAGAAGTCATTCCGGTATTCATTCACAGGCATTGGCAACGGGCATATGAATGAAATACCACATTCCAATGCCGCCAGTGCTGCCAATCGGTCAGCTCCTTCAGCAAGGGGTGTCAGCACGACAATCGGAGTATCGGGGCACTGTCGGATTTTCTCATTCAGAATTTTTTTTATCAATTCTTTCAAAGCGGGCTTGTCCTCATTGCGAATATCCCGGTGACCTGTAATGCCTATGTAAATCGGGATAAGATCCCGGGAATCTGTTCTTTCTTGCGGCATGAGCGAATGGCGTATTAAGTATTTAGATATTACAACACATTTGCGATGTCCATGTTTAAAATAGAGTTTTACAGTTTTGCAGTCAGCCGCGTAAGCAATTCTTCCAATCATCAAATCATCAAATCATCAAATCAACAAATTTCTTCCTCGTCCCTTGTCCCTATTCATATTTAAGCGATTCCACAGGGTTCATGCGGGCCGTATGCCAGGCCTGGTAGCTGATGGTGAGCAGGGTTACGGCTATAGCAATAAGGACGGCCAGAATAAAGACCATAATGCCGATGGGGGTCCGGTAAGCAAAGTTTTCAAGCCAGTTTCGTGCTATGATATAAGCCAGCGGCAAAGCCAGTACACTGGCGATCATTACCCAGGCTGCAAACTGGCGCGACAGCATGATAAGGATATGTATAACGCTCGCACCGTGTGACTTCCGGATACCGATTTCCTTGGTACGCTGTTCAATCATAAAATTCGACAGACCAAATAGTCCAAGAGATGCAATGAACAATGCCAGGAGCGCAAAAATCCAGAATATGGTTCCCATACGTTTTTCACTTTGATACTGAGAGGCGAAAAGACTGTCCAGGAATGCATAATTGAAAACATGCCGATGATCAAAATTACTCCATGTTTTTTCTATAAAGGCCAGGGTAGAGGGTATATTGTCCGGGGAAACCCTGATCATCATGTACGTGAGAAGATCTTTACGGCCCAGCAGAATGATAAGCGGCTCAACAGGCTGCTGCAGGGAATGTATATTGTAATCTTTTACTACCCCGATTATTTTACCCCGTGCATTTACATAGGCATCACCATAATAGGTTATGGTTTTATCTACCGGGGTATCCCATTTGTATAACCGTGCCGCCGATTCGTTGATCACAAATGACGCCATTGTATCCCCCATGAAATCATCAGAAAAGACCCGTCCCGCTGATGTTTTTAATTCCAGCAGGTCAAAATAGTCTGAGGTTACATACGTCTCAGCAATCAGCTTCTCATCACCCGATCCTTCATATGAGATTGAATTCTGGTTAAACTGTCCGCCCGGGATACTTGAAGTGCCGGCCACTTTAATAACCGAAGGATTTGAAATCAGGGAAGTCCGGATAGCATCGAACTGGTTACGTATCGCATTATCCTTCAGCGAGATGACAACCACCTGTTCCTGGTTAAAGCCGAGATCCCTGTTCCTGAGATAGGATAATTGCTTATAAATAACCATTGTACAGATGATCAACAGAATGGAAATAACGAATTGAAAAATAACAAGGAATTTGCGTGTAGTTAACTGTGAACCTCCCGTATGTATTTTTCCTTTTAACACTTCATAGGGAATAAACGAAGAAAGGTAAAAGGCGGGATAACTTCCGGCAACAATGCCAATGATCAGCACGCCGCCTAAGAGTTTCAATATTTCTTTCGGATTCAGCAGGTTGTACAGGGAAAGTTCTTTGCCGGTAAAACTATTGAATGCCGGAAGAAATACATATAAAAGCAGTAAGGCAACAACAGCCGACAACACGGTTAACACGACAGATTCAGTCAGGAACTGGATAACAAGTTGCTGACGGTGAACCCCGATGGCTTTTCGTATGCCAACTTCTTTAGAGCGTTTCAGTGATCGCGCGGTGGAAAGGTTCATGAAATTAACACACGCCACAATCAGGATCAGCAGGGCGGCGGTCAGAAAAATATAGACATACAGGATGCTTCCGTTGGTGCCCAGTTCCCACATAATATTGGAATGAAGATGGATGTCATTCATTGCCTGCAAACTGAAGCGGAACCTGCCATCTTTGATCAATTGCCTGTATTTTTCATTCAGTGGAATGAAATTCTGCACCAGCAGCCATTCATTCAGCTTCCTTTCAAGCTGTTCGACGTCGGCACCCTTTTTGAGCAGCAGGTAATTATAATGTCCGAAATCATTCCATGTATAGTAATCACTCAGCATACCATTATGAGTCTGCCTGTCAATTTGCTTCATGGTCACATAGGATATCAGAAAATCAAAAGTGAAATGAGAATTGGCAGGTACATTCTCGATCACTCCATTGACTGTAATATAGGATTGATGATTTATTTTAAGCGATTTTCCCAAGGCCTCACGAACAGAGCCAAAATATTTGAGGGCCATATCGCGGGTTATGATAATGTTCATGGGTTCTTTCAATGCCGTTTTTGGATCACCGGCCAGAAAAGGAAAATCGAAAATCTCAAAGAAGGTTGTATCAGCTGAAAAAAACCTTTTTTCGTCGTACACGATATCTTCATACTTAACCGAAAACTGGGCGGGTGTGAGACCCGGATCCCAGATGGGTGACATGGTTACTGCTTTTTCAACTTCCGGAAAGTCAAGGACCATCTGCCGGGCCATCGGATGGGGTGTACGAGGTTGTATTCTCGAATCTTCACCGGCAAGCAACCGATAGATCCTGCCGGAATTGGAATGAAACCTGTCAAAACTTTGTTCATCCCTTATCCATAGCAAAATAAACAGGCAGGCTGAAATGCCCACTGCAAAACCGGTGATGTTTATCGCGGTATAAATCTTGTTGTTCCAGATTGAACGAAAGGCGAGTAAAAAATAGTTTTTTAGCATAAGGCAATGGTATTCCGGATTTCAACCTTAAATATAGATAAAAGTGCCCGGATCAGGTATTCACCAGGCCATTTTTTATCATCTTTATCCCCGCATTGATGGTTTGTTCAACTGCTTCATTTTTCAATATATAATTTGGTAGTGGATTAAAAATGGTCTACCTTGATTGTCCTTAATTCCTTACTAAATACAGACTTTATTAAATTCTTAATAGTATGAAAATCCTGACATTTATGTTTGCTCAAGTTCTCCTGGGAAGTGCTCTTGCCGGTTCCAACCCGGTAGGGATCTTTGAGGATCACGGTGACGTTGGTAAACCCAAGAAATCCGGAACCTTAGTCTATGATGACGGCAGCCAGGCATACTCCATTAAAGGCGGAGGGTATAATATCTGGTTCGAACGTGATGAATTTCACTATGCGTATAAAAAAATAAAGGGGGATTTTGTTCTTACGGCCAATTTTGCCTTTGTCGGGAAGGGTACGGATCCTCACCGGAAAATTGGCTGGATGGTGCGTGAAACCACGGATGATAATTCTCCGCACGCCAGTGCCGTGGTGCATGGTGACGGACTGACGGTACTCCAGTGGCGCAAGCTGAAAGGGGCCTTTATGCGTGACCCCCAGGATGAGATCCGTGCCGTTAAGAAGAGTTACCAGGTCATACAGGTGGAACGAAGCGGCAAAAAAATCACTTTCCGTGCCGCACAGGTGGGTGAACCATTGCAGACAGTTGGCACTGAAGAAATGAATGATATGCCCGATGATGTTCTGGCAGGCATATTTATTTGTTCCCACAATCCGGATGTCATTGAAGAAGCAAAGGTTTGGAACGTGCGGATAGACCGTCCGGTTGCGGGCACCTACAACCCTGATAAGGAAGGCTATATCGGATGCCGGCTTGAGACCATGAATGTATTCGATTACACCCGGAAGGTAATCCATGAGTCTGAGAGCCGCTTTGAAGCGCCCAACTGGATGCCGGATGGGAAAAAACTGTTATTCAATGAAAACGGATCCTTGTATACTATTCCGGTAAACGGAGGCACACCTGAAAAACTGAACACTGGCACTGCCAATCGGCTGAACAATGATCATGTGATTTCCTTTGACGGCAAAATGGTGGCCATCAGCCACAGTCCGGAAGGAAGTGGTTCAAAGATATACGTGCTTCCCATTTCAGGAGGCACACCTAAACAGATTACGGAGCGGGCTCCTTCCTACCTGCATGGATGGTCGGCTGACAATAAGGAAGTCTATTATGTCGCCCAGCGTGATACGCCTGTGTACAATATTTATAAAAATTCAATTAACGGCGGAAAGGAAGTACAGCTTACCTTTAATAAATCCGGCCACGTGGATGGTCCCGAAGGCTCACCTGACGGGAAATACATTTACTATAACGGATCCCAGACAGGGACCATGCAAATCTGGCGTATGAAACCCGATGGTTCAAACAAGGAACAGCTTACGTTTGATGAATACAATGACTGGTTTCCCCATATTTCACCGGATGGAAAATGGATTGCGTTCATTTCATTCCCCGTAGAGGTCAGTCCGGCCGATCATCCGTCATACAAGCAGGTGATGCTGAGGTTAATGCCTGCCAATGGAGGTGCTCCCAGGGTGATTGCCTATTTATACGGCGGGCAGGGAACCATCAATGTTCCTTCGTGGTCACCTGACAG
>JBGSSA010000003.1:0-4735 GCA_041737295.1 Bacteroidales bacterium | reverse complement strand
GTTTTTATTCAAGAGGCCAGAAAGAAACAACATATGACACAGGAACAACTTGCAGAAAAAGTTGGGACTACAAAAAACTATATTTCAAGGATTGAGAATAATGCAAGTGATATCAGATTATCAACCTTGATGAGAATAGTTAGAGATGGTTTAGGCGGACATTTGAAATTATCGCTTGATATTTAAAATGTACTATTGCCAACAGCTAAGACCTGTCTGTAAAAAAGTTTCCCTTTCTACAAACAGGTCTTTTCACCAACTCGTGAGACCGCTGTCGCTTAGTTACTCGCTATCGCTCGTGAGACCGCTGTCGCTCAGTTCCACCAACCTGATAAATTCCGCGCGGTATCCATCCCGGTCATGCCCCTTTGAACCGCGGGCCAGACTCAGTACCTGGTCATAATTCACGGTTCCTTTATATTCTGAATTGCGGAGAAGCATTCCAAATCCAGCCACTGATGCAGAAAATCTGAAATTATCGGAGGTTTCTGAAACCGGCTGAACAAATTGCGATATCACCTCTGTCATTAATATGCTTTTGTCTCCATCGGGTTTTTTATACCTGAATTTGATGGTGGCGAGTTCCCCGGATTGCGGAACAACCGGCTTGATTTCATTCGGCTGATATTTCAGTTTTCTTACATAATCGGTATGCCGGTTGGTGGTTACAATCTCGTACAACGCGGTGACGGTGTGCCCGGCACCCATTTCACCGGCGTCCTTTTTGTCATTTTCAAAATCCTCTTCATTCAATAACCGGTTTTCATAGCCGACCAACCGGTATTCCTTTACAATAGCCGGATTGAACTCAATCTGGATTTTCACATCCTTGGCGATTGTATACAATGTGCTGCTGAATTCATTGATGAAAACCTTCTTTGCCTCCATCAGGTTGTCGATATAGGAATAATTGCCGTTGCCCTTGTCGGCAATGATCTCCATTTTGTCATCCTTGTAATTGCCCATTCCGAAACCGCATACGGAGATGAAAATCCCCTGGTCCCTGTATTTTTCAATCATCCTTTCCATCTCTGCATTACTCGATGGCCCTACATTAAAATCTCCGTCGGTGGCTAAAATGATCCGGTTATTTCCATCTTTCATGAAATTTTCCTGTGCTACTTCATAGGCAAGTTTCAATCCGGCCGATCCGGCTGTCGATCCGCCTGCCTGCAGTCGCTCAAGGGCTGATATGATCTTCTCCTTTTGATTTCCGGGCGTCGATGGCAGTACCATCCCGCTGCTCCCGGCATACACCACGATGGCTACCCTGTCACTTGACCTGAGCTGCCCAACCAGCATTTTCATCGCCTTTACAAGCAACGGAAGTTTATTCGGCTGATTCATCGATCCCGAAACATCCAGCAGGAATACAAGGTTGGAAGGGGGAACCTCACTGTTCTCCATTTTTTCACCCTGCAGGCCAATGTGCAACAGCAAATTCTCCGTGTTCCAGGGACAGACTCCCAGTTCATGTACAATGGCAAAAGGATTTCCATCCTGCGGTTGAGGGTAATCATAGTCGAAATAATTGATCATTTCCTCAACACGCACGGCGTCCGGCACCGGCTTCTGTCCCTCTGTAATGAACCTTCTCACATTGCTGTACGATGCTGCATCCACATCAATTGAAAAAGTGGAAAGAGGCTCATACCTTGGATTTTTATAGCCATTTTCATGGATGGCCGTGTATCCCTCGGTATTATAATCGGGGGCCGGCTGGTAATAACCTGCAGCCCTGCGCTCTTTGGCAGGCGAATTAAAACGAACCGGGGCCGCCGATCCGGTTATGGATGATTTGTGCTGTGATGCATAGCCCGTCGTGACCACCACTTCATCCAGGCACGAAACATCTTCTTCCAACACAACCGCGAGTGTTTTGGAATCCTTTATTTCTATCTCCTGCTGTTTATAACCTATAAAGCTAAAAACAAGCAAAACCTTTCCTTCCGGAACTGTGATCGTGAAATATCCATTTACATCGGAAATTACACCCGTGGAGGTTCCTTTCAGAACAATATTTACTCCGGGCATCGCCGAGCCGGCGTTATCCGTAACAAATCCCCTGACGGTGCGGGCAAGGGTTCCTGAAAGGAGGACCATCGCCATGATAATAAATAATAAGGCCTTTTTCATAATTGTAATTTTTAAGTGAAAGACTTTTTATGATAAGGTGCCACTCTCTTAAAAATTCCATAAATAATTCCAAAAAATAGTGGAATGGATACGGTCCGGGGTGTCCGTTTCCGCACAAGAGTGTCCACAACGAAACGAATACCGGAGAAGCTCAAAAATAGCAAATTCAATCTATCTGATTGTATTTCATTTGTTTACAAACTTTGGCACGGTAAATGTAATTAAGGTGGATATAACACTGAAAAACCAAAACAAAAAATAACCAGCCATGAAAACATTAAAAAACACAAACCAGATCGCAAAAGTAGCTTTTGCTTCCGTGACTTTCCTCTTCGCTTCCCTGATGCCGATGCAGGCAACTTCAGGTGAAACCTCCGCTTCAGTAATGGACGAAATCCAGGTCGCTTCAACCGAACTTGCCATGTTCAATAACGAAATCGAAAAATCCATTGCCTTTACTGCACCTGCTGTGTCAGGTGAAGCCGAAGCTTTTGAATTATTCGTTACCGAATCAAGGCTCGAAGATATGTTCGGTTCCGCTGCCCAGGCTGTCGCATATGTTTCACCCGCTGTGGACGATGATTTCGAAGTAGCTGTTGCCTTGGAAAACCTCAACGACCTGAATACAGAAATGGAACAATCAGTCAGATATATAGCTGAATAAGCACTCAGTTCAATCCATATATAGTTCAACCCCAACCGGTGAAGTTTTTCACCGGTTTTTTTGTGCGCGGTCTTCTCGCAATTTTTTCCTAATTTTAATCGGCTTCTGGACTGGAACGGAATTTGTACGGCTCTGTCAGGTCCTTCTCAATCTGTCAGATCAAATAATAGAAAATTGAAATCCGTTCCCATAAATAAACTTGAGAATCATTCTGATGAAGAGCTGATCCGGCTGTTCAGGGAAAAGCAGGACCTGGAAGCCCTGGGAGGATTGTATTCCCGGTATATGTTCCTTGTCTATGGCGTTTGCATGAAATATTTTAAAAACCGGGAAGACAGCCAGGATGCCGTAATGCAGATATTCGAGGTGCTTGTTAAAGATATACCCCGATTCGAAATACAGAATTTTAAAGGATGGCTTTACATGGTAAGCCGTAACCATTGCCTTATGCAACTCAGGAAGACGTCAAAGGAAAAGAACCGGCATCCTGAAATTTCTTCGGCGGTTTTTATGGAATCCACTGCCGTGATGCACCCTATTGAAGAGGAATCTGACCCCGACATGCAGGAACGGCTGAAGAATTGCCTGGAACAACTGAAGGAAGAACAACGCCGCTGCGTGGAATTGTTTTATTACCAGCAGCAATGCTACAAAGAAATAGCAACAGGACTGAATATAGGGGAGGAAAAAGTCAAAAGCTATATTCAAAATGGAAAGCGGAATCTGAAGATATGCCTTGAATCAAAAGCTGAACTGAAAAATGCCGACTGAAAAAACATATGATCGTATTTTGGCTTATCTGAAAGGACTGCTTTCGGACAGGCAACGTCATAACCTGGAAAAGGATATGATGCGCGATGTTTTTGAAGAAGAAGCGTTCGAGGGACTGAACCAGCTTTCAGGCAGTGATCTCGAACAGGACATGGCACGGCTTCATCAGAGACTGAATGCCCGTGTATTGCCTGCCCGGAAGAACCTATTCACACTATATTTCCGGGTAGCGGCAGCTGTGGTCCTTTTGATCGGTGTCGGAAGCTTAATTTACTTCGTTCTTCGTACACCCACAACTGACCTGATCACAGAGGAGCATAAAATGGAAAAACCGGCCGTACGTTCTGAACCTCCCCCGGCAGTAGTTCAGACGGAACCCGAAAATGAATATCCTGTCAATTCCATACAAATTGAAAAGGAAGATATACCGGAACAACCCTTACAGGTAACCAGTAAAGATGAGGCGGAAGCGGGAGAAGAATTCATGTCTCCGCCGGATGAAGCATCGGAAAAAAAAGAAATCAGAGAACCGGAAATTGCCCCGGCAACCGAACCGTTGAGATCAAAATCACTTATGAAAACTGCGGCTGCTTATTCCAGTCCGCGAAAGATCTATTCCGGCAGGATCGTGGATAACACCGGTGAAGCCTTGCCCGGGGTGACAGTTATGGAAAAAGGAACTGAGAATGGTACCGTTTCAGATATGAATGGCTATTTCAGTTTACCGCTTCAGGATACAAATTCCAGGCTTGCCTTGAATTATGTCGGGTTTAAACCGGTTGAACTCAAAACTGATGAGAAGCCAAAAGATAAAATCACAATGGAAGAGGACCTCGTGGCACTTAATGAGGTGGTAGTTGTTGGTTATGGGACGCAGAAAAGAAGTAGTGTAACGGGTGCGGTTTCGACGATTGATTTCAATGAGGATGCCAATCAGGGTATCGAACAGCCCGATCTTACCAACCCCATCCCCCCCGGCGGATCCGTAAGATCCTTTAAAAAGTGGGTTTATGACAGGCTTGATTACCCGGCATATAAGGACTATCCCGGGAAACACAGAATAACTGCTGTGCTGACAGTGCATGCAAACGGTACGATCAGCGATATCCGGACAAAGGAGGGCCCTCCTGGTGTAATCACCGCAGATCTGAAAAAGATCATCTC
>JBGSSA010000247.1:0-14217 GCA_041737295.1 Bacteroidales bacterium | reverse complement strand
AAAGAAAAGGTGTTAATAACCAGAATAACTCCGAAGAGTTATTTCCGGTTATTAACACTTGCTTTACATCATCATATTTATTCATAGATTTAACTTAAGAAAAGAAAACTATTGGTTCGAAGGATAGGGAGTAGAATACTTATTTTTCTTAATTTGCTTATGGGCGAACCGCTTATAATTGACTTATTTAGTATATTAGAAGCGGTTTTACCACTTCTAGTAAATATGTTACCCTTAATTTAATAGAGCTTCGAAATGGAAGAGAACCTTACAAAAAAAGATAAAATTCATTTACTTCTGATTGACAAATTGGGCTTTGCATTGATTCTCATTTTTGTTGGTTTTTGGGTAAATAGTCGATTAGCAAGGATTGAGAAAAGACATGAAGTGGAATTGAAGGAAAAGGAACAAGAATTTATTCTATATAGAGATTCAATAGGAAGGATTTATGAGGAACGGGTAAATAAATTAACAATAGAGAGGAAAGAATTGGATAAAATTAGCAACAACGATAGAGAAGACCTGATTAGGTATGAAAATCAGCATTTTAAACAGAGATTAAAAGATTACGAATTATTTCAATCGATTCAATTAGAAAAAATAAAAACGGAAATTTCTGTGGAAGCTCAACTGAACCGTTCTTCAATCGAGTATATATCCAAAACATGGGAGAAAATAAACGAGATTAACTTAGGTTCAGAGGTAATGACATACAATCAACTAGCTTACTGGGATGATAATATAACGGCAGATGATACAAGGCAGATTGCTCCAAGTAATAGCTATGGAAAAGATAATAATTCTCTGATACAAATTAATACAAATCTAAATCTTGATTCTCTTAGATTTCAAATCCTTGATGCGGAGATATATATTAATAAAAATAGGTTTTGGCTTGGTGAAGATCAAAGAAATTTATTAATCAATTATTTAAAAATCAATTTAAAGCTGATAGATCAACTAAAGCAGGATAACAGTCATGACGCTGTTAGACAAACTGTTATAGAACTAAATAAAAAAAGACAAGATGTATTTAACTATAGGGATAAACTTTTCGAATTAAAACTATAGCCAGCATGGTATATAAGGTGGTGGGGCCTATGGGATACTAGGTTAAGTATTTCCATTTAAATTTCTGCCTCGGTTGAAATGATTCGCTAGAACCGCCATTACTCAAATTCCCAACGTCACCATTAAAAAATCTATCATGACTGATAAAAACTATAAGTTCGATGTTGCATTTTCATTTCTTAATGAAGATGAAGAGTTAGCATATGCATTATTTAATCTACTCAGCGATAGGTTAAAATGTTTTATTTATTCTGAGGAGCAGAAGAGATTGGCAGGTAAGGACGGAGAAAAAGAATTTGGCAAAGTGTTTTCAATAGAATCACGTATTGTAGTTATTCTACATCGAAAAGGATGGGGTTCAACCAATTGGACTAGGATAGAAGAAACTGCAATTAGGAATAGGGGCTATGAATACGGTTATGACTTTGCACTTTTAATTCCTTTGGATGATTTTGAAAAGCCAGAATGGCTTCCAAAAAATAAAATATGGATTGGACTCAAAAGATGGGGTATTGAAAGCGCCGCATCAGTTATTGAGGCAAGAGCTCAAGAAAGTGGATCCAAAATCACTCAACTTACATTGGCGGATCAGATATCGGAATTTGAACATAGTTCCAATAAGAAGGAAAATATTAGGAATTTCCTCAAAACCCATGAAGGTAGACAATTAGCATATAAGGAATTTGGATTACTTATTTTGAAATTTAAAGACTACATAGATGAAATAAAAAGTAAAACAACAAATTGGAATCTAAATACCAGAGATAATCAACAAAATGGGATTGATATTTTAAGTTATGGTTATCAAATTTCTATTCATTATTATTTTCCAAATACAAGTGATCCTTATCTCTATATAGCATTTTTCAAAGGTTGTTTTTTTGAAAATGGTCAGGTCGATCCCTTTAATCAACCCGAATTAATAATTTATACTCGTTATTATTTTAGCATCAATGAGTTCAATCAAAACGGTTGGTCTGAAGTAGAGGATTATGAAAGTTTTATTACAACAAGAAAACTATCCGAACATTGGATGACAGAACTATTTCAACAAGTGAAAGAAGAAAGAGAAGAAAATCAACAGTAGCCAAAGCAGGTATAAATCTTTGTTGGTACCTGTATTGCTAAGGTAATCACTATTAAATGCTTCGTACTAATTCGACCACAAAGCGCCCACACTAGCAACGGTTCATACCTGCGGACGATTCCCGATCGTTTTCTAATATCCGCCCGCTCTGCGTCCAATTCTGTAATACGGAATTTTTCCTTCATTTTGAAATTTCTGAAAAGTCGTCAATAATTTGCAAGGGATGGTGAGCCGGAAATACTAAATAATTTGTAAATAGTCAGAAGATATTGTTATCTTTTAGCTAATTCTTTTACAGTTTCCTTCATTGAAAAATGCATTTCATCTTCTAAGTTCTGCCTTAAAAACTTATATGCCCATTCAGGCAATAGCGGACTATTAATTCTTTTGAGATAGATTTTATCTTGTACTTGTCTTAATAAATGGACGTCAATTGTATCTGTGATTTTAATTTGTTCAAGTTCATTTTCAATTAAATCTTTTAACTCTTGCAAATTTTCTATGGCTTCTTTGTTACTGCTAATTTGTTTATAGGCTAAAACAAAAACAGGCAATGATGGAAATAATACACTTGAAATGAATGTCGAAACTTTTATTCCGTTTTGTCCTGTTATGATTAATAAAATCATGAAAGTTGAAGTAGCAAGAAGAAAAATTGTATAGGTATAGCGGTTTCTCAATGTAAAATCATAGATACAATTTGTACGTTGACACAGTAACGTTGCAATATTTGTTTTGACTGGAAGTACTTCGTTAGAGTACCATCCATAAAGCTTGTCTATACTATATTTTTTTAAGTGCTTGTTATAATATCTTAGAATCAATCCGTCTTCAGGTTTACTTGGAATTAGGGTTTTGTTCCAGCCAATAAGTAAAACAGTTGTATCAAATTTCTCTTGAATAGATGCAGCCAGCTTTTTCAATTTCATTGCTCTGTCTTCGCAGATAAACTCCAAAAAAGTTGCAATAATGCTATAAAGAACAAAAATCCAAATTATTCCTTGTTCAGGTTTGCTCAGAAGTGGCGTTACAATTGAAATTATAATGGGAATAGGAACAGCAATTATTACTTGAAAAGCAAAAGTTGATTTTCCGTTAATGTAAAGTTGTTTCTGTGCTGATAAATATCTTATACTGGCATCAGAATCCTGCTCTTTGATTATATGTTTACCAATTTCACTCATACCTAGGAAATTTATCTCCGAAAATTTCAATCCATTTGTTTATTGAATCTTTATAATTTTTTGCCTCCTCCAATTGCCTAGCATCATTAGCTTTTGAATGATCTTGATAGGCTTTATCGCTAATCTTATTTTTATCGTCCCAACTTAGACTATTTAAATTCCCCTGAATGTTCTTAGGGTCGTTTACAGGATTGTATACTCTCCTGTGTATCTCAATGAGAACTTTTTCAATTTCTATATCTACATAATGTGAAGCTACTGTTGTTCGTTCGGAATAATAATCAAGAATCATATTTTCCAATAGGTATGAACCCATTGTCGGCATTGTTGGTCGTGTATTCCAATATTTTACAGCTCTAATTACGTTCAACAAATTCCCTTCGTGTGTTTTATTTAATTTTGAAAGTTTTTCGGCGTCCAGTCGTGGGTCTGTTTTTTTCCAATTGCCATTACCGTCTGGTATTAAATAAAATGTTCTTCCGTCTAATTCAGGTGTAGTAAAAAAACATGGAACAATGTCAAATACCCAATCGTATGATGTTAATTTTAATGTCGCAGCTTCTTGATTCCTTTTGACATCTGCACTCTTGTATTGGGGAACATCAGATAATTTTCGTACTAAGGCGTTGATTAGTTTTCTTGAATTTAAAATTGAAGTTCCTTCGTTTCTATAATCTAAAAACCTAGTAGCTGTATCAGGGACTGTCATTTCAATTCTATCAGAATACTCATAATAAGTACAGCCATTTGCTTTTAAGCAAATCATCATATCAATATCATCTAAAGGTCTTTTCTTTGTTCTTCTCGTAAATGAACCATAGAAGATGTTTTTTTCGGTATAAATATCTGGAAATCTTTCGTCTTTGTCAGTGAAGGAACCTATCTGACCAACTAACCATTCTCTACTACTCCGAGCTTTAGTAGTTTGCTCTGGGTCAAGATTGACTGTGTCAACCATAAATTCATTAAATGCTTCGATAACCGTAAGTGCCATTTTGAAATTTTTCTTGTTGTTTCAAGTCCTTATTGTTAAGTTGTCATTTTGCTGTGTTCTGTATTCCTTACATTGGCTTTAATTTACTTATACTTGGTTCTTCAAACTAAAATCAAACATAATGGAAGTTAGTAGTTTGCTTTTAAAATGCAGGTCAACCAATAATTCCATTAGCCAAAAATCAGTATTCAAGTGAGATCGAAAGATAGGTTCAAGTTTTGTATTTTCAAATTGTTAAGCGCAGTATTTAAAATTCATCCTCTTTATCATTTAATCATTATCTTTGTAAAGAGAAAATGAGTGCAAAATTGTGAGGTGGCGATTCGGTGGGTTTGCATTTTCTGCTCAGGCTAATATAAAGATATACAGCGCGATGGATGGGGTGAAAAAAGTCCCTCTTCCTCTGCCCTATACCGAAGCAACGTAAAGCCCTGAATTTACAGGGTTTTTTGTTTTTAGCTCAGGCAATCCTAAAGGTCTCCCAGGATATCCCTGTAGCCCCTTCCGATGGGAATGAATATGCCTCCCTGGACCTCGATCATATCAGCCGTATAGGACTCGATCCGGTTTAAGGATACGATGAAGGACCGGTGAACCCGCTTAAAAAGACTGGCAGGCAACAGCGCTTCAATTTCATGGGTGCTCATTTTTGATATGTATTCCTTGTCTGTCGCCACAATTTTGATGTATTCCTTTTGACTTTCGATATAAATGATCTCTGAAAACAGAATTTTTGCCTTCTTTTTTTGTACGTTAAGGAATACATGATCCTGACTTCCGCTGTTTTCAGGTAATTGCTGATATTTGGGGTGTACGGCTTTCACCTTGTTTATGGCAATCAGGAACCGTTCAAAATCAATCGGCTTCAACAGGTAGTCTGTCACATTCTGATTGAACCCTTCCAGGGCATATTGCGGATACGCTGAAGTGATAATAACTGCCGGCTGATGCACCAGCGTTTTCAAAAAGGCCAGGCCCTTCAATTTTGGCAAGTGTATATCCAACAGAATCAGATCTGTCCCATGATCCCTCAGGAATTCGGTTGCCAGGATCGCATCTTTGAATACTTGCTGCAATTCCAGGAAAGGCACCATCGAGATATAATCCGTCAACACCTTTACAGCCAATGGTTCATCCTCTACGATAATGCATTTTAACTTAGACATGGCTGGCAAGATTAATATTTAGTACAGCTTTGAATTCGACTGAGCCTGGTAAAATATTGAGATTGAATTCCTGATAAAGTAGTTCCAACTGGCGCCTGAGGTTTGTCAATCCAATATTTTCTTTTACCCTTTTTCCTGGCAGCAGGTCTGTTCCCATAGCCCCTGCTGAATTTCTGACTGTAAATGACAATTGTTGCCTTTTCACCGATAAGTGTATATCAATAAAAGAATTTCCCCTTGTTTCAGAAACGCCGTGTTTGAACGCATTTTCTACCAGGGGGATCATCAAAAGGGGCGGAATGGCCTGTTTCATGTCTTCAATATCATGGTTGAAATTAATGCGCAGCGAATCATCAAATCGCAGTGTTTCAAGCGAAATGTAATCATTCATAATTTTTATTTCCTGATCGATGGATATGTATTCACTTCCCGTTTCGTACAGCATAAACCGGAGGATCTTCGACAACCTCAAAATAGATTCAGGTGCCAGGTCACTTTTATCCCTGGCCAGGGAATATATGTTATTCAGCGTATTGAATAAAAAATGCGGGTTAGTTTGAGAACGCAAATAGTTTAATTCTGCGACCTGCTTTTCAATTTGCAATTGCTGGGATGATTGTTTTAATTTAACGTAATGATAGATATGCCTGGTAATTCCAAAAATAAAAAAGGAGCCCATACTATACGTCATCTGATTCTGAAGTGCAAGATCCAGTGTTTCGTAAACCCTTAATTCAGTATATACATGCACTGCCATACCCAACGATCTCCAGGCATAAGAGCCAAATGAATACAACATTAAATGAAGGAACAGGGCCGGAATACCCAGCAGAAAATTGTATATGAATGTTTTTCTTTTCTTCAGAATAAACGGAACAGTATATTCAAAAAGGATGAAATTGAGCAGAGTAACATAAATGACCGCCCAGATATTATTGAATATGAGCGGGATAAACTTTCCGGGGTAGTCTCCCATTATGCTGAACAATCCCAGCAGGCAATAACCCAGGGCCATCCACAGATACAATTGAATCCGTTTAAAGAGGACTGATGCCTTCCTGTTCATCTTCATATCATAAAGATCGGAAAAAACTTTCCCAATCTTTTGTTCCCCCTACAGAATTCATCTTTCCGCAAACCAACAACAGGAATTGGTCAATTCTTACATTCATTGCCCTGGATCTGCTGTTCGTCCACCGCATGCTGTTGTATATTGACAGGGTCCTGAACGAATGAAATTAATTGAATATTATTGCCCGACAATGAGATACTGAGATGATAAAATTAAATAGCATATTCAAATCCGGAGTTAATGTGGAAGGATACAGCATCCCCGTCTTAAATGAACGGGAAATCAGGGCAGTAGCAGGAATGGTCAGGAACCAGGTGCCGGAATATGTCAGGCTGTTTAATGCGGATTTCAGCAAAAAGCCGCATGACCTGTTTGGAACAAGTATGATTTCAATCTAATAATATTACAATCCACGTAAATAAATCAGGAGGAATCAATTTATGAAAAGCTTAATCATACCAACCCGGTATAAGACTACAAGAATGGTGTTACACCTTTGCCTCACGCTGATGGTTGTTTCAATCCATGCGCAATCCCCGGTATCCGGGGATGGAATCAAAGGCAACCTCGTTACTGTCAGCTGGCTTGAAAAAAACCTCAGCAGCTCCAACCTGGTTTTGTTGGACGCTTCACCCACACAGATCTATGCTGCAAAGCACATACCCGGTGCCATCAGCTATGATATCTTTACCTATGGCGTGCGTGAACTGCCTGTAGCTGATATTGAGAAACGATTTCAATCCTGGGGAATCAGTTTGGGAAAAAAGATCGTTATATATGACCAGGGTGGTACAATGCTGGCCACACGGCTATTTTTCTCTCTCAATTATTATGGATTTCCCGCTGAAAACCTGCTTATTCTCGATGGTGGCCTCTCAAAGTGGCAGGAAAGCGGGTTGCCCGTGACCGGCGAACCCGCACCCACTCGCGCGAAAGGCACTTTCACCATTAACAGGCTCAACAATGATGTGAGGGTTGACCTGCCTGAATTCCTCACAGCATCCGGTGATCCCGGGAACAACGTGTTAGTGGAAGCACTTGATCCAAACTGGCATTTTGGTGCCTACAATATTTTTGGCAGGCCGGGCCATATTCCGAATGCCATCATGCTGCCATCATCCGACTTTTACAATCCGGATAATACTTTTAAATCGCCTGAAGAATTAAGAAAGATAATGACCTATTTAGGTATCGATCCTGCAAAAAATATCCTGTCGCACTGCGGGGGCGGAATTTCTGCAAGTGTTCCTTTCTTTGCGCTCAAATACATCCTGGACTATAAAAACGTAAGACTCTTTCCCGGTTCACTGATGGAATGGGCATCGGATGTGCGGGAACTTCCATTGTGGACTTATGAGGCACCTTTCATGATGCGAAACGCCGACTGGCTGCAGGGCTGGGGCGGTAAAATGATGCGGATGTATGGTATGACCCGTTTAAGTTTCCTTGATGTGCGTCCGGCAGCTATTTTCAGGGCAGGGCATGTGCAATATGCACAGAATATTCCGGCAACTGTGTTCAAAAGTAATGTCGGGAATCCCGCTAAACTGGCTGACGCGTTGGTTTCATCAGGAATCGACACCGCTTACGAAACAGTGATCATTTCCGGTGGCGGGCTGACAAAAGAGGCAGCCCTGGCCTTTGTGTTGCTTGAAAAACTCGGATGTAAAAAAATTTCCATATTTACGGAACCTGCGGATAAATGGACACGACTTGGTTTTACAGTCATAAAAGATACAATTGACGGGGATGCTGATGAAGGTTTATCAGGCGCCCCCAAATCCGCCCTGGTTCGCGTTAACCTTCAAAAAGGGATCATTGTCGGGGGTACGGGAATAGCAAATGGAGTTTATCCCAGGGTATTTATTGCCTCAGGAATCAATATTCCGGCCCATCCGCCGGCGGATCAGGTTGTTCATGTTCCGTTTTCGGATCTTTTAAACCCGGATGGCACACCCAAAGAGGCAAAAGATATATGGAATATTCTGACAAAAGCAGGCGTACCAAGATATGCGGAACTAATTTGTTTTGCCGATGATCCGGGTGAGGCAGCGGCAAATTATTTTATCCTGAAACTGATGGGCTTTCCTGACATCAAGGTATCAATCTGAGCCGGGTTTACAATACCTTATGGGAATTAGAATCCACAACCTGCTAAACAATTAATCCACTTTTTTGTATATTCAATAGCCCTGTGTTGGCAATTGCCAAAATGTTTACATTTTTCTTTACCTAATCCAGCAGAAAATGAAAAAGCAAGAATTTTCTGACCGAATCTATTCGTTCTGGTCATTGCGTAAAAGCATCGGGTGGATAGGCATTGGCTTGCCATTTACCCTCATGCTTGGTGTATATCTGCTGTTCAACGGGCCAATACCACTGTATTCAATCAGCAAATACCATTACAGCGGAATGAGGGATGTTATGACAGGGGCTCTCTGCTCCATTGCGCTGTTCCTTTTCTTTTACAAGGGCTATAACAGATGGGACCTCTGGACTTCGAACATTGCGGCTGTCTCAGCTCTTGGCATTGCCTTCTTTCCTACTGTGAAAGAAGGTCCGCTGAATCTTAGCGCATATATCCATTTCACTTCTTCAATTATTTTTTTCTTAACACTGGCCTGCATCTCATTATTTCTGTTCACCAAAAAGGCTTCCCATCCGACCAGGCAAAAAATGACCAGGAATTGGGTCTATAGGATCTGCGGCATTGTTATGGTTGGCTCCCTGATCGCCCTTGTTATATTCTATATGTTTTTTAAGGACGAATCTTCACATTTTGTTTTCGTTATCCAGACCATTGCCCTGATTGCCTTCGGCATTTCCTGGCTGGTAAAGGGAGAAGCGTTGTTTGCTGATGTGAAGTAAGATACGGGCATTCCTACTTTTTAACTATTTTATACGTTGACATCTTTCCGCTGGCAGTCGCTATTTTAACCACATACACCCCGGAAGTGAAATTCTTCATGTCGACTTCTTCATAGGGTGAATTTATATGCGATGAGTACAGTTGTTGCCCGTTTAAATTGTACACCACAAATTCTGCCTGGATATCCGGTTCACTGAATGAAATACACAAGTTGTCCTTTACCGGCATTGGATATAACCGGATACTACCAACACCGGCATTATCATCCACCCCGGTTGGAAGACTTTCACTTCCAAGGGCAAGCTTCACTATAAAGGAGATTCCGCCGTCACCTTCATTTTCGAAATTTCCAAGGGCGAACATATAGGAATTATTCCCGTCCGAAGATGTCGATTTTGTCTTTTTTAGCTGCTGTGAACCAGCATCCGGCACAATAATATCATTAATCCGGTTAATGGTCATCGGCATAGTAAATTCATTGTTTACCTTTCCATTTACATTAACTGCAATCACTATTTCCAAGCCAGATATATTCATACCTTTGATGTATAATATGGTATCTGACTGCTCAACTTTTGTATTGAACCAGAATAATCAAGGATGTTCAGCCAGTGGATTCATACTTCCCCTCAAATTTTACAAAAGCTCATAGAAACCGAATTGAAAAAGCGATCAAATATTTCACGCCTAAACAGTTGAAGGTATTGGTGGGGCATTTGGGATAACTCTATTATAATACAGCAGGAGTGATGGTGAGCATTGGATGTGTCCTTTAGCCCTTGGATCGGCACACCTGGTAAAAAAACTGTCTCGCTTTTGAGACAGCTTTTCAACCACCAGATTACCGCTAAATGTGACTATCTAACCAGGAGTTTTTGAATGGCTGTACCCTCATCGGAAATAATCTTTACAAGGTAAAGCCCTGGATTTAAACCGTACAACGATACGGTCTCATTGTGATTCAGGAGAGCCCTTGCAATGAATTCCTTCCCGGAAATATCTGTAATGCTAAGTACCGCCTTGTTTCCTTTCCATTCCACATGTAACAGATCCGTGGCAGGGTTAGGGTAAATGCGTGCATTAACACCAGAGATAATATTATTCACGGCCGATGGTACAGCCATATTTACATTTACATTAAACGTTATTTGTTCCACTCCATTACCATCCTTTTCTGCAGCTTCAAATTGAATCAATGCCAGGCCCGATGTACCGGTAACTGGTGTGAAGTCAAGTTTGAAACTCTGTGAGCCTTCAACTAGCGAAATTGCAGGTGCCGGTAAAAGGTCTGAATTACTGGTAATGGCACGAACATTTACACCACCTCCGGTCTCATCCACAATTTCAACCTGCACCTCATGGGTTTCGTTATTGTACATTTCAAAATCAGCCACTGGGCTTATGCTGATTGCATTGGTGTCCATAAGATAACGCAAGCATTTTATCATTTCCGATCCGAAAGTGGGAAAGTCTAATGTGTGTCTCACACCCTCAACCATTTCAATACTAACATTGCCTCCATTGGCTTTAAGTCCCTTATAAATCATAATATCTTCAAGTACTGCGGGATCCTTGGTTCCGAAAGCCAAAACCACCGGGATTTTTGAATTGAGATTGTAACTATTAACATTGGGATTATATGGCTCCCATGGGAAAATACCCTTAAAAGGGTAAACTCCTGCAAGGGCATGCCGTATCAGATATTCGGCATTGCATGACATCCCGGTAAGAAAGATCATATTGGGATCAATCCGGTAGTCTGTTTCTGACTTTGCTACAATTAAACGGAAAAGACTGGTATCAGCAGCGGGTATCCAGCCCTCATCAAATGTGGAATAATCCGGACAGGCAATGATCATACCCAATTCATCCGTAATTGTGTGAAGTGCACTTCTGAAGCCGGCAGCTGTGCCTCCGCAATAATGCAGACCAATCACAAGGGGATAAGTATTTGCCGTATTGTAATTGTCAGGCACACTAAATAAAAGATTATGTGTCTTTCCATTAATTACTATGGTGGAATTTTTATATTTTGCCGCCTTTAGGATTACTGAACCTGAAATCAGCAACAATAGCATAATTGTAAAAAAAATTTTCATACTCAAAGCTTTAATTGTTGGAAATAGGATCGGGTTGGGCATCGATTAAAAGACTGCACCTTATAAAGGATACTATCAAAAGGAATTTTATTTTCATATGTCAAATTATACACATGAATACCGGGGTTGAGAGTAAAAATAGCATTTTAATGGCATTATAACACACGTTTACCAAAACCAGGCTGGTCTTAAAGGTTTCCCAGGCAATCCCTGTAGCCCAACCCGCTTAAAAAGACTGGCAGGCAGTAACGCTTCTGCCCCAAGCGGGGCCGGAGTGTTTGCAAAGTTGTCAACAGAGGTACCTGTTTTAAACTCCCTGGTCTTGCATTCCTTGTGGCAAATACAACATAACCCTAAATGACAACAAGCCGTATAAGAAAGTTTATGTTTTAATATGGTGTGTAAGGGAAGTCTGTTTTTATTGTTTTGCCTGGCATTTGTTCCGGCATTACTTAAAAAATTCAAACCATCATTTATTCTTATACTGTTAACAGTCCTCAGTTGCCAGAAGGAACTGGATAATGAAAATTTCAGGGATGTTCAACCACCCGACCCAACTCATCCGTTTGATTTGAATCTAATTTCGGAGCATGACACGTTGCTGTTGTTCAAGAACACGGAATTCAAATATCAACTTAACTCATACGGGCTTACAATATGGGACGGTCGATTCTCACTGGGTGACCAGGAATGGGTAGTAAATTCACAGGACGGATCTTTCTATGTTTCACCGCGTGAGTATAGTCCTGGATTTGATACCCTCCGGGCTTACATTTACACGAATAGTGGATCCGGAAGCCTTGCCGATATGACCGGGGGAGAAGGTTATTTTATTCAAAAGAACTGGCTTGTTTTGATCGATAACAGGCCCGCCATTCCTATAACGCCTTCTAATAGCATTACAAAGGAAGGATATCTGAAAATCAGCTGGCCAAAATGTGATCAGTACAATTTTCATTCTTATGAAATAACGGGTAGTCACGGGATAAATAATATGGTATACGATGCAGATTCTTGTTTCTATATTGATAGTTCATATGTTGGCGGTGAAATTACTTTCAGGATTAATTTAAGGGTAATAGGGGACGACGGTCAGCATGCATGGGGAAATACGCTTGACATTAATGATCCCGAGCCTGTCATGAATTTTGAAGACATTGGACTGGATAGCGTCAGGATTTCCTGGAACCGGTCAAATTATTTATGCCGATACAAACTAAACAGGACTGACCCATACCCGGATATTACACTTTTATATTCATCTTCGGATACCAGTTTTACAATCCCGCAACCCGGATTCGGCGATAGAGCTCAATACATCCTGTATACACAACCTTATCATGTGAATTCCTCAAATATCTCCTATAGTCTGCAAGATATGAAATACCACACTCTTGGTAATGATTTTGTAGATAACTGGCCTCGGTATGGGTATAATCACATTAATAAAACGCTATATACCAACAATTACGATAACATGGAAGGTTACGAAATATCTTCTATGAGAGAACTCCAGTCATTACCGCTTTATAACCTGAGTTACGAGGGATTGTATTCCTGTGCAACCAATTCAGCCAGGGTGGCTGCCCTTACATCGGAAAACATATATGTATTTGAAGACAACAGCCTTTCTGATCCTATCATCATTCGTTATGAATGCTCGGCAAAATCGATCGATCATTTTTACCTGACCGATAATGATCAGGTTATGATAGCACAGAAAAGTAGGTTGGAGTTAATCAGCATTGCATCAGGGAAGGTGCTTGCCACACTAAGTATCGATGACTATCCTGTATACAGCAAATGGGCATGCATATCCACCTCAAAGGACGGAAAATATACCGGGGTAGTTACCTTTAACGGCATAAAACTTTACAGCATCTCTGATACATTATTCAGCCAGGTTTATAGCGACACCCAACCCTACCGTTCCATTTTGTTCGATATCAATGATCCCGGCAAGGTGATGGTAACCTATAAGGATAACAACAAGCTGGAAATAAGAAGCGTTCCTGACTTCGAATTGATAGAATCCATCAACCTTCCTGCAAATGCAACTGTAACCAGGAATATAGATCCTGAAAGCGGATACCTGTTACTTACCGATTATAGTAACCTGTATATACTCGACCTGGAAAGCTCCGATATAGTGTTAAAGATACCCAGTACAGATGCTATACCCCAATTATACGGAAACAGATTATTCTCTAATAGTGGCCATACGTTGGATATAACGGACTATTTGCCTGAATGAAAAAACTGATTATACTTCTCATTGTTGTTTTTAATGCTGCTACATATTCGCAGGATGTAAGGATAGCTTTTAATGCGGGTTATGGAACCTACGAGATGCAAGATTTGAAGGATTTGCAATCTGAACTGGTAATTGAATCCTTACACGTCAGGAAAACCGAGGAGTTTGCAGGTTATTTTAACTATGTTTTAACATTGGAATATGGCAAGGATAGGCATGCATTCGGCATTAACACCGGATTTTATATGACCGGGGGGCGGAATCATGTTTCCGATTATTCAGGGGAATATTCTCTGACCATGCCGATAAACGGATTCAGGGGAGGGATCCAATATCGCTATCTTTACCCCGTATCTGATGGGTTATCTGTTTTTGGCCGGTTGAGCGGTGGTTTTATGCTGACTTCATTAGAAATCACCGA
>JBGSSA010000246.1:0-25054 GCA_041737295.1 Bacteroidales bacterium | reverse complement strand
AAAGAAAAGGTGTTAATAACCAGAATAACTCCGAAGAGTTATTTCCGGTTATTAACACTTGCTTTACATCATCATATTTATTCATAGATTTAACTTAAGAAAAGAAAACTATTGGTTCGAAGGATAGGGAGTAGAATACTTGTTCTCGGCTTCAATCAGGAAAGATGCCTCGTCAAGGTTTGGTGAAAACGAGAGATGGGGTACTTTCCCCTCAGTATCTCTGGGATGGAATATCGCAAAAGAAGGTTTCTTAAGTGATGTTGCCCAGATCAGCAACTTAAAACTCCGCGCAAGCTGGGGTAAAGCTGGTAATGACAAGATTGCGGATTATGCCTATTCTTCCTCCCTGACCTCAGACATGAACTATACTTTTCTGAATCAACTTTTAGTGGGAACAACCGCCGCAGGCAGACCAAATGCCGATTTAAAGTGGGAGGAAACTACCATGACTAACATTGGGGTTGATTTGGGCTTGTTCCAAAATCAATTTACATTGTCTGCAGAGTATTATATGAACCAGAGTGATGATCTTCTAATGCAAGTACCGCTGCCCCTGTCTTCAGGTGACTGGACAGGTACAATCCCTCAGAATGCAGGCTCAATGGAGACTAAAGGTTTTGAATTGCAGGTTGGATACAACGATTTTGAAGGCGAATTTCAATGGTCAGCCAATTTAAATCTGGGTACTTTCAAAAATGAAGTTAAATCCCTGGGTGGTGCTACCTATATTTCCGGGTTTGGTTTTGAAGGTGAAGACCTTAACAGGTGCGAAGTTGGACAACCCGCTTTCTTCTTCTACGGATGGGATTTCGACGGTATTTTCCAGTCAGCTGAGGAAGCTAATACCTATATGGGTGGTACGCAACACGCACTCAATGCCTCAACGGCAGGAGATTTTCGGATTAAAGATACCGATGGTGACGGTGAAATTACCGCGAAGGACAGAACCAATATAGGAAACCCCTTCCCGAAGATGACGCTTGGTTTAGACCTTAATGCTTCCTACAAAGGCTTTGATCTTAACGTATTCATTAGCGGCGTTTATGGGAACAAGCTCTATAACACTAACTTGTATGACCTGCAGGCTATGCCCCGGTTATTTAATGCCGGTGTTGAAGTTCTTGACAGATGGACCCCGGATAATCCTTCAAACACCATTCCAAGAGCCGGTGCAGTTGCCGCCAATGCCTAGGCATCCAGTCGTTTTGTTGAAAACGGTGCCTATACAAAGTTGAAAAACATCACCCTTGGGTATACTTTACCTGGAAGTCTTTTAAAGAACAAACTCAGTAAAATCAGAATTTATGTTAGTGCACAAAACATGATTACAATAACTGATTATTCTGGTTTAGATCCTGAGGTTGGCAGATACCTGGCCAATGGTACTACTATTGGACAAATTGGTGCTCCTCAGACAACAACTCAAAACTATGCCAATGGAATTGATGTAGGTAATTATCCTATCCCAAAATCAGTTATTGCTGGTTTTCAAATTACCTTCTAAACTTTAAAAACAGAATTATTATGAAAAGACTTAAAGCATATTTTTATCCTGCACTGCTTTTCAGTGCATGGGTTCTATTCTTTTCCTGCGATGCGGATAAGTTAGAACTTTCAAATCCTAACAATCTTTCACCTGATACTTATTTTAAATCTGCGGCTCAGGTGCAGTCATCTGTAGATGCTATTTATGGAAGTCTGCAAACAACCGGTATGTACAACCGTGGTATTTGGTATGGAAATGACAACATGTCTCATGAGAATACATGTAACCCCCAGCAGGAAGCTGATAAACGCCAATGGCTGAACTTCGCACATGATGCAACACATAGTCTGACAGAGGCTTACTGGAATTCTTGCTACAGAGGCATTAATAAGGCCAATTTTGTGATCAACAATTCCGAATTAATTAACGAAATCCCCGAAGCTTTTCTCTCCCAGGTAATGAAAGACAAGTATATTGGTGAGGCACTTTTCATGCGTGCTTTGTATTACTTCTACCTGGTTGACAAATTTGGTGATGTTCCTATCTATCTCGGAATAGATCCTGCAGAGAACTTAGGTGTTGGCAGAGCTCCTAAAGCACAGGTATGGGCACAAATTGAAGCCGACTGTATCGAGGCTGCAGCAAAATGCCGTACCAAAGCTGATGAAGTCCCCGGAAGGGCTACTAAAGGTTCTGCCTGGGCATTGTTAGGCAAAGCACGTTTATACCAGAAAAACTATTCCGGAGCGATCGAAGCTTTTAATAATCTTACCACCAGTTACAGCCTGGAACCTGCTTATTTTAACAACTTCATGGAAGAAACCGAAAATGGTGTGGAATCCCTCTTCGAAGTCCAGTTTAGCAAGGCTGCCGGTTATTCCAACCAATGGAGTTCCGACAGAACTGACCAGGGTGTGAATGAAGGTACGTTCAGGGCCCAGGAATATAGTTGCTTGGGATGGTTCAACGTTTTCATTTCAGAGGATCTGTGGAATGAATTCGAAACTGATGCTGTCAATGGTGTAAAAACTGATCCAAGGCGCGGTTTCTGTGCTTACCAGGTTGGTGATTTGTATAACAACGGTAATGATACCATGAAAGCTGCTCAACTTACTCCTTTGATTGAAGATTTGAATGGTGTTATTACTGAATACACAAGAAGGGGCTGGAGGAAATACCAGAACTATTACAAACAACGGAGTGAAACGGATAATACATCCGGAATCAACATGAAAGTGATCCGGTATGCCGATGTTCTCCTGATGATGGCTGAGTGCCAGGCAAATCTTGGAAATCTTTCCCCGGCAATAGAACTGATGAACCAGGTAAGGAGGAGAGCCGATGTGGCTATGCCCGAGTATGGAACTACTGCTATGGATGATGCCGGATATCCGGTTACGAATTTGGACGAATTCATGGTAGCGTTGGAACATGAGCGTAAAGTTGAATTATGTGGTGAACAGATTCGTTTCTCCGACCTTGTAAGATGGGGCAGACTTGAAGATTTCCTCACTTCGGATAAATTGCTGAATTCGATTCCTAAAGCAGATAAGGCTAATTTGGTTTTCACTTCACCCAAGAATCTTCTTTGGCCTATTCCTCAAAGGGAAATTGATGTTAATCCTAACATGGACCAGGAAGACCAGAATCCGGGTTACTAGTGGATAAAAACAATTTTGATTTAAAGAAATGGTCCTGCAAAACAGGACCATTTCTTTCTTTACGTGATTTGAAGTACATTCATCCTTCATTCTTAACAATTTAGCCCATATGACTGGCCTTCCAAACCCTGAATACTGCAAAAGACTTTACCCGGTTGTTTTGTTATTTGCAATACTTGGCACCTGTTTTTCATGTAAACCGGACGAAACAGGGGAAGGTTCCGTTTTCAGTATACTCTCCTCACGAAAAACTAATATTACTTTTCAGAATACGCTGACAGAAACCGATACTTTTAACTACTTTTTGTATCCCTACATGTACATGGGCGGTGGGGTATCCGTTGGAGATTTCAATAACGACGGTCTGACGGATATCTATTTTACCGGTAATATGGTCAGCAATCGCTTGTATCTCAATTTGGGAAACCTGGAATTTAAAGACATTACCGAAATTTCGGGAACAGGTGGCGACGGTCGATGGATGCTGGGTTCAACAATATGCGATATAAACGAGGATGGATTGCCCGACATTTATGTAAGTGTTTCCGGATTAAAAGGCAATTGCAAAAACCTGCTGTTTGTAAACCAGGGAAACAATCCGGGGGGAATACCCGTGTTTAAGGAAGAAGCCGCTGAATTTGGCCTTGATGACAACGGGAAAAGCTCACAGACAACATTCTTCGACTACGATAATGACGGCGATCTGGACCTCTATGTTGCCAATTATCCTATCACCCGGTTTAAGTCATCTCCCTATTTTTACAGGCAGATGATGAACAATGCAAAAATTGATGAATCAGGACATTTATACAGGAATAACGGAGACGGCACTTTTTCCAATGTCACTGTTGAAGCAGGTCTGTTGACTTTTGGCCTGTCGTTGAGCGCTACAGTCTGCGACCTGAACCAGGATGGATATAAAGACCTTTACATTTCAAATGATTTTACAAGCCCCGACTTCTATTTCTTTAACAACGGCAACGGGACTTTTACCGACAGGACAAAAGAAGTAACCGGCCAAACCTCGTTTTACGGCATGGGGGCTGATATTGCAGACTATAATAATGATGGTCTGCCTGATGTTATGCAAATTGACATGGCTCCTGAAGATAATCAAAGAGCCAAAGAAAATATGACCAGCATGATCCTGGAGGATTTTGAGGAAATGGTTAAGGAAGGACTTCACCATCAATACCGGTATAGCACGCTGCAACTTAACAGGGGAATCATGGATAATGGCCTGCCATTCTTCAGTAATGCTGCCTGGATTGCAGGAGTAACATCAACCGACTGGAGTTGGGGTGCATTATTTGCCGATTTTGACCTTGACGGATGGAAAGACCTATATATAACAAATGGTATCCGAAGGGATATCAATAATATAGATTTCTTCAACCAGATGGAAAAGGGGAGCTATTTTAGCTCTGAAACCAATATACCCGAATATTTAAAGCAGGTAAAAAAAATGCCGGCTCAAAAGCTTATAAATTATGCTTACAGAAACACCGGCAACCTGACTTTTGCGCATTTTAGCAAAGAGTGGGGCATCACGGAAAAGAGTTATTCAAACGGCGCTGCTTATGCTGATCTGGACAATGACGGGGATCTTGAACTGATCGTCAATAATATAGATGAAAAGGCATTCCTTTATAAAAACAATTCCAGGGAAAATAACCTGGGCAATTTCATTAAAGTTGATTTCAAAGGCCCTGCTAAGAATAAAATGGGTATTGGATCTATTGTTGCCGTATGGCTGGATGGGAAATTACAGATGGCTGAACTGACGCTTTCAAGGGGTTATGAATCTTCCATGGAACCGATTCTGTATTTCGGCACAGGTCAGGACAAAATTATTGATTCTCTAATTGTTATTTGGCCCGATGGCAAAAGGCAGGCAATACAGAAGGTGAATGCAAATCAGAAATTGACCCTGTCATATACTGAAGCTGTGGCATACGGCATGTCCCCCGCTGGCGGGGGCAGGGGGTGGACTGCTCCTGCCAATGCTCCCCGTCTTTTTGCCAATATCACAGAAACAAGCGGAATTGATTTTATTCATCACGAGAATATTTACAATGATTATGAAAAGCAGCCTTTATTGCCTCATAAACTGTCCGCAACAGGTCCGGATATCGCTGTGGGAGATGTTAATGATGATGGATTAGAGGACTTCTTTATTGGCAATGCATTGCATAGCAAAGGAGCAATGTTCCTTCAGACCAGGGATGGTTCCTTTAACAGGATTGCAGGTCCCTGGGAAAATGACAACAATTACGAAGATACTGGAACATTACTGTTTGACGCGGATTCTGACGGAGATAATGACCTTTATGTCATAAGCGGTGGAAATGAATTTCCTGAAAATTCAGACCAGTACAAGCACAGGCTATATATAAATACAGGCAAAGGTTATTTTGTTAAAAGTCCTGATACCCTGCCCCCGATAGTGACAAGCGGATCATGTGTCAAACCGGTTGACTTTGATAATGATGGGGATTTGGACCTGTTTGTCGGTGGCAGACATGTGCCCGGCAACTATCCGTTCCCAGCCCGAAGTTTCATCCTTGAAAACAAATCAGCAAACGGAACGGTGAAATTTGAGGATGTTACAGCCAATGTGGCTCCCGACCTGATGAAAGCCGGCATGGTAACGGCTGCCTTCTTCACTGATCTTGAAAATGATAATTGGACTGATCTTATTGTCGCCGGGGAATGGATGCCCTTGTGCATTTACAGAAATCACCAGGGAAAATTTGAAAGAACCCCTGTGGAAGGGACTAAAGGCTGGTGGTTTAGCCTCGCTGGCGCCGACTTTGATAAGGATGGAGATATCGATCTGGTAGCCGGCAACCTGGGGCTGAATATGCGATACAGGGCAAGCAGGGATCAAACATTTGATGTATATGCAGGGGATTTTGACAAGGACGGAAAGTCTGATATTGCCCTGAGCTATTACCAGGGAAAACATCAATACCCGGTAAGAGGCAGGGAATGTTACGTGTTACAGAATCCGGACCTTGCCGTAAAATTCCCCACCTATGAAAGTTTTGCCAAAGCAGAGATTTCAGATGTTTATTCCATGAATATGCTGGACACATCCCTTCATTTGCAGGCTGAAACCTTTGCCAGCTGTTACCTTGAAAATACCGGAAATGGAAAGTTCAACATGCATGAATTGCCCAATGAAGCTCAATTATCATCATTAAATGATATAATCATCGAAGATTTTAACCAGGATGGACACCTGGATATCTTAGCAGCCGGCAATCTTTTTGATATTGAAATTGTAACTCCGAGAAACGATGGTGGTGTTGGTGTATTTTTGAAAGGTGATGGAAAGGGCAACTTTAAAGCCATCCCTTCTGTATTATCAGGATTTTTTGTTCCTAAAGACGTTAAGGCCTTGTCGTTAATTCACATGGACAATGACAATAGAGACAAAGCTGTGCTGGTTGGAAATAATAATGAAAGACTTCAGATCTTCAACGTTAAATAAGCTGTATAATCCCCATCCCAATGAGACAGTCAAAAATCTTTCTTGTTCTTGCATCAATTATTGTGTTCCCGGGTCATACCCGATTCCGCAGCTTGAAATTGATATTAATTCGGCCATTTCGGAAGCAGATCAGAATCCGGGATATTAAAATTTTAGTGGGATAAATAAAGTAATTACCTATACAATTTAACCTTATATCATGAGATCCACGGTTAGTTTATTTCTTATTTTCCTTTTGTTTTGTTCGTGTGAAAACATTGCTAAAAAAAATTTCAAAAAACTTGCCTCATCAAGGACAGGTATAGATTTCATGAATGAACTGATTGAGAATGATACCCTGAATTACACTAAATTCCCGTATATGTATATGGGCGGCGGGGTATCAGTAGGTGATATCAACAACGACGGACTGGATGATATCTTCTTTACAGGAAATCTTGTAGCCTGCAAGCTATACCTGAATAAAGGCAATATGAAGTTTGAGGACATTTCCTCAGCATCAGGTGTCACCGGCAATCATCAATGGTTCACTGGTTCCACCATGGCTGATGTAAACAATGATGGCTGGCTTGACATTTACGTCTGTGTTTCCGCCAAATACCAGCCGTCGGATAATTTACTGTTCATAAACAATCATGACAATACGTTCACTGAAAGTGCCAGGACTTATGGCATCAATGATAAAAGCTCTTCGGTACAGGCCACTTTTTTTGATTATAACAATGACGGTTTGCTGGATCTGTATGTGGCTAATTACCCGATTGTGCTGGTGAGCATGGGCGCTGAGTTTTACCGGGAGAAGACAAAAGAGAACAACTATGAAGAGTCCGGACATCTCTACAGGAATAATGGCAATCTTACTTTTACGGATGTTACAGAAGAAGCAGGCGTCAGGAATTTCGGAATGTCCATTGGTGTGGTAGCCGCTGATTTAAATAACGATGGCTGGAAGGATCTCTATATCTCAAATGATTTTAATCCCCCTGATTTTCTTTACCTGAACAAAGGTGATGGTACTTTCAGTGAGGTGGTTAAGGAATGTACGTTTCAAACATCGATTTTCGGTATGGGTCTTGATGTTGCCGACATCAACAACGACGGACTGCTCGACATGTTTCAGATCGACATGACTCCACCGGAACATTACCGGCGCACGGTTAATGTGATCCCTATGCGGCAGGTGACATTTGATAACAGCATAAAATTTGGATTTCACTACCAGTATATGCAGAATTCACTTCAGCTGAATAACGGTATTTTCGATGGTAAACCTGTTTTCAGTAATATTACCCTGTTCGCGGGGGTTGCCTATACCGACTGGAGCTGGGGAGGACTTTTCATGGATATGGATAATGACGGCCTCAAAGATCTGTTCGTCAGCAACGGAGTTTTAAGGGATATTAATAACCAGGATATTCTGCCAAGTCCAAAATCAGGTATGTATTTTCAAAAACAGAAAGCCGAATACCGTCCGGAACTGTTTCCAATCAATCCCGTCCCCAATTTTGCCTTCCATAACAATGGTAATTATACCTTCAGCAATAAATCGGTGTCATGGGGTTTCAGTGAGCCCACCCTGACGAATGGAATTACATGCAGTGATCTTGACAATGACGGGGACCTTGACCTGGTTATGAATAATGTGAACGAGAAATCAGCTGTGTATGAGAACCGGGTTTCGGATCAGGAAAATCATTATCTGAAAATCAAGCTTATCGGACCAGCAAAGAATCCTTTTGGCATGGGGGGCATTGTTCTTGTCCGCACCGGAAATGTAACCCAGAAACAGGAATTAACGCTAACCAGGGGATACCAGTCCAGCGTTTCCCCGGTGATCCACTTCGGGCTTGGCAAAAACCTGGAAATTGACGAACTCCGCGTGATCTGGCCCGACGGAAATCAGCAGGCATTGAAAAAGATTGCAGCAGATCAATTGATCAGCCTGAATTATGAAAATGCAATAAAAGGAGATTCCACTCAGTTGACAGTTCCTCATTTCAGGGATATTACCGCCATTTCCGGAATTGATTTTGTCCACCGCGAAGATACAGTCGATGACTTCAAATCCGAACCGCTGCTTCCGTATCGGTATTCGAGGCAGGGACCTGCTCTTGCAGCAGGAGATGTTAACCAGGATGGTCTGGATGACTTTTTTGCAGGAAACGGGTCAGGTTTTGGAGCTGCACTTTATATTCAAACGCCGCAGGGAAATTTTAAAAAACAGGATGGCCCCTGGGTTGCCGATTCTAAGTATGAAGACACCGGTGCATTAATGTTTGATGCGGACGGTGATAATAAAACGGATATCTATGTTGTAAGCGGGGGCAATGCCCAAATGAAGGAGGAGGATTTGTATAACGACAGGCTCTACCTGAATACTACCCGTGGATTTATTAAATCCAATGCACTTCCTGCGCTGAAAAAAAGTGGAAAATGTGTGTGTTCCGCAGATATTGACGGTGACGGTGACCTGGATCTGTTTATCGGGGGAAGGATTATTCCCGGTAAGTATCCCCAACCGGCCGGAAGTTACATCCTGAGGAACAATGGGAAAAAAAATGAGCAACTGAGGTTTGAAGATGTTACACCCGCTGTTGCTCCTGGTTTAACTAAAGCAGGGCTGGTAACGGATGCAGTCTGGGTGGATTTTGATAAAGATGGCGATACAGATCTTGTTATAGTTGGTGAATGGATGAGAGTCCGGTTTTTTGAAAACAATTCCGGAATTTTTACGGAGGTTACCGACAAATTGGGATTTCAGAATACGGTTGGCTGGTGGTATAGTATTCATGCCACAGATGTTGATCAGGATGGGGATATCGATTTCATCGCCGGAAATCTTGGTCAGAACTATAAGTACAGGGAAGATCAGTCTTTTGAAGTATTTTCAAACGACTTTGACCTGGATGGCCGGCAGGATATTGTACTGGCATATATGGAAAACGGTGTAAGATACCCTGCAAACGGATTTGATGCCACCGTGGGTCAAATACCGGTCATCGGTCAACGGTATATGACATATGATGAATTTGGCAAAGCTACGCTGGAAGAAGTGTATGGGAAGAGTATTCTCGACCAGTCCCTGAGTTATAAGGTGAATATGTTCGCCAGTGTCTGGATTGAAAACGAAGGGAAAGGAAAATTTGCAATCCATAATTTACCGAACCGGGCCCAGTTTTCATCCATCAGTGACATTGCCGATATTAATTACAGGGGTAAGTCTTATGTTATTGGAGGCAATCTTTACAATTCAGAAGTAGAAACACCCCGGAACGATGCCAGTGTCGGGCTCATCCTGAATTATAACAAGGAATCGGGAATAGTCGCGGTTCCTCCTTCCGAAAGCGGCCTCATGATAAAGGGTGAAGTTCGCCACATTATACCTATTAAGCTGGTCACCGGAAAAATTGCCCTGTTGGTTGGAATTAATGACAGTAGTCTAAAACTTTTTGAAATCGGGGCAGAACAAAAATGATACACTATACTACGTACTTACCCATTTAACCTATGAACCATGCAAATTAAAATGAAAGCCGGCGTTTGCAAATTAAGATTTCTATCCATGTTATCTTTAGTTTGCCTTTTGTCTGTGAGCAGGCATAATGCATATGGACAGAAACTTCAATTAAATGACCTGGAATATTTTGAAACACAGGGTGTTAATGTTCTCGTATTCAACAGTCAATTCAACGGGTTTTTCTTTGATGAGAAAACAGCGGGTATCGAACTTATTCACCATGGCGTGCGAACGGCTACCGGTGGGGCTGTGAGATTGCAAAATACTCCTGAACAGTGGGACCTGGTTCCCTTCATGGCGGATCGTAAGATCGATAAAAGTACCAATTCGATTGAAGTTATGCTGAAGTATAAGGAGTATGACTTTAATTCCCGGGTTACTGTGACGCCCAGGGATAATGGGTTTTTAATTATAGTAAATCTCGATCAACCGGTTCCCAAAGCTCTTGAAGGCCATGTGGGGTTTAACCTTGAATTCCTGCCGGCTTCCTATTTTGAGAAGACATACCTGGCCGATGGAAAACCCGGTACTTTTTCTTTGTACCCGGCAAGCAACACGTTTATGAAACCGGCAGCCGAAAAAATTCCGCAATTTGAAAATCATATAACCTTTGATGACAGGGGAATGGGTGAATTTATAGTCCCGGAACCTATAGCTACAGGTAAAACCATAGTCCTTGCCCCGGAAGATCCGGAGCGATATGTAAAAATCCAGTCAGAAACCGAACTCATGCTTTTTGATGGCCGTAATCTCGCCCAGAACGGGTGGTTCGTGGTCAGAAGCCTGATTCCGTCAGGCAAAACCGGGAATGTTCTGCAATGGTATGTTAAGCCAAATGCCATACCCGATTGGAAAAGAACCCCGGTTATCGGTTTTAACCAGGCTGGCTATCATCCCGACCAGCAAAAGATTGCTGTTATTGAATTGGATAAGGCCGATAAACCGTTGGGTAAGGCATCGCTTTTCATGGTTACCCCTGAAGGGGAATCCATAGAAAAACTGTCAGCTGATTTGAAGCCCTGGGGCAAGTATTTAAGATACAATTATGTAAAGTTTGATTTTTCATCTGTTAAAGAATCCGGATTGTACTTTATTAAATATGGCAACCAGAAAACGAGCACATTTGCCATAGATGCCGGTGTTTATGACAAGATCTGGCATCCTACCCTCGATGTATGGTTTCCGGTGCAAATGGACCATATGGAGGTGAATGAGGCTTACCGTATCTGGCACGGGGAGCCCTATAAGGACGATGCATTGCAGGCCCCGGTTAACCACCAGCATTTCGACGGGTATGTTATGGGACCAACCACCGATACCAAATACAAACCTTTCGAGCGTATCCCCGGTCTGGCAGTTGGCGGATGGTTTGATGCAGGTGATTTCGACATACAGACCGGATCACATAATACCGTTATTTTGAACCTTGCAGATGCGTGGGAGAAATTCGCAATGAGCCGGGATGAAACTTTGATCGATCAGGCTGCGCGATATGTTGATATTCATCGTCCGGATGGGAAAGCTGACATTTTGCAGCAGATTGAACATGGCACCCTGAATATTGTTGCACAACTTCAAAATATAGGACATCCTGTAAGAGGCATTATAGTTCCTAATCTTCATCAGTACCACCACCTGGGCGATGCTTCCACAGAAACGGACAATCTGCCCTATAACCCTGCTTTAAAGCCCTATGAGACCGACGGAAAGTCGAGCGGAACCAAAGATGACAGATGGGCGTTTACAAACCGCTCCACCACCTTGGATTATCATTCAATCGCGGCCCTGGCAGCCGCAACCCGTGCATTGAAGAATTTTAACAAACCTCTCGCCGATGACTGCCTCACACAGGCCGTCCGGCTATGGGACGAGGATAAAAAACTTCCTGTCAAAGAGGATACGATATTTGGCAAATACAGGCCGAATACCGAATTGATGGCTGCATTGCAATTATTTGTCACTACCGGGGATAAACAGTATTCCACACGGTTTATGGAACTTATTTGGCCGGTGCTCGAAAATTCCCTTGGTGCAAATATTTCATTTGCATTGAATGCTGTTCCCCTGCTCGGCGATGAATATCGCAGTAAACTTAAGGATTATGTCGTCCGCTACAAAGCCCTGAATGACGGCTTTGATAAAGACAACCCGTATGGTGTGCCGATTTCTGCGCGCGGTTGGGCCGGAAATACAATCGTTATCGACTGGGCAAATACAAATTATTATGCATATAAGTTTTACCCCGAAATCATCGGACCCGAATACGTTTTTAAAGGGCTGAATTATATCCTGGGTTGCCATCCGTATTCGAATGTTTCATTTGTATCTACAGTAGGAACTATTTCGAAGAAAATTACCTATGGCAGTAACAGGGCTGATTTTCGTTTTATCGCCGGGGGAATTGTCCCCGGGGTGCTGCTTCTGAAGCCTGATTTTCTTGAAAACAAAGAGGACTGGCCATTCCTGTGGGGTGAGAATGAATGCGTTATTGATACCGGGGCTGCATGGATACTGCTCTCCGGCGCTGTAAATGAGTTGGTTAAGAAATAAAGCTCTATTCCGGTTATAAGTTCGGAGCCGCCAACAGGCAGGTTTCGAACTTATAATCAGGGGAGTTGGTTCTTCCCATTTCCCGCACGGGGTTATTGATCCTGATCAGGGAGCCGTCCGGAAGACATTCTTCGCGGTTTTTTCATTGATCAGTAAATCCTTCCCGCAATTATTAAGTGTATTGTTCCAGAACCAGACATCCCCGCAGTTTTGCAAACTCACACAAAGAGATTCGTCCTCAAAAATATTGTCATGGATACGGATGTCCCTTATCAGTCCGGACAAAACTTCCGAAGGGGCGCCTAACTTGTCGGGATTTGTAAAACTGGCTATGCTGATCGCCATATCCATTTTTTGTCCGCCATATCGCATGTCGAGACGATTATCCCGAAAGATGCAATTCCGTATTTCAACGTGCTGCGAATTGGTCGACTCAAGCCAATAGCCCCAGCTCCATTCGCCACCTATATGAATGGCAGCAACGTTGTTTTCAAAAAGGCATTTTTCAATCAATGTGTTCGATGCCTTCAGGTAAATCCCGAACCGGCCGGTAGTGCGGTATATGGAGTTTGTAACGTGAAGTGAATCGGGAAGCCATTCCTGGGGCTCAATCGGAGTTTTTTCATGAACCCAGTCCGGAACAGGATCGGCAAATGTAATCAGCATTTCTTTATCCGCCACGGTACAGGTATTAACAATCGATTTCCATGCCGGAAGAAACTGGTCGTCAAGCAACACCACTGTCTTACCCGGGGTCAGGCAAGGCATGGAGGTTGCAGTGACTAACCCGTTGGCATCCTGCTTTCTCAACACAGACAGCCACATTCCGTGGATGTTCTGACCGTCATCACCAAGGCATCCTTCTATATGTATACTATCCATCAGTACCTTGCCGCCGGCACAATATATTTTGAATCCATCGCGACATGCAGTGGCAATCCTGTTGCCTTCCGGACTGATATTAACTTTCCGGTATGTAATATCCTGGCAGAAATTGCAGGTTATGGGAAACCCATGACCATTCAGAATGCGTACATTTTCAAGTAAAAGGCCTTTAATACCCCGGAAATTAAGCATGGATCCGGTATAGTTCCCCTGGAACCAGAAGACCCCGTCACCCGGTTTGCATGAATTCGCCAGGGCAGCGAATTGAGTGGTCATTTGCCTGTTTTTGTCGTCACCCGTTACCCGCCATTGTGGAAGATCAAAGTCCCATGTCAGCCTTACCACACTTGCTTTACGCGATCCAAAATCATATAAACCCATAATGTATGCCTTCTGTCCGTCAACCCGGGGATGATCCGGAAGCACTTCAATGGTTACCTCATCGCCCTTAACCGTGACTACTTTGCCCGCGGAATAATAATAGGGCGACATATCCACAGATATATTCCTCAGCGTTATATTTTCTCCCTGTTGTATCGAGAGGATCATCGGCTGGCATTCCTTAAAGTCATTGTCTTTTACCCAGAAGGTTGCAGGCAGACCCTGCTCATCCGTTACACCGGCAAGTTCAAGATTGGAAATATCCTTAATCGTAATATAGCTGGCACGTTTCCGTTCTGTTCTTTCCCATCCGGGAATCGTTTTGAACTCATAGGTGCCGGCTTCGAAACATACCTTGGGGATCCCATCCTTACCGGCCTTTTCAATGGCTTCAAGGATTGCCTTTGAATCGTCTTTGCCATCGTCCGGAACAGCACCGAAGTCCGAAACTGAAATTTTGTCAAGCCTGACCGGATCCGCTGGTGCTGGCAACCCGGAAATCATGGACTCTTCCCTGTCAGCAATTAATTCTTTTGAAGTGGAATTTTGTGTCATCCCTGCAGTGATGAGCATGAATGAACTGATCAGACTGAAAATCAACCGTATCATAATCTTGGAAATAAAGTAAACAAATTTTATATCGATTACTTGAGAAAAGCACCTTTGTTAAGGTTCACATAAATGTAATAATTTAACCTGGCATTCAAAGGATATGACGAAACCGTCGCCCGAAAAATTTTGCCCGTCCTTGTTTCATGTTGTTGAAAAAGGTAATTTTAAAATAGTTTAACCTGCGCCAACGATGAATCGTATTCTGCTTTTAGTGCCGCTTCTGCTTGTTTCATGTAACAAACCCGGGATTGTAATTACGGATACAATTTTCTGCGGACATCAGGTCGTTCTTGACAGGGAAGGAAAGATCATTCCATGGCATACTCCCAGGGAAAATGCTTATGACCATTTTCTTCACCTGCGGTGGAACTTTATAAAAAACCAGGTACCGTTGTCCCCGGGTCCGGATCCGCGATCACGGTATCCCCAGTACTATTTCTATTGTGCATTCAAAAACCTTGACGGCAAACTTGAACCGGACACCTGGATGAATGACATCGGTGAGAAAATCCCGAACTGGTTTGAAAATGCCAGGCTGTATTATGCCTATACCGGAGATGTGAGTGTGATGAAGTTGATGGGTGATTTTATTGATTATGTCCTGGAGCATGGAACAAGTCCGGTTACATTTGCCTGGCCGGGTATTCCATACACAACAACCAATGCCGGGGATACAGTATTCAGGGGTTTTACAAGTGCGGGACGGTTTGCCCTGCATGAGATACAGGTTGACCATGCCGGGGAAATGGGACTCACATACTACAGAATGTACCTGTTCAGCGGGGAGAAAAAGTACCTCACCGCTTCCCTGGATATTGCAAATGTACTGGCATCCAGAACAGAAGCGGGAAATGGTGAGAAATCTGTCCTTCCCTACAGGGTAGTTATGGATGATGGCCGGGTTACTGCCCCGTATGGGGCAAACTGGACAGGCTGCTATATGTTATTAGATAACCTCGTCAGGGATAGTATAGGCGATTTGGTTACATATCGTAAGGCCAGGGAGCAGATCAAAAACTTTTTACTCGAATACCCCTTGAAAACGGGTTACTGGACAGACGGGCATTCGGATACCGATATCAAAAGCAATACTTACAAAAGCAACCTTAGTGCAAGCAACATGGCACTTTGCCTGTTTGACTATCCGCATCTTGATCCCGACTGGAAAAAGAATATACCGATGCTCATTAAATGGACAGAAGATAATTTTATTTTTCGAACTGCACCCGGAGAGCCCTCAGCCATGTGGGGAGCAAATCTTGTGGGGGAACAGGATTCATTTAATTATAAGATGGATTACCAGACTGCCCGGTATGCCGCTGAATGTGCGCGATGGTATAAGGAATCCGGGGATACTTCCTACAGGGAGAAGGCCTATCGCTCCCTAAACTGGGTTACTTACTGCAATGATTCCCTGGGTATGGCATTTGAAAGTCCTGTCAGCAAAGGTATTTTGAGCTGGTGGTCCGATTGTTACGGGGAATGTCCGCGTATGTTTTATCATGTTTTTGCAGCCATTCCGGAATGGGCGCCACCCGGGGAAGATCATATACTTTATTCAGAAGGAATATTGAGTGAAGTATCATACGCCGCGAATTCAGTCAACTATGTTGCAGCCTCGCCGGGAACAGAGTACCTCCGGTTATCCTACAAACCCACCCGTGTAACGGTGAACGGCGAACTGATTTCAGAAAGCAGGGATTTAATTCCGGACGCATGGCAACTAAATAGCCTGGGGAAAGGTGATTATGCTCTCGCAATCCGTCATACAAAAAACGGTGAAGTGGCCATACTCAGATAAAAATTATGAGGAGTTAAACTATGAAAGCATCGGTTATCCTGTTAAAGAATATCATATTGAAAGTTATGCTTGTCATAACTGCTATTCCGGTTGTTGCACAGCCTTTGGAAACGGATGTACAGATTGATGCAGGAATCAGATACCAGACGATAGACGGTTTTGGTGTTAACATTAATGCTGCATGGTGGCTGGATGGTGAATACAGGGATGCCAATGTTGTGAGGCCGGCTGTTGATATGCTGATCGATTCGCTCGGGGCAACCATCTTCAGGGTTGTCATTGAAGAAACAGATTGGGAAGTGGCGAATGATGACAAGGATCCCGAAAACTTCAACATGCCCTGTTATAATCGTGTCTTTTCAGGCCAGAGGTTCCGGGGAACATGGAGCACCCTGCACTATCTCAATCAAAGAGGTATATCTGACCGCCTGATCATCAACTTCATGGGAGCTCCACCGGCCGCCGATCCCCTGGCGAAACCTGATCCTGCAAGGAGCTGGATGGGGGATATCAATTACTCCATAGATCCTTCCATGGAGGATGAATTTGTCGAGACTATTACAGCTTTTCTTTATTATGCCAGGAATACTGAGAAAATCGATTTCAACCTGGTTTCTCCTATGAATGAAACAGATATTGTATCATCCACAAAAGGACCTGAACATCCCGACGGTATAGTTGAAGGACCCAATATGCCGGATGCTGTTCAATATGTGCGTGTGTTAAGGAAATTTGCCGAAAAGCTGGACCGTATCGGGATGGGTGATGTCCGCCTTATTGCACCCGATGCTGCAGGCGATAAATTATTCAACGCCTGTTTTGTTGAAATTTTAAAAGATCAATACCTGGTAGAAAAGCTTGCCGGATGGGGCGTTCATCAATATGGAAAGGATGCCGCCAATTATCGGAATACGATCGCCAACAATCAAAATCCGGTCGGAACCTACTGGGTTACAGAAACGGCAGGTATAAATAATCTCATTGGACAACTTGATGACAATGCTGCCGGACATTTATTCTGGGATGGTTTTGACTGTGTTTATCAGCATGGCAGAAGAAACGGGTATGGCAGCAATCCTCCCAACGACTGGGTGTTCTGGGAGAAAGAACAGGGAAGGCCCCTGCTGGCTTTTAATCAACCGGACCAAAGCTGGTCACCGCGAAAACAGTTCTATGAATTTTCGCAGCTATTCAAATTTGTAAAACCGGGCGCGGTAAGGATCGGTGCATCAGCAGGCAGTGCTGATCTGGCTGTTTTTGCCTATCTGAATCCAACGGGTCAGTTGGTGATTTTTGGAAGGAACAACGGAAAGTACCCGGTTACAGTTAACGGTACAATGAGCAGTTTACCTGCAAATCAAAGGCTGGCAGTGTATATTACAAACGCGGATGCAAACCTGAAGAGGAATGCGGATGTTAGCGCAACCGGGAATACCTGGCAGGTGGAAATCCCCGCGGGAACAATTTTCACCCTGGCCGGATCACCTGAAAAAGAACAGGCCGGGATTTCCGTTCACAATCCCGAGCCCCCGGGATGGTGGCGGGGGACTAAATCTTATTATTATGAAATCAATACTTCTGTCGTTTCTGTCGGTAATTCTATTATTTGCCTGTAAGGGCGCTCATGATGAAAACATCGAAAGCAACACGCGCGATCTCACATACTTCCTTCAACGGCTGAGAACGCTGGATCATCTGCCTGATCTGGAAGCCTCGCATACGGCGCTTTCATCCACGTGGGATACAAATGGACTGAATAGTGACGGGAACTATTTCAAGGATCTCAGGGATACGGTAAATGTTCTTCTGGATAAGGACGGTCCGGGCTGTATCCATCGTATTTTTACAGGACAACCTTATTTCCAGACACACGATACCCGGTTGCAGATATTTTTGGACGGGAACAATAAACCGGTATTTGATGTACCGCTATGCGACCTTTTTGATCCGGTCAGAAGCCCGTTTCCATATCCATTTTGCTCAAATAAAACATATCCCGGTATATTGTTCCCGATTCCTTATGAAAAACATATCAGGGTACAGTTATATAACCCTCTCGCCGAAAACTGGGGCAATTACTGGCAGGTTACATATACGCGGTATCCGGATAATATTAAAGTTAAAAGCATATCATATCCTTTCTCGGATGCAGAGAACCTGGAAATAAAAAACGCTGTAAATGCATGGATCACGGCAGAGCGAAATCCTCCGGTAATGCCCGAAAAATGGCCATTTAAACAGAAAATAACGGTCAAGGCAGGCACTGAGGGTGAAATATCATTGCATGGAACAGGTATTATAAAACAACTATACATTACCGCCATCCCAAATATCCCCGAAACCTGGCGAAACACTCGTTTCATTGTATATTGGGACGGGACTGATGTAAAGAGTATTGACGTACCTCTTGGTTACTTTTTTGGAAATGCGGATTATGCGTCGATGTTTCAGTACAATTCCATACTGACTGGCATTACTGCCGACGGAGCCTGGTCAATGTTCCCTATGCCCTATGAGAAAGGGGCGAGGATGGTTTTTTACAATCCTGACAAAGTGGATATAGAGTTGGACATTAATATGTACATTGACAATATAAAGAACCTTAAGCCTGGCATGGGCAGGTTTCATGCCACGTTCACGGAAGTGAAACCTTATGATCAGAACTATGACAGCCTGCCCCGGTTTGGAAAAAGTCCCAAACCTTTTTTAATTACCCTGCAGAAAAACAGTGGCCCGGGAAAGTATGTCGGAACCTTAATGCATGTAGCCTGGCCGCATAAAGATATCTGGTGGGGTGAGGGGGACTGGCTGATCTGGACCGATGAGGAAGGTTTTCCTCCTTCATACCATGGCACAGGTTCTGAAGAATATTTTAATTCAGGTTGGTGTTATTTCGACCGTAAAGCAATTTCCGGGTACATAAAAATGAGGCCGGGAAATGTGAATGTTTATTCATATCACCTGAATGATGCATTTCAATTCACTGATAATATAAGAGTTGCCGTTGAGATCTGGTGGTGGCCACAGGAAATTATGAAAAGTATTTATGGCAGCACGGCATTCTGGTATGCAAATCCAGCTCAGGAGGCTGGTTCGAACCAGGATCTGGCCTATCCGCGCCTGGTTCATCAGGGAAACATAATGGGGGAATACGGCGTTTGGGAAGACAGCCTCAAAAAGAAATAATTAACCATGAAAAAAAATAAAACTCCTATATCGGCACCAGGGCAAAATCGCCGTAGTTTTTTGAAGTCCCAGGCTATCCTGGGATTGGGTACCCTTGCGACCGGAATGGCAATTCCAGTGACGGGTGCTTCACCGTCCCGAATGGATTATAGTGATAATCCCATCCCGGAAGATTTACTGGCAACGTATGAAGAATGTCTTGGAGGACCTTTCCCGGAGCCGTCGCCACTAAACCCGCAGTTGAGGGAGACATTGCATAAGGATGGTTACCGTATCGAGTCCCTTACCTATTCAGGATTGCCAGGGGAAAGAATTCCGGCCTTACTGCTGGTACCTGACGGGGTTACTGCATCCCGTCCGGCACCGGGCATTGCCGTATGGCATCAGCACAACGGTGAGTATCATCTTGGTAAATCCGAACCTGCGGGATTAAGCGGTAATCCGATGCATCATACGGCGGTAGCACTTGTTCGCGAAGGATACGTGGTGCTTTGTCCGGACTCCTTATGTTTCGAAGAGAGACAGGATCCGACCGGTATACTGAAAGGCGGGGAATATGAACGTTTTGAATTTCTTCGTGAGGTGGTGCAGGGACGCTGCCTCGCATGGAAAGACATCTTCGATATGAAGCAATCGATAACCATGCTCAGCGAGCGTCCGGAGGTAAAAAAGGACCTGATTGGCTGTTATGGTCATTCCATGGGATCCACCCATGCATGGCTGGTAGGACCGTTGGAACCTAGGATCAGGTGTGTTGTGGGGAATTGTTGTCTTCCTACATATGAGGCCATTGAACAGGAACATATTTTACATTGCTTCCCCAATTTTGTGCCGGGGTGGGGCAAGTATGGTGACACGCCTGAAATTGCATCCCTGGTTGCCCCGAGGGCATTGCACCTGAACTTCGGGGAGGAGGATGAGGGTAGCCCGATAGAATCCGTGAAAAGGGGTCTGGTGCGTATTGCGGAAGTTTACAAAAAGAAAGGAGTTCCCGGCAATTTTACATATTTTATCGAACCCGGGAAAGGACATGTTCTCTCCGATGCCATGTGGCAGCAAGCGAAGGAATGTTTTGCCCGGCACCTTCAAAAATAAAATAGCATTTTCCCGGGAAAATGATAGAATTAAGTGTTATAAAATAAATAGATTTTGAACTATTCAAATAAATATGGTAAAAATCAAGGATCTATGGCAGGTTACGAAAGAGGCCGGTGCTGGATTCGCTAAGCATAATGTATTGAGATTAAGTGCCTCCCTCAGTTTCTATACCATGTTTTCCCTGGGCCCGATGATGCTTTTGATTGTATACATCTCCGGTCTTTTCTGGGGTCAGAAAGCAACGGAGGGAACAGTTTATGAGCAGATTAGTGGTGTAATCGGGGAGAAACCGGCATTACAGATTCAGGAGCTTATCAGGAATGCTTCGGTTACAGGCACCGATTTTATGGCTATAATAGGTATGGCTATTTTAATACTCGCCGCTACCAGTGCTTTCAATGAAATGCACAACTCTATCAATACCATATGGAGTTTGAGAGTAAAAAAAGGTCGCGGATTTCTGCAAATGCTTAAAAGCCGGCTTATTTCCTTTCTATTGATCAGTGGCATTGCAATACTCTTATTTTTGTTTTTGTTGTTTAGTAGTTTGTTCGAAGGGTTTCTTAAAACTATACAGGAAATGTTTCCGCATTTTTCAGTTACCTTGTTTTATGTACTTAATATAGTGTTTTTATTGTTCTCTGTTTCCTTGTTATTTGCTTTTATATACAAATTTCTGCCCGATGCTTATATCAGGTGGAAGGATGTAATTGCCGGAGCTATATTTGCCTCCTTCCTGTTTTTGATAGGGAAGTTCGGATTCTCATTTTACATCAGTAACAGTAATATAGGCAATTCCTATGGGTCAGCCGGTTCTTTTGTGGTTCTGCTTATGTGGATATACTATTCCGCAACCATGCTCTATTTTGGAGCTGAATTTTCGAAAGCCTATGCCGTTAAATTGGGAAATGACATTGCTCCTAAAGATTATGCGGTTACAATTAAAGTGATCCAAGTGGAGAGCAATGAAAAAACTGTTCAACAAAATGAAAAGTCAACCGAATCAACAACCAAGGAATTTATAAACCAGACAAATGAAAAGAAACAGGATGCCCATTAGGCATTCAATGCTCCGCATACCATTGCCATTTAAGATACCTTGGGAACTCTTTTGTATTCGTTGGCTTTCATCCGGGGTTTAGTTTTTAGAATTACCAGTGAGCGATAACCGTGAGATTTCAGGGCCCATAGCATAGGAAATGTTACCTTCGTCCTCGGCTGTAATGAAAATTTCCTGGGGATCGAAAGGAGTTATGGTTTCCAGAGTAGCCTTTTTGGCATTTTTAATTTTCAGCTGGCCCAGGTTTTTGGTGCCATTTTGAGCTGTAGTGATCCATACCACATAAACTTTCTTTGGTGGATTTAACCTGTCGGCACTAGACAGTTTATTTGCAACTACCGAAATCTTAACATTTCCGTTTTTATCCTTTTGTTTACTGACTGTAATATTGGCAGCAGGGGTAATATCCGATACCGGAAATTTAGTGTTGGTTACACAAGAGGAAAGCAAAAACAAACTTATCAATAATGTTACGATTGTTTTCATAATTGATGATTTATATATCCCAAAATTATTTCCTTCTTTTAAATTTCTTTTTGATTTTTTCCCATATGTCTTTTGTCGACGTAGTTTTTTTCTGGTCTCCAACCAGGTAGGCAAAAGGCTGCAATCCTTCCACATTATCGAAAATAATTTTAAGCATTCCTAACAGCGGTATAAATAATATTACCCCGGCAATGCCCCACAATAAACCTCCTACAATAAGGATAAAAATTGTAAAAAAGGGACTGATATTTACACTTCCGCCAATAAACAAAGGCGTAATTATATAGTTGTCAAATACCTGTGCCACAGACATTACCACAACAACGCCAAGAGCAGGTCCCAAGGAATCTTCGGTCAGCAACGCCATGGTAACCGGCAAAATGCCGCCGATAATGGGCCCGACATAAGGTATAAAAGTAACAAGGGCTGCTATGGCCGATAACATAAAAGCATTCTTAATTCCCAGTATCAGTAATCCTATGAAAAAAAAAACGGCGAGGAAGATAATGGAAATAAACCTGCCAACCAGGTATTGCTGCGCTATGCCGCTGATTTTGTCAATCACTTCCTTAACTTCATCTCTTTTATCAACCTGGTGAAACTTCACAAAGAAATTCTCATACTTATCGCGGCTCAACAGGAAAAGAAAGGTAAGCACAAGCACCAGGGCCGAGCTTCCTATCAATGATATCATTGCTTTCACAAAGTTTGTGAAAAAGGTACCTGCGTTACTCATCACATTCTTTAACTGGTCTTTGAGGGCAGTGATCTGTTGGTCGTTACTTACCCCAAAAGTACTTTTGACCCATTCCTGGATCGTATTGATTAACCCTTCAAGCTTGTTTTGGATTTTTGGGAGATCATCGGCAAAAGAGGCAACCTGGATGGATATCAGGACCAATACCAGTAATATGGCAATGATGATTATAAACACTGAAGTTACCGTTGAAAATACTCTGGACATCCCCCAACTCTCAAATTTATTGGAAGCCGGGGTCATCAGCATAGCAAGGAAAATAGAAAACATGAGCAGGATAAGGATATTCCTTCCGTAATAAAGTATGACCGTAACTAACACAGTAAATAAAAGAACATTAACAACTTTACTTAATGGCGCAGGTTTAATCATAACTTACCTTTTTGTTGATAATCATTAGTGATTCTCTACCACAAGATACCGCGAAGCAGCCCAAAACTTAGCTGGATCGGTTATCTCAAGATGTTTAACATCACTTGAATCCACGATATTATAAGTATCTGTGGGATGAACCGTTACGATTTTAACCTTGTCGCCCTGAAGCGGGATATTGGTTTTGGCCTGGATATCCAATGCCTGGAATTCGTCGCGATTAAATTGCGGATTCAGTTTATCAACCCTGCCAAATAATCCAAGAAACCCACCCTTTTTGACGATTATTTCCTTTTCTTTTAAATCCTTGGGATTACCAACGACAAAATGTGCCGTATTCAGTTTTGTAACCATACCCTCTATTTTACTGTTCTGATTAGCACTGAAGGCAACTAACTGTTTAATTCTTACCTGTTGGGTATCTACCTGTGTTTTTAGGGTAGCAATATGCTTGGACAAGCCATCTATTTCGTTGTTTTTAGCCGAAATGGAATTATTCAGTGAGTCCACCCTGCTGCTGTATACGGCTTTTTCTTTACGAGAATTGGCTATAGTCCATTGAAGGGACTTGTACTTGTTATCATTCGCTGCAAGTAGATCTTTCAGGTGTTCAATATCCCGTTTGATCCTCTGCCCGGCATCACCTTCCTGTATATCGATGCCCAAAGACCTTTCCAACTCATCGAATGAGTTTACCAGCAGATTGACGATTGAATCGCGTTCTTGAGCCAGATTCGATAATTCCTTGTTTTTCTGGTACAGTTGTTCTATTGCATCCTTCTGGCAGGAAGGGACCAACAAAATGATTAAAACAAGAATAGGTATTAACTTTTTCATAAGGGTACTATTTATGGGTTACAATTAGTTATAACCAAAACCATTCCATATTGTTTACACATATGAAAAGTATTTGACAAAACAGGTAAAATCTTTGTTGAAGGGAAACATTTGTCAGGCAATTATGATGCAAATAAAAAGTATTCAATAATAGAAAAGAAGTGACAAATAATTAACTGTGATTTCCGGTGAACAAATTCACAAAATAATGTCAAGCTGGGTATATTAATACCCATAATACAATGGATGTGTAACTGCCGGCAATTGTATTCATCTACCTGTTAGTGTACATATGTTGCACCATACGCAGATTTGAGGGTTACTTTACTTTCAGGGTACTTGCATTAATAGCTACAATTATTGTACTCACCGTCATTAAAACTGCACCTGCTGCAGGACTTAAGATTACGCCCAATTTGTACAAAACACCCGCCGCTAAAGGCAGCGCAATCACATTATAGCCTGTGGCCCAGATAAGGTTTTGAATCATTTTCCGATACGTAGATTTACCAAATAGTATCAGGTTTACTATGTCTTTCGGATTGCTGTTAACAAGGACAATTCCGGCTGTTTCCGCTGCAATATCACTGCCGGAACCTACCGCAATACCAACATCTGCCTGTGCCAATGCCGGTGCATCATTTACTCCATCACCGGTCATGGCAACAAATTCGCCATTGCTTTGCAGTTCTTTTATTTTTTCTAATTTCTGATGCGGTAGTACTTCAGCCATAAAACTATTCATACCGATTGTTTCACTGACACTTTTCGCTACTTTGGAATTATCGCCAGTAAGAAGTATGGATTTGATGTTGTTTTGTTTTAAAGTTTGGACAGCGCCGGCTGATTCCGGTCTGATTTCATCTGAC